>NZ_JASAUT010000001.1:0-593583 GCF_029952935.1 Bradyrhizobium sp. Mp19 | reverse complement strand
GCCTTGACGGGCGCACGCCCGACGAGGCTTACTTCGGCACGCAAGCTATGGTGATGGCCGCATGACCGTCGCCGACGATTTTGTCGTCGCTCTGGTCGGGCTACGCCCTCCCGACGCAACGACAAAATCGTAAAGCCCCGCGTTCAGCATAACCCGGCAGGAATCCACTTAAATCCAGCGGGGCGCTGTCCAAACAACCGGGGCCAGCTCTGACGTCATACGTGCCAGCCTGAACCTGTGTGCAGTTGAATTTGCTTGAGTGAAGGTGTTCCTGGGCAGTCATTCAGTTTAATTGCGGGTGATCTCCGCATTGTTGGACCGACCTGCATCTTAGCCAGAAAGTCCCTTGAGCATCGAAGTCCATGTGTTCGACTCAAAGTCGTGTCTTTGTCTCATCGTCCATGAGGGACAGTTACCGTCATCAGACCTTGTTCGGAGCAGGGCCCATTACGGCACCGGCTGGGGCTCGAAATGAGACGTTTTCACAAATCCGATATATGCCGTGATGACCACCATGAACAGCATCGCCGCGCGGCTGTGCGGTAAGCAGATCCGCGTAACCGCGGCGACCTTCGCTGTACCGGAGCCAAACCGGAAAACATAAGTGATAAGGAGAGCAGCCCGAACCAAGGCGACCTTACCTGGGTTTGCATATGGTTCCGTGTCCGTCTTTTATCGTTAATTCGCCGTAGCAAGCAATGTGATACTTGCGTCCCACAATAGGCATCTCGTCTGCTTGAGAGAATGAAGGCACGTTAATCGAGAGCTTCTTTACGAGAACTTCCTCGTATCCACCATCTCTCTCCAAGATCACGCGCCATTTCCACTCCCCGCCCGGGCTTTCGTCTGCCATTGTGTTGTAGCGGAGTCGGATCAAATTGCTCATCGAGAGTACCTGAAGACCATGTCCGATACGAGAGATAGAGAAAATCTATCGCCATCGCCGAATGAGAGGCGAGCGGCTTGCCCAACCGAGAACGCCTCGCCGATGCCAGCTTGCTCTTCCTTGAAGCAGTTCAAAACTTAACTGCTCAAAGATCTTTCTCCAAGACATACGAACGTTTGCGCGATAGATCGCTCAGGATCATGCAAGCTCGGCCCCACATCGTGATAGTTCCTTTTGTGAAGAGAAGGAACGCGGTCCGCGTCACTGCTCTTAGCGGCCCAAGCGGCCTAAACAGATCTCGGATTGTGAAACCGATTTGAGGGGTTATGGCGAAATCCTCAAAGCTTGTCGTTGCGAAGAACGGTCGTGCGCTTCTTGTCAGACGCCCTCGCGACGGGCTCTGGATGTTTCCGGGCGGCCGCAAGCGTGCCGGTGAGAGTGACAGGGCGTGCCTTCGTCGAGAGGTTGCGGAAGAACTTCCGAAAATCAAACTCGGACCGTTGAAGCTCTGGAAGGAAGTGAAGGGCACGAACCGCCGATCTGGGCGCAAGATGAGCGATGCTGTTTTCGTGGCTAAGAAAGCGTCCGGCCAATTGAAGATTGGTGACACAAAGGAGATCGACAAGGCGGTCTGGCGCAAGCCGCGACGGATCAGGCTAACGCCGACGTCCCGCTACATTCGGGACAAGCTGTTTCCCAAGTGAACAATAGCCGGTTACTTGCACGTTGATTTCCGCTCAAGGCAACAAACTTCGCCGCATCGCATATTGGCTCTTACCATCGGACGGGATTACCTTCTATCTCTTTGTGAACTTGATCTCGATGCGCGACGAGACTCGCTCTTAGAGCTCGGTCATAGGGCCGCAGGCCCGACCAGGCGTGCGCCAGGGCGCATCGCCTTAAAGAGAAATGGCACCCGCAGGAGCGTGAGCATAGCGACGCCGAAGGCGGCACGCGGGACCGAGTGCAGCGACGAGACCGGTTAAAAGGGCACCCGGGAACGGGGCAGTGATAGCGACGCCGGCATACTTCATGACGGCGGGCCCCTTTCCCGCGTGCCCCCGGCGAGGAGCACCGAAGCTCTGGCGCGAGGGATCGAAGCCGCACGGCCGAGACGCTGCGCGGCTCGGTTCACGAGAGCCCGGTGCGGCTCCGGCCGCACGCGCAGACACTGAAAGACCTGAGTGCACGTGATGCAGGCAACCCTGCGAGAACCGCCTGGCATTTTTCACAGTGGTCTCAGAACGGGGAAAACGTTGTCCCTCTGCTGACTGGGAATCCCAGCCTTGTGCTAGCAGCCGGAACAAACGAGCGGTTACAGGATTCGTCTTATTCGGAGTCTACTTCAATGCTGATGACCATTGAGCGAAGGCCGGCGATACGGACGCTGCGGGGATGGGCTATCGACGTGCTCCAGGAAGCGGGCGCCATCCGCGAGTGCGAGGAGCACGGTTGGATGCAGGACCGCGCCGATCCGCATGCACGAGAGCGCGCCTTCGATATCGCGCGTCTTCACCCGCCAGCAGACGTCTCCCCTCAGGCAGCGGAGGCCGCGGTTCGCGACGTGCTGGACTCGATTGGTGATACCTGCCCAGAATGCCCCTCTGACGAGGAGGACTGGCGCTAAGCTTCGACGCCAGCCCGTCTCCGACCTCAGCGGCCGAGCCGTTTCTCCACGCGCTTGCGCGCGTTGCCGACCTTTTTGACAGCCTTCTTCACCGCCGGCGCCGACTTTCGTGTCTTCTTCGCCTCGTACTGCACTTCGTAGTCCTGCCCGCCGGCCACCCGAGCCCGGTCCTGCTTTCGCCCGCGCGCCGTCTTCGACTTCTTTGCTGCCGCCATGGATACCTCCTGTTCGTGGCGTCGAGGCAACGCAACAAGGATTCCGCGGTTCCGGAACGATTCGAACTGTGCCAATTTGAATCGGCTGTAGCGTGGAGTTCTTCAGTGGCGTTTCAGCGTCAAAAACCGGCGAATATTGGCGTCAAGGCGCCTTTGCCCGGCTTCATCGAGCCGGCCCTGGCCACCTCGACCGAGAAGGTGCCGTCCGGAGAGCGCTGGATTCACGAAATCAAGTTCGACGGCTACCGGGTTCAGGTCCATCTGGCCAATGAGACGGCGAAGATCTTCACCCGACGCGGCCACGATTGGACGCATCGCTTCAAGAAGGTCGCTAACGACGCCTGGCGGATCAAGGCGAACTCGGCGGTGGTGGACGGCGAGATCGTGGTACCGGCCGCCGACGGCACGACCGACTTCTCGGTCCTGCAGAACGAGCTCAAGGGCAAGTCGAAGAGCATCGTGCTCGTCGCGTTCGACCTGCTCTATCTGAACGGCCGGGATATCCGGAAGCTACCGCTCTCTCAGCGCAAAGCCGAACTCAAGAAGATCCTAGGCGGTACCGACATCCAGTTCAGCGAAAGCTTCGAGATAGACGGCCGCGAGATGTTCGCGCACGCCTGCAAGCTCGGCCTCGAAGGCGTCGTCTCGAAGGTCCGGGGCAGCGCCTATCCAACAGGACGCACGAATGATTGGGTCAAAAAGACCTGCGTACAGCGTGAGACGTTGACCATTGCCGGCTTCGCACTCGATGGGACGAAGTGGGACGGCATCTACGTCGGCCGGCGCAAGGGCGACGATCTGGTCTACGCCGGCAAAGTCGACCACGGCTTCGACAAGGTCTCGGCCGCCGATCTGCAGAAACGGCTTAAACCCCTCATCCGAAAGACCCAGCCATATACCAAGCGCATCGGTCACAAGGGCATCTGGGTCGAACCCAAGCTTCTGGCCGAGATCGAGTATCGCGTGAAGTCGGCCGAGGGAAAGGTTCGCCACCCCTTCTTCCGGGGCCTACGGGAGGACCTGTGATGGATGCGTTCGATCGCTTCTGGCAGTGGGCGAACAAGCCCCCGAAAGTCCGCTGATTATTCCGGCCGAGCTGCATCAAGCGGTCATGGAGCTCGCGTCCCGAGGACCGAGGGGACCGCACCACGGTGAACCGAGCCGCAGCGCGCGCACCAGACCCCGAACGATGATTGCTTGACGGCAACCCTTTGCCTTCCCTCGGTGCCGCCGAGCAAGAACTGCCAAGAAACTAACTCCGCGCACGCTGCAGCGCAGCTTCCAATCGCTCCCTCTCCTTATTCCAGCGATCGTCTTCGGTTTGCGATCTCTTCGCGAGAGCCTCAACCTCGGCCTGGATGGCGGCAGCCCGCTTCGCGTGCTCCTGCTCCGCCTTGTCCAGCGCAGCCTGCGCCTTGTCGACCGCCTGCTGACGGCGCTCACGTTCTCTCTGCCTGGCGGCCTCTTCCTTCGCCCGCTCACCTTCCCGGCGCCTCTCCTCCCGTTCGTAGGCAAGCGCAGCCTTCCGCTCGGCCGTCTTGTCGACTGGACGTGAGGAAGGTTTCTTCGCAATTTGGCCCTTCGATTTGCGCGGGGCGTTCGTCGATCTTCTGTCCCCGCCGAGATCGGAGGGCAGTTCGGCTTGCTCGCTGAAGGATCGGTTGGATCCGACCGGGCGCCTGAGAACGACGCCCGGCTTCTTCATGGCCGCAGCGATGACGTCCGGATCGTCGCTTTCCTTCGCCGCGCCCTGGTGGAAGAGATTGCTGTTGGGGCCCCAGGCTTCGAGGGCCGCTTTCATGGACGGAGCGGCGATCGCCAGATCGAAGAAGCCCAGAGAAGTCTGAAAGGTTTTCAGTTTTCTCGCCATCGGTCTGATCCGCCCTCCTCAATCGAGCGTCAACGTCGCATGCCACGGAGCCTGCGGAACACGACGCGGCCCCGAAGCGTTCCCTAATCCTTGAAGGACGTCCACGCATTTGGCAACGTGCTCTTAAGGATTGGCCTCGAATGAGCCGGACGTCGACCCTGCCCAAGCGCCTGCAGCCGATGCTCGCTACGCTCACCGACGCGCCGTTCGACGATCCCGGCTGGGTTTTCGAGGACAAGTATGACGGCTTCCGGATGATCGCGAAAATCCGGCGAGGCAAGGTTGCGCTCTACAGCCGAAATGGCAAGATCATCAGCCGCAGCTATATCGAGGTCGCCAAAGCGCTGGAGGGCGTGAAGGGCGATGCCGTGATCGACGGGGAGCTCGTCGCGATCGGAAAGGACGGCGTCTCGCATTTCCAGTTGCTTCAAAACGCGCTGCGCCATGAGGCGAAGCTCCTGTATTGCGCCTTCGACCTCATGTTCGCAGACGGTGAGGACCTGCGTGCGCTGCCGCTCCTCGAGCGCAAGAAGCGGCTCAAGGCCATCCTTCCGCGCCACAAGCTCGTCGCGTTCAGCAACCACCGCAAAGGCAAGGGAACGAAGTTCTTCGCAGATGCGGAGCGGAGACATCTCGAAGGCATCATGGCCAAGCGCGCCGATAGCCCGTACGCGTCCGGACGCCGGACCGCCGACTGGCTGAAGGTGAAGACCGCGCAGCGACAAGAGGTCGTGATCGCCGGCTTCACGGCGCCGAGGCGAACCCGGCCTTTCTTCGGCGCTCTCGTCCTCGCGGTACGCGAAGGGGATGCATGGCGGTACATAGGCCACGTTGGCACCGGCTTCAGCCACCAAGTTCTCGAAGAGCTTCACGGCAGGCTCATGAAGCTCAAAACCGCCAAGTCACCGTTCCCTGCCAAGGTGAAGGATGAGCAGGTCACGACCTGGGTGCGTCCTGCGTTGGTCGCAGAAGTGAAGTTCGCGGAGTGGACCAGCAACGGCGAGCTGCGCCAGCCGGTCTATCTCGGGCTGCGGTCGGACAAAAACGCGAAGAACGTCGTACGCGAAAAGAAGCGGTCGCGAAAATAGCGCCGCCGAGACGAAGCGTAGACCTGTTCAGCCGGCGTCGCGCTCAGATGCCGAAGGCCATGGCGGCAAGGGCGGCAACCCGAGAGCCTTACGTACCGGTCCGAACGACCGCCGGTGAGCGGCGCATGCGCCGAGTCTGGCGAGCGCTTCATAATGAGCCGGCACCGGGTAGCCCTTGTGATCCGCGAAGCCGTAGCCGGGGTGTCGCAGGTCCAGCGCCCGCATGACGGCGTCGCGCTCGACTTTCGCGAGGATGGAGGCGGCCGCGATGCTGGCGGACCTGGCGTCGCCTTTGATGATGGCCTGCTGAGGAATATCGATTTCCTTCAACCGCTTCGCATCGATCAGCAAGTGCTGCGGCGTCAAGCCTAGCCCCCGGACCGCACGCTGCATGGCCTGGATGCCCGCCCAATAGATGTTGATCGCGTCGATCTCCTCGACCTCGACGAACGCCACAGACCAACACTCCGCCTTTTCCTTGATCTCCTTCGCGAGTTCTTCGCGAGCCGCGGCGTCGAGTTTTTTCGAGTCGTCGATTCCGACTATCCGCGTGCCCGGTTTCAGGATCACGGCGCCAGCGGAGACCGGCCCGGCGAGAGGGCTCATTCCGGCCTCATCCACGCCTGCCACGGCATGATGGCCTGTTTCCCACAGAGAGGTCTCGAAGCGGAGCATCTTGCGGAGGCGCTGCCCTTCCGACCTATTTTCGAAGCGGCGTTTGTCGATTGAAGCCAGAATGGCCCGCGCTCCGGCGCGGGTGTCGGCCCGCAAGATCTGCTCGACGCTGGCCTCGAGCGGTCTTTTCTCAACGACATAGCGCTGACGCAATACATCGAGTGAGTACTGGGACATTATGGCCTTCGTGAAGATTGACTGTTGGGGAGCATGTCAGTGAACTTTATGGCGATTGTCTGAAGTAGCTCGCCTCACCGACCGCGCAACGCCCTTTCAAAAGGAACCCGGCCAGCTCTTCCGCGCGGGTTCGGCCTCCATTTCCTCGCCATATTGTCGCTCGCCGGCTCGGTAGAAGGACCCGTGCTCAGTCGCCGTCCCGAGTAGATCGGGGCCGGCATGGCCGCAAACAAGGTAACGGCGGTACGCTTGGGGCTGGGGAGGCAAATCGACAGTCCGGGACTATCAAACCGCTGCTCCCATTTGGCGGATTTTTCTTCCCTCAGTCGTTACCTCAAGAGGCGTTTGCTCTTGCCCGTTCGCGCGCCTCGCGCCGACGTTGACGTCTTTCGCGCCGTCGCTTGGCACGATCCGGCGGGCTGCCGCAGCGGAGGAACAGGCGCCGGCGAGGTCGCACTCGTCTCCAAAACTGGGGGCGCCTCGGCCCTTTCCAAGGCCGTTGGCCGCGCTTCCATCAATTCGAGCAACGCCCGTCCTTTGGACGTGATCTTCCATCCTCCGCTTATCCGTTTGACCAATCCTTGTGAGAAGATGTCGAGATCGGGCACTCTCGCCGCGAGGGCGCCTGGTCCGGTCCGCCCAGTCGCGGCCACTCGTTGCTAGGATGGCCATATCCCTCTTGAGGTCCTCCATCACGGCAAAGCCGTCCGGATAAGCTACCAAATCTTCAGGACGGTGACTTGAAAGTTCACGCCCGCCCCGCGATCAGCGCCACATCGTCGGCGCGTGCGAGAGGGCGTCGCGACCAATCTGTTTGAGACCTTCGGGAGAAATCTCGCCTCTCGTCGCAGCCTCTAGGATTTTCGACGCGACGTGGGTACGTGCCCCGATCTCGCGGTGCGAGACGCTTTCACAGACTTCATCGAGAATCGCGCGCAAAAGCGCGGTGGTTGCCGTGTCGAACATAGCAGCCCCCCAAGGGAAAATCTAATCCTAGCGCGGTTTCGCCCGCTTGGGGATTCAAGCATGTTAAACTTTGCGGACGGTGCACTGCACCCATAGCTGCGTCTCGCCCCCAATGGATCGCCTCTCTCCCAAAACCAAACTGATTAGGCTGAAAGACTACGCTGCCCAAACACTCCCCCCAGGGCAAATCACGCAACTTGATAAACTTCCGCAGTGGCGCGGCCTGCAGCGCGCAAAGTGTCCCCTCTCATTGCGAATCGCGAGGTTGACGGCTCTATGCGCCGTTGGTTCGGCCTCGCGGCTGTCACCTATCTGCCGGTCAGCGCGATAGTCTCACGCGACCTCGTCGAGATGGGATTTACGGTCTGCCAGAGCCTGCGCGGATGACGAAGGAGTGACCGTCTGGCGTGACCGGTGCTTCACGATAGGCTAGGCCGACTTTCGCTGCGGCTTCGCGGCGGGCTTTTTCGCCGCACCCTCCTTGGCCGCTTTCTTGCCGGTGATCGGCATCAGCATTTCCTTCTGCGCAGCGGCCGCCTTGCGCGGCTTCTTGGCCGGCTTCTTCGGCGCCTCAGTCGGGGCCGTCGCCTCTCGTCCGATGCTCTTGCGCAACGCGTCCATCAGGTCCACGACGTTCTCACCTCGAGGACGCGCTTTCGCGGTGATGGGCTTGCCCGCGCGCTTCTGATTGATGAGATCGATGAGGGCGGTTTCGTACTGGTCTTCGAACTTGTTCGGCTCGAAGTGGCCCGCCTTCTGATTGACGATGTGCTTGGCGAGATCAAGCATGTCCTTGGTAACTTTGACATCCTGAATGCCATCGAAATACTCGTCCGCGGAACGGACTTCGTAGGGATAGCGCAGCAGCGTGCCCATCAGCCCCTTATCGAGCGGCTCGAGCGCGATGATATGTTCGCGATTGGTCAGCACCACACGGCCGATTGCGACCTTGTTCATCTCGCGGATGGTTTCCCGAATGACGGCGAACGCATCATGCCCGACTTTACCGTCGGGACGCAGGTAGTAAGGACGAATGAGATATCGCGGATCAATCTCGCTGCGGTCGACGAACTCGTCGATCTCGATCGTTCGCGTCGATTCCAACGCGACGTTCTCAAGCTCCTCTTTGGTCACCTCGATGAAGGTGTCAGTATCGACCTTGTAGCCCTTGACGATGTCTTCGTTGTCGACCTCCTCGCCGGTGTCGGCGTCGACCTTGGCGTACTTGATCCGATGGCCGGTCTTTCGGTTCAGCTGGTTGAAGGAGACTTTTTCGGATTCCGAGGTGGCCGGATAGAGCGCGACCGGACAGGTGACGAGGGAGAGACGCAAGAAGCCTTTCCAGTTGGCGCGGGGGGCCATCGCGGGAACTCCATTACTGATGCCGGATTCAAGACGAACCAACCGGCTTGGTTCCGACATCGCTGCCCGCTCGATAGGAGGATTTTTCTCAGCAGCTGCCCTGGTCGGACTCGACATTTGTTCTTGTTATGTTCTAATTCAGGCATGACCGACCGACCCGCGAGCTGGCGCATGCCGACCCCGAAGCAGATGGAAAAGCTGGCCGCCGAAGCCGCCCGTAGGCCGAGCCCTTCCACTGCGGCTCCAGAGGCGCCGCTTCCAGCCGAATACTGGGAATCGGTCCTCAGAGACCCTCGCGCCGGCACGACCGGGGCTCAAATGCGGCAGCGGTGTCTTTCCGAAATTCAGCGCCACGTGCTCCGCGTCTCCTGCCGCCGCTGCGAACGTACCTTAGAAATCCAGACGGCCGATGCTGTCCGATTGTATGGCCGCAACGCAGTTTGGAAGGACGTGGCGCAGCGATTGCTCGACAACACCTGCCAGCAGCGTACCGGCAGGCATGAAGAAGACGGGTGCTGGCCAGCGTTCGAGACGCCGTAGTCGCTCAGCATTTGCCGATCCGATCTCTTTGCGCCTGGATGTCCGGATGGCCCCGAAGTATCACCCTACGCCCCTGTCGGGCGGCGATCGCAAGGCTCTGGCGAAAGAGCTCGGCAAGGCACGCGCGATGGCTAACATCCTGGCTACCCAATCGGCAGAGATGCGGGCCAAAGGCGAGGCGATGATCCAGCAAGCCGATAGGCTGCTTTGCGAAAGCTGGAACGAGCGCATGTGGAGTGACGGCGAACCGATCGATCCGTCGCCGACCATCGATCAGGCCGTGAACGGTGGCTTCCCCTGGCTGGAGATCAGGTGCGCGCGCTGCAAGACGCCAAGCGACGTGGACCTCGCGGCGATGAAGCACCCGCCGACCACCTTCGTGCACGATCTCGCCAGCCGGCTGCGCTGCCGCAAATGCGCCAAGGCCGGCCGGCGTCCATCCGCGACTCTGTTACAGTTGACGTGGCAGCCGCGCCACCCTCGAACCGAACCCTGACCAATGTGCAATCTCTATTCCATCACGACCAACCAAGCGGCTATCAGCGCGCTGTTTCGTGTCGTGAACCGATACGTTGGCAACCTGGCGCCGATGCCGGGAGTTTTTCCAGACTACCAGGCACCGATCGTGCGCAATGGGGCGGAGGGCCGCGAACTCGCGACGGCGCGCTGGGGGATGCCGTCGTCGTCAAAGGCACTGATGGACGCCACCAAGAAGCGAGCCGAGAAGCTGCAAGCCAAGGGCAAGACGGTGGATTTCAAGGAATTGCTCAGAATGGAGCCGGACGGCGGCACGACCAACATCCGCAACGTGAAAAGCAAGCACTGGACGCGATGGCTCGGGACCGAAAGCCGCTGCGTGGTGCCCTTTAACTCCTTCAGCGAGTTCAACAAGGCCGAGGGCGGTGATATCTGGTTCGCGCTCGACGAGACCCGCCCACTCTCCTGCTTCGCCGGCATCTGGACCAATTGGACGTCCGTCAGGAAGGTCAAGGAAGGCGAGACGACCAACGACATCTTCGCGTTCCTGACGACGGAGCCGAACGCCGAAGTAGGCGCGATCCATCCGAAGGCGATGCCCGTGATCCTGACGACGCCGGACGAGGTCGAGACCTGGATGACGGCTCCTTTAGACGAGGCCCTGAAGCTACAGCGGCCGCTTCCGGACGGAAGCCTCCGGATCGTCGCCCGCGGCGTCAAGGAAGATCCGGCCGCACCGTCATGACGACCGCAGCACAATATCCAGGACGACCAGAACCGTGCGACTGAAAGATGCCGAGATCCGCGCGCCGTCCGTGGACATGATGACCATGAGCGCCCGGATTACCCCTGTGAGGGGCGGTGCTCCTTAGATTTCGACCGTGAGCATGCAGGAAGCACCGAAGAGGTGAAGACAGTTCGCAAGAGTGGGAGAATCAAAGAGGCACCCGCAGGAGGGTCAGCATAGCGCCGACGCGCAGCGGCGGGACCCGAGACCGAGTGCAGTCGCGAGACCGGTTAAGAAGGCACCCGACCCGAAGGGCAGTGATAGCGACGCCGGCATGCGATGACGGCGGGCCCGAGGGCGAGTGCCTCCGGCGAGCGACACATTGCGCTTGCCCTTATGCAGATGTTTGCGGCAACGATCGTCACCCGAAGGGCGGAGACGCTCTTGCGGTTCCGCTCGCAGGCGTGTGCCTGTGAGTAGAGCGTGACCGGCCGCGGGCCGGTGCCGCCCTGACGACCGTCACAGCGGCTACTTCTCTGCGACGGGAAAGGCGGCGGACTCGAATGCTTCGTCCGTGTCGCGAGACCGCCTCGGTAGAAAGGCCCTCATCTCTCCCTCGTCCAATGGGTACTTTTTCAGATTGAAGGTCCCGTGGAGCTCGGACATTTCATAGAAGCGCACGGATCGGCTCCGGCCATCCAAGGCGGCGATGACGGCATATTTCACTGCCTCGGTGCAACGCATCCCGAAGATGATCTCTTCGAGCTCGAGCGGGGAATTCTGCAGACCTCGCTCTCCGATCAAACGCCATTCCTGCTCGTACCGCCAACTCGCCGCTTTTCGCAACAAAACTGCCTCGTCGACCTGAAGACCAGCATCCTTGTCGCCATCGAGCATTGCCAGGACCTTGCTGGCGTCAACAAGCCGCTTGCCGCCGTACTTGACCTTATGGAGATCATGTTGCGCATTGGGCGGTACCGAATAGCCAATGCAAACACCCCGATGCTGGTCGCCATAGTGGCTCCACATCAGCGGGCAGGTCACGCGCTGAGCCAGAGATACAATGCCCTTGTCATATTGCAGCAGCAGTTCTTTTTCGAGCTGGCGACCAAGGAGATATTGATGAGGATCCGCCATCTCGTAACTTGGATCGCCGGCGTTATAGTTGACCTCTGAAATGACCTGATCAGCCTGCAACCGGCTCAACCGGCTGATGTGATCCAGGGTTTTCGGACCTTTGTATCTAGTCGGCTGTGAACAAGCCTGTAAGCGGTTGAGCAGGAGTCTGTTTTTGGGATTTGATGGCGTTTGAGATTGCAGGGATTTGAGGCTTGATGGCCGCAAACCCTGCAAATTCGTTTTGTGGATTCCTGTCCACTGTGAACCGTGCTTCTGTGGTGCACCGGAGGGACGATGCGGCCGAAGAAGCACAAGACGACAGGATCGAACGATCTGTTCCGGGCACGGCTGGACCAGATCATCAACATGAAGCACGAGCTGGTTCTGCTTGCCGGCAAGATCGACTGGGACTGGATCGACAGCGAGATCGCCCCGCTCTACAGCGAGAATGGCAGGCCGGGGATCGAGACCCGCTTCATGATCGGGCTGCTGTTGCTCAAGCACATTTACGGGCTGTCCGATGAGGGGGTGTGCGAGCGCTGGGTGCACGATCCGTACTTCCAGTTCTTCACCGGCGAAGAATTTTTCCAGCACGTTTTCCCGCACGAGCGCTCGGACCTGAGCCATTGGCGCAAGCGGCTCGGTGACAAGCTGGAGCGGTTGTTGGCCGAGAGCCTTCGGGTGGCGCACGAGACCGGTGCGTTACGCAGCCAGGACCTCAAGCGGGTCACGGTCGACACCACAGTGCAACCGAAGGCCATCAGCTTCCCGACCGATGCCAAACTGCTGCATGCAGCGATCCGGGGGCTGAACCGCCTGGCGAGGAAACACGGGGTCAGGCTGCGGCAATCCTATTGTCGCGTGGCCAAAAGCGCGGCGATGATGGCGGGCCGTTACGCTCATGCCAAACAGTTCAACCGGCATCAGCGGCAGCTGCGTATCCTGCGCAGCCGGCTGGGGAGGATCATCCGCGACATCCGCCGCAAGATCGAAGGCCAGGCGACGCTGGAGGAGGCGTTCGCCCTCCCGCTTGGCCGGGCCACGCAGATCCGCTCGCAGCAGCAGCGCCAGCGCGGCTTCAAGCTTTATTCTTTCCATGCCCCGGAGGTGGAGTGCATCGGCAAGGGCAAGGCCGCCGCGCCTTACGAGTTCGGCGTGAAGGCCTCCATCGTTACCAACAATCGCCGCGCCCCCGGTGGCCTGTTCGTGCTGCATGCCAGGTCGCTGCCCGACAACCCTTACGACGGTCACACGTTGCGGGACGTTATGGACCGCACCGAGACACTTACCGGCTGTGCGATCGAGCGGGCCTATGTCGACAAGGGCTACCGCGGCCACGACGCGCAAAATCCCCGTCGCGTCTTCATCTCCGGCCAGAAGCGCGGTGTCTTCGGCGCCATCAAGCGTGAGCTGCGCCGCCGCTCCGCCATTGAGCCCATCATCGGACACCTCAAAGCCGAAGGACACCTCGGCCGGTGCTACCTCAAGGGCCGCGCCGGCGATGCGGCAAACGTCGTCCTCTCCGCCGTCGGACACAACCTCCGTCGCATCCTCGCCTGGTTCAGAGAACTTTTGCGCCTATTGTTGGTCTCGCTCTGGCGCACGCTCAACTCTCCAGCTCAGCTCAATCCGGCTTCTTAACGGTCGACTATCTAATGGTTTTGGCGGCGGCTTTCATCTCCGCGCCGACGCGGCGCTCGACGAACTTGCGCAACGCACGTTCAAGGTCTGGGGTGGGAAGATCCGTGTTGAGCGAGGGCCGTGTATCGAGCGGATCGTTGAACGTGCTTGGATCGGCATAGAACAGATTATCGGCAATGATGATATCCAGCGTGAGATTGTTGAACACGCGGTATTTGAACAGCCGCCTCGGAATGCTTAGTTTCCTTGCCATTGCAGTTTGAGTCCGGAGGTTTGTGTTACGAATCGATGACGGGCGATATGGCTGGTTCTACACCGGCCCTTCCGACATGGTCGCCGAAATCGATATTCAAAGTCGGGGTGGACAGCTTATTGTGGCTCTCGCGGTAACGATGACGGTTCGATTGCGCAACGAATGGACGCGGGCGTTCTCATGACGAATTCGGATGAAGCGTTACCCTCGGACCCTCGCGAGAATGCTGTTGTCTGGGCACGGATCAGAAATTGGAGGTTCGCATTCCTGGCTTGCGGTGTCGCCGGCATAGGCCTGTCCTTGGCGCTAACTGCGGCCCTGACGGTGACGCGTAGCGCATACCTGACCGATGGCATTCAGATCTGGGACGCGACGTTAGGGCCGCTAAGCGGACACGGCGGGAGCCCCGAGAAAGCCTATAAGCTCACTGTCAATCATCCCGCGCAGCTGTATCTTGGCGACGATCTACCGATATCGGTTTCGCTCTCGGACGTAGCGAGCACCTATCAGCACGATCCAAACGCTCGGGTGCACATCGCGATTGATGGGCCCTCTTTAAAGATAGTCCCGGCCGACGGCATCGATTTGACGCTCAAGGACGGTAGTTCGACGACCTTCCTGGTGACTGCCTCGGCCGTAGGGAATAAGAGCGTAAGGATCGTCGATCAGTTCTGGATCACGGATGCGCCGACCGTGCGCGAAAAGCCGTTGCCATCCTCCAAGGCCGGCGAGCTATTTCCGAGAAAACCCGATGCCGAGGACGCGCGCATCATCAACCTCGTCGTCCTGGATCGGCCTGTGTTCATGGCTTTCAGCCGGAACGTGACGAGCGACTTACAGGTCATTGCCTCCATCATCGGAATTCCCGGCCTGCTTGTGTTCCTGCTGTCGGGCTGGCGAGAGCGGAGGAAAGCAGCCGCCGAAAAGCGAAAGGACGATGCTGCGCATCGAGTGATCAAAGCTCCGGCTGACTTGCAGAAGCCGCGCAAGATCGAGCGCTAGACGGCCGGTGCGGATCGACTATTCCGGTATTTAAGCACTTGCGTAAATTACAGCAATGTTGTATATTACAGCAATGTTGGAGATCGATGTGTGACCGAATATTCGACGAGTGATCTGTCCCGAAAATCGGGAGACATCATTGCTGAGGCGCTGCGCCGGCCCGTCACCATTACCCAGCGGAATAAGCCGCGCCTGGTGCTGCTCAGCATCGAAGACTATCGCAGGCTTAAGGCCAGAGCCGACACCAGGATGGCCGGCCGGCTTGAGACGATGCCGGACGAGCTGTTTGAGGACGTTAAGAATGCGGTCGATGCCTATGAGCGGGACGGTGACGATCCGTGAGCCAGCACGAGCTTCGCACCGGATGTGTCATCCGCTTTCCTTATCTGTGGGTACGTGAGGCCGAGCGAGGGGAGACCGAAGGTCGCAAGCACCGTCCGGTCGCTGTGGGTGTGCGGATTGCACGGCCCAAGGGCGAGGATATCCTGGTGCTGTTTCCAATCACCAGCCAGCCGCCCTCTTCCGATCGTTTTGCCGCCGAAATTCCAGAAATGGAAAAGCGACGCGCAGGGCTTGATGCCACGCTGCGGCTCTGGATCATTCTTGACGAGTACAATCAGGATATCATCGGCCAGTCGTTCTACCTTGAACCGGAGCCGCTGCTTGGCCATTTCAGCAAGGCTTTTTTTCTGCCCTTGATGAGGGAATTCATTTCCCGCCGCGCCAAGACGCGGGGCGTTAACCGACAGCGTTAGATGAACGAGCCCACCAAGAGAGGCGACCTCTCACCAGAGCAGCAAAATACGGCGACGCTGATGCGGCAAATGCTCGGCAAGAGTATTGCCGATCGCTACGTCGACTTTTGCCGCGTGGCTTCGGGCGCGATCCCGCTTCGCGTATCCGTTCCGGTAGCTGGCCATGCCATACGGGAGCTCGATTCAGTCCTGCGGCAGACGCTGGCAGGGCCAATAGGTGTCGCTCTTGAGGCGACGACCGAGGATAAAGCGCGACTCAAGGCGGCCAGGAAGCAACTGCGCGCGCTCGGCTTCAAGGATGACGCCGTCAACCGCGCCGTCGAAAAATTGCGGCCGCGCCGCAGCCATAAGGAGGAGATTCAGGCGATCGTGACGCGTCTCGGGCTTGGCGCTGACGGCGATATCGCCAGGGCATGGATCTCGATTGCTCAGGCCCATGGCGAGGCCCACCGCCGCGATTTTTATCGGTCTCTAGTCGTCGATGAAGAGTTTCGGCTCGAATGGCAGCAACCGTTCGACACGGTCGTCCGCGGGCTGATGATCGCGCTTCAAGGAAAGTATGCCGCCTTCATGCAACGCGTTGACCAGCTCGTCGCGATGGCGGATCGCGCGGCGGCGGTGAAGATTTTCGTCAAAGAAATACCTGGTGCGTTACCGCTGCTGTGGCATTTCTTCAATCAACTCCAGACCGCGGACTGGCTCCCTCATTTGGCGGCCGAGAATCTCTTGGTGGGGCCGACCTTGCCCGCCGACGACGACGCGGGTGATGGGCTGCTGCTGCGCCAGTGGCCTGCGGGCCGCTATCTAGTGCGCATGGCGGGCTCGGAGGACCCGGAGGTCCGCAGCCAGGTCGTTCAGGCGCTGCGTGGTGTCGGCACTTCACAGCACGTCGATGTGCAACAGCTGGGCATTGAAGTGTTGGCGGCACTCCCTGCCGATGATGCGGCGCCATTGGTCGACCTCGCCGAGACGTGGCTGACGCGCAATGCCCGGTTCGTTATGGCGCAAGCGCCACATGACCTGTTACGACGGCTGGCGCAAGCTGGCCACGGAGCTGCGGCGCTGCGCGTGGCGCGCGTGCTGTTTCAGGTCTTCGACAACGGCGGGCGCCTTGCCACGTTGTTCAGCCAGCACATGTACGAGCACTTCCTGCCGGACACGGTGAAGGCATTGGCTCCGGCGTGCGGCGTTGAAGCCGTTGGTCTGTTGTGCAGCCTTCTAGACCGAGCGGTGCGAATTAGCGGCAAGTTCAGCGAAGACCCGCCGTCTGACTACACCTACTACCTGTCGGGACAGATCTCCGAGCACGGCGTCAAGCATGACGTCATTGACGCCCTGGTCGGCGGAATTATCCAGGCGGCGAAGCTTGCGATCAAGACCGCCCCTTCGTGCACGCAGCAGGTCATGCTCGAAATCACCAGCCATCCCGCGAAGATATTCGTGCGGCTGGCGCTTCACGTGCTGTCGTTTTATCCCGGTCACGCGCCCGAACTGGCCGAAGGGTATCTCACCAAAACCGATTTGATCGAAGCAAGCTGGTGCAGCACGGAATATGCCGCGCTGGCACAAGCGTGGTTTCCTTCGCTGCCGCCGGCGATGCAGCAGCGTGTGCTGGCATGTGTGGACAGCGTTCCGGATAAGTACATCGGAGGATGGAAGCAGCGATTTGAGGCCCACAGCAAGAGGCCGGTCACGGCCAAAGACGAGCGGTTGTTTCGGCTTTCGGCGGTGCGTGACATTCTGTGGGGCTGGCGCTCGGTGCTGCCCGAGGACCGGCAAGCGCAAGTGACGGCGGCCGTCAAGGAGCTTGGCGATCCCGACGCGTGGCGGCGGGGATTTGACGAGCCGGAGGCGCCACCGCCCGAGGCTCCCGATTTTCAGGCAGCGCCCATCGATAAGATCATCGCCTTTCTGCAGGCATGGCGTCCGTCACCAGAAGAGAAGCGTCAGACCATGACCGCGCTGGCGCAGGGACTGCGGCTGGCTGCTGGCGAAAATCCGGAGCTGTATTCGGCAAACGCGCCGCGCTTTGCCGGGCTTCCATTGCTTTATGTTCGCAGAGTATTGGAAGGGTTAGAGAACGCATCCAATAACCGGAAGTCGTTGGACTGGGACGGCGCAGTGTCGCTGGTCGCAAGCGTCATTCAATCAACGGAGCACGTGCCAAGCGGCATTGAAGGCGACGATGCGGATACCTCGTGGTGCCTGAAAGCCGGAGCCGCTCTCCTCGCATCGGGATTGCGGCAGGGCGCGCGGGGCATCCCATTCAAGCATGCGGAGCTGGTCACACGGCTGGTATCCGCGTTTTATCGCCAGGCGCCGCGGCTGTCGGAGAGCACGTCATTCGAGGAGAGCTATCGGAGTTCGCCGTTTTTCGCAGCGCAAGGCACAGCGCGCGGCATGACGGTCGAGCTTGTCGTCCTCGTGCTGTTCTGGCTCAGCAAGGACGATAGCAGCCCGATCGGACAAGCGCCGCGAGCAGCGCTCGAAAGACTTCCGGCATTGCGAACGATCCTGGAAGCCGAATTGGCCGACGACACGCCGACTGGCCGCATTCCCCGCGCTGTGGTCGGACGCTATCTCAACTGGCTGTTCTTTTTTGACGAGGCCTGGTTCCGCCGACACATCACTGAAATATTGCCTGCGAGTGATTTGTCGCTGCGTGATGCGGGCTGGATCTCGCATCTCGCCAACGATAGCGGCCCTATTAAGGATCTGGCCGCGGATATGCGCGATTGTTACGTCGCCGAAATCAACCGCCTCAGCGCCGATGACGGCCCGGACGATCGCACCCATGTCGAAGAACGTTTAGCGCATTACCTCGTCGTTCTTTACATTTGGTCAGCGCTGCCAGACGAGGTGTTCCAATTGTTCTGGGACACTGCACCGGCCAGCGCACGAAAAAGCGCGATGTGGTTTCTCGGGACGCAGCTTGGACAGCCGCCGGATCAATTTCCCGAGCCATTCCGGGCGCGCGCGTATTCTTACTGGGACCGAAGGCTCGCGGCCGCCAAGGCGTCGTCGAACCCCGACTACTTTCGCGAGGAGATCGGGACGATCGGGCAGTTCTTCCTCAATGGCAAGATCGACGGCCCTTGGCTGATGAACCAGGTGTTGGCGATGGCGGCAATCGGGTTTGCGCCCTCGGAGCCCTATAGCGTGCTGCGGCATCTAGCGAAGCTCTCCGCGGAGCATCGGATACACGCCGTCGAGGTCCTCGCGGCTCTCGCCAAAAGCCCTCGCTTTGATCGATGGGTCTATATGACCCAGCAGGCGGAGGTTCGTCTCATCCTGGCAAACGGGATCGCGAGCGGCTCCGGCAGGGGGCGTTCGCTGGCTGCGGAGACGATCAGCTATATGGCGGCGTTGGGTGATGGCGGTTATCTGGACCTGCTCCCGAAACCGGAATGAGATCGCGTCATTCGCCCTCGCGATGACGTTCGATCGGCGGCTCGCAAGGTGCGGATAATTGAGTGCCGCCTCGTAGCAGGTTTCAGGGATGCGCGTTGGCGTCATCTGAGCAGGCGGATGGCCTTCCGTTGGCGCGAGTGCAGGCGCGATAGCGCCAGGGCTCGACGTAACTGCCCTTCCAGAGTCCGCGGCCGGCGCGCTCGGCGTCACGCTGGGCCGCGTCATATCGTCCCCCGGAGTATTGCGGCCAGTCCAATGCTAGACCGTTGCGCACGAGCCATTCGCCGAGATCAATGCCGCCGATCGAACACGTGGCAACAGTGCGTCCATATTGATCCAGGTTGAGAGGAACATAGTTGACCGGACGCCGGCCGATGTAGCTGTCGAGATCATTCGCCGCCTCCGCGCCGCAACGAATTGCAAGCTGTCCTCGCCGCGGCAGAGCTGACTGCTTTCCGGCGCATCGACGCCCCACAGCCGAATGCGCGTGCCGTAAATTTCCAGTGTGTCGCCATCGACGACGCTGGCCTGACCAACGAAATTGTCGGCCACGGCGCCGCCTGACAGCAAAACAAGCAGCAAGAGCAATCCGAGGCGTTCGATCATGAGGGGACACCAGCAGTCAGCGCAGATTTCGCGGATTGAACTTGGGCCAGTTTGTGAGCGGCTTGAGCGACGGTAGATTCTCGGGCAACTCGGGAAAATGAAACTCCGTTCCGCGCAGCCAGCGTCCCTCGAAGCGTGCCCAGAACAGGATGGCATCCATCTGCCAAGTAAACTCGTGGACTCTCCAGACGCCACCATTCTCGATGACTTCACCGGTTGCGTTGAAAGGCAGGCTGTTGAGCTTGCAAAGGGCGTCGATCTCGTCCCAGTGCTCCCGGATATAGCGATCCTCCAGCGCGACATGGTACGGCCGGTCGGCCCGCCAGCGCGGCCCGCCACCGCGCGGATAAAAGCCCTGGCGCGGCATCATGAATTCCGGGATGTGCGCGAACGCCCTGCCGACGCGGCGCGCTTCATCTGACGACAGCTTGCTGACACCGAAGCTGTACCGCTGCTTGTCGTCACCGCAATAGACCCAGCCGAGGGTCACGCCATTGGTTCCCTGACCACGTAGCACTCGGAATTTTCCCGGACCACAGTCCAGGGCGGCTTGAAACGGCGGGCTGCCTCCGTTAGAACAAAATAAGAACAACAAGCTGGTCGGGTCAATCTGGACCGAGGCCAGCCGCCAGAGGCAAGGTCCGAAATTCGCAAGGCAGGGCGCCAGTATGACATCCGATATTAGTGAACACTTTCAGGGCATTTGGCGTCGCGCGCTGAACGCGCCATCGCTCGCTGCCCTGACTCCTGAATTGATCGAGAGCTGGGCTCGGGAGCGCGGACTTAATGTAACCGGCGTCGAGGAACGCGAAGTCGGAGCTTTTGCCACGATCCCGGCAATCATACTGAGCGTCGGCGACGCAAAAGCATGTTTTCCGAAGAGTCCAACGGAGGACGACCCGAGTTGGTCGTCCCGGCGCGCGCTAGCGGACGCCGAGGCCGCGCTGTGGGAGAAGATGGAGTGGTTCTCGCCGCTGTGGGTTCCCAAGCGCGACGTCGCCAAAATTCTTGCCACGGCAAGACACAGTTCGCGGCAGCAAGCTCTGCAGTGGTTTCAGTATCACACCTCCACTTTGTACACGCTTTCGTTTCAGGCAATTTGCATCGCGCAAATTTTGCCCCAAGCCCGCAGTCTCAGTGAGTTATGTCCCCTGGCGCGGGAAGCGTACCTCGCCTTTTATAATGGCTATCGTGCGTCGAGCATTGCAGCACTCATACCCGCGATCGAAGGCAGCCTGAGCCGGATCGCGTCACCTTCAGAACAGGATGTTTCGATCCCGACGAAAGTTGACCGTGTGGTCGATCGCGCCATCGCAACGGCCGCAAAGCGTCACTTTGAGAAAATGTGGGTGCCAGCTGATTATCTCAGCAAAGACTATTTGTTTGGTCAGGACGAGCGCGTCTTTGCGTTTGAGACGTTCCGCCGCTGGCTGCACAATTCCTTCTTCAGGAAGACCGACGAGTATGACGGCGGCACATGGTTGAACCGCCACATGTTCGCGCACGGCACACATTCGCTTTGGCAACAATCATCCAATTTCGAGCGCCTGGTCGTTGTCTTGGCGACCTTGGCGCTGATCGAATCCTGGCATGACGATACGCACAATGTGTCGCTGATTTTCCCCGTGATGGATGAGGACAGCAAGCTGCTTTGGCAGCAAGCCTTGGCGCGCGGGTTTGGGCAGATGGGACTAAAGCGGCGCGAGCAGCGGCGTTTCCAAAAACATGGACGTCTGGTGCCGGTGATGCCCACGGATGACGGCGGTCTTTTGCGAAGAGCGCTTCTAGCGGATGACTGCATCAACGAACTGGTTCGACCGCTGCGCGATTCCGGCTGGAGTGTTGAAATTGGAGAGCCAGACGAAAAGGCGCTGTACGTAACTGTCGTAGCTACCGCCGGCGATGAGCGCATGACGATCGCACTTCTGTCCGGATGCGCGACCGATAACGCTTTGTACCGGAAGTTGGCAGAAACCTGTGCTGCGATCTTGTATCGTGGCGCGCCCTACAATCAGCAACAATTTGCCTACGGTATCAATGTTCATGTTGGGCCAGCGGCGGCGTGGCTGCCGCCCGTACCGCGCAACGGTAAGCGCCGCTTTCGATCGCATCCAATCTGGCGACGCTTGCAGCGGCTCAAGGGGCGGGTTGCGTTTGCCGCCAAGGCCATCAAATACGACATTCGGCGCCGACGGCAGCGTCCCGCACAACAACTTTAGACTAGGGAAGAACGCGAAGGCTCACCAGTTTGTGCAACCTCTACAGCATCACCACTAATCAAGCGGCGATCGCCGCTTTGTTCAGCCGCATGAATCGTTATGTCGGCAATCTGGCGCCGATGCCTGGCGTATTTTCGGATTTATCCAGCCCCGGTAATCCGGAATGCCGGCGATGCCGGAGAGATGGTGATGATGCGCTGGGGCATGCCACCCCCACCCAGGACGGGGGCCCACCTGTCACCAACATCCGCAATACGTCGTCACCGCATTGGCGCGGCTGGTTGAAGCCGGAGAACCGCTGCGTCGTGCCCGCAAACAGCTTTGCCGAGTATGCTCGCGAGCCGAGTCCCGAGACAAAGAAGAAAGACGTCGTGTGGTTTGCGCTGAGCAACGACCGCCCGCTTTTTTGTTTCGCCGGCATCTGGACTGAATTCAAGGGCGATCGCGGCACAAAGTCCAAACCAATCCCCGGTCCTCACCTGGTGTACGGATTCCTGACCACATCGCCGAATGCGGTGGTCGAGCCGATTCATCCGAAGGCGATGCCCGTGATACTGACCACGGAGGAGGAGCGCGAGGTCTGGATGCGCTCCTCCTGGGACGAGGCAAAGGCGCTGCAGCGCCCTCTGGCTGACGACGCGCTGAAGATCGTCATGCGCGGCGCCGACAAGGAGGACAAGGCGACGGTGTAGCCTCGGCTCGACGACCGTGTGCCGTCGCGCAGGGGACGAAGGCCGAATTTGCCATTCGCTCCAAAGGGCAGTGGCAGGATGGTCGACCGTGTTGCGGTTCCAGCGGAAATCATCGAGCGTTGAATTTCAGCGGGGAAACTGATTCATGCTCGCTTCGGCTGCAGCATCCAGCGTCGAGCTGTCGAACACGGCGTCCCGGATAGCATTCACGTCGGAGCACCGCTGTTCGTGACAGCAGGAGCGGGATCCGGCAAGACGAACACCCTCGCACACCGTTTGGCGCATCTGATTGTAAGTGGAGCGGATCCGCGCCGCATCCTGCCGATGACATTCTCGCGCGGCGTCAGGCGAACTGCAGATCACGCAGTACATGAAAAACCGGGACACGAACCTAGGCTACCTATTGGTGTTTGACGGCCGCACGATTTCCAACGGAAAGCGCGTCCTGTCAAAGCACGGCGGTCGCGAGACCATCCTCGAATTCGGCGTCGATGTGAGTCCAGAAGTAAAGCCGCCTGCGAAGGCCCGAAAGTTGAAACGAAAAGCAGGCACAGCGCGCCGCGCGGGCGTGAAATCCTCCAAACGCTGATCCAGTGAGGTCGAGCCTATTGACCGGGGGCTTCGGCTGCCGGATAGACCGGCTGGCTTCGGCAAATCATGCCGGCTTTGCACATTCAGCCGCAGCAAGACGCTGCATCAAGACGGCTTTGTACCGATCATTGGTGCAGCTTGCGGCCGCTTCGCGAAGGTCGTCAATCGCCCCTGAGTCACCGAGGTCCACGCGGATATCATATCGAAGTGCTTTGAATGTGCTCAAATACTGACTGGACGAATCGAGCTTCTGGAGCCCGGCGTCCACGGCCTGCAGCGCATCCTGAGCCTTTCCGGCTCCGAGTCTTGCCTTCGCGAGCCAATAGCTGCGCCAAGGCTCCTGCTTGGCCTCCAGCGGCAGCAGCACCGCTTCGGCATCGGCCCATTTTGACAGCTTGACGAGCACTTCGCCCATTTTGCGCAGTTGGAATGGTGAAGGCTTCTCGATCGCCTCGAAGAATCCAAGCGAGTCCTCCAGCATGATCTGACGCTCTTGCTGAGGGATATCTGTATCGCCACCGATTTCGAGCAGGATTTCTCCATAAGCGGAGCGGTCATAGTCCCGCGTCACGTCGGCCACAGAGCGGCGCGGCAGCGAGTTGAATACGCTTTTGAATCGCTGCGGCTCGTTCCATGCCCAGTAGCGGCCGATGACCGCAAATGCCTGATAGGCTTGATCCGCTCCTACCATCGCTGATGTCAGTATCCGCTCCTCGATCATGTCGCCATGGTCGGCGTAAATTAGCCTTTGGCGATCGGGCGGCACTGCGCCGGACAGCGACTCAATGCTGCCGAGCACGATCGAACTCGCAACCTCCTGCGGCTTCTGTTGCGCGGTCTTCAATATCTCCGACACGAGCTGCTGCGCACGATCCGCGTGCTTTCGCTCTCTCGCATACATGCGGACCAGTTGCAGACGCGCGGCCTGAAGCGGAACCGGTCCGGCCAATACGGCCTCGAACACCTTTATCGCTTCGGTGGTCTCGCCAACGAGTTTCAGCGCCTTGCCGCGGTGATGCTGAATTTCGGCCTGCGAACGATCCGTCAATCCGGTCAATGCGGCCAGTTCGTCGAAAATCGGCAGAGCGGAAAGCAAATTGGCTTTGGCGGTATCATACGACGACGGCCGCTCGTGGCGGTAACGAGCCTCGATAGCTTCAAGCGCGACGCTAATAGCGATAGGCTCGGGCGATTGCACGCCGCCCAGGCTTTTCGCATAGGCATGGATGTCGCCCATCAAGGCAGGGTCCACCTCGGCAGGGTCCCAGCCCATTAGCAGGCAATAAAGAAAAGCAGGACGGCGATCGCCCGCGCGAACGAGGCGTTCGAGTACGGCTTTCATTCCGTAGCAGACAGCCACAAGCTCCAAGTCGAGACTGTAGACCGAGCGGATATAGGCCTCGAATGCGTCGCCGAGCTCGCGTTGGCGCGCGTCAGTGAGCAGTTCCGGCGTCGAGCCAAGGCACGAATAGACGATGTCGTGTATCCGCACGCTGGCGCCAGCGTCGGGCGTCGTCAGGCAATAGGTTTGCAGCTTGCGCAGTCCAACGGGCTGGATGGCATGCCTGGCAAATCCGCGATCGCACGTCGGCTGTCCCGCCCAGGCAAATAGCGAAAGTTCGCGATTGAGCGCCGGCATCAACCGGCGAAGGATCCGATCGGCGATGCGCTCCTGGCGGTCGTCAACAAATTCCGCCACGGCCTGGCAGTCGGCAACCAGTTCCTGCCAGCTCGCGGTTCGATCTGAGACTGCGGCATTCATCAACCGCAAGGTCAGTGGATGACCGCCGATCGTCGACCATACCGCGTCGAATACCTCTGCGGGACAGCCGCCATCAATGCCACTGCCCAGCATTTCGCGCGCGTCTTCCGGTTCGAGCGGCGGGATCAAATAGGCATCGGCATCCGCCTGCCGCGTTGTAATGAGGACCTTCGAACCAGTTCCGCACATGCCGACGACGCGCGCCCGGTCGAACACGACCCGAGCATCGTCGAGAACGAGCAGGCATCGCATCGTTCGGAGCAAGGCGACGACGTTCCGGCTGACACCCGACCGCGCCACAGGTAGGCTTGCGAGTTGCTCCAAATGCCTGAGCTGGCTTGCGTCGCACCAAATGATCAGATCGTATTGCTGCCGTTGAGCCGCCGCGACCGCGGCTGCACATTGCGATTTACCGCTGCCACCCATCCCAGCGACCTTGACGCAAGACGAGGCGGCAAGCGCATCCGCGACAGCTTTCTCCACCGCGGGACGCGCCAGATAGCCGTTACCCGGATCGGGCACGAGGTTGCTGGCTTCGTATTCGTCGCGAATCTGCCCCAACGCGGGCAAATATTCGCCGAGCCGCTCGACGACAGCGTCGTTTCCCAGCAGCCGGTCGACGATCGTCTCTGCAATGCGCCTTCCATCATGAAGGTGAATGCTTACGCCATGTTTCGCCCTGTACTTGGCGGCCTCTTCGACCATTTCGCTGTATCGCTTTGGCCCCGCAGTCTCGGTGCATAAGAGGAAAACGTCCTTCGCGTTCGGATGCTTTTTGCGCGCATGCTCGAAATCGTTCCGCGCCTTGTCCATATCGCCATCGAAGTATTTCTTGTCGATCGTATATTCGGCAGCCACATGCCCCTGATCGGATACGGTATCGACCGTGTGTCCGACCGGATTGCCGAGCGCATTGAGCCCGCGATGGCCCAAGGGAACCCCCAAATAGAAGTCGACATAAGCGTTGCCGAACCGCTCGAAGCGCGGCCCCGGCGCGATGACCTCGATGTTTTCGATCAGCCGCTTGACGAATAGATTACGAAGCGTCTCGTTCATGTCAGCAACCCGACATTCGTTCCGTTTGCGTCAGCCACGCCATGCAACGCTCGAACTCCTCAAACCCGGCCATGCTCCCCCATTCAACCGAAGCGCTTTTTCCGCTCGATATTTACCTTCTGAAAGTTCTCTATGAGGCTCATGCCCTCCGCCAGAGCGGACTCGCCGATCTTGATCGCGGCTTCCAGCTCCGAGTAAGGCACGCGCTTTGCGACCGGCTCGTTCAACTGCAAGCCCTTCAGCAATTTGGCCGCCGCAGTCGGCACGAACACCGCGCCGTGCTTCTCGTCCGGAATCATCGGCGTGTGGCAGGCGATGTTCCTCCACTTGTATACGCGCTCGACCTTCTCGACATACATCCGCACCGGCTTTTGCCAGCGTGTTTGCGCGATAAACGTCGACCGCTCCTTCAGCATCTCGATCTTGCGCACCGTATCCAGCGTAGCGATCACGGCCTCGAGCATGGGCGACTCGACAAGATGGAGCAGTTGTATAAGTACGTGATTGAGCTGGCTGTCGATCGCGCTTGCGAGCAAGACCACTTCGCCGACGGTGCCATAGGCTGCGCGGAATCCCGCGGCCTGATATTCAGCGGACGCCGCCTTGTCATTACCGTCGTCAGTGCGCGCTTTCTGGAACACCGGGGCACCGGTCAGGCGGCCGACGCGAACCAGTTCAATCGCATCATCGCGAACGGATGACGGTGCCAGCATGGGCTCCTTTCGGTCCGCCGCGATCATGAGCGCGACTCGCTCAGCCGCCAGTCGATGAATAAACCGATACTCAGACTCTCCCGACTCGATGCTTTGATAAGCGCGCAGCGCCATGCCGAGGGCGTCGGCCATCTGTTGCTGCGTAAGCCTCATCTCCTTACGGAGGTTGGCAAGGTCTTCCTTCAAGAACGTATCTTGGCTCATTCGCCTCCGGCACCTACTAAAATCCAGCGCGGACCGGAGCGAGTTTGGACCTCGCCCCGGCCTGTTGCGATATCGCGCCGGCAATATCGACTTATGCATAAATTGCGCTACTGGTCAACTGATACGCTGTTTCCGCGTACTCCAGTCCACCGCAAGAATTACGATTGGCCGCGCACGTTCACCACTACAGCGGCACAACGGGCAACCATCGCATCAAGCCAGCCGCGAGATCGCGGACGCGCTTAGATGGTAGAGTCTGGCGCCTTCGCAGCTACTTCTCGACAGGTATGTTTTTCACGTTATCCCGACTGCTCGCCGCTGCGCGTTGACGGTTATCATGCGGCGTGGGCCCCGTCGTAGAAGCGCAGGAATAGGTCCAATTTGTCGAGATCGTGCAGGCTCGAGACATGATTCAGAAAGGCTATGTTGGCCACGTGCGAAGCAGAAATCAGATCGCGCAGCAGCTCGGCATTCTGCAAGCTGGTGCCGGCTAGACCGGCGCGATCCGCCGCAATCTCCTCCGCAGCCGTTTCCGTGAAATAGGTGTGCATCTTGCCTAGCACGCCCACGACGATATCGGAGAGCTGGATGCCGGGTTCGGCCTTGGAATCCGCGAAGCGATAGTGAGTGACCGGCTTGCCACCGCTGGTGAGCGGCGTGCGTTCAAAACGGTCGCGGATCGACTCCTCCATGTCGAGGACGTGTGCGGAATTTTTGAATATGGCAATCCTGCCCATGTAGAAGGTACTGAAGTCATCGATGAGCAGATGGGGCGGATAGCCTTCGATGAAATCAAGACTCTCCAGGCTCCGGCCGGCCTTGAGCACGTTCTTTAACATGCGTGCATTGACCGGTGACAGCACGTCAACGCTATGGTTCAGCAGATCGACGAGTTCATTCAGGAACGGCTTGCGATGTTCCGGGACCAGGTCGGGATAATTATAGCGATAGAACAGATTGATCGTTGCCGCGAGATAGCTTCTCAGGACCGCGGCCAGGTCGCTCTTCAGCAGCGCATGATATTGGATCAGCACAGGATCGCGGAGTTCGGACAAAATAGAATCGATGATATCGACGATCGACCAATAGAGCGGGTCGAGGTCATGATAGTGGATCATCAAACCGTTGTCGGCAATCCAGCGCAAAACCGTCGTCAGCTTGGCAGAGCGCAACACCGCAAGAAAGTCGCCCTTCGCAACGTGCTTAAGCTTGATTTCGGGCGCCGACTTTTGAACGCGCATGGCCGCACGCAAGGGCTCGATGTCGATGGCACGAGGCGCCCCTTCGTGCACGACACCGCCCAGAACGAAGACCTTCAGTTCGGCGACGTTCAAGCCTTGGACGCCGACATGCAGCTTGATGATATTGTTGGTCTCGTCGTGATAGAACGTATAGCTCTCATCGGCCTTAGTGAGCCCGTACAGCCGCATCTGGGAATTTCTGAACTCGTCGATATCCACCGCCAAACGCCTCCGAGCTTCGGCCAGTTTCAAATATAGCGAGCGACTCGGTCCCAAGCGAGAACGACAGCATCAGCCGATGCGCGCGCAATCGCCTTGCGAAAGTCAGCGCAGGCTGCGATCTTCAGCCATGGACATGAACAAACAAGACACTTGGCCTGACGAGCTGCTCGATCATCTCCGGCGGCATCAGGCCGTTTTTCGCGCCTGGGAGCTTCAAAAGATCGGTGCGCAAGGCGGCGAGTCGGTGTCCGGCCCCGACTATGATCGCGCGCTGGGCGAGCTGCGCAAGGTCCTCAACAACTACACCCTCCACGGCTATCATTGCACCCGGCTGATCCGACCAGAAATCGCACGGATACGATCGTCAGGCATGCAGTTGCCGAACGAGGCGATGCTTCACCAACGCATCGAGAGTTTGCGCGACGGCGGCCTGCTGGATGCCGCGAACGCGGCCGAGCTGATAGCCGACAATGAGGCCGCCGAGAAGAACCGGGCCGGCCGCATCTGGTTCTGCTTCTTCCCGCCGAACCTGGACAGCGAGACCGGGCTTTCGGATCTTCTGAGTTACTGGGGTGGCGAGTCTCTTTATAATTCGCACGATACGCATGCCGTTCGTGGCCCGCTCCTTGCCGGCATCGGCACGCCTTGCCTGGTTGAGGCCGAGGTGCCGATCTCAAGTCTCCGAGGGCCGTCATTTTTGGACATGAAAGTGGCGCGGCAATTCCTGATCTGGAACGGTTTGCAGACGAGTGAACCTGTTCTGCACACCGACTGCGCCATAGAGCCGCTGCCGGCGCGAAGTATTTTGCGCATTATCGAATTCCCGGGCTCGGATTTCACCGCCCTCACCGGCTGCGACGCCTGGCAAAAGCAATTGACGGTTGGCCGCGGCTGAAATTCAACGACGCAGCCGAGATCAAGGCCCTCACCCGTCGCATCGGCGCGCTTGACGCTGCGCGCAACACCGCGGCGGTCGAACAAGAGCGCCGAAACGTCGGACAAGGCCTTCGTCCGGATAACATAATACTCGGAATTTTCCCGGATCAGGCTCCAGGGCGGGGTGAAACGGCAGCTTGACTTCATGAGAACAAAATAAGAACATAGGGCCAGCCCGGTCAATCAGGGACGGCGCCATGTCCTCGGAATCTCAGCCGAACGCACAAGGCGCGGATGATCTCGAGGCTGCCGTCGACGAGGCGATCGACACATGCGGCAGCGATCTGCGCGCGACCATTCGCGCGCTCATCGTTGCGAACAGCTATTTGGAATCCGAGAACGAGGCATTGAACAAGGCGGTCTCGCACGCCTTCATCCGCGGGCGATTTCGCACATATTCCGGCTAGGAGCATACCATGACGCAAGTGACCTACTTCGTGGCATTGCCCTTCGTCGCTGCCGACGACGGCATCGTGGCCGGCGAGCCAACCGAATGCTTCAACTCGACGGCGGTCGTCATGCGCGCGGAAGCTTTGTCGCGCAAACCGGGACATGTCGGAGCTGTCGACTTCAGCCGTACAGGTGATCCCGCCACCGGCGACTTCGGCGATGCAAAGATCATCAGGAAGTTCGGCGACGTACCGGACGATCTCAGCGCATTGTAGGCAGCGAGAGGTTCACACGAAGCGAGCTACTGATAAGAATTGCTTTGTTTTTTCGATCCTGCTGAAGGCATTATTGAGTTGGTGAGGACTTCTCTTTAGTTTGATATACTTCTCACTCTAGTAACTTCGAGTAGTCGCATGGCCGAGACGCATATTGAATGGACCGATGCAACGTGGAATCCCGTCGCGGGCTGCTCCATCGTCACGGCCGGTTGCACGAATTGCTATGCAATGCAGATGGCCAAGCGTCTCGAAGCCATGGGCGTCGAGAAGTACGAGGGTCTAACGCGGCGCAGCGGCAAGCGGACCGTCTGGAACGGCGTGGTCAGGGAGGATCGAGCGGCGCTCGACATACCTTACGGGTGGAAGAAGCCGAAGAAGATATTCGTCAACTCAATGAGCGATCTGTTCCACGAGCAGGTCACGGATCAGTTCATTTTGGATGTTTGGAAGGTTATGCGGGCGACCCCGCAGCACAACTATCAGATTCTCACCAAGCGCCCGCGGCGCATGGCTCAACTTGTCGCCGATCGGGTGGACACGATTCTCCCGAACGTCTGGCTTGGGACCAGTATTGAGAACGCGGAAGTGCGCGATCGTGCCGACGATCTTCGCGCCGTACCGGCCGCAATCCGCTTCATTTCATTCGAACCCCTGATCGGACCGGTCGGCCCGATTGATTTAAAGGACATCGATTGGGCCATCGTCGGCGGAGAAAGCGGCAGTGCGGCAAGGCCGATCAGGGAAGAGTGGATCGACGAAATCTATGCGCAGTGCGTGCGGCAACGAACGGCCTTCTTCTTCAAGCAGTGGGGAACATGGGGCAAAGACAACAAGCGCCGCTCAAAAAAGGCGAATGGACGCGAATATCGCGGTCAATTTTGGGATCAGATGCCAGAACACGCCATGGGCGCCGGCTAGTGGGGGAGAATGGTTGAAAAGCCTTATCAGTGGCCTGACGGTGCAAAGCTTGAAGAGCATTCAAAGCGCAAACACAAAATACTTAGAGAATATTTCTCTCGCTACCTGACCGTTCGCTGCCAACTGCCTCAACAGGAGAAATTCCGGCTGGCCATCGTCGAAGGATTCGCCGGCGCCGGAAAATATAGCTGCGGCGCCCCCGGCTCGCCGTTGATCTTCCTCGAGGAGCTGAAGGCCGCGGTGGAGCGGTTCAACATCTACAGATCCGCCAACGGTCTGAAACCCCTTGAAATCGAGTGCTTGCTCATTCTCAACGACGCCAGTCTGCAAGCGATCGAGATTCTGAAGACCCATGTCGCCCCGCTTCTTGCCGAAGTGAGGCAACATCATCCCAAGCTGCACATCAGCGTCGAATACAGAAGCGACGAATTCGAGACGGCTTATCCCGGCATCAAGCAGTCGCTGCAACAGGGCCGATTTCGCAACGTCGTATTCAATCTCGACCAATGCGGACACAGTCGCGTCAATCGCTCGACGCTGATTGACATCATGCGCTCCTATCCGTCGGCCGAAATCTTTTACACTTTTGCAATCGAGTCTCTGCTCGCGTTTTTGCGGGCAAAAGAGCCGACGGCACTGGCGTCGCAACTCGCCGCCATCGACCTGAGCGAAGCCGACTTAAAGAACCTCGAAGGCGGCATGAACAAGAAGACCTGGCTTGGCGTTGCCGAGAAGTTGGTCTTCGGCGCATTCTGGAGCTGTGCCCCCTTCGTCAGCCCGTTCTCGATCAACAACCCGGATGGCTGGCGATATTGGCTGATCCATTTCGCGAACTCGTACAGGGCACGGCAATGGTACAATGACATACTCCATGCAAATAGCAGCTTTCAGGCGCATTACGGACGGTCAGGCCTGGATATGCTTTCTTACGATCCCACTCACGACAGCGGTGCTCTCTACCTTTTCGATATGTCTGGACGAGCCTCCGCCAAAGATCAGCTCACGGCAGACATTCCGCGTCTTGTATCGGAATTCGGCGACGCGATAGAGGTCGGCACGTTTTATGAGAGCATCTACAACGCCACGCCTGCCCATACCGACGACATCCATTCGGCAATCATCGATAACCCGGACCTCGAAGTCATCACCGAGGCCGGCGGCGAGCGCCGAAAGGCGAATACGATCATCGCCAGCGATGTTATTCGTATCAAAACCCAGAGAAGCTTCTTTCCTATGTTCTCAATCCCGCCGAAGCCGCGCTCGTAGCGGCATCACCGGTGCGGCGGGACGTTCGTCGATCAAGCGCCAGTTCGTGGGCTAGATCTTTCTTACGACGCGCGCGCCGATTGCGGCCAACGGACACGACGAGATTGTGCTATAATTCATACCCCCTCTTGATTCGGAGGGGCATCGTTGCTCGGAGCCGCACTCATGCCAACACTCCAAGTACATCCGATCGTGCGTTCTTTGCCCACAATGAGCGGCGCTCTCTATGGCGTCCTGAGACAAGACATGAGCGCGCGTGGCCAGCGGCTTCCAATCGTTCTTTATGAAGGGATGATTTGGGACGGGCGGGCTCGCTATGCCGCCTGTCGGACGCTCGGGGTCAAGCCTTGGCTGGTGCCGCTGCGGCGCGAAGACCCGATGCCGCACTATGTCAAGGCCAACTACCAGCGGTGCGGTGAGCCCAACTCCGCGGAGCGCAACGCGGTTGTCGAAACCTTGATGCCCGCCGGCAGTCCTGAAGGGCGGGCCTAATTCAATGCCCGACGAAAGGCCTGGCTTCAGACGGCCCGAGCTGAATTCCGGGACTTCATACGCGAACGGCCGCAGCCATGTGTGATATGCGGATCCGGAAGTTACTCACGCGCATCATTCGTTTCCGCTCGCGCTTCAGTTCGAATGCGGCGTCGACGATGCCATCCATGATTATCAGTGGCTTTGTCCCAAACATCATAATCGCGTGCATGTTCTTTTAGGTGGCTACCTGCTCGAAACCCGCGATCTGTCGTTCCTTGACTGCATCCCCGACCGCGACGCCACGGAATGGGTTGCGATCGAGAACTCGGCCCGAAAAGGAATCGATCTTTGCTGCGAGGCGCTTGGACGGACACCTGGCGAAACCGTCCGGCGAAGATACGATCCGCCCTATGCGTGGTTCATGCTTCGAAACTACGCGGCGATGTTTCCGGCAGAGGACTGGAGACGATTGGCGGCGTAGACGGCGGGCGAACCATGAAACGATGCTTCCTGCACGGCCATGGCGCTTGCGAAGGCAAGATTTCCAGCGAGCACTATATCTCGCGCACCGTTCTTGACGCGATCGGCGGCGGCGGTGCCGTTCATGTTGGAGGACTTCTGTGGCAGCCGCCGGATACGTTTCAGAGCATCGGGATCAACGCGCTTGTCGCAAAGGTCTTGTGCGAAAAGCACAACGCCGGACTGAGCCAACTGGACAAGGCGGCCGGCAGATTGTTTCGCGCGATCGACGGCGTAGATAAGCGTCCGGAAGCCACACATCCTCTGACACAGGTCGACGGCAATCTGATCGAACGATGGTTTTTGAAGCTCTACTGCGGCCTCGCGGCCGCCAAAAGCAGCGACACGGCTATTCCGGACACATTGCTGCGTCTGTTGACTGGCGAGCGGTGGCCCGAAGGATGGGGACTGTACGTCCCCTTTCCGGCCGCCCCTCTGACGCTCGCAACGGAGTTCTACTATGAGGCGCTAAACGCCCCGACAGGCGAAATCAAGGGCATCAAGCTTCGCGTCGCGGGCGTCCACTTTAACCTTTTGCTGGGACGGCCCGACAATCCGACCGCGTGGGGATTGCATCGACCGCGCGGATTGATCTTCAACAACGGCTCCTACGAAAAGCGCATCGAACTCTTATGGCCTGTCGTGAACGACCGGGCTGTCATCTATACGCGGACAGGTCAGAGCAGCGACCGCCCGCCCCAGTGGAGCGGCTGGCGTGAGACCTGCGCATAGCGATCCACTGTTAGCGCCTTATTCAACGCGGCTGGAAATGTATTTGGCGTTGCGTCTTGCAGCTATGATGGCGCGACTGATATCGCCTTCGTAACGCCAGCCACGGCACTGTTCGAGATCGAAATTCCCGAACATATAACCGATGGCCTCAAACAGGGCCGACCGTAACTCTTTGAGAGCTGGCGGCACGGGGACAGATCGCAGTGGACCGTCGCCCCCGGAATAGAGAAGCATCTGAGCTTGCGCGACGATTGGCTTAGTCGCGCGGATTCTTGTCTCGACGGCGCCAGGCTTCAAGAAACTCGTGGATCGCTGCGCCGTCATCGTCCGTTGCGTTGCGCGCATCCAGCTCCTCAACGCGGGATCTGAAAGCCGCCAGATCAAGAACTTTATCGAGGGAATCGACACCCGCCCGCGTATGACGCTTGGCTACAATGTCACCAAGACCGGACATGCCCATACCCTGGCTCCACGAATAGGTCGTGAACGCCCGCGCGAAGGTGACGATTGCAGCATCATTTTTGAATTGCTCCGCGGTCCATGCTTTGACCTCTGCGCCGTCATCCTTTGCCAGGTCGCGCCAGTCGAATAGCAACCGCGCCAATCGCCTGGCCTTCAGCAATTCGCCGGATTGGCTTGCAGCCCGTATGCGGTTGAGCGTCAAGGCTTCCAGCGCAACGGCGTCTGCCTCCGTCGTGAGACAATTTGATTCAGGTTCGGGCGCCCTGCCGTTGACCGGATAGTAATCGCGATAGGCGGAGCTGGAAAAATCGGCGAGCCAAGCCAACCCGGCTTTAGAACAAGCCTCGACAAAAATGGCGGAACGCGTTGCTAGATCGAAGCGCTCCAAGGTCAACCGACGCAGCAGCCAGTGAATGCGGAGCACATTGTCGGCGACCGAAAAGGCCTTCGCCCGGTCTCCCGGAACATCGACTTCGTCCCCAAGCTCGAACACCGCCGTTAAAAGTGGACCGACATCCTTGTCGGCGACATCGCCAGCATGGATAGTCATTTCGTCCAGCAGGAGCTGGGCCTTCGTGGTCCCATCTTTGCGCGCGACGGACAAAGCCGCTCGAAGGGTAGCTTGCACGAAAGCAGCATCGGATGCCCTGGCGATGATACTTTTTATCTCCTCCCGAGGAAGAACGTCGTCTCCCACGGAGAAGCGGAAATAAGAACCGAAATGCTCCTTCGTGCATACGCGGCGCTCGCGCACCCATTCGCTGTCCGAACCCTCACCGTAGTGAAGGTTATTCCACACGCTTTCGAGACGCGGAAAAAGCCGCATCAGCACTCGTCGCAAGCGCGGGCGGTCGATCTCCTTTACCGAGCCGAGCAGCAGGCTATCGATCTCACTTGCTCTACCCCGTCCGTCTCCCGTGCCTCGCGGCGCCAAACCGCAGAGTTCGCCTTTGTTTGCGCGAATGACACGGTAGACTTCGCCCCGAAGAAGCCGCAGCGTTTCGAGGGCGACAAAGTCCGCAAGATCGACCTCGCTGCCGACGGCAGCCCAAGTGACGGCCAGCGCATTCATCAGACGAATGAGATCGCGCGGCGTGCGGATTTCCGGCGCGATGACTTCGTAGAACACATTCATAAAGCGCTTGAGCTGCTCCTCAGGGGGAGAGCCGCATAGGGTGCCAATCTGGCGCAGCAGTTCCTGATTGAGATCGGCGGCTTGAGGCAGCGGTAGATCAAAGCCCGCCTGAATGATCTTTTCGAGATAATGCGGCCCCTCTGAAGGAAACCGCTCCGAAACGATCCCCTCGGCAAGCTCGCGATCGAAGACAAGCAGGTAGATGACGTTTGGTAAACGGCCCACTGACTTCACGAGACGAAAGATCAGAAGAGCCTCGTCCGGTGACAGGCGGTCGATGTCGTCGATTACGATGAGGAAGCGCTTCTTCTGGGCCCCCAGCGCGGCAGTCAACTCGGCATGAAGTTTTTCAACCGTGTCCTCGGTATGAATCAGATCGGCGAGCCACGCAAGGCCCGCTTCGGCGGCCTTGCCGGCTCCCTTGTATCCCGCAAGATCAGCAGCAGCACCGACAAGGGCGCCGGTTCGCAGCAACTGAGCCCCGATCTTTGGCAGAGCTTTCTTGAAGCGGTCGCCGAGCGATGGGCCGAGGCCCGCGTAAAGCTCGCGAAAGAAAGCCAGCGCCAAGGCCTCCTCGCCACGAAACCACCAGCAGGCGAAGTTCACGATGGCGATTTCGTCCGCGGCAACGGCGTCTTTCAAATGATGCAGGATAAGATTTACGGCACTGCTTTTGCCCGATCCCCAAGGACCATTAAGCGCGATCACCGTGCCTTCCGGCGCTTTGATCTTGCGAATGGATGATGCAAGCGCCTGCGCAAAAGGATCGATACCGAACCTGTCTTCGGCGGGTTGCTTGATCGGCGCATCGTTAGGCGATGGATTGAATTCGGACATGTTCACCGCGAGCAACGAATAGTCGCAGCGCCAACTCTGGCTGGCGCTGACCGCGATCCGCTTTGTGCGTCACGTTGGTACCAACTATGGCAGAGAGCTAGGCGATCGCATCACTGAATTAGTGTGGCGGAGTTCGCCAACGTTCGTCGGCGCTTATTCAACGGATATTCGACGAGTTTTCGATGAAAGCTCTAAGGCATTGAAATGATTGGCGCTCCCTAGGGGAATCGAACCCCTGTTTCAGCCTTGAGAGGGCCGCGTCCTAACCGCTAGACGAAGGGAGCGTTGAGAGGGAAGGCAATAGCCTCGAAATCCGGCGGCCGCAAGATGCCTTGTGCGCTGCGGCGGGGATTTTGTCGGCCATGCTTTACGAACGCCCCCGGGGCATCCGGCGCCATACCTTCGGATTCCGGGTTCATCGCTGCGCGATGCCCCCAGGTGCGCAATTGCGCACAGGGGAATGACGGTGTCAGACGAGACGGTGCCGGGCGAGATGCCGCGCTTGCTTGCCCGAGCGCATCGCACCTGCACGCTACAGTGGCACCGCCCTCGCGATTGCATGATGGCCACCCTGAGATGTCATGTCTTGATCGTGCACGGCCCTGCTTTCGCCAAATGGCAATGCAAAACACTTGGCTGTGAAGTCACCCGGCGTCCGTCTCTGCTAACATCGCAGCCCTTCACCATGCTGCGCCCCGCACGGCGCCGGACAAGCGAGAGGAGTGCTTGGAACAAAGCGCAAGCGCTTGACGGCCTTGGCGCACGGCAAATTTGGCTCACGAATATCTTGGCACAACAAACATCAGCGCGGTCGCAGGCGATGGAAGACGTTCCGCACCTCGCGCCGCACCGGTCAATAGCTTAAGCAGAGCGAGGACAGACCATGATCAAACTAAAAATCAACGGCCAGGAACAGAATTGGGACGGCGACCCGGATCTTTCGCTGCTCTGGTATCTCCGTGACGAAGCAGGCCTCACGGGTACCAAGTTCGGCTGCGGCCAGGCGCTGTGCGGCGCCTGCACCGTGATCGTCGACAAGGAGGCGGTCCGCGCCTGCATCACCTCGGTGTCCGACGTCGTCGGCCGCGAGGTCACCACCATCGAGGGGCTGCATCCGACCGGCGACCATCCGGTGCAGAAAGCCTGGCGCCAAGTCAACGTGCCGCAGTGCGGCTACTGCCAGGCCGGCCAGATCATGCAGGCCGCGGCGCTGCTGGACCAGAACCCGAAGCCCAGCCACGACCAGATCCGCGAAGCCATGGCGGGCAATATCTGCCGCTGCGGCTGCTACCAGCGGATCGAGAATGCCGTCCATCTCGCATCGACGGGGGTGTGACATGAATATCCGCACCAATCCCAGCAAGCTTCGCGGCTTCGAGAAGCACGTGAAGGTCGAGAACGTTTCGCGCCGCAGCATCCTCAAGGGGCTCGGCATCGCCGGCTCTTTCGTGCTCGCCGCGCCTGTGATGACGCGCCAGGCGTTCGCCTATGAGACCGGCGCCGGCAAGATGCCGCACGGCGTCGTGGTCGATCCGCGCGTGTTCGTCGCGATCGCCCCCGACGGCATCGTCACCATCCTGGCGCACCGCTCCGAGATGGGCACCGGCGTGCGCACCAGCCTGCCCTTGATCGTCGCCGAGGAAATGGAGGCCGACTGGTCGCGCGTCCATGTCCAGCAGGCGCATGGCGACGAGGTCAAGTTCGGCAACCAGGACACCGACGGCTCGCGCAGCACGCGGCATTATCTGATCCCGATGCGCCAGATCGGCGCCTCGGCGCGCTCGATGCTGGAAGCCGCCGCCGCCAAGAAATGGGGCGTGCCGGTGACCGAGGTGAAGGCGCAGAACCACGAGGTGGTGCACAGCGCGAGCGGCCGCAAGGCTGGCTTCGGCGAACTCGCGGCCGACGCCGCGAAAGAATCGGTACCGAGCGTCGAGGGCCTCAAGCTGAAGGACCCCAAGGACTTCCGCTATCTCGGCAAGGGCCAGGTCTCGATCGTCGACCTGCACGACATCACCACCGGCAAGGCGCATTACGGCGCCGATGTCCGGCTACCCGGCCTGAAATACGCCGTGATCGCGCGTCCGCCGGTCACCGGCGGCAAGCTCAAATCGTTCGACGACAGCGCGGCCAAGAAGGTGCCGGGCGTCGAGAAGGTGATGGAGGTCAAGGGCTGGCCGTGGCCGTCCAAGTTCCAGCCGCTCGGCGGCGTGGCCGTGATCGCGCGCAACACCGGAGCCGCGATCAAGGGCCGCGACGCGCTGAAGATCGTCTGGGACGACGGCGCCAACGCCAAATACGACTCCGTCACCTATCGTGCCTCGCTGGAAGAGGCCGCGCGCAAGCCCGGCCTCGTGGTGCGCAAGGAAGGCGACGCCGATGCGGCCCTGAAGAGCGCCGACAAGGTGATAACCGGCGAGTATTACCTGCCGCATCTCGCCCATGTCAGCATGGAGCCGCCGGTCGCGGTTGCCGACGTCAAGGGCGACAAGGCCACGATCTGGGCGCCGGTGCAGAGCCCCGGCGGCACCCGCGAGGATGTCGCCAAGACGCTCGGCATCCCCGAGGACAATGTCACCGTCAACGTGACGCTGCTCGGCGGCGGCTTCGGCCGCAAGTCGAAATGCGACTTCGCGCTCGAGGCGGCATTGCTGTCGAAGGAGCTCGGCGCGCCGGTCAAGGTGCAGTGGACCCGTGAGGACGACGTCCATCACGACTTCCTGCACACGGTATCGGTGGAACGGATCGAGGCCGGTCTCGACAAGAGCGGCAAGGTGATTGCGTGGCGGCACCGCAGCGTGGCGCCGACCATCGCCTCGACCTTCGCCGCCGGCGCCAATCACGAGGCGCCGTTCGAGCTCGGCATGGGCCTGATCGACAACCCGTTCGAGATCGCCAACCTGCAATGCGAGAATCCGGAAGCGGCCGCGTTCACGCGGATCGGCTGGTTCCGTTCGGTCTCCAACATCCCCCGCGCCTTCGCGGTGCAATCCATGGTCGGGGAAATCGCCCATGCGACGGGCCGCGACCAGAAGGAGATGCTGCTGGAGCTGATCGGAAGTCCGCGGATCGTCAACCTGTCCTCGGTGAAGGATCCCTGGAACTACGGCGAGCCCTATGACAGCTACCCGATCGACACCGCGCGCTTACGCAAGGTGGTCGAGCTGGTCGCCGAAAAGGGCGAGTGGGGCCGCAAGGTGCCGAAGGGCCACGGCCTCGGCATCGCGGTGCATCGCTCGTTCGTCAGCTACATCGCGACCATCGTCGAGGTGGCGGTCGACGACAAGGGCAAGTTCTCGGTGCCGCGGGTCGATACCGCTATCGATTGCGGTACTTACGTCAATCCGGAGCGGATCCACTCGCAGATCGAGGGCGCTGCGATCATGGGGCTGAGTCTGGCCAAATACGGCGAGATCAGCTTCAAGGACGGCAAGGTGCAGCAGGGCAATTTCGACGACTTCCCGGTGATCCGGATGGACGAGTCACCGATAATCACCAACGTCTACATCGTGCCGCCCGGCGCGGACACCCCGCCGAGCGGCGTCGGCGAGCCCGGCGTGCCGCCGTTTGCGCCGGCCTTGATCAACGCGATCTTTGCCGCGACCGGAAAGCGCATCCGCGCCCTTCCGATCGGCAAGCAGCTGGAGACGTGAGGCTGGAACGTTAGGCGAGACGGGCCGTTCTCATCGATCGCGCTTTAGAGAGAGCAGATCGATGAGAACCCCGCCTCAGACATTCGGGACGCTCGCGGCAGCCTTGTCCGCGGGCGTCTTTCTTTTTGCGACACAGGCTGCGCTCGCACAGTCGGACTCGCCGCCGAAAGCGACCGCGACGCGCCCGGCCAAGGTGCTGCCCGACCAGACGTCAGTTCCGAGCAGCGGCCCGCCGTCGACCACCGGTCAGACCACCGGCGAAGCCAGCCGCGACCCCACGATCAGGCAGATGAACGACGACGAGAAGCGGAAGGTCGACACCAAGGGCAAATAAAGCAAGCGCAGACCGGGAAGCGGCGGTCTCCCCAGCCGCCGCTTCCCGATCGCATCGCCCCCTGTCGCTGAGTCCGACAAAAGCTTGGGAGCATGATCCGATTCAATCGGATCACGCTCCTGATTGCGCGCTTACTTCTTGTCGAGCGCGAACACCCAGATCACGCCGCCTTGCGGGACGTTGTTCTCGAAGCCCTTGACCTTGCCGGCCAGGGCATCCTGGATGCGTTGCGCGTCGACGCCCCAGCCCGACTGGACCGCGATGTATTGCGTTCCGTCGACCTCATAGGACATCGGCATCGCCATGATGCCGGAGTTGGTCTTCTGCTCCCACAACAGCTCGCCGGTCTTGGCGTTGAAGATGCGGAACATCCGGTCATTGGTGCCGCCGGCGAGAACCAGGTCGCCCGCGGTCGCCGTCACCGATCCGAACAGCTGCGAGGTCTTGAAGTCGTGCTGCCAGACCTTCTTGCCGGTGGCCGGATCCCACGCCTGCAACTCGCCGAAATGATCGGCGTTCGGTGCCGGCGTCAGTCCGATGTCCTCCGGCTTGGTGCCGAGCCAGAGCTGGCCGGGCACCAGCGGCTGCTTCTCGCCCGTGAAGCCGCCGCAGAAATTCTCGTTGGCGGGAACGTAGACGAGCTTGGTGCTCTGGCTGTACGCCGCCGACGGCCAATCCTTGCCGCCCCACAGCGACGGGCAGAACTCGACCCGCTTGCCGATCACCGGCTTGTGCTCGGGATCGACGATCGGCCGGCCGGTCTCGGCCTCGATGCCCTTCCAGACATTGGTCTTCACGAACGGCCAGCCGGACACGTAATTGATCTTGTCGGGCTTGTTCTCGAGCACCCAGAAGATCGCGTCGCGTCCCGGGTGGATCAGACTCTTGAACGTACGTCCGTCACGCTGCAGGTCGACCAGCATCGGCGCGTCGACCTCGTCCCAGTCCCAGGAATCGTTCTGGTGATACTGGAAGTGCTTCTTGATCTTGCCCGTCTCGGGATCGAGGCCGATCACCGAGCTGGTGTAGAGGTTGTCGCCGGCGTGAGCCGAGCCCGGCCACGGCGCAGCGTTGCCGACGCCCCAGAGGATCGTCTTGTTGTCCTTGTCGTAGGTGCCGGTCATCCAGGCCGACCCGCCGCCCGACTTCCAGTCGTCGCCGCTCCAGGTCTCGTGCCCGGGCTCGCCTTCGCCGGGGATGGTGAAGGTGCGCCAGAGCTCCTTGCCGCTCTCGGCATCGTAGGCGACGACATAGCCGCGCACGCCGAACTCGCCGCCGGAGCCGCCGACGATCACCTTGCCGTCGATCACCAGCGGCATCAGCGTCAGATACTGGCCCTTCTTGTAGTCCTGGACCTTGGTGTCCCAGACCACCTTGCCGGTCTTGGCGTCGAGCGCGACGACATGGTCGTCGGTGGTGGCGAAGTAGACCTTGTCCTGCCACAGGCCGACGCCACGGCTGGTCGGGTGCAGCTGGAACAGATCGTCGGGAAGCTGCCGCTTGTAGCGCCAGTACTCCTCGCCGGTCTTGGCGTTGAGCGCGATCACCTGCCCCATCGGGGTCGCGGCGAACATCACGCCATTGTTGACGATCGGCGGCGCCTCATGGCCCTCGATGACGCCGGTCGAGAAGGTCCAGACCGGCTTGAGGTCCTTGACGTTCGAGGTGTTGATCTGGTTGAGCGGACTATACCCCTGTCCGTCATAGGTCCGGCGATACAGCATCCAGTTGCCGGGTTCGGGATTTTCGAGACGCGCCGAGGTCACCGAACTGTAGTTTTCGATCGGCCCCGCGACGGCATAGGTCGAAATGAGGCACGTGAATGCGACACAACTCGACAGTAACCACTGCTTGCTTGTCATGAGATGCTACCTCCCTGCTCTGTTTTGATTTTTTCAGTTTAGGTCATGCAGAAATCCCGATGTGGCCTCATCCTCCCTGCTGAGCACCCACCTTTCCGACGAATGGCGCTGCGACCGTGATCGCGCCGTCGGCAACCGTCAGCGGCAATGCCGCGAGGCGACGTGGCGCCGGCCCGAACACGACCTGCGCATTCTGCCGCGGATCGTATTCGGAGTTGTGACAGAGACATTTCAGAACGTTCTTGTCGCCCTGCTCTTCCTTCAACCAGGCGGTGATCGGACATCCGGCATGCGTGCACACGACCGAGTAGCAGACGATGCCGTCGGGGGCGCGGGCGCGCGTGGCATCGTCGAGCTCGCTCGGATCGAGCTTGACCAGCACGACCTCGTTCAGCCGCGAGCCCTTGCGGACGACCGAGGTGTTCGGGTCCTGCGGCCAGGCGCGAATGGGCGGGCCGCCTAGGGTCAGATCTTCCGACTTGATGACCTGGCCCGCCTTGTCGCCTTCGGCGCGCACGAGCCGATCGGCTTTTTGCGGCCGCTCATTGGCGCCGGGCTGTTCGTCATCGTCGGCGGCCGCAGGCTCGATCGCGGCGAGGCAGGCGCAGCTCGCGAGCGCGGTCAACACCGCGCGGCGCGTCGGGTCGGCGCACGAGCCCGACGCATCGGACTCACCAGACTGTTCGATGGAAGCGCTCGGGTTGGATCGCGACATGGCGCAAGCTGAACGTGCAACTCGGCCGAAAAGATGGCGGCACACCTTCTCGATGCACGAACGCATGCGCAAAAAATACGCTGCAGCTTTCGGTTGATCGACGGCGCAGCTTCGCGATTGCTGCGATCAGGGTTCGTTGACGAAGCTCAGCCTGCCGACAGGTTTCAACGTCTTTGCATCAAATGTGCGGATCTCTGTTGCACCGCCCACATCAAGCGTGAGGATCAATCGCTCGCCGGCGACACCGGTGGCGACGATGCGCGCGCCTTTCGGCAGCGCAGCAGTGACGTCGGAAACGGAAACGGGGCTTCCCTCGCTGCGATAAAGGCGGTAGCCGATGGCAATCAATACGACGGCCACGGCCAGTGCCGAGGTCAGGCCCGCGATCAGCATCATGCGCCGCACCCGCGCGATCAGCGCGGCCTGGTCGGGGGTCGGTTCGGTCACAGCGGTGTCGGTCATCACAAGGCTCTATCTTTGCAAGTGTCTTCGCAACAAGTCTCTTCGAATGGCGGTCGGAAGCTGGAGGTCGTCGTCGCCGGCGACGAGGGTTCGGCCCGGCTTGACCGCGTGCTCGCGCAGCGCAGTCCCGCGCTGTCGCGGTCCCGGCTGAAGGCGCTGATCCTCGCCGGTTCCGTGACCGTCAAGGACGCCGTCGTCCGCGACCCCGCTTATCATGTCGCCAAGGGCGATACGATCATAATCGACGTGCCGGAGGCCGCGCCCGCCGAACCCCAAGGCGAAGACATCGCGCTCGATATCGTGTTCGAGGACGACGACATCATCGTCATCGACAAGCCGAGGGGCCTCGTCGTGCATCCCGCCGCCGGCCACGCCAGCGGAACGCTGGTCAACGCGCTGATCGCGCATTGCGGCTCGAGCCTGTCCGGCATCGGCGGGGTCAAGCGGCCGGGCATCGTGCACCGCCTCGACAAGGACACCACGGGGCTGATGGTGGTCGCCAAGAACGACCAGGCTCACCAGTCGCTGACCGCGCAGTTCGCCGACCATGGGCGCACCGGCCCGATGGAGCGCGGCTACATGGCATTCGTCTGGGGCGTGCCGAACCGGCCCCACGGCACGATCGACGCGCCGATCGACCGCCACCCGCACGCCCGCGAGAAGATGGCGGTGCGCCAGGGCGGCCGCGAGGCGATCACCCATTTCGAGGTGCTCTCGAGCTTTGCCGGCCGCGACGGCAAGCCGGTCGCCTCGCTGCTGGCGTGCCGGCTCGAGACCGGGCGGACCCATCAGATACGGGTGCACCTCGCCCATCTCGGCCATCCCCTGCTCGGCGACAGCGTCTACGGCGCCCACTTCAAGACCAAGGCCGGGCAGCTCGGCGCGGAAGGTAAGGACACACTCACCGCGCTCGGCCGGCAGGCCCTGCACGCCTATCTGCTGGCATTGGAGCACCCCCGGACCGGAGAACTTTTGCACTGGGAGGCGCCTTTGCCGGAGGATTTGCTTCTTCTGCAACGGGCGCTGGAAGCGGCGGTATGACGCACCCCTCCCGGAAAAGCCGCGTTATGACAACAGGTTATACCTGCCACACGGGGACGTGACGTCAGCAATCCTTCCCTATCACGGACAGTTTGGTGTATGTTGCACCTGCGCTGAATATCCAGCGCGGAACATCGCAGCATGGCCGGCTTTAACCCAGCGGCCACCTGCCGGGCCCGCCGCTATCGGGGGCCTGAACCACTGGAGGGCGCTCAAATGGCCCGTACAGCTACGTTGCCGGTCCTCAATGGAGAATCCGGCCTCTCTCGATACCTCGCCGAGATCCGCAAGTTCCCGATGCTGGAACCCCAGCAGGAGTACATGCTCGCCAAGCGTTGGCGCGAGCATGACGATCGCGACGCGGCGCATAAGCTCGTCACCAGCCATCTCAGGCTCGTGGCCAAGATCGCCATGGGCTATCGCGGCTACGGCTTGCCGATCTCCGAGGTCGTCTCGGAAGGCAATGTCGGCCTGATGCAGGCGGTGAAGCGATTCGAGCCCGAGAAGGGCTTCCGTCTCGCCACTTACGCCATGTGGTGGATCAAGGCGTCAATACAAGAGTACATTCTGCGTTCCTGGTCGCTCGTGAAGATGGGCACCACCGCGAACCAGAAGAAGCTCTTCTTCAATCTGCGCAAGGCGAAGAGCAAGATCTCCGCCCTGGAAGAGGGTGATCTCCACCCCGACCAGGTCAAGCTGATTGCCAAGCGCCTCGGCGTGACCGATCAGGACGTGATCGACATGAACCGCCGCCTCGGCGGTGACGCGTCGCTCAACGCCCCGATCCGCGACGACGGCGAAGCCGGCGAATGGCAGGACTGGCTGGTCGACAACTCGCCCAACGCCGAAGCCCTGATGGCCGAGAGCGAGGAGTTCGATCATCGCCGCCAGGCTTTGAACGGTGCGATCGGCGTGCTCAACCCGCGCGAACGCCGCATCTTCGAGGCGCGGCGTCTGGCGGACGAGCCGATGACGCTGGAAGACCTCGCCGCCGAGTTCGGCGTGTCGCGCGAGCGCGTGCGGCAGATCGAGGTCCGCGCGTTCGAGAAGGTGCAGTCGGCCGTCAAGGGCACGATCGCCCGGCAGGAAGCCGCCGCTCTCGAAGCCGCGCACTGATCGCGCAGCAGTGAGCCAATAGACACGAAAGCCGGCGGCAACGCCGGCTTTTTTGTTGTTTGCAAAGTGGGTATCGGCACGCACCTCGATCCGGGGCGTGTGGCCATCAATCCGCCTGCCGGCGAATGTCCGCATCAGCCTCGGGTGCGGACACGCGAGGCGCACTTGGTCATGTCGGCTAAGGGCCAAAAGGCGAAGCCAATTTGAGGCGTTTGACTAAGACTATTTAGAGAATCGCGTGCGACTAGCTTGGGAATGGAATGGATCGCTACCCTGGCTTTCGTCGGCTTTTGTTATTGGCGCGTAGCACGAGCACGCGAACGGACTGCCGAACTCGCAGCAACGGGAATTCTACGCTCGCCTTTGTATTGGGTCTCGAACGCGCTCGTCGCCGTCCTGTTGGGCTTGGTGCTCTACATTGCCCACACTCACAATCAACAATCGCCAGTTCCGGCTTCTCTGTGGTGGGCCGCCCTCGCCATCATTGTGGCTTTGCTTTTCCTGCGCCGCGCGTTGAAATGGCGTTACCCCGTATAGGCAACGCATCTTATTTCCGCTTTGGGTCAGGCCTTCGATCGCGACCGAACCCAGGGGCTTCCGGTTCACTTCGGAGAGCCGACCTTCTCGAAGGTCATTCAGACTTCAGCTATGGGCCTTGGCCGTGTAAAAACGGCCTTGCAGGGCAGTCAATCTTGAAGCCAAAACTGGGCCAGCGTCAGGCCGCGATCGCGGCGATCAGCGGCCTGATCCCGAGGATATTCATTGCTCGGGTCAGATTATAGGCCAGGACCGAGAGGGCCATCTCGGCGGCTACCTTTGGGAGAGTTTTGGTCAGGAAGTGCGTCGCTCCCATGCGTGCCTTCATCGTGCCGAACGGATGCTCGACAGTCTCGCGACGAAGGCGCATAGCAAGCGGGTTCGCATCGAGCCGCTGCTGCACAGCGTCGAGCAGATCCTCGTGCTCCCATCGCGTGATCCGTCGCTCTGACCCGGGCGTGCACTGGGGTTTGATCAAACAATTCTTGCAGGCGTTGGTCCAGTAGCGCCGCAGCGTCTTGTCGGCTTCTTCGTTTGTATAGCGATACGGCAATCGCTCCCCGGCCGGACAACGATAGGCGTCTTCCTCCGGTAAATAGACAAAGTCCTGCTTACCGAAGCGTCCGTCCGACTTGGCGCCCGAAGTCATCGGCTTGGGCAGAGTTACCGTGATGCCGGCCTCGTGGCAGGCGAGGATCTCCGGGCTGCTGAAGTAGCCGCGATCGGCAACGGCCTCGAGCGTCTCAGTCTTCAGAACAGCCTTCGCCTGCCTGGCCATATTGGCAAGTTGTGCCCGATCTGAGCCGCTGTTCGTCACCTCATGCGCGATGATCAGGTGATGGTCGGTGTCGACTGCGACTTGGACATTGTAGCCGACAACGCCGGATCCGCGGCCACTAGTTGCCATCGAACGGCTATCCGGATCTGTCAGGGAGATTTGCTGATCCGGCGAAGCAAGCATCTGCTTCTCGTAGGCAGCAAGCTTGCCCATCTCCCCCTTCAGCTTCGTCAGCTTCTCGGTAAGCCTCGTCACCTTCGCCGCCAGCGCCTCGCTCGGCTCCTGTCGATCGGCCGTGTCAAGTTGGCTCAGATAGCGCGCGACGCTCTCCTCCAACTGAGCACGTCGCCGCTCCACCTTCGCGCGCGTGAAGTTCCTGTCCCGGTTGTTCACGGCCTTGAACTTGCTCCCATCGATGGCGACGCTCGCCGCCATGAGAAGACCCATCCCGCGGCAGAGCTCGACAAAGCGCGCACAGACCTTACCCAGCCCCAGGCTGTTGTCCTTGCGGAAGTCCGCTATCGTCTTGTGATCGGGAGCAAGCCGACCCAGCAGCCACATCACCTCGATGTTGCGTCCGGCCTCTCGTTCCAGCCGCCGGCTTGACTGCACCCGGTTCAGATAGCCGTAGATGTAAAGCTTCAGGAGAACCGAGGGGTGATACGACGGCCGGCCAGTCGCTGCCGGCGTAACTCCACCGAAGCACATCTCGGCCAGATCAAGCGCATCGACAAACTCGTCGATCGCGCGAACAGGGTTGTTCTCGTCAATGAAATCATCGAGGCATTCAGGCAGCAGCGTCCGTTGCCCACGATCCGCCCCCTCAACGAAGCGCCTCATCGATTCCCCCTCAGAATCACGGGAGAATCATAACAGCGGCACTATGTTTTCACACAGCCAGGGCCAGTTGCAGACTGGTCGGCGGTCAAAGGCTAGTCTGGGGTTTCCCGGCTCATTCCGATTGCATGGAATGTCTTTCCGCAAAGGGGTCGACGGCCCGAAGATGTTCACCGATGCCTGCAAGCTCGGCTACGAGGGCGTGTGTCGAAAGATGCGCGCTGCCTTCGAATAGGGGTCGAAGTGAGGCTGGTTGATCATGGGCGGCCTATATTGGCGCCCGCAGAGCTTGGGGACATCAGCCACTCGGCCAGATGAGCCGCCGCTTCGTCGCGCTGGGATCATTTTGAACGAGCGCAGGCAATACTCGAGAGCGAGCGCGGCCCTTGGATCAGCGAAATTCGAACTGAGCCTTGTCGAACAACGGAACCGGCCTGTCGCAGAGCCACCCTTGTCGACAATTACGCGAGCCCCCTGTCTCGGGAATTGCCATCTATTCCAAAAAAAATGGCTTCAGCCGAAGGCGCTGAAGCCAAGTCTCCGCTTTGGTCGTCGCCGGCGACGGTAGCGTTCGACGCCGGCAGAGTAAAACCGCCGCTTCATCCTGCCGTTCCTATTGCAACTTATTCCCGCCATGGCCTGCCGAAAAATCCTGCAGCGCAAGGTCGAATTCAAGGAACGGCTAGCTCTTGGAAATGATTAAGCTCACACGGCTGCAACTGCACAGGTGCGATGGACTAAGATGTACAAAGACTCGATCATGGACGAGTTGCGGCAGATTGAACGTGATGTTGTGGAGGGAGAAAAACGGCTCGCGGAGCAGGAGGCGTTGCTGATCGAGTTGAAGCGGTCAAACGAAAGCACCATCAAGGCTCAAGCTCAGTTCGAGATGATGCGAAAAGCTCAACTTGACCGCGAACAGCGTCGACAATGTCTGCTTTCTCTTTTGCATCCGTGATCTAGGCAATTTGCTGCATCTCGCGGGACAGTTACCACCTAAAGAAAATCAGCAGCCCCGCCAACGATCCAGAGCGGCGAAAATCCGAGTAACATTGACGTCCAGAACCGCAGTTCTCGTTTGAGCCGGCCGCGAAAGACGACACAGGCATTTCGGAGCCGTTCAACCTGGGTCCGGCTAATCAAGCATGGCGCTGAGCCGCAATACTGAGAAATCCGACGATCAGAGTCCAGTCTCGGCGCTCTTCTGTCATAGCTTGCCTTCACGAAAGCGAACTGCCCAATGCCCCGGGAGAGCACTGAGCCCGATGCCCGTCCCACCTCCTGAGAGCAACCTCCCTTGCAACTCCACAAATTGCCACTTGTTCCTGAAAGTAAAACGGCCTCAGCGCGGTAGGAATCGCTGAGGCCGCGCTTTGCTTACATACTGCGGCGTCAGACGTTGTGGGGCGGGATCAGCGCCTGGCTTGAGAGTAACCCAACTTCGTCAGGCCCGCTCCTATGAAAAGGACGGCCAGAAGGCTTTGGGCGCAATCGGCCTGTGCTGGGGGCGCGTCCTGTTAGGCAGCACAAAAAAGATGGCCCCAGCATCCGGATCATGCTGGGGCCAGGCCAGATCGAGGACCGCTGTCCGCCGAGAAGCAGCGAGCCTGTTTCCAAGGCTGAAACAATACGAAATGAAAGTTATCTGCCCTATTGTTCGGATGCCGCTACTTTTCTGGCTCCACTAGCTAAACGCATATGCGGTCAGGCTAGCGACGAGAACCAAGACACTCAGCGCAGTAACAGACGCAAATGTCCGCTCCACTCCATTCATGCGTTCCATGGTTTTAAGCCCGCTCGTAGGAAGCCGATCGTCGCAGTGTGCAGCAGCGGAGTCATTAACCTTCGTGAATCTCGCGCCGTAATTTGGTTTTGGCGATTGGCTTTCTTGAGAGATCCCCTTCCAATTGCTTGACCATCGCTATTGGCCATCGACCTTCATGTCCCGCAATTGCAATGCGGAGCCCATGGACGTCATCTACAAATACGTGCTCAATTGTGCCGGCTTTCCCATCGGACAAGACGACCCCCTTGCCCACCAACTCTTTTTCGGAAGCATGAAGTTCGGAGAGGATGTTTAAAGCGCGTTTGCTGCAGTCAAAAAACTCGTTCATGGGTACGCAACTATCCTAAATGTAATCTGAAGCTGCGATCGATTTACGCTGGGTCGAGCGGTAGCCCACGCCATATGAGCGCCACGCTCGAAGACGAGTTTTCTATCATGCGGGCACCGCGTCATTAGCACATGTGAAACGCGCTTATGGGGCCTGCTGCTTTCTGGCGGGGCGTCTTCGTTCCCCAATTTTCATCACGAATGGAATGAGGAACCTAGTACGCCCATATCCGACGCATTGATCTTGCAAAGTGGCGGGTAGGCCTGGCGCCTATAGGGAATAGCTCGCGCTCGAAGACCAATTGATGGGGGCGATGCAAGGACATCGCCATGAGCACCGATCATCTCGCTGCAATTGCGATTGTACCGCTGGTGCCGGCTTGGCCGCCTCCATTCCGTCAGCTCGGTAACCTTTGACAATACGACCGTCACCGGCGGCGCGAATAGCGGCATACGTGAATGCTTTCGTGCCTCAGTCCGGCGGCTAAACACCCTCCAATCAAGGTACCCACCGCCCTACCGCGCCGCAGCATATCCGCAGCGTTCATCGAGCTCGTATCACTTTCGCCAGGCCGTCCTAGTTGACGGCCGGGCTTTTGCGTTAAACCGAGGCTGCTAGGTCGCGCGTTCGGCAGATAAATTGCGACAAAGGCTCAGGCTCACCGCCGCGACCTGCCTGTTAATGTTGCATTCGGTGCAAAAGAGAACCGCCAATCCGGGTACGGTCGGGCTTGGCGGCTCCGTCCTCTTAGTCGACCGCGAGATCACATCACGAGGCTGAGCTAGCTTAGATCGGTGGCGACGATAGTCGAGACCGGACGCCTACGGTTTCCGCGACAATTGCTCAGCGCTGGGGCATGACAGGGCGCGCCTTGTAGTAACACTAGCGGAGCGCATTTGGCTCCCCGGATCAGGTAACCGAATCGTTCTATCGGTTGCTATTTTCCCCGGTACTATGCGGCGGCTGCGGCCCGCTCGGACCGGCCGTGTGGCTTGTACAAAACCTAGAGCACACTCGGCTAAATATGAAAGTGAGATAGACCCCTCTAGTTCGACGACGAGTTGCCGGCTACGCTCCTTCTACATTTCGAATGACCGTCCGTTTGATGATCCCGATGGCGAGGAGCTGCTGAACGACGAGGTGGCCTGGCAGAAGGCCGTGATGACGGTTCGCGATGCCGAGTCCAATCTGGATCCCGACAAATCCAATCGTCGGTCGATCGTGGTCAAGCGAGAGGAAAACGCAATCTTTCAGATCGACGTCACCGCCAAGCGCATCGTCTCCCCTTCGAGCTAGCCAGTCGGCTCCAAGTGAAGATAGGCCGGATCGAATCCGGCCAATTCCTCCAATTTATCGTGGTCCAGAATGCGGTAGTGTGGCCGCTCGACTTGCATGATACCTTCTTGCCGCAGTTCCTGCAGCGTGCGGTTGACGTGGACCGTCGAAAGTCCGAGACAATCTCCAAGATCGGATTGCGTAATAGGGAAGTTGAAATCACCGTCGCTCGTTCGACCGACAGCCCTCAATCGACGATGAATTTCGGCGAAAAGGTGGGCCATACGCTCGTCCGCGGACCTGCGGCCGACATTGACGATCCATTCCCTAAAAATCGCCGCGTCAATGAGCGTTTCGCGCCAAAGCGCACCTGTCACATTCGGGCGCTGCTTGCACAAGGCCTTGATCGCTTCATGAGGGATGAAGCCAAGCGTGCAGGGTGTCAGCGTCGTGAAATCGTGATCCATGACGTTGAGGTAGAGGCTCTGCAGATCCGGTATTTCGCCGGGAATGTGCAACGAGAGGACTTGCCGCTTGCCGTCCTGCGTGATTTTTGCACGGTACGCAAATCCTTCGGCAAGCAGGCAAGACTCCTTTGGTCGGCTGCCATCGGCGACAATAATGTGCTGAGCCGGGACTTGGCGTTCCTGGATCGGAAGCTGCTGAAGTGCCTGAATATCATCGCTGTCGAGCCGGTTGGAGGCAGTTAACTTTGTGATCAGGCTAGTCGCGATGTTTGAAGTCATCGGCGTTCTTCCCGCATTGGAGGAAATGAGCGTAGCGCCGGCGGTGAAATGCCTGCTTCGCCGGCGGATGATCGGGAGCACGACACTCTCAGCCACCGGCGCCCAATTGATAGTTGCCGATGATGCTTAGATAACAATTGGGGGGACCGCGATGTTCCTCGATAACCTGGCTGAAGCCCGGCAGTCTGAAGGTATGGCCCGATGGAGAAGCCATACTCCAGATTGATCGACCGGCGGCTCGAGCAACTCCGAGCGCACCGCACCAACATCCGGCATTATCGGTGGCTCCTGAAAACGCAGCTTTCCGACTTGGAGCGTCAGTTCATCGAAAGGCGCATCGGCGCGGAGCTCGAAGCCGTGCAACGCGTGGCGTCTGACGTACCCCCCATCGGTACGTGTCTGACGTCTATCCCGACGGCCAGAACATCGGGAAAAGGCCATCCATGATCGACCTTCAAATGACACTTATTCGCGGCAGCGAGAAGATCATCGACCAATACCAGTATCTCCTGGCTACCGCGACCTCGGAACGGGAGCGCGAGCGCTTTCACCAACGCATCAACGAAGAGCAACTGCTGCTGGACAAGCGTCGGCAGCCTGAGCAACCCGCTCGCGCAACGTGACAGAACGGATGACATGGCCGCATGGGTGAATTGAAGAGCTTGCCCCTGGACGAAGCCATCCGACTTCGCTGGGTCTTGCGGGACATCAGAGCCAGGCGCTTTATCGTCAACCCGCTCGGTCCGGCTGACGTTCAGAATCTCACCCAGATGGGCTACGTCGAAAACATAACATGCTCCCCGTTCTGACGGCGGCGGGCATGGGTGAGATTTGAAATCCGAAAGATGACCTCAGCGATCAGGGCACCGCCGCGATGAAAAGCTAAGCAGGCGAGGATACTAACCGCCACACGTCAAGAACAAAGGCGCTGAGAAACGTTAGATGGATGCCGCGATGACGTCGGAGTATCGTTATTCGGCGACCGAGAAGGTTTCCATAAGATAGTGAATTTGGTCCGTCTGGGTTCGGGAGGTGAAAAAATGTCGATCTACTTGCACACGCAAATCCGGGAGATGAAGCCGAAGGAAGATTAGCTGCATCATGACTGCTTGTGAGCAAACCCCGCTGCGCCCTGCGTCAATCAGCGACCGAAAAAATCAACGAAAACATTGAAGCTGGATCCTGACTGACCACCTTCGCAGGTTGTGCACGGGGCTTCGGTGGTCAATCGGTGGTTGGCTTCTCTTTCGCACTACAACGGAAAGCCGCCGCTCGGGGGCCGCATCCGAGCGGTTAGAGGAGCCGGCTGTCAATCGGCACCCCAAGCCCCTCATCGGCGTGATGATGGCTACAGGTTCCATCCTGGTCCTAGCTGGCCTGATTGCCAGATCGCAGCAAAGTCGAATTGAAACTAAGCCAGCCGAAGAGAGGCCGATACCGTCGCGGCCACGGATGGCGCCGCTTCCGCGGTTGCTTTCCACTCAAGGCAGAAGGGACCCTACCCCGAAGGGCGCGATCAGGCCGAGCACCGCCGGGTCAGGCATGGCGGCGGATTGGTTGAGCGCCGGAGTGCTCAAAAGCAGCCAATCGCGCGTGAACGTAAAGCGCCGCCGATTTGGAAGCATCAAGCCGGGTGTCGCGGTCCAACACTTCGTCCCGCATGACGCTGGGCATGTACTCCAGCGGCGTAAGGCCAGAGGCCTCAACCTTCTGCTGCAGCTCTTGGGTGTTTGTGTTCGGGACGCCAGCCCTGCGACCCGCGCCTTTCTCGCTTTTCGCCGCGGGCATCGTTTAATTTCGTTTGATTGTTTTTCAAAAGCAGAACCCGCCGCGGCAGTGCCGGGCGGGCCCATCTATTCACTCAAGCTGATTTTCAGATCAATATCGCATGTGCGACTGGAGGGCGAGTGGACCTACTCGTCCGGCCTGCTTTTGTCCTTCGGTTTGTCGCACCCTGCGCCACCCTCGCTGTTGCGTACCGAGTCCTCTGCTGCCAATCGTTCGCCTGATCGCGCGAGACTTCGCCCTTTCCGAGAGGTTCATGGGATCTTTAACCTTGGCCATTTAGATCGCCTTCTCGATTCGGCTTCAGCTTCCGGACGACGTGCAATTTTTCGATCGTAGGCGGCTGCAGGCCGGGCGACGTCAGCCAATCGTTGATATGGGCCGCCGTTTCAGCCTGACGGGCTCGACGAAGATAGAGCTCGCGCTGTGCGCACGGCGGGAGTTGCGAGGCAGCTTCCCTGAAGCGAGCAGCCTCCTCAGCCAATCTCTCTTCGAATGTCTTGGTATGTTTCGTTCGATGGCGACGCTTGATGACCATAGCGCACTCCTTTCCGTTGCAAGAAGGCGGGAGCGCGGTGACGGCGATCTCATCACCGATAGATACCCAGGGCTGTGCGGTGATGAGGAATAAATACGAGGGGCAGCGGCGACTTTCTATATCCCACGTTATCCCGTAAATAATTGTTTTCATTGGAAAATACTCAAACGATTAAAGATACTCATTCCCCTCCTAATGACGCTTTCGCTATGCATTTGTCATGCTGCCTGATCTCGCCATCTTCGCAGAAGATCATCATGCCAAAGCATGGTCGCGCCTCCTGAGCGCAGCCAGCTCAACCGCCCGTCGTCGCGCCCGGCGCCTCGTAATGGGCTTGATCTGATCTCAGCCGCAACATTTGTCGCCGCGATCGGCGATCTGGCTCGCGTCGAGAGCGCTCGCCATTTGATTGTGTATCTCGGCCTGGTGCCTTCGGAGCAGCGGATCCGGTGTGGTGGCATCACCAAAGCCGGCAACAGCGAGGCTCGGCGCATGCTCATCAAGGCCGCCTGGAGCTATCGCTTTCCGCCTCGCATCGCGAAGGAGAAGGCTGAAGCGATCGTCCGTCTTCCAAAGGCAGTCCGGATATTGCCTGTAAGGCGCAGCTGCGGCTCTGCAAAGGATATCGAACGCTGAGCGTTGCTGGAAATGAGCGCGCCGTTCCACCTCAAGAGCATCTTCATCGACAATTTCCAGAAAGATGAAGGAGCGCTTGTTCGTCGAGACCCCAGCGCCGGTAAGAACCATGTGGGGCATCCTTTGGTTGGACATCTCATCCGCTAGCGGATTTCCAATTGCTTGATCGCGTGAGCCGAAATCTCTGCTGGATCAGTGATATCGGTCTGTGCGACCTTGATGATTGTCTTCACGATCATTTCCGTGAGTGGGTCATCGCGATCCTTGACGCAGAGAGCACGTAGAGTTTGCTCGTAGGCTGTCACGATGCGGCTGATCTCGGTCGGCTTCATCTGCCGGATTTGCGTATGCAGGTAGATAGACATTTATCCTCCGAGCCCATGTAGGTTGTCAAAGTCACTGCGCCATGGGAATCCTCGTGGTCGCAGAAAATGACGATCTTCGCAGTCATTGTCGCACCGATCCTGCTCAGTCCCTTTTTGGTTCGCCAACATGCGGACGGTTGTTAAGCCTCCAGCGACCCTTTGACTCAGCGGATCGGCTAACACTGAGTCAAATTATTCAAATCTCATCCATACCCGCAGCTGTCAGAACGGGGAGCGTGTCACGGATTTCGATGTAGCCCATTTGAGTGAGCTTCTGGACATCGGCCGGATCGAGCGGGCTGACGATAAAGCGCCTGGCTCTGATGTCCCGCAAGATCCAGCGAAGTCGGATGGCTTCGTCCAGGGGCAAGCTCTTCAATTCACCCATGCGGCCATGTCATCCTTTCTGTCACGCTGCGCGAGCGGGTTGCTCAGGCTGCCGACGCTTGTCCAGCAGCAACTGCTCTTCGTTGATGCGTTGGCGAAAGCGCTCGCGCTCCCGTTCCGAGGTCGCGGTAGCCAGCAGATACTGGTAGTGGCCGATGATCTTCTCGCTGCCGCGAATAAGTTTCTTTTGAAGGTCGATCATGGCTGGCTTTCTCCTGATGTTCTGGCGGCCGGGATTGACATCAGGCATGTACCGATGGGGGGTACATCAGACGCCACGCGTTGCACGGCTTCGAGCTCCTCTGCGAGGCGTCTTTCGATGAATTGACGCTCCAACTCGGTGAGCCGGGTTTTCAGTAGCCGCCGATAACGCCAGATGTTGTTACGGTGCGCTCGAAGTTGCTCGAGCCGCTGATCGATCAATCTGGAGTGTCGCTTCTCCATCGGGCCGTATCTTGAGGACCAGCGGGCTTCAATCCTGTCGACGACTTGCTTGGGCAGCGTGATGTCGGTCATGGCAACCTCCTATGCGGCAACAGGACGCGCCGTCGAGCGCAGACGGGCTGACTTGCCTTCCGGCAGTGGGCGTAGATCGCCGTCCAGACTGCGACGTGCAGCCGGGATCGCGTCGACGCGAAGGGGCGCTAACAGTCCCTTCGACGAGCACAAGGTAAGATTGGATGGAATGGCGGCGACCTCGGAAGCTCGGTACGCCAGAATGGCTCGCCCCTCAGCCATGATCAGTGGGGGATCCGAGAATACATCCCGGGGACGTTCGAACCGTCGCTCGTTTGGGATCAATGACTTCAAAGCGTCCAGATTCGTATACGCGGTCGCCGGCCGCATGGTTGCCTCCGTTCTGTAGACGATATCGATGTGAAGGCTGCGTGCCGGATTGCCGACACACGGCTAGGCCGGTTAGGCAACAGATTCGAGCTGTCGGGGCGCCTTCGTCGACGCTGCATTGATCGCGATCCGCCGCGGCTTCATGGCCTCGGGAATCTCGCGCGCAAGCTCGATCTTGAGAAGCCCGTTGTCGAATGCAGCACCCTTTACCTGAACGTAGTCGGCCAGGCTGAACTGCCGCTTGAACCTCCGGGTCGAGATCCCCTGGTATAGGTATTCGCGCTCGGCCTTTTCGAGCTTGTCGCCTTCGATCGTGAGGACGTTCTGCTCGGCCGTCACCGAAATCGCGTCAGGTGCGAAGCCTGCGACCGCAAGCGCAATCTGATAGCGGTCCTCGGCCAGCTGCTCAATATTGTAGGGAGGATAGTTGTCGTCGCCACCGGCCCGGTTGGCCATTTCGGCAAGATCGAAAAGACGATCGAAGCCGATAGTGGAGCGGAAAAGAGGGGAGAGGTCGCATGTGCGCATAGCCAAATCCTCCAGAGAGCAAGATGGATATGAACGGCACCGGGACACAACCGGCGCCCGTCTCGTCTGGGGCCCTAATGGGCGCCCCGACACCGCCCCAAAGCGGGCTGGCGCGGCAAAAATTATGCGGCGGAGTGACGGCGTCAAGAGCCGCTCAGAAAAAATTTGCGATCTGCCGGCGGTCCGACCCGCCAATGGTGAGCGAGCGGAAGCATCGCGGAGTCGAGGCGCGCCTGCTCTCCGATGAACCGAAGACCTTGGACGAACCTGCGCAGGAGCGCGGCGTTTCGCGCGAGCGGATCCGTCAGATCGAAGCGCGTGCCGTCGAGCTGATCAGAGCGCGGTCCAAGCCCGTTCCGCCGAAACCCAAGCTCCGTCCAGCCTTAGAGCCGCGGCGGCACGCTCTCGAACAATGGAGCCACCTGTGCATTCTCATTTCAACCTCCTGAGCCTGCCGTAGGCGCTGAAGCCGCTTTCATTTGGTGCACCGTCAGCGTTGTAGGGGTGTCCTCGTTCCGGTGATCGCTTGCGATGCAATCGCTCAGCGCATGACTTCCGCAAGTATCGCAAATAGATGGGGTGGCGCATCCGGCGTTCGCAAGAGATCGGCGGGACTTGAAACGTTAGAGGCTAGCTGCAAGCAAGGGTTGCGCGCCGGCTTCGCAACCGATCTCGCATGGCGCGTGCCTTCGTGATAAGCCCGTTTGCACGGCAGCCGACTCCAGAGCAAATGGAAATACCGCAATGGGGCCGGCACGCCATCAGACGGCCTCCCACGACGAGTGATTTACCGTGGACGGCGCCGTTCTCTCGTTGTCTTGATCCGGATCAAGAAATCCAGGTCCCCGCGGCCACAGTGCAAACTTCTCCGGCCCCCGCGATGTCCCCGTATTGAGTGGTCTCCCGACCCGGCTGAGATGGCCGGTGTGCCCTCGCGAGCCAACTGCCCGAACTCGGTTCCGGTGCGCGGGCCGGAATAACCCGACTAAAACCAAGCCCAAAAAATTTTTGCGAACGCTCTTGAAACTGATCGCCGTTTTTCTAATTGGATTTTTGCCGCTTACGGGCGGTGCCGGGCGCCAGGCTGGGCTCGGCAAAGCAACCAGGGCGCCGGACAGATGTCTTGCACCGAACGTCTTGCGCTCCTTCGTATCCATCTTGCTCTCTGGAGGACTTGGCTATGAGGACATATGATTTCACTCCCCTGTGGCGTTCGAGTATTGGATTCGACCGCCTCTTCGACCTTCTCGACGAAACCCAGCACCGATCCGAAGACAACTACCCGCCCTACAATATCGAGCGGCTCGGAGAGGACCGTTACCAGATCTCGGTCGCACTGGCCGGCTTCAACCAGGACGAGATTTCGGTGACGGCTGAGCAGAACGTGCTGACCGTGGAAGGCCGCAAGGGCGACAAGGACCAGCACGAATACCTCTATCAGGGTATCTCGGCGCGTCCGTTCAAGCGACAGTTCAACCTCGCCGACTACGTGCAGGTCAAGTCGGCAATGGTCGAGAACGGTCTGCTGCGGATCGAGCTCGTGCGCGAAATCCCCGAGGCCATGAAGCCTCGGCGTATTGCCATCGGAAGTGGCGCTCCTGGCGGACAGATCACGCAGAAGGCGGCCTGAGCCCGCTTCCTATTGGGCCAAAACACGCACGGACGGTAACCGTCCGTGCGCTGACCAGCTGCATGTCAAGTTAAGGAGGATATCATGGGTATTCGGGATCTCGTTCCCTGGGGCAAAGGGCAAGAACTCTCAACCGGACGAGAGGCATTCGATCCGTTTCTCACGCTTCACCGCGAGATGAACCGTCTGTTCGATGACGCCTTTCGCGGCTTCGGCTCATTCGGTCGCATCAACGGTCCGTTGATGGAGGGCCAGTTTAGCTGGCCACGCCTGGAACTGAATGAGACCGATAAGGAGGTTAGGGTTTCCGCCGAGCTTCCAGGCCTCAGCGAAAAGGATGTCCAGGTTGAAATCGCCAATGGCATCCTGTCAATCCGGGGTGAAAGGAAAGCCGAACGCAGCGACGATTCCAAGTTCGTCAGCGAGCGATACTACGGCTCTTTCGAGCGCCAGATTCCGCTTGATGGCGTCGAGGAAGATAAGGCGAAGGCCGACTTCAAGAACGGCGTCCTCACCGTGACGCTGCCGAGGTCCGAGCAGTCAAGGTCGAACGTCAAGCGTATCGCGATCAACAGCAACTAACGTCAGAGGTCGGCGGCGTATGACCGTCGCCGACCTCTATATTCAAGCCTTCAGCAACGCGTCTCTGGACGAAAGGAGAAACAGGAGACACGCCATGAGCCAAGCCAATCGTAATGCCAACCTCAATGAGCCGATTTTCCATCCAGTATCTCACTACAATTCACCTGGCGATGTATTGAATGACGCTTGGCTCTCGACAGACGAGAAGCGCGTCATCCTGTCGTCCTGGGCATCGGATATGTACGTCGTCGAATCCCAGCCGGCTCTTCGGGAGGTGCCCGGCATTCCGCATCGGTTGCGCCTTGCCGATATCCTGGCGGCGCTGAAGCGGCTGGACGACGAGGAGGATCCGCCGCCGCGCGGTGGAATGGCGATGCAGCTGCCTCGAGTGAGCAAGCCGGTGCGCGCCGTTTGCGATTCCGAACGACATGCTGCGACGAAGCGGCATCGGCCGTTGAGAGTATCCCACGCGGATGCTCGGTGGACTCGCGAAGCAAATGTACGGCGGTACCGACGGCTGTTGGACACTCAACTGACTGACGCAGAACGCAACTTCATCAGGCGGCGTCTTGTCGAGGAATTAAAGGGCTTGATCGCCTCCAGGAGCGAGCGTCGTCACACAAACTGAGCCTCGGGGATCGGGGCGTGTACGATTAAACTGTCGATGGAGGCAGGAAAAGATGGCAGCAGATCCGTTAGCTCAAGCGAAGATGGGTATGGAGGCCCTTGCGCTGTGTATCGCAGGTGTCTTGTGCGAACGTGACCCATCGCTTTTGCCCGTATTCCAAGAAAGTGCCAGGACGCTTCATCGCATTCTCGGTGATCGTGGGGATCATGAGGCCGCAGCAATGATCGGCGCATTTGGTCGAGCATTAATCAAACGTCCTCCAATCCCAAATTGACAATGGTGACCATAGCAATGTCCCATCGCTTGAATTCGCCGAATGAGACGTTATGGAAGAAGTCGGCCGATGGCCGATAGCGCCAGCTGGGTATGACGTTAGTGCCACGTGCCTTCGATCCCGGACTAGTTCGTTTAGCAACGAGCCATAGCCCGTATCTCGGGCGTTGTGTCAGTAAATGACTTCGCGGGATCTCCTCGCCAATTCTCGAGCCGGATGCTCGGCCAGTGTGAAGCCCATGGCGACGACGTAACTCAGTTTTGCGCGCTCGGAGGGCGGTCCCATTTGCTGCGATTTCAATGATTTGCCTCGCTTTGTGGACCATAGGGTACATTTCGAGGCCAAAAGTACCTTTCAGAAATGCTACCCACTCAATCATTGGGACAGCGTATCGTCGTTGATTTGCCAGCACAATTCTCCAAGTCTGACGGACAAATGCCGACGGTATACCCGCCGCAATTTTGTGGTCTTGAATTCACAAAAAAATTTGAGCCATTCGCGCTCTTGGCGAATTCGGCATCTATCGGAGTCAACCGACTGATCAACTCTGCCAGCGTGGTCAAGACTGCCATTACGGCCTTGGTTGGGCGTATGTTCAAATACCGTCAGAGATCGGGAGCGCGCCGCTCCGGCCGTTCGATGCCCGCAGCTGCCGTCGCGGCCATGCCGCGACCGGAATGCGACCAGTTGGGGTGGGCTACCTTCAAGTTTTCGGCTGAGGACCGCGAACCCTGACTAAAGATCTTGGCTCTCGATTGGAGGGCCCCTTTTTCGGCGGAACGGGTGTCTGGCCAACCCCGTTGAAGTAACTCGGCCTTTCTTTCGCCTCGAACAAATTGCTACGGTGTTCGCAACGGTCCCCTCCGCGCCATCTGAACCGTAGCTTTCCACTGCAATTGCGATGCGACTACACCGCGAGCACCCCGGCGCGTTACATGGTGCCAGCCGTCTACTTCAACCGCTAATTTGTTTAATCTGGCGAGCTCATTGGTTACGGCAACGACCATGTTGAGCTGCTTCGTCAAGCGGCGCGACATGTAGACCGGGTCCTCGAGGTGAACATCCCGGTGACTAGCCGATCGAGTTGCCGGCCAAGTTCCAACTAGCGATCAATCTCAAGACCGCCGAAGCGATCGGGCTCGAGGGGCCGCCAACGTTCATGGCTAGCGCCGACGAAGTCGTACAATGAGCGATTAACGGAGCGGATTTGGTTCCGCTTGTGGGCCCTTAGCTGTCTTCAGCCGCGCCGAGAGCGGACGAAAGTCGTGCTGCGCCTGTAAACTACACGAATGATTCAGATCCTCGGCTGAGGCGTCATCCCCTGATGATCCCGGTATCCTCCGCTCCCATCGGCTTGAAATCGGGGCACATGTCTGCGCGCGGGAACGCAGCGGCACCGGCTCGAGCCACGGCGAGATCCTGCATGCCCGACCCGGAGCCCGCCACTGCGCCAAGAATGAATCCATCGACGCGGATGGGCAAACCACCGATCAGATTGGTCCAACGACTTTCGTGCGCCAAGGTGACCTGAATCTCCACATCTGCGTGAGCGCCGCCGGTCGGCACGCCGGACAGCGCCGACGTTCGCGCTTTGTTGATGGATGACGTAACGCTCAGTCCTTTCGAGCCGTCCATGCGTCCGAACGCCAAGAGATTGCCGCCGGTATCGACCACCGCGATACACATCGGTTGCCCGATACGGTTAGCCTCCGTGATGGCCGCGTGGAGCACCTTGAGCGCACCATCGAGCGTGAGCGTCCTTGTGTCCCTGACGTCAGTCATCGGGGCTCCTCGAACAGTCCTACCGAGAATTCCCGGGCCAGGGTGCGTGCCGCAGCAATAAGCGGTGCATCACCGCCACGCCAGCCGATAAGAGACAGCCCGACCGGAATAGAGCCTGACGTTGCGACGGGCAGGTTGACCTGGGGCAAGCCGGTCAAGCCGGCGATACCTGTCAGATCCACGATCCCCTGCACTGCTGCACGGATCTCCGACAGGCGTGCATCGCGACTGATCGGCAGAATGGGGGAGGTCGGCAGGCACAGCATGCGCCGGCCATCGAGCAGATCGTCGAGCCGCTTCGACGCGCTCGCGCGAAAAGCCTTGGCGGCCGCGAGATCGGCCGGTGGCGTGCGGCCGTCGTCGGCAAAAGCGCCAGCGACTTCCGAGGAGAACCGCGGATTCACCCGGTCGACCCAATCGCGAAAAGTCGCCTGAAATTCGCATCTCTGCAGGATACGCTGATGCCGCGCCCAATCGCGAAGCTCTCCTCGGGTCAAGGGTGACAAAGTGGTCGCAGTCGCAAGACGTAACCGATCAACGATCGACTGCAGGGCGCCCTGCACTTGCGCGTCGGCGATGGCAAAGCAGTCGGACGCAATCACAATTTCCGTTGGCAAGGCGTCGGGCGCTTGCTCTGCGAGCAGCACCGCGCCGACCCGCGCGAATGTCATCGCGTCGCGGGTGAAATAGCCGACGGTGTCGAATGACGGCGCCTGGATCATCATGCCAGTAACGGAGATCCGACCGTGCGTCGGCCGCAGCCCGTAGAGCCCGCAGAAACTGGACGGCACGCGCACCGAGCCGCCGGAATCAGTCCCTAACGCAATATCCACTAGACCGCCGGCAACAGCTGAGGCGGAGCCGCTCGACGAGCCGCCTGGGACGCGGTCCGGCGCACGCGGGTTAAGTGGCGTGCCATAGAATCTGTTGATGCCGAGCAATCCGAGCGAGATTTCATCGGTGATGGTCTTGCCAGTCAACGCGGCGCCCGCGCCCAGCAGACAGTCGACCGCGCAGGCGTCAGCCTTAGCCACCTCATGCGTGGCGGCCCAGTCCGGATTGCCGCAGCCGGTCACGGTGCCCGCGACGTCGAACAGATCCTTGACTGCAAAGGTCAGACCCGACAACGGGCCTGATCGGTGCGGAGCGCGCTGGAGGATGGGACCTGGAACAAAGGCGCCGAGCATGTCTTGCACGGTGTTTCTCCGAATGAAAGGCAAGCGCGCCCCATCGAGCGCGCTTGCCGTCGCCTCATTCCTTGTAGAGCTTGCGGAAGTCGGGATGCGTGTGGAACCAGTATTCAAAGCCCTTGACGTTCTTCTGCACCGCATAGTCCGCAAAGCGGGTGTAGAGCGGAATGCGCGGCAGATCGGTCATGACGATGTCCACCATCTTGGTCAGGCTGGTCTTGTAGATCTCGGGATCCCGGGTGAAGCGCGCTTCGTCGATCACCTTGTCGAGGCTCGGATTGACGTAGTTGGCGGTGTTGAACACCGAGTTGTTGCCGCCATGGAAAGTCCAGAAGAAAAAGTAGTCGGGGTAGTCGAGCCAGCCGTAGAATTCTGCGATGACCATCGGCATCGTCTTGCTCGCCATCTGGGCGAACCAGTTCGAGCCAGGCACCTTCTCGATCGTGAGTTCGACGCCAATCGTCTTCAGCGCCTCCTGGATCAGGATGGCAGTCGGCTCACGCACGGTCGATTCCGACAGATCGATCGACAGCGTGGTCTTGAAGCCGTTAGGGAAGCCGGCCTCGGTCAGCAACTGCTTGGCCTTGGCCAGATCCTGGCCATGCTTGATCGGAACCGGCCACGTTGCATCCGGATAGGGTTTATCCGGGTCGCCGCCGAACATCGGCTTGGCGCGGTTATAGAGCGCGGAACTCACGATCTCCTTGTAGGGGATGGCGTAGGAGATCGCCTCGCGCACCTTGGGATTGTCAAACGGCGCGATCTTGACGTTCATGTCGACGAACACGAGGTCGTTCTGCACGGGCACGCCGATGATCGCGACCTTCCCCTGCTCTGCCAGCTCCGCATAGTCCTTCGGGGGCAAGCCGACCGACATGTCGACGTCGCCCTTTTCCAGCAACGCACGGCGCGTACCGGCCGAAGCGATCTGCCGATAGATCACGCGCTTGAGCTGGGGTAACGGGCCGGACTTCCAGGCGTCGAACCGGGTGAAGACGGTCTGCTGACCGGGTGACCAAGACTCGACCTTGTAAGCACCACCGCCGCAATCATTGCGTGATACCCACTCGAATGCCCAAGGGTCCTGTGGCGTTGCATGCTTCTTGGCGAGCTCTGAATTGATGATGACGGGCACGGGAACGACGAGGTCGGGCATCGTCAGTTTGTTGAACTGGTCGAAGGTCGCTTTGAAGGTGTGATCGTCGATCACCGTGAACTGTTCAGGCTTGACCAGCGATCCCGCCGCCATTTGCACCGCCGGAAAGCCGCCGGCGGCGATAGCGCGGTCGAACGACCATTTGACGTCCTTGGCCGTGACTGGGCTGCCGTCGTGGAACGTGGCATCCTTGCGCAGATGGAAGATGTAGGTCTTGCCGTCCTCGGCGGCTTCCCAGCTTTCGGCCAGCTCGGGGGTCATGACCTTGGCATCGTAGGACACAGTGCCATCCGCCAGCTTCTTCTCGCCATGGCTGACGAGCCGGTCGTAGGCCTGCCATACCACCATGCGGCTGTGATCGTTGGCCGTCGGCACCATCGTGTCGAGGCCGTTCGGGCCCATCTCGGACACGATGACCATTGTGTCCTTGGCGATTTCAGCCGCGAGCGCGGGAGCGCCGGGCAATGCAGCGGACGCTGTGAGCAGCGCCGCTGTGAGAAGTCTACGATCGAGCTTCATGTCGTGCATCCTCCTGGATATGTGAGTGGGAACGTGACGGCAGCATCAGAGACCGAGGTCACCCAGCAGCTTCGGCCATTGGTGAGCCCACGGACGCGCTTGTTCGAACGCTCCAGACGCTGCGAGCACGGTGCGGTCCGCCAGATGGCGGCCGATGATCTGCATGCCAACCGGCAAGCCGGTTTTGGTGAAGCCAGCGGGAATGGTCGCTGCCGGCTGACCGGTCAGGTTGCAGATGAACGTGAAGCAGAGCCAGTCGCCGGTCGTGACCATCTTCTCTTCGATGATCTCGGGGCCCTGCATGTAGAGCGGGAACGCCGGCACTGCGAGCGTCGGCGTGATCAGGAGGTCGTAGTTGGCCATGAACCGCCACATGCGGTTGCAGACCATCTGCCGCATCATCTTGGCGTCGGTGAATTCTTCCGCCGTCCACTGCCGCTCCAGCAGGGCGACGAGGTGCGGCGACATTTCTTTTTCGCGCCCTTTCATCATGCGGCGCATGCCGGTGAGATCAGTGTCGCCGGCAACGATGGTCCAGAATTGCGGGAACGGATCGTCCCATCCGGGACTGGCGCGCTCGACTGTGCAGCCGAGGTCGGTCTCGAACACGCGCACCGCCTCGGAGACGACGCGGCGCACCTCCGGGTCGACCGGCGCATAGCCCCAGTCTTCGCTATAGGCGATGCGAAGGCCCTTGATGCTTTCCTTGGTGGCGGCGACATAGTCGAAGTCGGCGGCCGGAATCGAATAGCGATCGCGCGGGTCGGGTCCGGTGATCACCTTGAGCATCAGCGCCGAGTCGGCCACGGTCCGGCTCATCGGGCCGACGTGTTCGAGCGATTCCCAGCTCGACACACCGGGATAGCGCTCATCGCGGCAACCCGGGTAGAGCGGCACCCGGCCCATCGAGGCCTTGATCCCGTACAGCCCGCAAAGCGCCGACGGAATCCGGATCGATCCGCCGCCATCCGAACCGATCGCAAACGGCGCGACGCCCGCCGCAACCGAAGCACCCGAGCCGGCGCTCGATCCGCCGGATGTCATGTCGAGATTCCAGGGATTGCGCGTCGCCGGGAAAACCGGGTTGTGACCGACGCCGCTGTAACCGAACTCAGGCACGTTGGTCTTGCCGATGATCACGGCGCCAGCGTCCTTCAGCCGCTCGACCACGATGTCGTCCTCATCAGGCACGAAGTCCCGATAGAGGGGCGAGCCCATCACGGTCAGGATGTCCTTGGTGGCGACGAGATCCTTGATTCCGATCGGCACGCCCGCCAGCAGGCCCGGATCCTTGCCGGCTGCGATCTTGGCATCGACTGCAGCTGCGGCGGCGCGCGCTACATCGGGCGTCGGCGTGCAGAAGGCATGGATGTGCGGTTCGACCTCCTCCATCCGGCGCAGAACGGCTTCAGTGACCTCAGCGGCGGAAAGCGTCTTGTCCCTGACTTTCGCCGCGACGGTCATGGCGTCCATACGGCAGATCTCGTTGTCAGCGCTCATCGGTTTCTCCAGCCGGTGAAGGAGCAAAATGGCAGGCGGCGAAATGGTCCGGGCCAACCGCGCGAAGTGTCGGCATGGCCCTGCTGCAAATATCGGCCCCCTTCGGACAGCGGCCGTAGAAGCGACAGACGTTGGGATCCGGGTCGATTGGGCTGCTTGGACTTCCGTCGAGCCTGACCCGCGCTTCGCCGCGCCTCGCCGGATCCGGGATCGCGGCAACCAGTGCCTGCGTGTAGGGGTGACGCGGCGCAGTGAAGAGCGTCTCGGCCGGCGCGATTTCGACGATCTTGCCGAGATACATCACGACCACGCGCGAGCAGAGAAGCCGCACCACGTTGAGATCGTGCGACACGAACAAATAGCTCATCGACAGCCGCGCGCGCAGGTCGGCGAGCAACCGCAGGATCACGGCCTGGACCGACACGTCGAGCGCAGAGGTCGGCTCATCGAGGATTAACAGCGAGGGTTCGACTGCGACGGCACGCGCGATGCCGACGCGCGCGCGCTGGCCGCCCGACAACTGATGCGGGTAACGCTGCAGCAGCTCTTCCGGCAATCCGACCAGCGCGGCCGTGGCGCGCACGCGCTCGTCCAGCTCAGTGCCGTTGGTCATGCCGAGTAGCCGCTTCAACGGATCAGCGATCGCCTGAAAAGCGCGGAATGAGGGATTGAGGCTTTCTGTCGCGTCCTGGAACACGACTTGAATCCGCCGCCGCCTCGGCGAGGCCGCAAACTGCGCTTGCGTCACGGCGGTGAGATCCTCACCACCGATCAGGACCCGGCCGACCGTCGGATCGATCAGCCGGCCAAGCAGGCGAACCATGGTGGATTTGCCGCAGCCGGACTCGCCGACCAGGCCGACGCTTTCGCCGGCACCGATTGTTAGATCCACATCGTCGACCGCACGCAGCCGCGCGCCGCGCCCTCCCCGCTTGATCGGGTAAAACTTGGACAGTGATTTGACTTCGAGCAGCGGCGTCATGACAGCGGAAACCGGCAGCGCACGAGGTGCGCGGGAGACAATTCGGTCCATGACAACTCCGCCTCGTCACAGATCGGCTGCCGCCGCTCACAGCGACCGCTGAAGCGGCACGGCGGCAACGCGCCGCGCAGATCGGGCAGATGACCGGGAATGGCGTTGAGGTCGTCGAGACGCGACTCCGGAACGGGCGTGGCGGCCAGCAACTGGCGTGTATAGGGATGTGCCGGATGCTGCAGGAGCGCCTCAGTCGTCCCGATCTCGACGATGTGCCCGGCATGCATGACCGCGATCCGGTCGCAATATTCGCCGGCAAGGCCGAGATCGTGCGTAATCAGCAGCGTCGACATCCGCGTCGACCGGCTCATCTCCCTGATGAGATCCATGATCACGGCTTGCGTCGTCACATCGAGCCCCGTCGTGGGCTCATCAGCGATCAGCACGGATGGCGTGCAGGCCAGCGCCATCGCGATCATCACGCGCTGGCACATCCCGCCCGAGAGCTCGAACGGATAGGCCTCTGCCCGACGTTCCGGATCGGGAATGCGGACACGCGCCAGGGCCGCTATGGCCGCCTTCCTGAGATCGCGGCTCGGCAAGCCGGCATGTTCTTGCAGCACATCCTCAATCTGCTTGCCGATCTTGCGGATCGGATTGAGCGCCGTACGGGGGCTCTGAAAAATCATCGCCATCTCGCGCCCGCGAATCTCGCGCATGGCCTCTGGCCGCGCAGCCAGAAGATCGATTCCGCCCATCGTGATGCTGCCCTTGGTGATTCGCGCGGCTTCATCGTTGAGGCCCATGACGGTGTAGGCGGTAACCGACTTTCCGGATCCGCTCTCACCGACCACGCCGACGATCTCGCCGCGCGTCACGGACAGGCTCACGCTGTCGAGTGCCCGCACCACTCCGTGACGGGTGCGGAATTCCAGGCAGAGGTCGTCGATCTCGAGCTGTGCCATCAGACGCGCTTCCTCGGATCGAGCAGGTCACGCAGTCCGTCGCCAAGCATATTGAACGAGAACACCGCAAGCACGAGCGCGGCGCCGGGAAACATGAAGGCCCACCACTCGCCGGAGATGATGTAGCTGGCGCCTTCCGACACCATGATGCCCCACTCCGGCGTCGGCGGCCGCACCCCGAGCCCGATGAAGGACAGGCCGGCGGCGTTGAGGATCGCCCAGCCCATGTTGAGCGAGGCCTGCACCATCATCGGCGGCAGAATGTTCGGCACGATGTGGTTGACGAGGACGCGCAGCGGTCCGTTGCCGCCCATGCGCGCCGCCTCGACATAGCCGAGCTCGCGCCGCACGTTGACCTCGGCGCGCGCGAAGCGGCAGTAGAACGGCAGGTTGATGATCATCGTGGCGATGATGATGTTGGCGACGCTGTTGCCGAGCGCCACCACGATGCCCATCGCCAGCACGAACAGGGGGAACGCCATAATGGTGTCCATGGCGCGGCCAATGATGCGGTCGGTCCAGCCGCCGAAATAGCCGGCCATAGAGCCCAGCGCGAGGCCCACTACGAACGACAGCGCTACCGCCGAAACCGCCATGCCGAGGTCGAGGCGTGTCGCCACGATGACGCGGCTGAGGATGTCTCGGCCGAGCGCATCGGTGCCGAACGGATGCAGCGCGCTGGGTCGCGCCAGCTTGGTGGTGGCGGAGGTCAGCAGCGGATCATAGGGCGCGATATAGGGGCCAAAGATCGCGAACAGCGCGAGCAGCGCCAGAATGATCACGGCGACCACTGTCAGGCGATTTTCGCCGAAGGCATAACCGGTGTTGCGGGCGAGCGTAACGAGACTCATCGCTCAGCCCTCGTAGCGGACGCGGGGGTCGACCAGCGTCGCGAAGATGTCGACAGCGAGATTGAGCAGAACGTAGAGCACCGCCATCATCAGGACGAAGCCCTGCACCGCGGCGTAATCGGAGGCGATCACGGCCGACACCGCATAGGCACCGACGCCCTGCCAGCCGAACACCTGTTCGATCAGGACGTTCGAGCCCAGCAGGAACGAGAACACCATGCCAAGCACGCTGCTCACGGGCAGCAGCACGTTGCGGAATGCGTAGGTCATCAGGATCTTACGGACCGGCAGTCCGCTGGCGCGCGCGGTGCGGATGAAGTCGCTGCCCAGCGCCTCCAGCATCGCAGCGCGCGTGATGCGCGCGATCGGCGCCAGCGCGAACAGGCCTAGTGATATCGCGGGCAGAATCAGCTGGGACAAGGCCGCGCGCAGCACCGGCCAGTCACCCGCAATGAGGGCGTCGATGGTGTAGGCGCCGGTGACGCGTGGCGGCGGCGAGAAGGCGATTTCGTTGAGGCGGCCGAGCGGCTGCGGCGCCCAGCCGAGCAAGAAATAGAAGATGTAGACGAACAGCAGGCCAACGAAGAAGGTCGGGAACGCAGCACTCACGGTGACCAGCCCGCGGCAGGCGTGATCGACCCCGCCGTTGATCCGGGTCGCGGCCCACACGCCCATTGGGATGGCGATGCCGATCGCAAACAGCAGCGCAAAGGATGACAACTCAAGCGACGCTGGCAATCGTTCGACCAGATCGGTCAGCACCGGTTGGCCGGTAGTGAGCGAACGGCCGAGATTGCCGTGCGCGAGGTCAATCACATAGTGCAGGAACTGCACTGGCAACGGACGGTCGAGTCCAAGCGTGGCGCGGATGTTTTCGATCGATGCGGCGTTCGCGGCGGGCCCAGCGAAGAACGCCGCGGGGTCGCCGGGCAGCGCGTGCGAGATGAAGAACGTGAGAACGACAACTCCGATCAGGCTCGGGATGGTGCCCAGCAAACGTTTCCAAACGAAAGCCATCAGCGGTTCGCCTGCCGTTACTCACCGAAGCGACGGCATCGCTGCCGGAGCGCATCAACGTGATCGGGCCCCATCGATGTCAGATGCAGCCGGGGGCAATCGACATGCATCACAGTCATGCAAAAGGTTAAGCAAGCGCTATGCCAGCTCGGTCATTCCGGTGATCGAGCTGGCAAGTTCTCGAATTGGAGATTTTTTGGGATGCAACGCCGTCGCGCTCGCGCTAAAAAAGAAGCGACGTTGAGCCATCGCTGCTTCAGTTTTCGCCACATGCATCCAATTCATGCACTGGCGCGATCACCTCAGTGGACCTGCGGCGTGTTGACCCAGACGATCCGCGCTTCGTCCTGCCCGACATTGCGATAATTGTTGGTCAGATAAGCCTTGAAGAAGAAGGAGTCGCCGGCCGTCATCAGATATGTGGTGTCGTCGACGGTGAGTTCGATGGTTCCTGACACGAGGTAGCCGACGGCTTCGCCCTGATGGGTGATGAGGTCGACCTTCCCGCCGCCCGGGGCGACCACATGAATGTTGCCCTCGAGCAAATTGCCCGCGGCGATCGGCACCAATCGCTCATAGGTCACACCGGTGCCGCCGCGCAGTGCGTCTACCGGCACCTTGAGCCGGTCCTCGGGCTTCTGCACCAGCTTGTAGTCATCGATCTTTAGGCCAAAAAACGAGGCCATGTCTCGGTCGAGCGCGTGGACCATCTTGTCGAGCATGGGCAGCGACGGCATGACCTTGCCGGCCTCGATCTTGGAAATCATGCTCTCGTCACATCCGACGACCTGCGCCAGGTCTCTCATGCGCAGCCCCTTGGACAACCGGGCACACCGGAGGCGCGGTCCAATCTTCAAGGCGTTGTTTTCGGACGTCACGTTACGTTCCCAGCGATGCAAGCGGGCCAATACTATGCATATAAATCACATGATTTACCAGCACGTCGCGGCAAATCCAGAGCAATTTTGGAGAAGCCGCCCCCTCGCCCGCATAAAGGCCGCCTTGGCCGAAAACGAGAGTTTGTTAGGATTTATGCTCCGCGGGACTTCGGGTCTCGCCAGCATCGATGCATGGCCTCGGGTGTACCGGCGTAATGTCGAACTCCCGCGCGGCAAGGCCTGACAGCACGTGCGTGGGAACGTCCATCTCATGGACGATTGGTTGAGGCTCACTGCGAATAGTTTTCGGTGCAGAACCGGTCGAGCGGCGGTGCCGCCGTTTTCTATGTTAGACGACCGCGCTAGGAAAGCCCGCTACTAGCCCGTTCCCTGCACTGCCAACCTGCAGCAAAGCCACAAGTCATAACGCTAAGAAGAGTTGGAAATGAAGGGACGCTTACCCTTGCTGCACTTCGAACGGTTGAATGCAGAGTAGAAGCAGTGGGGCGGAGAGAGTGGGACGCTCTTCCCCTGCGCCGCGATTGCGCCGAAACCCGCCGAAAACAAGGATTCTCGAAAAGCTCGGCCGGATATTGTGACCACCGCCGTGTACCACCTATCGTCTACTACGCGATTGCTTGCTCACGGCTAGCTCCCTGAACCAGGAGCGATCCCCGGAAGAATACGACAACGAGCGACACGGGTACACCGCGATGTCGCTCGTTGACTGGTTCGGTCGAGATATGAGCAATCAAACTGATGCGGCCTGACGCCCTAAGTGCCGACAGGCTCCGCCTTGCCGGCTTCCTCACCGTGAATACGCCCGGATATGCTCATGTTTTCGGGGGCGTGCTCGGTCAGAAGCACGTTGATGATCTTGGGGTCTGAACCGATGGACTGGTTGGTCACCTTGACGATATCCCGGATCAGCTGTGTTTTCCTGGCTTTCGTCAGGCCGCTCGGAATGTGGCACTGGATGAATGGCACTTCTCTATCCTCCGTCGTTTACTTGAGCTTCGCGATCAGCTCTTTGTCGTTGGCTGCGCCCTCGACGAATTCGGGCAGGTGTTGTCCGTGTTCGACGAAATTGATTCCGCGCCCCTCGCGAATCACAAAGAAGATATCGTCGGGGCGCTCCCCGGTGGCCTCGCTGACCACTCGAAGCAACACGGCGGATAGCGCTCTCTTCTGCTCATCGCTTCGACCGAAGCGCATGTCGCACGAGATCATCGACATTATTTCTCTCCCTTGGTAATTGCTCGTTACTGGATGCCCGGATGGCTGGCTCTGAAGACAGCCTTTGGGCTTGCTCGCCCCAGCAATCCCATCAAGTACTCGATGGAATTTTGATCGATGTTCGCGACGGCTTCGATGATATTGTTGCGCAGCTCGGAATCGGCGAAGGGTTCGCTGAGCCAATGGAACTTCTCCACGGTCCGCCCCCAGGACAGCGGCTTCGCAAGACCTCCCTCATATCCGAGTTGCTCGCGTACCAGAGTTCGTCCGTCGACCGTCTCGACCGTAAGGCGCGCGTTGAGTTCGTGCGGATAGCGCGACGTGAATACGTCGTCGGGCCTCACTTCTACGCGCCGCAACAACTCATGCGCGTCGGCGGCTCGGACCCGCTCGGCCTCGAGCTGATCAGGTCCGACCTTGTCGTCGAGAAAGGCCGCGGCGATCAGGTACTTCAGATTGTAATCCGCCTGCTCCTTCGTTTGCGGATCATCCTTTGGACCGAACGCGCCGCCTCCGGCAATGTCATACCCGGTCTGGAAGATGTCGCAGCGAACGTGCTTGACGTCCTTGGCGCCCAATCCGTTGTCGCGCTTGAGCTTGAGAACAGCCTCGAGGACCGGCTGCCCATGAATAAGCGAACAGAACTTCTTCATGACCGTCAGCTTTACGACATCGAGCGAGTCGTCGGACCAATCGATGTCGATGTTCTGGTCGAACATGCGAAGCAGGCCATTCGGCCCTTCGAACAGTCCGGATGGTCCCGTAAAGCCGCGCTTCGCCAACGATGCGGCATAGACGGCTCGCATTCCGGTCATGCCAGGAGAGAAGCCCTTCCACTGCGACACGGGTTCGACGTGAACACAAGTGAGCGAGATGTTATCCACCGTTGCGATCGAGATGGCATTGGCGATCTGATGGTCGGTAAGACCGAACAGCTTTCCAGCTCCGGCAGCCGACGACATGGCTAGCTGGATGGCATGGTTGAAACCCTTTGCCATCACGGGAACGACCGCCGTGATGCGGCACTGGATCTCGTAAGCCACGGCAAGCGCCAGCATGAAATCCTCGCCTGAGGCCTTCACATGCTCCGCAGCGGCAAGGATCGCGCCGAAGTTATCGCTAGGGTGGCAGAGACCACCCGGCGACATGTAGCTGTCGAGCAGATCGACATAGCGAACGAGACCGGAGTTGTAGAGTGCCGCTTGGTCCGGCGCCGTCCTCCCGCCGCCTATCAGGGTGCAGCTGCCGCCGGAACGATATTCGGCGAACTGGTCACGAAGTGCCGTGAAGGGGGCTCCCGGAAGCGCCGAGATAGCGCAGCCGAGGCTATCCAGGATGTTGCGTTTGAAGACCTTTCGCGTATCGGCCTTCAACGACTTCTTGGATGCGCGTGAAGCGAACGCGGCGATCGCGTCAACGGTCGGAGTTGCGGTCGCATTCTTGGTAAGCATGGTGTTTCCCCGTGTTGGCTTTATTGGTGCTCAGTTCACCAGGTCGACGGAAGCCAAATCCATCACCGGTCGCTTGAGGATTGAGACGACGAAACAGACGAGGAAGGCCGCTGGCACGGTCAGAATTGCCGGGGAGTCGTAGGGAAACGGAGCCAAACCGAGGCCCAACACCTTCGTCCAAACAGTCGGCCCCATGACGGTCAGCGTCACCGAGGAGAGCAGGCCAAACGCACCTCCCGCAAGAGCTCCCGCGGTCGAGAGCCTTGGCCAATATATTGCCAGGATCAAGAGCGGGAAGTTCGCGCTGGCGGCTATCGACGTCGCCATTGCGATGAGATAGGCGACGTTCTGTCCTTCGAACGCGATTGCCAGAACAACGGCGATGACGCCCAGTATCGCCGCGGTGAAACGCACGGTGATCAACTTCGACCGTTCGTCGAGCGGCCGTCCTCTCAGCCCTGCAATGAGATCGTTGGTGGCAGCGGAAGCGCCGGCAATGAGCAGCCCGCATACAACGGCAAGGATTGTGGCGAAGGCAACTGCTGTAACAAAGCCCATCAACGCTGAGCCACCGACGATTTCTGCAAGATGGATCGCCACCATGTTCGTTCCCCCCAACACGCTGCCGTCGGGCGCCAGGTGCCTAGAGGCGTCGCGCAGAAGCGAAATGCTGCCGAAGCCGATTGGGAGAAGCATGATGAAGAACAACCCGATCAGGCATGTCGCGTAGAAGACCGAGAGTCTTGCCGCCCGCTCGTCACGCACCGTAAGGAAGCGCATCAGGATATGGGGCAACCCTGCCGTGCCGAACAGAACACCGATTGCAAGAGAGGTCGTCGCAATCCCGTCGCGAGCGAATCCGCGGATATTGAGAATCTGCTGACCAGATGGGTGCGCGCCCGACGCTCGGTGCAGCAGCTCGCCCAGATCAAGTCCAAATCTCGACAGGCACAGTGTGGCGATGACGGCACCGCTGATCAGCATCAAGACGGCTTTGATGATCTGCACCCAGGTCGCTCCTCGCATGCCGCCAAAGATCGCGAGTACGATCATCAGAGCGCCACCGCCGAGGACGGCGGCGCGATAGGATATGCCTACCAACAACCCCAGGAGCTCTCCCGCTCCGACCAGTTGCGCCACCAGATAGAAGCAGATGATTGTCAGAGAGCAGGCCGCAGAGAGAACCCGAATCGGCCGTTCGTTCAGCTTGTGCGCCAAGACATCGGCCAGCGAATAGCGCCCTAGTCTGCGTAGCGGTTCAGCAACAAGAAACAGCACGACCGGCCAGCTTGCGAGATATGTCGCGGCCAAGAAGAACCCGTCGAGGCCTGAAGCGTAGATCGCGCCCGTCAGCCCCAAGAACGCGCCGGCGGACATATAGTCGCCGGCGATGGCAAAACCGTTTTGCGTCGCAGTCACTGAATTCGATGCGGCGAGGTATTCATCGGTCGAACTCGTTTGACGAGCAGCCCAAGCACACACGGCCAGGGTGATCGCCAGGAAGATTCCAAAAAACGCGAATGTTGTTGCCTGTGAGCCCACCACGGCTGAGCCGGCGGCTTGCGCTTCGTTGGCGCCCGTCAATATCGCTATCAGGCCAATCGAGACGCAAGAGAAAGGCGATATAACCTTAGACATATCAATTGGCCCGGCGGACGAACACAAAGATTGCAGTTGTCGCGATGGACGCCAGCATGCAGCCGATGATCAAGAGGATCGAAGGGGTAGAGATGCCCGTAGCCTGGACGGATGCCGCGGCGGATCGTGAAGCGGACAGCAGCGAGATGAAGCAAGCGAAATAGATAATGATAACGGCACCACACAGCCAAAACCGGAGGCCATTGCCGTCGACGGCCATTTGTGAAGGACTGCACGCATCCACCTTTAGCATTTCAATTCTCCCAACAGAACCATGATCATTGTTGAAAGATTGTGTCCGTCGCCCCCCTCGCAACAAACGAAATGAAGTGAGAGGGCCATCTAGCGTAATGATCGCTCCCCATCAGTTTCTGCGCGTCATGCCATGATTTTATGCTGATACCGCGCAGTGCGGTGTCAATCTGTGTTCCTGGGCATCAATGTGATCTGTGATTGCGATCGGACAAATCACTATTTATCGTCACAGTCGACAATGATCGCGCCAAGGTCGTAAGGCTCTGCCTTCCCGATCATCTTTTCGCATCTCACAAGTTGCCAGTCGGCGTGATGGTTCAGCGTGAGAAACTCCAGCTTGCGCGCTAGAGCGAGCGCCGCGCCATTTGATCGGAACGTGTCGCCGTAGAGGCAGACTGCGCCGCGCTCCCTGGCTCGACCCTCTAACCATCGCACCAGGGCCTGTCCTATCCCCCGTCCCTGCCAGGCATCGGATACGGATAGCGCAAACTCCATCGCGTTGGTCGAACCCTGATAGCCGCAGGAAAACGATTAGAAGTGATCGTGCCTATCTGCCTTTCAGATATCGGGCCGCAGGCTTGCTGGCCGATCGATCCAGCGGGGGCGTAGGCGGGCTCTGCGCCGGCCGACTTCCGGGCTAGCCCTATCGACCTTCGTGACACCGGCGCACCTGCCCGGCTTTCACAAGCGAAGGCGCAAGTTTGGCCTAGCGATTGGCTGGATCGCAAGCGAACTCCAGACGCACGCCGCCAGGCTCCTGAATCATGAAATGCGTCTTCGGACCATTTCCTAGCAACTCGGGCGCAAATTCGACAATGACTGCCGGGCAGGCCGCAACGCGTTCGTAGAGACTCTGAAGCCCAGTCAGAGAGCCGACCTTAAGCGCGAGATGATGCAGACCAAGGTTCCGCTTGCGGTCGAACGACACACAAGTGTCGGGCTGCTGCACTTGCCAAAGCGTAACCCTTGCGTGACCGTCCGATACGAAGACAGCTGGATAGCTCGGATTTCCACCGACGACTTTCCACCCGAGACAATCGCAGAAGAAGCGCCGCGTCGTTTCGAACTCGCGCACCGTGAGCCCAACATGATCGACGCCGATTGTCGTTTCGGGAGTTTGGTTGGTCATTTGATCTTCATCCTGATGATTGCGTGCTCGGGCGCGGTATTGCCTCGGCCGCGCGGGGTTGATCCTTGAAATCCCAATGGCTGCAACACGGAAACGACGCTTCAATGACTTGGCTTGACGCCAGAATGCCTGCGGTTTCCGCCCCGGCCACCTCTCAGAGGTTCTAAATCCGCCGCAGCATTAAGGTAGTTGGCCGCCGCTTAAAGCGATTTATGGAGATATACCTATCATTTTCATTGATGGCGCTTGGACTTCGTTCCGCGGCCCGGGCAGCTCAAGCGCGAGGGCGTGAAAAAGGCCATTTCGCGAAGGCGCGCGCCAACGACGGTGATTGTCAGCCGACTTGGAAAGATGCTTTCGCCACCTTAACTGCGCCGGCGATAAAGCGGTGAACTTCCCGAACGCGCTGCGTCTCATGCGTGTCGGGATGCGATGTGATCCAATAACTTCGAACAAAGCGAATGGCGGGAAGCAGGCGAGTCAATTCGGGAAAGCGAACGGCGGCGTAGTCGTGCAGGATGCCCACGCCGTGACCGTTACGAACGGCCTCCATTTGCGCAACAACACTTCCGCATTCGTAGCGGCGCGACATAAGACGTCCGAGCGACGATGCGTAGTCCAGGGCACGGCTGTAAGCGAAGTCCTCGACATGGGTAACAAATAAGCGGCCAGCCAGGTCGGCTTGAGTGACGATCGGACCTTCGCGCGAGACATAGCTCTGAGCAGCGTAGACGCTCAGTGTGTAGTCCGTCAGTTTCGACAGGATGAGGCGACCTTGTTTTGGTCGATCGAGGGTGATGGCGATGTCGGCCTCCCGGCGAGACAACGAGAAAGTGCGTGGAAGCGGCACCAATTGGATGACTAACCCGTGATGTCGGGCCGCCAGCGCGCCCAACTGCTCTGCGAGAAAGTAATTGCCGAGGCCATCCGGGGCACCCACTCGGACGGTACCGGTTATCGCTTCCGTGCCCGCCCCGATCGTTGAGCCGACCTTGAGAAATTCACTTTCCGCGCGTTCCGCGGCTCCGACCAAAGCCTCCCCTGCTGGCGTCAGCGTACAACCGGACGTGTGCCGCTCGAGCAGCCTGGCATTGAGACTCTTCTCCAATGCAGTGAGCTGACGGGCGACGGTTGCGTGATTCAGTTTCAGGTGCTTCGACGCCTTCAGGATCTGCCCTGCTCGCGCCACTTCGAGAAAAATCCGAATCCGCTCCCAATCCATCGACTACACTTTCTGCACAACGAAGCCGCACATTCTGTGATTGATGCGCAATTTTAGAAGAAACACATTGAGCCGATCAAGCACCGTAGGGAGAAGATCCATGTCCGCGACTATCGTAAATTTTATCGACGGCAAGTTGGCGCCATCCCGAAGCAAGCGAACCTCGCCGGTGTTCAATCCTGCGACGGGTGAGCAGACGGGAACGCTTGGCCTGGCGTCAGCCGAAGACGTCAATGCGGCCGTGTCAGCGGCCCGCAAGGCTTTTCCAGGTTGGGCAAACACCACACCGCTCCGGCGCGCGCGCATCCTTAACCGTTTCCTCCGCATCCTCGAAGATAGAATAGACCAACTCGCCGAGGTCATTACCGCGGAGCACGGAAAGGTGCTCTCGGATGCCAGGGGCGAAATTCAGCGCGGCATGGAAGTCGTTGAGTTCGCGACCGGCGCGCCGCAGCTTCTCAAGGGTGAGATGACGGAAGACGTAGGCACGCGAGTGGACAGCCACTCGGTCCGGCAGCCCCTTGGGGTGGTCACCGGCATTACACCATTCAATTTTCCGGCCATGGTTCCGATGTGGATGTTCCCGGTCGCGCTTGCCTGCGGCAACACCTTTGTGCTCAAGCCGTCGGAGCGAGATCCATCCGCCTCGCTCATCATGGCCGAATGGCTGAAGGAAGCGGGCCTTCCGGATGGGGTTTTCAACGTCGTTCAAGGTGACAAGGAGGTCGTGGACGCGCTCATCACGAACCCCGACGTGGTTGCTGTGAGCTTCGTCGGTTCGACGCCGATCGCTCGCTACATCTACGAGACCGCCACTTCGCACGGCAAGCGCTGCCAGGCACTCGGCGGCGCGAAGAACCACATGATCGTCATGCCGGATGCCGATATGGATCAAGCCGTAGACGCGCTGATGGGCGCAGCCTATGGCTCCGCTGGCGAGCGCTGCATGGCCATATCGGTTGCCGTGCCGGTCGGCAAGACAACGGCCGAGAGGCTGATCGAGAAGCTGGCTCCGAAGGTGCGCGCGCTGAACATCGGTCCGGGCACCGATCCGGAGGCGGAAATGGGCCCGCTGGTGACCAAGCAGCACCTTGAAAAGGTGCGCAGCTATATCGATGCAGGCGTCGCCGAGGGTGCCAAGCTGGTGGTGGACGGCCGCGACTTCAGGCGTCAGGGATACGAGAAGGGTTACTTTGTCGGCGGCACGCTATTCGACAATGTGACGAAGGACATGAAGATCTATCGCGAAGAGATCTTCGGTCCGGTGCTCGCTGTCAGTCGCGCGGCATCCTATGACGATGCTGCGGGCCTGATCAACAGCCATGAACTCGCCAACGGCACCGCGATCTTCACCAGAGACGGTGACGCAGCGAGAGAATTTGCGCACCAGATTCAGGTTGGAATGGTCGGAATCAACGTCCCGATTCCAGTTCCGATGGCCTTCCATTCCTTCGGCGGCTGGAAAGCGTCCCTTTTCGGCGACCATCATATGCATGGTCCTGAGGGCGTGCGATTCTACACCAAGCTGAAGACGATCACGACGCGGTGGCCGACTGGAATCCGCGCTGGCGCCGAATTCGTCATGCCGACCATGAGCTGATGAGTAGGACTGGGGGGACGCCGTCATCGGCGTCCCTCCTTCTGCGAGAGCGGCCTTACAGGAAGCACTCTTCGGTCTTGCGCGTCGTGCGGCCAAGATCAGAAATTCCGGTGCAACGACGATCATTTCAGGTTTGTCATAGACCTCCATTGGCCATCTGCGACGTTGCCGTCAGTTCGACGGCACTTGTCCCTTTCTGGTAGGCACGACCAGAGTCCTCGTACCAACGAGGCAAAAACAAAGTTGCCTCATCCAGGTCGACATACGGACCAACTATTCCGCGGCCTGAAGTGTCGGGAATCTCTCGGAGGTCAGACAGTTCAAAAAAGCTGACATGGCGCTTGACACATAGGTGTCCCTTCTGCGGATCAACTCCGTCTCTACGATCGCGTCTTCGGGGGCCAGTTCATGTATCGACACGCGCCCATCACGCCAGGCGGAAGCAACCACTCCTTTCGGCAACAAGGAAATACCCACTCCAGCGGCAATGCATCCCAATATGGCGTCGACGGAGCCGAACTCCAGCGGTTGGGTCACAAGGAGACCGCGACTCGCCAGGAATGTGTCCAATCGCAGCCGATAGGAGCATCCAATTCGAAACACGATTGTCTGCAAATTCTGCAGGAAGCCAAGATCTTCCAAGGAACGGAGCGATCTAGGAGCGACCAGCACGAGCTCTTCCCGAAACACCGGGGTATGCAAGAGGTCGGGATGGCCAATCGGGCCTGCGACAAAGGCGGAATCTAGACGGCAATCGAGAACGTCCGAGACGAGACTGCAGGTGGTGCCTGTGGTGACGACCAATCTAACCAAGGGATAGGTACGAGCAAAGTTCGCGAGAACCGTTGGCAGTCGCAACGCCGCCGTCGTTTCGAGGGTCCCGATTTCCAGCTCTCCGTTTGGAGAGCCGTCGTCTAGCGCAGCTGTCTTGGCATCGGAAAGCAGCTTCGACAATTTTGGCGAAAAAGGAAGCAGGCGTCGCCCTGCAGGAGTGAGTTGCACTCCGCGAGCTTGGCGTTGGAATAGTTGGACGCCTAGCTCCAACTCGAGATTACGGATCTTGGCTGTCACGTTCGATTGGACCGTGTTCAGCTCCAGCGCTGCACGGTTCATGCTACCCAACCGAGCTACCGCTTCGAAAACTTTGAGATCGCTAACATCCATTGGGAACTCCCTTTGAGGGCAATGCTCCGACTGAGCGAAGTAAAGCACTGCAAGGAGCAATCTGTAAATGGCATTAGTATCAAACACTTATCAATAATCTAGATGACCATATCTATCCAAAAGATAGCTCAGGACAAATCGAACGCACTCGTAGCTGACGCGGGCCGAAACCGGCAAGCGCCAGCTCCACAAGGACGCTAAGACCACCGCCGAATTATCGTGCGGTCAAACGAGCCGAGCATTCTCGGCTTCACCAATCTCAGGCATACGCTGCGTGGATTTCGACACTGCCCCAATCTCTCAAGAGCCAATTGTGTCGACGTCAGGCGGCGTCAGCGACTTCACTTGACGTGCTTGGCCGTCCAATCGATCAACCAATCGGCGACCTGCAGATTGTTCTTGTCCTGCATCAGCATATGCGAGTTGCCGTGTATGCCTACATCAGGAAGGGAGACGACTTCGGCCTGAACACCAGCCTCTTTTGCCGCGCCCACAAACGCTTTGCAGCCCTGCAGCCTCTTGGACCAGGCTTCGGATTTCTCAACGAAGTCTCCGAAGAGGACGAGAATCGGAATCCCCTTGAGGCTCGACATGTTGAAGTCTGTGCCGGGGCATGCGCCTGGCTCGATCGAAATGATGCCCGCGATGCCCTTGGGATTCATCGCTGCGGTCTGGAAGGGATAGATTCCGGACTGGGAGTGACTGATCAGGATCGTGCTCTTGATGCGCTGCGACAGCTCGGCAAGAGCCTTGACGGTGGGCACCGGCGGAGCCATCGAATAGTTCCAGTCGGGCACCATCTGCTTCCAAAACTCATCTTGCGCCTCGATCGGGAACTGCAGACCGGGGAACGCAGTCGGATATTCCGGCCCAAAGCGAAACAGAGGCCACGCCCCTTCCCGGCCGGCCGATATGAAAGCGGGCAGCGAATCCGGAGGCAGCTTGCGGGTCTTCACCGAGTTCACGGCAACGGGACTGGCAGCCGACCTGCCGCGCCAGGATTGGTCGACGACATAGACACTGAAGCCGCGGCGGAGGAAATACTCGTCCCAGCCCATCCGTCCATCCGGCGCGGTTTCCCAGCTTTTGCCGGTCAGACAGCAGCCGTGGATCAGCGTGATCGCATAAGGCTTGGGGTGCAGAGGCATTTGATAGCGAACGTACATCTGGTCCACCTCGACGGTGCCCTGCGAGATGAATTGCGGGATCGTCGACAGCGCATCGCTCTTTATCTCGCGTCCTCCGACGAAGAAGCTTCCTTGACGTTCAATCGTCAGCGGTCCGTAGTTTTTTGCTTCCGCGGCGAGTCCGGCCGTCGAAGTGGCTAGGGTCGATACGAATTGAGAAAGCATGAGGGTCACTATGAATCGGTTCAACACGGATGGCTCCCAGATCGGACGGCGCAATTATTTGGGTTGAAGCGTCGGCACCGGTTCACTCCGGAACCAACGCGACTTTCAGCTGCGTTCTACTACTTCGAAGCTCGGTATTCCGCGCGCGTCACGAGCCAGTCCGCGCTGGCCTTAAGGTCGGGTTCAACGCCCAGTCCCGGCGCTTCGGGAAGCGGGAATACGCCGTCCTTCACTCGCGGGAACGGCTGCGCGAGCGCTTCACGCAACGGGTTCTCCATGACGTCATGTTCCAGCATTCCGGGGCCGCCCACGGCGGAGAGGACCTGCGCGGCCGCGAGCAAGCCGATGCCACTCCCCAGCCAATGCGGGCAATATGACCGGCCCGAGGCCACCGCGCGCCGCCCCACTGCGAAAGCGCCGGTGACGCCACCCCATTTCAACATGTCGGGCTGTACGATCCCATGATGACCGTTGTTGATCAACGTAGCGAAGGCGTCATACCCCATCACGTTCTCTCCGCCGGCGAGAGGGACCGGAGACAGCAAGGCCAACTCAGCCCACTCCGATTGAGGCCTGTCAGCAGGGATTGGCTCCTCGATCCACTCAAGACCGAACGCCCCCAACCGAGGCACTGATCGCCGCGCCTCCGACAGGTCCCAACCCTGGTTCGCGTCAACCATCAACCGCTCGCCCGGTCGAAGGTCGCGAGCGAGCGTTGAAACGACGCGCGAGTCCATCTCGGCGCCGAACGCCACCTTGACCTTGAATGCACGGAAACCAGCTTCGCGACAACGCGCGACAGTCTCGCACGCGGTATCTGGGTTGAGGCCACTCGCGTATGCACCGACCGTGCTCGAAGTTTGGCCGCTGCTCAATAGGCTACGCAGCGTCTTCTTCTCACGCCTGGCCGTAAGGTCCCACAACGCGAGATCCAGACCGCCAAGGCACGCGGCAAACGGTCCAGGTTCTGCTCCCTGGATAGCCCATCGATGGGTACGAACAGTCAGTGTGTGCCAAGCATCGGCGGGATCGACATAACTACCGGACAGCGCCGCCGGACAGATAACCGTCTCGAACAATCGTATCTTATTGTCGGCACTGAAGGGAGGAAAATTGCACCAGATCTCACCCCAACCGTGCGCCCCGTCGCGATCCTCGACACGAATGAGCAGCACGCTTCGCCGCGGGATGCTGCCGAAAGAGGTCTTTACCGGCTCGCTCACCTCTGCACGAAAGAGGAATGCCTCGATGCGTGCGATATTGATGCTCATGTGTGATTTCCTTTCAGCTAACTGCGCCAGGCCCGGCGCGATTATTTTCCGAGCGGGGCTTCGAGGACACATTCCGAATTACCAACGCGTCCTGTTCCGATGGCCGCCTTCACGCGCGCTTGAGTCCGGTCGACGGTTTCTGCCCATTGGTGAACCGCGCATTGACGACAAAAGGTGTCAACGCCGCAGCTATCAATGTGAGCACCGCGAGGAAATAAAGACCTGCCTGGTAGCTCTGCGTCGAGTCCTTGATCCAACCTAGCGCGTACGGACCGACGAATCCGCCGAGGTTTCCAATCGAGTTTATCAAGGCTATACCAGCTGCTGCGGCGTTCCCGGTCATGAACGTCGATGGCAACGGCCAGAATGGCGGCTTCGCACCGTAGATTCCAATAGCAGCGACAGCCACAACTCCAACCGTAAGAAGGGATCCCGTCAAAAGTCCCGCTCCGAACAGGCCAACCGCCGTCAGAGCGAGCGCGACAAACAGCGTCCAGCGACGCTCATTGTACTTGTCGGAAATGTAGCCAAACCCAAGAATGCCGAGCGTCCCAAAAATATAGGGCACGGAGGTCACAATGCCGGTCTGCATGTCGGTGAGACCGAGACCTTTGAGCATCTGCGGCAAGAAAAACGCCAAGCCGAGATTCGCCGTGGTATTGGCAAACCAAATGAACGCGAGTGCGAGCGTTCGAGGATCCGTCATCGCCTGCAGCGTGTCGGAGCCGTGGTTTGCTGCGACTGCGCCGTCATCTTCGTCGACTGCTCCTTGAAGCGCTGAGCGCTCTTCTCCCGTCAGCCAGGTCGCGTCACGGGGTCGATCGGGCATGATGGCCAAAAAAACAAATCCGAACAGAAACGTCGGCACTCCCTGAAGGATAAATAGCCATTGCCACCCTCGCAGGCCAAGGACCCCGTCCATGCTCAGCAATCCCGTCGAGAGCGGTCCACCAAGCGCCAAGGAGACGGGCACCGCCACGATAAACGCCGCAACAATTCGAGCCCGGTACTCCTGTGGAAACCAGAACGTCAGATAGAGGATGACGCCCGGAAAGAAGCCGGCTTCCGCGACGCCCAACAAGAAGCGAACAATAATGAAGCTGGTTGGTCCCTGCACGAAAGCCATGCAGGCAGAGATGATCCCCCAGGAGATCATGATGCGCGAAATCCATTTCCGGGCGCCAAATTTTGCAAGAGCAAGATTGCTTGGGACTTCGAAGACAAAGTAGCTGAGAAAGAAGACGCCAGCGCCGAGCCCGAAAATGTAAGGCGAGATGCCGATGTCTGCGTTCATCTTGAGGGCTGCGAAGCCGACATTGATGCGGTCAAGGTATGCCAGGACGTAAGAGACGAAGAGGACTGGAATAAGCCGCACGGAGACTTTCTTGATTAAAGCGTCAGAGACGGTCCTGGACATACTCGCTCCCAAATAAGCTCTTTCGTTTTCGCCTCTCTCGCACCCATCGACGACGCGTCTTTATGGTTTCGCCGGCAGCGGTGCAGACGAAGTTAAATGCCGCGGCCCGCCGTGTCGCCACGTTGGAAAGCTGTTCGCATTTGCCTTGGCGTCACCAATCAGCGCGGCATTTTTGCTATCGCGCCGTCGAGTGACGTTCAGGTCTGCGTCCCGCCATCCGCCCGGAACACTCGGCGCAACCGAGTCGTTGGCTGTCGATTGAAACAACAGCTAAGGTGTGGCGCTGCGTTCGAGTAATGAATCTTTTCGATATGGGTATCTGCCTTGAAGATTTATTGTACGAGCTTGCTGTCACGCCTGCCGTGTGCGATTGGCGCTTCCTTAACTAGACGGTCAGCAAGAAAGGGACGAACGATGATGACTTTCCGCATATCGGCAACCTCGCCTTACGCTCGCAAGGTCAGGATCGCTGTATCTGTCCTTGGGCTTGAAGATCAGGTGAAGGTGAGCCTTGCGGACACTTACGATCCAGCCGATCAGATTCGGACAGAGAATCCGCTCGGGAAAGTGCCTACATTGTTGTTGGATGACGGCAGGACCATCTACGATTCACTGGTCATTCTCGAATTCCTCAATGACCTTGGCGGCGGAGAGGCGCTCATTCCAAGAGGCTCGGCACGCATTGACGTGCTTGTTGCTCACGCTCTCGCGTCGGGGATGACTGATGCTGCGCTGCTGCGCGTGTATGAAAAACGTTGGCGACCGGCGGAGATGCATAGCGAGAAATGGCTTGCGCACCATGCGGGAAAGATGGAGCGAGCTCTGGATGCGATGGAGGCGGCGCCATTCGACTGGTCCGACAGGCCGCACATCGGCGCAATTGCGAAGGCTTGCGGGCTGGGGTTTCTGGACCTGCGATTTGGAGGAGAATGGCGCAAAACCAGGCCAAAGCTCGTGGCTCGGCTGGACGATTTCTCCAGGCGCGTGCCTGCCTTCGAGGCAACCGCCTTTGGCGGGTAGTCACCAACTGGCCAACTGTTGTCGAGCTCGATCTCGGCCTTGAGCCAATCGTGAAAGGCTCGCAGGCCGGGGGCTCTTGCCCGACCGGGCCGGAAAATTAGATACCACGCTTCGATCTTCGGCACGGTCAGCACAAAGGGGGCTACCAGGCGTCCTGCGGCTATGTCCGCCTCGACATAAGCTCGCATGGCAAGAACTGCTCCGAGCCCGTCACCGGCGGCTTGAAGCGCTAAACCGTAATAGTCAAACACAGGTCCGGGAGCGAGCCCCGGGGGCGGAGTGGCGGCTTCGCGCCAACGATCTTTCTCTTATTCCACGGTACACGCTTGGCGTCTCATTGAATCCTCGGGCATCGGTCATGGTGACCTCCTCAGTCGATGAGGCCAGTCATTCTCGGCCGAGAAACCTCCTCAGCCTATGTCCGCTTACAGACAATTGGAGGCGACCTTCGGTCTACCTGGGTTCTCGACAGCGGTGAAAATGACCCAACTCGGACATGGTCGACTAGCACAGAGTCATTCCAGAGCTGGCGATGATTTACTTCTTCGCCATGAACCCGGCGGTACGCCAACATGTTTCTTGAAGGCGCGGTTGAAGGCCGCCTCGGATTCGTAACCGACCTCTGCTCCCACTTGTGCAACGCTGATCCCTGGGGTGGCCAGATGTCGGACTGCGAGTTGCATGCGCCAGTGACGTTCCAGTATTTGGAGCATAGGCGAGACCTTCGTACCGCCCCGGGAGGCAAAACTTCGCTCGCGAACGTCTGCTGTTGGCGCGAGGCAGCGGAGGCAGGTCGGGCAGAGTATGTCCGCTCTGCCCGGGCACTTCAGACGTCAACCTGTTCCGCTTTGGCTAGGGCGTCATCAACCTCAATGCCGAGATATCGGACGGTGCTTTCAATCCTGGTATGACCGAGCAAGAGTTGGGCGGCTCTCAAGTTGCCCGTCCGCCTATAGCTCAGGGTTGCCTTTGTTCGGCGTAGTGAGTGCGTCCCAAACAAATTGTACCTGCGGCAGCCCGCGAACAGATAGTCACCTGGCCCTTTTCCGGTCGTCTTAAGATAGTCATCGACGGCTTGCCGCGTTGTCTCGGTCAGTTCGAACTGGACTGGTCGACCGGTCTTCTTCTGCCGAACGATTGCGCAAGCCGCTCGGCGCGACATCATCAACTTTTAGCACCACGACGTCGCAACTGCGGAGCTTACTATCGATGGCGAGATTGAACAGAGCAAGGTCCCGAATGCGCTCCTCGACTTATAGCTTCGTTCGAATGGACCACACGTGATTAGGCCTGAGCGGCGGCTTCGCTCCCACGATCTTTCCCTTATTCCAGGGTACGTGCTTGGGTATGACTTCTTCAGTAGTGCTTGAGACGTCAGCCATGTTGACCTCCTCGGTTAGCGAGGCGTGCCATTCTGGAGCCGGCAAGCCTATGATTCACGTCGGCTTTCGGACAAGTCGGGACATAAATTGGGTATCTTCAACCGGCCAAGGGACACTTTTGATCCGAAGCGGCCATGCTCTAGAATGTGCGAAGCCCACAAAATGCCCGCTCTTCAGCGGCATCGCCGGCGCACTGTAAGGGGTCGCAGGATCACTTCTGCTTCCCCATGGTTGCGGCGCGCACGCCTGATGGCGTCTCGCCGAAGCGCTGGCGGAACATGCGATTGAAATAAGAGACATCACCAAAGCCTACTGCAAACGCAATTTCGATGATGGCCAAATGCAGATAGTTTGGGTCCGTCAACATCGCGAAAGCACGCTCAAGCCGGCATCCCGCAAGGTGCTCGGTGAACGACTTTCCCGTCTCCTCGAGCAATTTTTGTACGTATCGCCGCGACATGCCAAGCGCCCTAGCGACATTGTCCAGGTCAAAATTGGGATTGCTGAAGTGTTGCGCGACCTCCTCCAGGATCGCCTGCCGCTTCGCTGCCTTCACACCGCGCTCAGTAACAATGTTGGCAGCTTCGGCGTTCGGCCCTAGCGTTGCAGCCGCGAGATCGAGGAGATGTAGACCGGCGGCGGAGATCAGTTTTGATGACGGAGGTTCTTTGAAGGATGCGAGCGACCGCAGATAGCGGTGGAGAAGCGTAAGCGCCGGTCCCGGACATACCGGTCGACCTGATAAATCTTGCGGTTGCGCAACCAGGGACTTTAGGGCAGCGGCCTGCACGGTCACGAAACTGACACTGCCGCCACGTGGTCCAAATATTCGCAGTGGCCTTCCCCGATCGACCAAACAAGCAGAGCCCGCGCCATAGACATGTTCCTGGCCAGCATTTGCAAATTGCACCGGTCCAGCCTCGATGATGTTCAGTCCGAATTGGTCACGGCTATCCTTGAGATGATTTTTCTGACGGATAAACTCGACCGGCGTCGTGACAAGGCGGCAAACGCCAACCGCGCCAAGCGGCAAGTAGGTAACGTCGATCCGCGGGCGGCCACCGCTGTGGTCTATCACGTCCAACGCGAGGTTCAGCCGCGCAAATTCCTCACGGAACGTCGAGAACCGCGAGCGCTCCGGCAGCATCTTGGTCGACCACCGCAAAAGGTGAGATGACGTTGGCATCTCGACCTCCCGTCTTGGGGCTGCCCTTCAGAAATCATTACAAACGGCGCGTCAATTAGGCAATCGTAATCGATAAGGTCCGTGACTGGCACATAGCTGAAGATCTCAATGACCTTCGAGAATGCCGGCTCTGCGTGAGTGAACGCATTTCCAGCGCTCGGGATAAGGGCGAGTCACCACTTGGGAGGCCGCGCTTCTGACGGCACCGTAAGAATACGGACCCGGGATAAAGTGGCACAAATCGCACTTTCCTCGCGAGAAGCTCCAAACCTACACTAAAGTGGTCCCATTCGGTTTGGGGGCGCGCCAATGGCCGAGATAGTCTTCCGCGCCGGCATCATCGTGCCGGGGCTTTGCCCAATCGCGCTAGCTGCCGCTGCACTGCTGGTTTAAGAATTTTGGGCACTTGGCCCGCACGCGCCAAGCGGGCCAGTAGCAGGCCCCAGCAACGAGCCTTTCCCCTACACAGGCCCCCATGTTGCTGGGGCCACTCAATTAAAGAGGGCGCCTCAGCTGGCGGCCTCTTCAATTTGATGCGTGCCCACTTTGCCTCTTGACCCGTCGCGTCATTTCGTTCGATGCGGAATTTGATCGCTACCGGAGCACAGCGAGCTCTCGCGAGCCGTCAGCTCGGCAGCTTTATGGGTTCACGGCCTCGTTCCACGAAACTGGCCCCATTGCGCGCTTTTTTCTTTGATCATTGATTTGTTGGGAAGCGCTTCACCCGCCCAGAGCTACGAATTTCCGAGTACGTGCGCACGTACCTCGAGGAAAGGAAACGTCTCGCATCGGCGTCAGTTGCGAAGAGACAAGGTCTTGAGCAACAGCTCGGAAAACTGAACAGGGAGATCGACCGACTGGTTGATGCGATCGCAAAGGGACTCGGAGACCCATCCATTCTTGGCCCAAGATCGACGGCCTTGGGTGCCGAACGAAAGCGCATCTCCGAGGAGCTGCAGAATGCACCGCCGGCCGCAAAGGAAGTTGCGCTGCATCCGGCTATTCTGAAGCGGTATGAGGAACAACTCGGCCGTCTTGAGGAAGCGCTAGCGAAGGGTATCAGCGCGGGCGACGGAGAGGCCGCCGAAGCCATCAGGGACCTCGTCGAGACCGTCACCGTTTTCCGCGATCCAGAGCGGCCAGGCAGCGTAACTGTGGAGATCGCAGGCCGGCTAAATGCCCTGCTGGGCGAAAAGGCCTATCCGAACCGCGTCAAAGGAGTGTGGGGAAAGATAGTAGGGGGGGAGCGCTACCAACCCACACTGCATCTGTTCTCAGTCAGACCACCAAAGCCGCGCGATGCTGATGCGGCGGCTCCGACAATTGAAATTGGTTCGTCAGCGAAAGTGCCCTGCCCTGCGAAAATTCATGTCGTGCATGTCCGCCTGTCTGACGGGGGCACCCCGTTCGAACCTGCTCACATTGCCCGCCGTGGGATTTTTCTTGATCTCCCGGTGCACACGTCGTGCACACGCCACCTTCTAATTGGTTGAAAAAATTGAACTCTCGCTCCAATCCATCATCGGGGCGACGGAAAATTTCCATGTCATCTCAATTGCGTAGCCGTAACATCGGTTCGATGCAACATGATGTTTCGGAACGCTGCCCCGGCGGAACAGGCCCGGCCCAACCAAAATATCGAAAACAACCCCATGCAAAGTAGCTTCGCCATTGCAAGGAGCTCAGCGCAGAGGCGGTCAGGATTGTCGCGGCTACCCGGGAAGTCGACAGACATCCGGATGCAGCAGCGGCGCTTCCCTGATCCAGATTTTCACGCCCTGCGGGCCAACCCTTGCTTTCAGGTCGACGCCGGCGGGTAGCCGACCCCAGCCCTGCGGCTGCAGCGTCTCGCACCCGATCGTCAGTCCCCCCGATAGAACAAAGAACTCGAGCCCGCGCGCGTTCGCAAGGCTGATGACTTCACCCGGCCGCCAGTCTTCAAGGCGGACCTCCTCGTGGCCGTCGTCAAATAGCACGCTGACGCTGCTTGCACCGGGGCGCGGCGCAACCTGTTGGCCCTCACCTGGCTGACGCACGACCTGAGTCCGGTCCTCGTCCCGGAACTGCCAGAGCCGCACGAAGATCGTACAGCCGTCCTTCGAGGCGGGGACATGCGACGTCCCGGGAGGGTTGCGGAAGTAGCTGCCCGCGGGATAGTCGCCGTGCTCATCCTGAAAGGTACCTTCAAGGACGACAATCTCTTCTCCGCCGCCATGCGTATGACGCGGGAAGGCGCTACCGGGAGCATAGCGCACGATCGAGGTGGCGCGCGCGACTTCGCCGCCAATGCGGAACAGCATGCGCCGATCCACGCCGGCCGACGGACTGGCCACCCAGTCCAGTTTCGAGGCGTGAACGATAACGGGCTTCGACAGATCATCGTTGATGCGCATCGTTACTCTCCCTCAGGTGGCGCCATCCAAAACCCACCGCTTCGCCATTTCGGATCGCTTGACCAGTGCAGGTCCCTAAACCAAGCCGCGTTTAGATCCCCGCGAGCGGAACGCCACTCACCGCATTCTGCGGTCGTCGTGACGCGATCAGCCGCCGCGCCTCGTCGGCTCGACCACTGCGCAGCAAGGCGCAAGTCACCGAGTATTCCAGCAGGTCGCGCTGGGCGCGGCTGCCTCCAACCCTTTCATGGGTTGCCAGGACGGGCCTTAGCTCATCGACGACCCGTGCCCAGTCGCCCTTGGCCAAACCATCGAAGCCGCGCGCGATGGGCACCACCATGTCCGCGGCGGGTCCCTTCGGGTTCTCAATGATGCCAGCCAGAGCCTCCGCATCGCCGGCCATTGCAAAGGCGAGCGCGCTGTGCATGTCGGCAAAGATGATCCCCGAGTTGGGAAACCACTTCGCCGCATACTGGCTGATCTCGCTCCACAGTTCCGGATGTCGCGGCTCGCCTGCCATCTCCGCGCGCGCAAGGAACGACGCGCAATCGGTGAGGACATTGATTTGCGGCCCCCACGAGCCGCCCGGATGCAGCGCCTCACGATAGATCTTCCAGGCTTGATCCCGCCTGCCGGTCTCCAGCGACCACAGGGCAAGATGCCAACTGATATGGCAATGCAGTTGCCCCTCGCGTGGGTAGGCGGCGTTCCATCGCTCGAGGTAAGCCAGCCCCTCCTCGCGCTGTCCTTTCTCATAGAACAGATGGGCCTTGATATGCGCAGCGTGAGCATTGCGGGGACAACCACGAAGTGCGGTCTCGATATTCCTGAAACCACTGTCGAGCCTGTGCAACTCGATTTCGGCAAACGCGAGCACCGTTCGAAACCACCAGTCATCGCCGTAATGGGTTGCAAGCGGCTCCAGCATCGCCAGTTGCTCAACCTCGCGGCCGGACTTGCCCGAGAAGCCGATCAAGCCGAACACACCGGTGGCCGGTGCCAGCACCATGGCATCGCGCGGCCAGTGCTTCATATGTTCGGCGATCGCCGAAACCGCCGCAGCGCCTTGACCACTCAGAATCTTGGCAAAGATCGCAATATGACCTTGCTCGCGCGAAGTCGTAGCCGGCGCCAGCGCGATCGCGCGTTCGAGCGGCGCTTTGGCTTCGTTGCCGCGACCGAGCAGTTGCAGGGTTCGCGCAAGCGCGATGTGCGCCAGCGCAAAACCTTCGTCGGCGGCGATCGCGTCGCGGAATGCCTGGTCAATTCCCGAGCCGGCCGCGAGCAGCTTGTCGACGCCGGCGACATATGCGTCGCGGGCGGCGGCAGAGCTTGTGCTCAAGGGGTTACCGTAACGGTCTTCAAGAACGCGCACCCGATTTCCCATCGAACTCTCGGTCATTTTGATGACACTCCCTCCATGGAAACCTGCTTGGCTTTGGCTTGCCGCTGGCGGCGCTCATCACCCAGCTTGAGCAGCCGCTCTCGATCCTCTGGATTTACTCTTCCATACCGGGGCCGCCAGAGGGAACCGTCCTCCTTCCACGCAAATGGCGCTTTCACAGTCGTTCGCGGCGCCGTCGCCGTGTCAAAAAGGGCGAGCGCCTGGCGCATGATTTCGCGCTGCATGTCCGGTCGCCAGGGATGCCCGCAAGGATTGCCCAGCGGGAAATCCGTGAAATAGAACCGCGGCACGCCGCAGTGCTCCACGACATCCTGCGCCGAGCCGATAATGACCGTCGGAATGCCGTTCGCTTCCAGATGCCGGGCCACCAAGCTTACGGTCTGATGACACACGGGGCAAAGGGGGCAAAGGATCGCAGCATCCGCCCCGTCTTTTCGAACCCGTGCCAGGACTTCAGGTGCATCCTCCGCGTTCGTTTTCCGTTGGCTGTATTCTGTCGGCACGCCGTGAAAGTGCCGGGTCAGTCCGATGAGGGCGCCTTCGCCGACCAATCCGAAAGCGGCTTCTACCGGCAAGAAGCTGCCGGGATCATTGGTGTGGGTCGACTCCTTGTCCCATGCAACGTTGTCGGTAAACAGCTTCCGGGGCGGCGGCGAAACCACACCCGACCACACCCGTTTGACGCCGTCAAAATCCGGCGGACTGGCCGTGGTGATCAGTGCGATGCGCAGGTCCGACGATGGTTTGGCAGGTTTGGTGAAAGGGACATCATCAAAGCTCGCCCAGACATAGTCGTTGTCGTAACCAAGGGCACGGTAATATTGGCGCGTTCGCTCCATATATTGAACCGGGGTTTCCGCGACGCTCATGTGGGTTCTCCTCGAGACGCTAACTTGGTCGTGCGGCGGGCCGGTATTGCAAAGCCGATGAGGGCCAGCAACGCGCCGAGCAGTGGTGCGAACGACAGCATCAGGACGGCCGACCAGCCGAAGGACGACAGCAGCCCGCCCGAAAGGAAGGAGCCGACGGTCATCGTGCCGAAGACCACGAAGTCATTGAGCGACTGGACGCGCGCTTTTTCCTCGGGGCGATGGCACTCCAGAACCATCGCGGAGGCGCCGATGAAGCCGAAGTTCCAGCCGATCCCGAGCAGGCTCAGCGTCGCGCAGAAATGCACGACATCGATCCCGAGCAGGCCCACCGACGAAGCGGCCGCAATCAGCACCAGCCCGACCGCGACGATCGCGGATGCGCCGAAGCGCGTGATCAGGCGGCCCGTCCAGAAACTCGGGGCGTACATCGCGATGACGTGCCACTGCAGACCGAGATTGGCCGATTCCTGAGGCAGCCCGCAGAGCTTCATCGCCAGCGGGGCAGCGGTCATGAGGAAATTCATGAGCAGGTAGGAGACGACCCCGCAGATCACGGCCAGGATAAAGCGCGGCTGCCGGGCAATGACAGCGAGCGGCCTTCCGGCCTTGAGATGCGTTGCAGTCAGCGGAGGAAGCTCAACGCCCGCCAGAATGACCGCGGAGAGCGCCGCAACCACCGCCTGGCCGACAAACGTCGCGGCAAAGAGGTACGGCGCCCACAGGTTCATGGTGTGCGTCACAAGCTGTGGACCGATCACACCGGCGAACACACCGCCGGCCATCACGGCCGAGAGCGCGCGCGGACGCCGTTCAGGTGCTGCGCAATCGGCTGCCGCAAAGCGGAAAGAGAGCACCACGGCCGCGTAGACGCCGCCAAAGAAGGTCCCTGCGCAGAAGAGCGGGAATGACGCGTTGAGTACCGCGAGGAGCGCAATCAAGCCTGCGAGGACGCCGCTGCCTGCACCGAGCAGGAATGTCGTGCGCCGGCCATAGCGCTGCGCGACAGCGCCCGCTGGCAGCGTGCACAGAGCCATGCCGACGACAAAAACCGAGACCGGCAGCGTCGCAAGTGCCTTGGTGGGCGCCAGCATGTCGCCGACCACGGCCCCGGTTGCATAGACGACCGTGGAATTGGCGCCTGCGAGCGCCTGGGCGACGGCAAGCCTTGCGACATTGCTGCGCTCTCGGCGAATAGCGATCGGCGCCGCATGGCTGGGAGCGGAAAAATTGAAGTTCACGCTGCGGCTTGCTCCGCCGTTAGATGTCCGTCGACGAGACGTCGCCGATCAGACCGGTGGCGGTCCACCGGGCCGTGGATCACCACGTCGGAGCTAAGGAGAAATCGCTGGACTTTTCTCTCTACAGATTGCCAATTTATGTCGATGAAACGTCACCCTTCGCCAAGGAATGCCGGCTGGAAGACGGTCGATGCCCCGCACGGCCTCGGCTCGCCGAAGCCTTTGATCGTTCGGGTGCAGTCTCTTCCCGCGAAGGGCTATTTCGCCGAACACAGTCACAGCTGGAATCAGCTCGTCTACGCGATCTCAGGCGCGCTCACCGTGAACGCGGATGGACGGAGCGTCGTCATTTCTCCAGAACAGGCCGTCTGGCTGCCGGCCGGTACGAAGCATTCGGTCGGCTCCCTGATGGGAGCGGAATTCCGCAGCCTCTGGGTCGCCAATGCTGCCAGCCAGGGGATGACGTCCGGCACGACGGTCATCCATGTGTCCCCGCTCCTGCGGACGCTCATCGTGGAAGCCGCGTCGCTGAAAAGCGAGGATCGTCACTACGCCGCTCGCGTCATCGCGCTCATCCTCGATCAGTTGCGGCGGGCGACGCCGATCTCGGCAGCGTTACCTTGGCCCACCCACCCGGGCTTGCTGGCACTCTGTGAAACCCTCTACGCCGATCCCGCGAATCCTCGCCACGCCGAGAGATGGGGGCGTGAGATCGGCATGTCGCCGCGAACCTTGACGCGGCACTTCGAGCGCGAAGTCGGCATGAACCTGCGCGCATGGCGCCAGCGTCTCCGCCTGCTCAAGGCTATCGAATTGTTGGGCAGCGAACTGCCGATCACCGAGATCGCGTTGCGGCTGGGTTACTCATCGGCCTCAGCATTCATATTCATGTTTCGCTCCGAAATGCGCATTAGTCCCCTGCAACATCGACGCAATCTAGGCCACGCGGCCAGCGGAGGGACTTCATCAAGGCGTCGATCCGGACCTCAAGATGCGCCCCACCGGTCGCGCTGACCCTTCAGCCCCAGGGACTCGCTGGAAACCGTAGTTCAGCTCGGAACAGGCAAAATACGGTCGTCCGGACCCCGGGGGAGGCTTGCTAGTGCGCGACTCTCAATGGCGAGGTAGGCGCGGGCCGTCCCTGCCCTGTCATCCAGCGAAAACGACGACCATGACCGATCCCCAGGTCGTCAGCAGAATATTGGAGATCGGATAGGCGGGCGTGTAGCCAAGCACCACCACTGAGCTGCCCGAGCGCTCCTGAATGGCCGCCATCGCGGCCGTGACCGTCTGTGCGCCGGTCAGTGCACCGAGCAAGAGGATCGGGTTCATGCGCAACACGAAATGGCCGAAGCAGAAGCCGACGATCTGCGGCAACAGGGTGACGATCATGCCGCCCAGCAGCAGCCCGATGCCCGACTCGCGTATCGCGGAAAGGAAGATCGGCCCGGCATGAATCCCGGTCAGGCCGACGAACGCCGCCAGTCCGAGCGACGTCATCAGGCTGATGGCGCCGTCGGGGATCCGGCCGAAATACGGCAGACGTGTGCGGAGATAGCCGACCAGAAGTCCGGCGAGCAGCGTGCCGACGCTGGTGCTCAGCGAGATCGTGACGCCACCAACCGAAAAACTCACGAGAACGCCAAGCAGGCCGCCGAGGAAAATCGCGAGCCCGAGCACCACGAAATCGATCGTGGTACTCGGCGCAACGATGACGCCGATGCTCCTGGCGGCATTCTGCACCACAGCTTCAGGACCCACGATACGCAGCATATCGCCGCGCTCCAGAACCGTGCCGGCAGCGATCGGAAGCGCTTCATCGCCCCGGCTCACCGAGCGCAGATAAAGGCCGCGCGTCCAGTCTTGTTCCGACGCCTGCTGGAGACTGCTGCCTGCGAGCTTCGCGTTGATCAGGAATACGTCTGCCGAGATCAGCGGAATATCGAGGAGCTCCCGGTCCTCCACCTCCTCCCCGCGCGGTCCGATCAGTTCGACGATGATCTGACGCGGCGCCGACAGCGCGACGACATCACCTGCCGCGACCACCGTTGCAGGCTCCGCCTCGAGGATGCGCTCGCCGCGACGGATACGGTGGATGAATACACGTTGCCCGGGCACGCGAGCTTCGGCGGCCGCAACTGTCAATCCGACGATCGCAGCGTGAGCATCCAGCCGGTAGGCGCGCAGTTCGAACTTGCGCCAGGCCGACGCGAGGCCGGGCTTGGCGCGCGTGATGCCCAGGGTCTGCTCCAGCTTGAGCGCTTCCGTCTTCAGATCGATCTTCAGCAGCGCCGGAACGACGATCGTGCAGAACGTGATCACGCCGGCGTAACCGAAGATGTAGCAGACCGCATCCGCCACCGCGATGTGCGAGACAAACAGCGCGCGCTGTGCCTCGGACACTGGCAGGGAATTGACCGCGTCGGTCGCCGTACCCATTGCAGCGCTCTGGCTGAGCGCGCCCGACATGAGCCCGGCGGCAAAGCCGGGGTCGAGCCGCAGCACGCGTGCCACGACGATCGCTGCCGCAAGGCCGGCGAGGCTCACGACAACGGCCATCAGCATCGGCTTCAGCCCGTCGCGCTTCATCGCCAGCACGAATTGCGGGCCGACTGAATAGCCGACCCCGAACAGGAACAGCAGGAACAGGAACGATTTGGTCATGCTTGAGACGGGTACATGCGCAAAATCGCCGACCGCGAGTCCTGCGAACAGCGCGCCCGTCACCGGGCCAAGGCTGAAGGCGCCGATCCTGAAACTCCCGATCCAGTAGCCCGCCGCGATCACCAGGAACAGCGCGAGCTCCGGATAACGAACGAGAAATTGCGCCAGCCAGCTCAACATCGTCTCAACACGGTCCCGCGCCGCGGCTATGTCATCATCATCACCAGCACCATGCCCCAGATCGTCAGCAGCGTGTTTCCGACCGCGTAGGTGACGGTGTAGCCGAGACCGGGAATCTGGCTCTTCGCGCGGTCGTTGATCATGCCCAGCGAGGCGGTCGTGGTGCGCGCGCCGGAGCAGCATCCGAGCAGGATCGCGTCGTGGAAGCGGAACACGTATTTGCCGACAAACATCGCCAGGATCAGCGGCACGGTGGTCACGACGACGCCCCAGAGGAACAGGCTGAAGCCGAGCTTTTGCAGGCCGGCGACAAATCCCGGGCCCGAGGAGATTCCGACCACGGCAATGAAGACGTTCAGGCCGACAGAGTTCATGAACCACACGGTGGGTGACGGGATGCGGCCGAAGGTCGGATGCACGGACCGGAGCCAGCCGAAGAACAGGCCTGAGATCAACGCGCCGCCGGAGGTGGACAGCGTCAGCGGCACGCTTCCGATCTTGTAGACGAACGCGCCGACCAGGGCGCCGATCGCAATGGCGGCGCCGATGAACGCGACGTCGGCAACGTCTGTCGCACGATCCGGCCGGCCCAGCAGCTTTGTGGTGGCGGCGACATCGGACGTGCGGCCGACCAAGGTGAGGATGTCGCCCCGATTGATCTTGGTGTTCGGCAGGATCGGAATCTCGGTCGCGATCGCGCCCCGGGCGATCCTGCGCAGGAATACGCCGCGAGCGCCCGGCTCCTTCGCCAGTTGCTCCAGCGTCTTGCCGTCGACGTCCTTGCTGGTCACGTAGACATCGACGCCTTCGATCGGAACTGCCAGCAGCTCGCGATCGTCAACCTCCTCGGCCTGCTCGCCGATCAGCTGCACCAGCACATCGCGGCGCCCGGCGACGGCGACGACATCGCCGGCATGAATCACGGTATCGGAGGTTGCCTCCGCGATCTTTCCGCCCCGCCGAAGCCGGAGGACGAAGACGCGATGATCGGGAATCAGCGCCTCGGCCTGCTCAACCGTCTTGCCAACGACCGGCCCACGCTCGCTGACGCGGTAGGCACGCAGATCGAACTGGTGCCAGGCCGTGCCCGGGCCGCCCAGCTCCTTCTTGCCGCCATGCTCCTCCTCGTATTTCTTGCATGCGGTCTCGAGATCGATCCCGAGCAGCGCAGGCCCGAGCAGCGCCAGCACGATTGCCGACCCAACCGTGCCGAAAATATAGGTCACGGCATAGGCGACCGGCATGGCATCGAGCAGCTTCTTGGCTTCGTCTGCGGGCAGACCAAGGCGATTGATGGCGTCGGTCGCGAGCCCCATCGACGCGGAAATCGTCTGCGAGCCAGCATAGAGCCCGATGGCCGATCCGACGTCGTAACCGGCGAGCTTGGCGCCGAGATACGCCGACAGCAGACAGAAGACGCAGACCACCGCCGCGAAAACGGCCTGCGGGACGCCATCCTGCGCGATGCCGCGCACGAATTGCGGTCCGACACCGTAACCGATTGCAAACAGGAACATCAGAAAGAAGAACGGCTTGAGCGGCCCTGATATGGTGATTCCGATCTGGCCGATGATGACAGCGGCGACCAGTGTCGCGGTGACCGCGCCCAGTCCAAGCCCCTTATAGGTGAAGGAACCGAAATAGTAGCCCAGGGCCAGCGAGAGGAAGATCGCAATTTCGGGATAGGTGCGGAGCGTCTGGAAGAGCCAATCGATCATGATGTCACCCGTTCATGCTGTCCCGGGGCTTCGGCGTGCGCCCGCTTCGATCTCGTGCAGGGGTGGCCGAAAAGGGCGAGCAACCGTATCGGCCGACATCAGATGGCGGTTGGCGAGCAGGATGTTGATCTATGTCAACCGCAGCTGCGAGAGCTTTGCGATTTCATGATCTTGCCGACACCACGCGGCCTGCCGCGCACATTGCATCGTGAGCGGCAATCCGTCGCAGCGATCGCATCGCCGGCGCGCGACCGTTGACATAGATCAAGGCTCGTCACCGGCCGCCGATCATGCTGCGCGCGATTGCGCAGGCAACAGAGCCTGTCGCCTCCATTCCAACAGCTTGCACCGCCCCGGGAGTGTCAAATGGCCGATCTTCTGACCCTGAAGAAATTCGAGGCGCTGAGCCCCTTCGAGATCAAGGACGAGCTGATCAACCTCGCGAAGAGCAATTCGAAGCGGAGCCAGATGCCCTTCCTGAACGCCGGGCGGGGCAATCCGAACTGGGTGGCGACGACGCCGCGCGAAGGTTTCTTCCTGCTCGGACAGTTCGCCATCACCGAGAGCAAGCGGGTGATGGAGCATCCGGCGGGAATCGGCGGCATGCCCCAGGCAAACGGCATCGCCGGCCGGTTCGAGGCCTGGCTCAAACAGCACAAGGACATGCCGGGCGCGAGCTTCCTGACCGAGATGCTGCCGTTTGCGGTCAAGAAGTTCGGCTTCGACCCGGACGCCTTCGTCCACGAGCTGGTGGATTCGATCATCGGCGACAATTACCCGGTGCCGGACCGCATGTTGGTGCACAACGAGAAGATCGTGCACGAATACCTGATGTGGGCGGTTTGCGGCGAGCCCCGGCCGGCCGGCAAGTTCGACATCTATGCGGTCGAGGGCGGCACGGCGGCGATGTGCTACCTCTTCAAGTCGCTGAAAGCCAATCGGCTGCTGGTGCCGGGCGATACGATCGCGCTGGCGACGCCGATCTTCACGCCCTACATCGAGATGACGCACCTGGAAGATTACGACCTGAAGGTCGTTCAGATCAGGGCTCCGCAAGAGAACAAATTCCAGTTCACCGACGAGGAAATCAAGAAGCTGGAGGATCCGAAGATCAAGGCCTTCTTCGTGGTCAATCCGTCCAACCCTCCGGGGATGGCGTTGAGCAAGGAGACGGTTGCCAAGCTGGCCAATCTGGTCAAGACCAAGCGCCCCGACCTGATGATCCTCACCGACGATGTCTATGGCACCTTCGTGCACGGGTTCCGTTCGCTGCTCGGCGAGCTGCCGCACAACACCATCGGCGTCTACTCCTATTCGAAGTATTTCGGCTGCACGGGATGGCGGCTGGGGGCCATCGCCATCAACGAGGACAACATCTTCGACAAGATGATCGCCAAGCTTCCGGACGACGCCGTGAAGGCGCTCGACAAGCGCTACGGGCCGCTCACGCTCGAACCGCGCAAGCTCAAGCTGATCGACCGCATCGTCGCCGACAGCCGCGACGTGGCGCTCAATCACACCGCGGGATTGTCGTTGCCGCAGCAGGTGATGATGAGCCTGTTCTCGCTCGCGGAGATGATGGACGTGAAAAAGGCCTATCAGGCGGCCTGCATGGAGATCGTCAACAAGCGCCTATGGTCGCTGCTCGACGGCCTCGGGCTGGCCGACAAGCTAAGCCCCAATCCGAACTACGATGCCTACTACGCCCTGATCGATTTCGAGTTCTGGGCCCGGAAGAACATCGGCGACGATGCGGTTGAATACCTGAAGAAGAACGTCCACCCGCTGGACCTCGCGTTCAGGCTGGCCGAAGCCCACGGGATCGTGCTGTTGAACGGCGGCGGATTCGATGCTCCGGAATGGTCGCTTCGCGTGTCGCTCGCGAACCTCGCTGACGATGTCTATGACGACATCGGACGCGGCGTTCGGACGATCGCCAGAGGCTATCGCGACGCCTACGAGGCAGCGAAGGGCGGAGCCGCAAAGCGCTGACGACGGTGTTTGCCGCGCGTCGAGCGTCTGATCCGGCAGTGCTGAAGCAAAGGAAGAGCCCCGGCGATGGTGCCGGGGCTCAAATTACATGGGCTCACGAAGATCAGTATCTCGCGACGACCGGTCCGCCGAACCGATAGTTCAAGCGTATCGTCAAGAGATCCACGTCTTGTCCGATCCGGTTGGCAGCGCCGGCCACGATGGGATTGACGACCGAGAACGTGTTGTTGGCATCGCCCATGAAAAGACGGTCATATTCGAGCCCGACGGACCAGTTCGGAGTGAAGCCGTATTCGAAGCCCACGCCGACGGTGCCGCCCCAACGGGTCGACGTCGCCGACGCGACCCCAATTCCCCCGACCGTGGTCCAGATGTCATAGCGATTGCTGGTGACCGCTGCACCGCCCTTCACGTAGAACAGCGCGGCATCCCAGGCCCAGCCGAGCTGGCCGGTGAAGAGACCCAGTCCATCGGTCTTCGTTGTCGTCGAGAACCTCGGATCGATCAGGCTGAGGCGCGAGCTCTTCAGGTCCGCCCAATCACCCTGTCCTTCCAGGCCGAACACGAACTGGCCTGCCTGCCAGCGATAGCCGAGTTGTCCGCCGAAAACGCCACCGGAGCGCGAGCTGCACCCGTCGGCCACGACACCTCCGAGGGCGGGGAGGAAATCCCAGCAGGTGCGGCTCTCACCCCAACCGCCATTCGCACCGATATAGAAGCCGGTCCAGTTGTAGACCGGCGGAGGGACCGGCACAGGCGCCGCCTTGACGGCCATGTCAGCAGACAACGCCGGCGTGGCCATGCCGACAATCGCGGCGACAGAAAGCAAAAATCTCTTCATGGAATGATCTCCGGGTCTCTTCGCGTTAATCGAGAAAAGCAGTCCTTGCGCTCGCCCAATCGGGCAGTGGTCGAAGCCTAGATATGAGTCACGAAAAGCCACGTGCCAAAATGGCAACACTCAAGGGCAAACGAAACACCGTGCTCGGGCTCTGCCTTCAACTTCGGTGCAGCACGAAGCTCGTCGTGTCGGAGAGGCAGCGCCGAGCCGGCTCACTGTTCGACGAGCCAATCGGCAATGTTCTGCGAGGGGATCAATTGCCTGGGGAGGTGCGGATTGATGGTGCCGGCAAACACGACCAGCCCTTCGTCCAGTTTTGAACGCGCGAACGCCTTGGCTTCCGATTCGCTTGCAAATGTCCTGGTCTCGCGAGGGCTGCGCGCCCTTCGAGCCAACAGACCACGTCGGCGAATTTCATAAGTGACATACCAGATGGCCGACACCGCGACACCGGGCGAGAGCGAACAGCCCTAGCGACACACCATCTGGCCGGCGGCCGCGCCTTGACCTTGGTCAAGGGCCCGGACCGTAAAAATACGGGCGCCGCGGCCCGAGTTGAGGGAGAAGCGGTTCGATCAGAAGCGCGAGTGAACCGCGACGAGCCTGCCGACCGTTGGCATCGCGGGCTTCACCTCCGGCCCGAGAAGGACAAGGATGCCGTCCAATGCCTGCACGTTCGCAAGGACGATGATCAGCGCCAGTTCTTTTGCATCGCATTCATTACGGTGTCTGCCTTGTGCGACTTGCAGTACTTGCCGATTACCTTGCCGTTTCGCTCGACGTAGCGAAAATCGACGACGGTCAGGTTCTTCGATGCGCTGAAATAGCCCGACATCCACGAGCTGATCAGCGTTTGTCTTTCCTGGTCCGACTCCAGCAATTGCTTGCAGGTAATGAGAGACAGATCGACGACGACCTGCGCTTTGGCCACGACGCTCGTGGCGAGGAGTACAACGGTCGCAATTGCAGGAATCGATGGTTTCATTGTTATCTTCCAACCCTGTTTGATCACTGGCCGGCCGTAGAGCGCTCAAGGCCGGCCATCACGGTCTGAGTGGGATTGGTCGCGCACCACGCCTTCACGCTTGCGACATTTCGCGCATACGCGTTGAGATCGACAAAGACGTATCCCTTCTTTTGATTGAACCAGCCGCTCATCCAGGCAGAAAATATGGAAGAATCGCCCGGGGACATGGCGAGGTACTGCGAGCAAGTTATCCGCGCCATATCGACGCTAGTCTGCGCCTGCAGCGGGCCCGACAACGCCGCACCGGCAAGAGCAAGGCACACAGTGATTTTGTTCATTTCGATTTCTCCCAAGCTCCGTGCACGGTGATTTCTATCCGGCGATCTGCGCCCTCACTGACAGACAAGGACCGGAGTCTTTGCTTGCGCCAGCACCTTGTTTGTCACACTGCCGATGAGAAGCTTGGAGAGCCCGCTGCGCCCGTGCGATGACATAACGATGAGATCGCAGCCCTTATCCCCGGCTGCTGCGATGATGGCTTGATGGGGTTGCCCGCTCTCGACTTGGCTTGTCTCGCAGGGAACGCCGGCCTCCCTGGCCGCGTGTGCGGCGCGATCCAGCGCGCTCGTGGCCTCTTCCTTGCGTATCTCGGCAAATCTCGCGAGCAGATCACGGTACCGCCCTCCTATTTCCGAGAGCGGCTCAACGACGAAGATGACCGATACTTTGGCTCCGACGGATTTCGCCAGCGCCAACCCCTGCTTCACCCCTTGCTCCGCCAGTTCCGACCCATCTGTCGGAATGAGAATGTGCCGGTACATGCCTTAACCTCCCGGTTATCTGGATGACGTATCGCCGCCCGCCAAATGCAAGCTGAACCTGAGCCTCGGGCCTGGCCTTGAGATAGATCAATCCATCGCTCAGCGCCGCACCCCGGACGCTGATCGTCGCTCGGCGGAGCCGCCTTCCACCTGCGGCCCATCTGAGGCAGGGCGAATCCAGCGGGGGTTCACCGCAGCGAAATCGTCAGTCCGCCCAGATTGGCGGCGAATTCCAATCCTGCTTTCGGTCCCTTGAGCATGAGCACAACGCCCTGTTCATTTCGCAAGCTCACCCCGCCTACGCCACCGGCCCATGCGCCACCGGCTCCGACCAGCGTGTAGCTGCCGGCGAAATCGTTGACGTCCCTGATGCCTGAGGCGGTACCTTCCAGCCAGGTCACCGACGCACCGGCAGTCACGCCGAGGCTGAAGCCGGACGCGATGAACCGATAGTGCCGCCCGCGGTAGGTCAACGTGCCGCTGCCGCCGCCGCCGCCCACGACGAGCGCCGCCTTCACGAACTTGACCTGGACGTGGCCGACGGCCTGTGCGAAGCATGGCGCGACCAACAGGACCATCGCCGCAAGCGCCAGTATGACGGAACGGATCATGGATCGCGTCACTGCGGTCCCCTCCTCGCTCAGGGATTTGTCGGGTCCACTTTCTTCCAGGTGTGATCCGGATCGAAAACGATCATGCGCTTGGCGAGGAAATCGGTGCGTGGGCCGAGATCCTTTTGATAGACCGTGCCTGCGTGGTTGACCAGGAAGGTCATGACGCCGGAATTGCCGTATTCGGCGGGATAGGCGACCAGCGCGAATCCACCGATCATCTTGCCCTTCACAACATAGTTCAGCGCGCCGCCCGGGGCGTCGGAGCCCTGTGCCTTCAGGATCCGATAGTAGTAGCCGTGATACGGCATGCTCTGCTCGCCGACCTTGTAGCCTTCCGCAGCGGCCTGGGCGGCCAGCTCGCCGAGCGGGCTTGGATCCTTGTCGTCGCGCCAGAACAATCCGTCCGTCTTGCCCGGCCGGCTGACGATGCGCTGCGCATATGCGCCCACACCCTCGCCGCGATCCTTCTCTGCGTATTCGTTCTGTGCATCGACATAGGCAAGACTGGTCTGGATCGCGGCCAGCTCATTGCGGCCGATCCTGCGGTAGAGGATTTCGCGCCGCCCCGCGGCCGCGTCGAAACTCCAGCCGTCCTTGTTGTTGACGATCGGGATCGGGAACGGGAAATCGTCCCTCCCCAGAATCAAGGTGGCTTTCTTGTTGTCGTCAGCCTTGATCGAATGCTTGGCGTCGTAGGCAGAAAGAAAGCTCTCTCGCGCATTGGCGTCGGCGACATCGTCCCCCGACTCGATGATGTCGGCGGCATCGCGGCCCAGCACCTTCAGCATGGCCCGACTGGTGCCGGCCTTGACCGCGGTTGCCAAGGCAGATGCCGCGTCTTCCGGATTGGGGAAACCTTGCTGGGCGCGCGCAGGAGACAGCAGCAGAGCAAGTGCTGTTGCCGCGGCCACGCCGATGGAGACAATACGATCCAGTCGCGAGTCCGAAGAGCCTGTCATCGTGATGCCTCCGACGGGGATGGAATCTTCGCGCCGGCGGCAAGCCAGTCGTTGTAGCTGCGGAACCTGAGTCCGAGCTTGTCGTAATAGACCCTGAGATAGCCGTCGGCGCCGCGCGTCACCGCCGCCGGCATGACCTGCGCGACCTCCTGCGCCATCACGCCGACATAGCTCTTGTCGCTACCGAGATAGCTGAAACGATAGTAGCCGAGGCCGTTGGCGAGATGTCCAAGCAACTCGATATCGTGCTTGAGCGCGATGTCGGAGCGTCGTCCACCGCCGCCGCCGCGGAAGCCGCCACCTCCGCCACCACCGCGGAAGCCGCCTCCGCCCATTCCACCACCACCGCGGCCGGCAAAACTTGCGCCGCCGCCGCCGCGCGGCATGCTGGCCATACTCGATCGCCCGCGCGCCGATGCCGCCGCAGCTGCCCGTCCGGACGATACGTTCATGGCGCCACCGCGACTGCCACCGCCACGATTCGCCGCAGCTGCGCGGTTACCGGCATTGCCGCGGTTGGCGGCCTTTGCGCGATCGCCACCGCCCTTGGCCTTGTTGCCGGCACCGGCGCGGTCGCCGCCCTTGGCGCGATCGGCGGCACCGGCACGGTCACCACCTTTGCCGCGATCGCCCGCACGGTCTCCGCCGCGGTCGCCTCCACGGTCTCCGGCCCGATCTCCCGCCCGATCTCCGGCGCGATCACCGCGGTCTCCTGCCCGGTCACCGGCGCGATCTGCGCCCGGGCGATCGCCGCCGGGCTTGAGAACCTGCTGACCATCGCGGCCGCGAAAATCCATCCGATCGCCGGCACCGGCCCGATTGGCGTTGCCGCCGAAGCGCTGCTGGACGTTGCTGTTGTTGTAGCGGACGCCCTGGCGATGCGCCGGATTGTGCTGCCAGCTGTTCCCGATATTATTGACCCTGTTGAAATTGTTCACATAGACGTTGCGATTGCCCCAGTTGAAGCCGCCGCCCCAATAATTACCCCAGCGTCCGATCGCCCATCCGGCGCCGAAGGCAAGACCTGCCGCGATCACCCCGGCGCCGATATAGGACGGATAGCCGAAATAATACGGCGGATAGTCTGCATAGGGCCACGTGCCATAGACCGTCGCGGGATCGTAATAGGGCACGTAGACCGTGTTGGGATCGGTCTGCTCGATGACGATGACCTGCTTGCTCTCCTGAGTCTGGACGCTGACCTTCTGCTGCTTGGTCGTCACCAGCTTGTTGTTGGCCTGCGCCTTGCTGCGCAGCCGCTGGATCGCATCCATGACGTCGGGCTGCTGCGCCAGCACGGCATCGCCCAGATTCTTCGTCCAATCGATCTTGTCGCTCATCATTGCGAGCACGTCGGCGGTGCTCGTGAGCGCCTTCACGCTGTCATCCCAGGCCTGCTTGTCGACCTCGGCCTTCAGCGCATCCCCTTTCAAGCTCTTGCGCTCCTTGAGCCAACGATCGGCCTGCACGACCTCGAGCGGATAGGTCGACGCCGCCAGCACGTTGGCGAGCAGCGAGTCCGGATAAAGCGCGATCGGCGCCACCAGGGCTTCCAGCTGTTCCGGCTTCAGGAGCTGATCGGCAGGCTGCGTTGTTGCCGCGGCCGGCTGGCTGGCCTGGGCCGGCGGCTTGTCAGCAGTCTGCGCGGTTGCGGCAACGGACGTCACCGACACCAGCACAACCGCAAGCAGAGTCTTGCCCCAACGGAACATCGCGACCTCCATCGACACCAACGGTCGACAGCATCGGCCGCAGTCCCGTCCCCTCCTTGATCAAGATCAAGGAAACGGCCCTTCCGTTCAGCTTTCGGCTCGGCTTTCGGCTTGGTGGCTTTCGACTTGGCTTTCGGCTTGGCCCGGCTGTCGTGACGCAAGGTGGATGCGGCGATCGTGAATCAGGTTCTCGAGCCGATGGGCCGCAACGTTCACCGCCGTGACGGCGCGCTCGGCCTTGTCGTCCGCAACCGGCTGGTCGCGCTGCGTTCGCAGCACCTGGTCGATTTCGCGCTCGATCTCTTCCAGCTCCGACTCGCGCCCGGCCGCGCGGACCCGAGGCCCCAACGCGTAAAGCGTGTCGAGCGCCTCCTCGCGGCTCGGTGTCTCGACCGGTCGGAGGAATTTCCACGCTGCCGCAAGCACGGACGCAAGTCCGCCGGCGATCATCGGCGCCAGGAAGATCGCATTGCCCCACTGGTCGAGAAAACTCTCCCTGGTCCCCTCATAGACCGCCGCCGCCCCCGGATGCACCGGGATGTAGGCGCCTGCGTCGGTATCGGGCGTAGCGATCTGCGAGAGTGCCGGCAGCTCGGCAAGCAAATCCCGTCGCGCATTCATGATCGACTGCGTCAGGTCGCCGATCAGGTCATTCCCGAGCTTCTTCTGCGCCACCAGATAGAACGACGTCTGCAGCGTCGTCAGGTCATCAGCAGGAATAGGCGGCGAGCCGCGCAAGGTCCCCTTCGGTACATCGAAGCTTTCATAGGCGCGCTCCTTTTCGGCGATCGCTCCGGCGGACTCGATGGCGATCATCACCGGGCCGGCTCGCGTGGTGCGCGAGAAGACATTGCGCAGCAGCGAAAGATACTTTTCGGTCAAAGGCATGACGAGCAGGATCGCCCGGACTTCCTTGGCATCGAGGGCCCGGCGCGCGTCCGCGGGGGCGAGCGGTTTGAACGTCACGCCCGCGCGCGTCAGATCGTATTCGTCGGTCAGCACCTTGATCAGCTTCTGATTGGCCTCGGCGCCGATCACACCGATCGCGGCGCGTTTCAACTCCGCCACGTCCGATATCGCAGCGCCGGGCGGCGCGACCAGCAGGACGGTGGCGTGGGCCAACACGATGACGGCCTGGGCCTGCGAGAGATCGCCGACGTCTCCACGGACGACCGCGAGGTCGACCTTTCCGGACGCGAATGCCTTGGCGGACTCGAGCGGTCCCGGCGTCTGGACCAGGCTGAGCCGGACTGGCGCTTTCGACTGGGCGAACTTTCCTGCGATCGCCGAGACCAGCCTGCCGGCCTCGCCGTCCAGCGAGCCAACCGCGATCGTCAAGGTCGTCGGCTGCTCATACCATCGATACGCCAGCAAGCCGGCGCCCGCTGCCAGAAGGGCGATACCCAGCACCAGGACGATGCGGAATGACCTCGGCAACCTGCTCGGATCCATGGCCCGCTACCCAATCGGTCCGGCGTCAGCCGACAACGGTCTGGCGGTGCTGAGCCAGCGCGGGGAGCGGACGCCTCTAGATCTTGCAACGATGATAGTTGACCTCCATCCCCTCGATGCCCGGGAACTGGCGCGTGATCGTATCGTCGTCGACGGCCTTAAGGAAGAACTGCACATTCGATACCATGATTCCGGATGCGCAGCCGACGATGATGTTGATGTTCTGGCCGTCGTCCTTGCGCGATTTGATCTTGCAGTTCTCGAACTTGCCCCGCAGGCGATCGGGCTCGGCGATGAATCCGCCGCCATAGACGCCAGAGAAGTTCGTGAAGGTCAGCTGGTTCGCCCGGCCCTTGTGGGCGAACACCTTTCGGCATTGCTCGGCGCTCGTGGCCCAGGCGCCCGTGAGATCGAAAGCGTGCGCGTAACCCGGCAATCCGAAGATCATGCCCGTCGCCACGATTGCACGAAACTTACCGTCCGGTTTCATATGCTGTCTCCCTGTTCGCGCCCGTCAGTGACCGCTTAACACCAGCGTCTTGATCGGCAGCAGCAGAGCTTGAATCCGAAGCAGCAAGGCATGAACGAGTGCAGTCGCGTCGACGGCGTGCAGGGCAAAGCCTTTCAACGTGCCGGTTTTCGGATCGTCGATCGCGTCATGATTGCTGGTGTAGGCATTGACGATGCAACTGCTGCCTGGTGTCACGCCGTCAAGGCCGCCCTTGTAAAGCGGCTCCAGGAACACGAGGATCGAACCTGGCTTTTGCAGGTTCTGCGGGTCGATCAACAGCTCGCTGGCCCGAAACTGGCCCGCGGCGATGAAATCCTGCACGCTGGTGACGACCAACGGAATGATCACCCAGGGTTTCGACATACAGGTGGCTTCCGCGACCATGCCGGGCTTCATCACCTGGGCCTCGATCTGCCCGAATCCGGCCTGCAACCTGTCGCGGCCCGCTTCGTCCGGTATCAGGATTCCGGCCGGCCGCATGATCTGGGCGACGAGGTCCCCGGGGCGAACGAGGAATTGCTCGACGCGGCCATTGACGCCGGCACGGACGAAAGTCTTGTCGAGATCCACCTGCGCCTGCGCCCGCGCCGCCTCGGCGCTCGCCTTCTCGGCCGGCAACAGCGTGGAAACCCGCAACGCCGCCGATTCCCTGGCGGCGCTGGCGGCATCGACGCCGGACTGCCGCTGATCAACCAGCACCTGCAGCTTCTCGATGTCGCGTTGCGGCACAATGCCGGGATTGCGGCGCTGCAACTCGCTCTTCACCTCCAGCTCGTCCTTGGCTTGCTGCAAGGAGGCTTTCGCCTCCCCGATCTGAGCGTCCGCCTTGACGACGTCGGCCTGCGCCGCGATCAACGACGCATCGACCTCGGCGATCTTTCGCTTGGCGGTCTCGAGCGCCGCCTCCTGCTTCGAACTGTCGAGTCGGAACAGAACGTCGCCCTTCTTCACCGGCGCGGTGAAGTCGACATTGACCTCGACGACACGGCCGGAGCCTTCGGGCAGGATCGGCACGGTCCTGAAGTAGATCGCCGCCGAGGTTGTCGAGGGATGAAAGTAGAAGATCATCGTGATCAGCGAGATCGTGAGCATCAGGCAGCCGGTGATCCCCCATCTCAGTTCGTACCAGACGGAGAAGAACGTGATCTCCTTGCCGAACCGCTTGCCCTGCCGATAGCGGCGGTAGAGGTAATCCGGCAGGATCGTCACCAGCGAGCAGATCATCAGCTCAAGCATGGTTGTGCACCTCTTGCTTGGCGGGCGTCCGGACGTCGGGACTGCCGCCAGGTACGGATTCGGCTTCCGGTTCGGCAGCGCCCGGCGTGGCGTCGGCTATGCGCTCGACGGAATCGGCGATGCTGCGCATCGGCGTGCCGAAATCCGGCAGGTCGATGAGTGCCAGCAACAGGCCGGCGACCCAGAAGGTATGCATGTGGGTGAAAAGCGATATCAGGCCGAGGACGGCGACGATCTCAAACTGAAGTTTCTGGCTCTTGTGCGCCATGCGCTCCGGCAGGCTGTGCAGCTTCCAGTACAGAGTGCCAACCCAGAAGACTGTGGCTACGAGGAAAATGCCCATCACCACCATCAGGGTGTCCGACCCGTCGGCGCCGGGAATGAAAAACGGCAAATGATGGGGGGCCGCCGGATGCATCTGCTCGCTCAAGCCAAGTCTCCCGGTCGCAATAACACCGCAAGCGAATCTTGATCGACACTGCTGACGATCCTATCGCGCTTGCTTGATCTGGATCAAGGAAGCCGATCGGCCCATCCCTACCGTTCCGGGGGCAAGGTGAAAGATCGGGCTTAGGAGTCCCCAGCCATGCGAGACAAGATCGATGATCTGATCCCCAAGGCACACGAGATCCAGAAGCAGGCAGCGCTCAAGGAAGCGGAGAAAGCCGAGGAGGACGCCAAGCGTGCGGCCGCTATCGAAGCCGAGAAGCGCGCGTTGATCGAGCGGCTGAGCAAGCCCTCCGGGCTCAGCGAGGACGAGAAGGTCAAGCTGGCGTCGACGGTGATTCAGCGGGCGGTGCGCAACGGGTTGAGCGAAGTACAGGTCTATCGCTTTCCCAATACGCTGTGCACCGACAAGGGGCGAGCCATCAATCAGATGGAGGCCGGCTGGGAGAAGACGCTGACGGGTATCCCTAAGGAAATATACCAGCTTTGGGCTGACTACCTGCAGCCGCGCGGCTATCGCATCCGCTATCAGATCGTTGATTACCCCGGCGGCATGCCCGGCGATATCGGAATCGTCATTGCCTGGGGCGACTAGTCGAAACGATGGACGGATATCCATGGCGAAAGACAAGCCCGCTGGGAAGATGAAGCGCAAGGACTATGAGGAAGAACTGCACAAGCTGCAGATCCAGCTCTGCCATCTCCAGGAATGGGTGAAAGCGAACAATCTCAGGGTCATCATCCTGTTCGAGGGACGCGATGCGGCCGGCAAGGGCGGAACGATCAAGGCCTTGACCGAGAAGGTCAGCCCGCGCGTGTTTCGCGTGGTCGCCCTGCCCGCGCCCTCGGATCGCGAGAAGTCCCAGCTCTTCATCCAGCGCTATATGCAGCAGTTTCCGGCGGCCGGCGAGATCGTGATCTTCGACCGCAGCTGGTACAACCGCGCAGGCGTCGAATATGTGATGGGGTTCTGCACGCCGGCGGAGCACAAACGATTCCTCTCGCTCTGCCCGCAGATGGAGCAATACATCATCGAGGGCGGCATCATCCTGATCAAGCTGTGGCTCGAGGTCGGGATGGATGAGCAGGAGCGCCGCTTCAGGGCCCGGATCGACGATCCGCTGCGGCAGTGGAAGCTGAGCCCGATGGACACGGAATCCTACCGCCGCTGGTATGATTACTCCCGCGCGCGCGACCTGATGTTCAAGGCGACGAGTTCGAAGCACGCGCCCTGGAACGTCATCCGTTCCGACGACAAGCGGCGGGCGCGGCTGAACTGCATCGCGTTCCTGCTGAAGACAATTCCTCACGGACGGGTCAGGCGCGACAAGGTCAAGCTGCCCAAGCGCTCCAACAAGGGTCGCTACAACGATCAGGCCGGACTGCGCGGAATGAAGTTCGTCGAGGAACGCTACTAACGGTCCAGGCCGCGCCGGGCGCGGCCTGGACCTCCGGATCTATTTCAAGCGGATGGAAACCCCGCCCACGGCGGCCGAAACTTCGGCGCCGACCTTCGGACCGCTGAGCTGCAGGATCACGCCATTGGCGTTCTGCAGTTGCACGCCGCCGGCGCCCGCGGCGATCGCCCCACCGGCGCCTGCAGCGCTGTAGGAGCCTTCGATCGAGGCAGGCCCTCTGAGATTGAGGGCGCGCCCGACCAGCTTGGTGGTCGAAGCGCCGATCGTGAAGCCGACGCTCATGCCCGACACCGTGAACGGATAGTGCTTGCCGCGCAGGGTCAATACGCCCTCGCCGCCTCCGACACCAACGATGAATCCACCCTTGGTGAAGATGACGGCGACCGAGCCGGTTTCAGCCAGCGACGGCGTGCTGAAGCCGGCCAATCCAACCGCCAGCGTAGCAAGAATTCCGATCAAACTCACTTTCCTCATGGTGTCCCTCCGGAAACCGGTTGCGTTACGCACTTGTTGCGCAAGACTCATCGCCGCAAGAATGCGATGACGCCTTGCGGACTCTCCTTGGTCTATGATGCAGCCTTGAACTTCGTCGCGGCCGCTCGCGGCTTGCCCATCCTGGCCAGCGCCTCGGTCGTCACGAGCTTCAAGCCCTCGGCCGCGTCGTAGCCATGGATCTCCTTCACATCCAGCTTGCGCATGAAATCGATGGTCTCCTGCGTGATGACCTGGCCAGGGACCATGATCGGGAAGCCCGGCGGATAGGGAATCACGAAGTTGGCGGAGACGAGATCGGGCCCGTTCTTCAGGCGCCTGTCGATCTCGGGATCGTTCAGGCGAATATATTCGCATCCCGCGGCGTCATAAGCCGAATAGAACCCGCCGCGGATGTCGCCCTCATTCGTCTTCGTGCCGGCATCGCCGCGATAGGCGTTGTGGAAATGCGAGAAGTTCGGCAGGTCGGGTACGTCCTTCATCAGGCTGTTGACCCGCATGTCGAAGTCGACCCTGGCGTTCGCGCCGCCCTTGGCCAGGCCGCGATCGATTTCACCGGAGATTTCGGCCAGCACCCGGACGAGATGCGCGACGTCGCTCCGCGTATTGTTGATGTTGGACTGGATCAGGACCGAGTTGCGCGAGGTCTTGTTGACCTGGATGTTGTAGCGGCTGGCGAGCAGCCCCTTGAACGACGTTCCGTCGTAGCCGGCCGTGCCGCAGACCAGCGTCATCCGGGTCGGATCGAGGCAGAACTCGTCGTCGTTCAGGCTCTTCAGGGCGCTCGCCCAGTTGGTCCCGGCCGCCAGATAGTCGGTGAATCCGCTCTGGCGGTATTGCTTCGGCACCATGGCATCCGCGCCGAGAACGCGGAAATATCTCGAAATCAACGGATTGGTGTTGACCGCATTGCGGATGGCGAACGCGATCTCCATGGCATTGGCCACCAGTCCATACCCCTCGAGCTCCATCTGCCGGCGCGAGACGTCGAGGCTCGCGATCAACTGCTGGTTCGGGCTGGTCGAGGCGTGCGTGAATACGGCCTCCTTGAACTGCGCTTCGACGGTGTGGAATTCGATGTCCTTGACCGCCAGCATCGAGCCCTGGCGGATCGCCGACATCGACTTGTGGGTCGAATTGGTCTGATAGACGCGCAGCCGGATCTGGCGCGGATCGGGGATCAGCCTGGTCTTGAGCAGAACCTCGTCGGAAGGATCCTTGCCGAGCTCGGCCTGCTGTTTCTCATAGGCCGCAACCGACTTGGGATCGCGCATCCAGGCTTCGATCTCGTTCGCCGCGCCCATCGCGGTTCGCCGCCTCAGGAACGGTGAAAACCGCGCGAATCCGAACCAGGCCTCGTCCCAGAGGAAGATCAGGTCAGGCTTGATCGCGAGGCATTCCTCCATCACCCGCCGCGTGTTGTAGATGTGGCCGTCGAAGGTGCAGTTGGTCAGGTCGATCATCTTGACCCGGTCGAGCCGGCCATCGGCCTTCGCGTTCAGAAGCGCCTGCTTGATCGTCTGCAGCGGCACCGCGCCATACATCGAGTATTCCGTCATCGGGAATGCCTCGACGTAGAGCGGCTGCGCGCCGGCCAGCACCATGCCGTAATGGTGCGATTTGTGGCAATTGCGGTCGACGATGGCGATGTCGCCGGGACCCAGCAGCGCCTGCACGGCCATCTTGTTGGACGTCGAGGTGCCGTTGGTCACGAAGTAGACGCGGTCGGCGCCGAGCGCGCGCGCGGCCTTCTCCTGCGCCTTCTTGATGTTGCCGGTCGGCTCCAGCATGCTGTCGAGCCCGCCGGTGGTCGCGCTGCTCTCGGCAAGGAACAGGTTCAGCCCGTAGAATTCGCCCATGTCGCGGATCCAGTCCGACTTGAACACGGACTTGCCGCGCGCGATCGGCAGCGCGTGGAAGGTGCCGATCGGCCGCTGCGCATATTTCTTCAGATTGTCGAAGAACGGCGTGTCGAAGCGATCCTGCACGCCCTCCAGAATTGAAAGGTGCAATTCGAGGATATCCTCGACCGAGTAGAACACCCGGCGCACCACATCGGCCTCGGGATTGCCGGCCAACTCCTCGACGTCGCGATTGGACATGAGGTAGAGGTCAAGCTCGGGACGCACCCGCTTCAGGATATGGGCCAACCGCAGCGCGGACGCATCGGACTCGTCGTTCAGCCCCATGGCGCCGGTCATGGCACGAAGCACCGGCGCATCGTGGCGCGAGCGCAGCCCGAAGCCTTCATTGATCACCACCGCCGCAATGTTGGGGTTCAGCATTGCCGCACAGAAGGCGTCCTCGAGGTTGCCCACCACCACGGGCTCATAGATGAAGGCGTCGACCGGACGCCGCAGCTTGCGCCATTCCGCCAGGAGCCCGGGCCAGTTGTTGGCCGGCACCCCGGTCACGATCAGGGTCTCGAAGTAAGGACGGCGCGCCGCCGATTGTCCCAGGGTTGGTGGAAGCAGATCGGGAACGTCGCCATTGCCCTCGTCCTGCGTGCTCCAGTCACCTGCATGCTGGCGGAAGGATTTTGTCTGAAGTGCCTGCGCGATCCGCGTCGCAAGCATATGCGAGGTGGCGGCGTCGCCCGCCGCTGCGGCTTCCTTCAGCGCCGCCATCAAACGAAGGCCCGGGTAGCCGTGGAACTCCTCCGTCACCGCAAGCGCCGACAGCGCCGCGTCATATGCCGCACGGTTGCCGCCCCTGCTCCATACCTTCGCCGCCTCAACCAGATCGCGCCAATTGTCGGCTCGTCCACCGGGCCCGGAGAAGAACTGGTCGATGCGCTGCTGTGCCGGCTTCGCGTCGTTGGCCATGAGAGTCTCCCGATCTCGTGATGTCAGCGCTCGTTCTGTCCGATCGTACAAACCGGGCCCGTTGCGCCCTTTGATCCAAGTCAAGCTGCAAGCTGGATTGAGACAGCTCCCCAAGCGCGGGTGATCACGATGTCTTGCGACGCAACAAGGCTGGATTGTCGCAGCAGTTCGCACGGCCGCGCGCCCTAGGTGCTTGCCTGTGGCTTCCTGTTGCTCAAGACGCTGTCGAGCGTACGCATCCAGTCACCGCTATCGGTCTTGTCGGCAAGACCATCCGCCTGAAGCAGATCCCGCAACTGCGCGTGCGCGCCCACGATGCAGAATGTGATCTGGCGCGATGCAAGTTCCTGGTGAAGGTCGTGCAGCATGCGCGAGCCCGCAAGGTCGATGAACGGCGAGGCCGACAGGTCACAGGCCACCAGCTTGACGTCGGGCGACACCCGAAGCGCCGCCAGCACCGTTTCGAAGATCGTCTCCGCGTTGACATAAAGGAGCGAGGTCTCCGGGCGGAACGCGATGATCCCGGTCAAGGGCTCGACGTCATCGTGTCGCGCCCGGTCGGAATAGCGCCCACTGCCGGCTTGACGGCCCAGAAACGCTATATTGGGCTGGGACGCCCGCAACAACAGCAGGAAGATCGAGGCGACGGCCGCCAGCAGCACACCCTGCAATATCCCGAGGAACAGCACGGACACCAGCGCGATGATAGCGGCATAGAAATCGATCCGGCTGATCCGCCACATTCTGGCCAGCGCCGAAATATCGACCAATTTGTAGACGGCTGAGAAAACGATCGCGGCGAGCACGGTCTTCGGCAGATTGGTCAGCAGGCCGGTGAAGAACAGCAGGCAGAGTGCGAGGGTTGCCGAACAGAACACCAGCGCCAGCGGCGTGCGTGCGCCGGCGGCGTCATTCACGGCCGACTGCGACAACCCGCCGGCGACGGGATAGCCATGCCCGAAGGCTGCGGCGAGATTGGCCGCGCCGAGTCCCAGAAACTCTTGCCTGACATCCAGCGGGTAGCCGTGCTTTGCCGCAAAGCTTCGTGCGGCCGACACCCCTTCCACATAGGCCAGCACGAGGCATCCGGCGGCGATCGGAAAGAGATCGTCAAATTCGAGCAGGCCAAATGTCGGTAGCGAAAGTGTCGGCAAGCCGGTTGGGATCGCTCCGGTCACCGGCAAGCCCAGTTCTGCGAGCCCGAATGCGCTGGCGGCGAGGATCGACAGCGCGACCACCGCCAGCCCAACGGGCTTTCCGGGCAGTCTCTTCTCGCCGAGCAGGAGCAGCATCGTCGCAGCCACACCAATGCCGAGCACCAGCGGCCTGGTCTCGCCGAGCTGGCCGGCAAGCTTGATCACGCGGTCGAAGAAGTTGTGGCCGCCCCCAGCGACGCCGAACAGGCTGGGCAGCTGGCTCATGATGATGGTGAGGCCCGCTCCGGCCTTGAAGCCCACCAAAATACTATCGCTGATCAACCGCACCAGCAGGCTGAGCTTGAACAGCCAGGCGATCAGGCAGAGCACCGCGACGCTGAAGGCCACGAGACTGGCAATCTGCCCATAACGCGTGGCATCGCCGCCGGCCAATATGCCGACGGCGCCGGCGATCATCAGCGAGATCGCCGAGGTGGGTCCGACCGCGAGCTGCCGGGACGAGCCCAGCAGGGCGTATCCCACGCCGCCGAGCAGATAGCCATAGACGCCGATCTGCGGCGGCAGACCCGCGAGCCCCGCATAGGCCAGCGACACCGGGATCGCGTAGGCCGCCAGCGTGACCCCGGCGATTGCGTCCGCCCCAAGCCAGGATGCGCGGTAGTCGGCGAGCCAGTTCGCCGGCGGAAACCAGCGCATCCAACTCGTCTCTGCCTGGATCGACATCAAGCCCGCCGTATGACGCCACAATGGTCGCATGTGGTTGCGCCGGCGGGTCCGATGCGCGTTGATTCAGATCAAGCCTTGCAGCCCTCAATGTGCTTCAGATCTTGCGCGGCTCGATCGTCGTGACCTGCACATTTGCCAGATGACTGCCGGAGCGCATGGCATGCGTCAGCACCGCTTACGGACCCTCGCAACCGCAGCGCTGCTGCTGCTTGGCCTGACCGCTGCAGCACGTGCCGATGACCAACAGTCACCCCAGCGCATCCAGGAAGAGATCTGGGTGTTGCCGACGCCGCTGCCAATGTTCGCCTATCTGGTCCGTCCGCTCGGCGACGGTCCTTTCCCGCTGGTCATCATGAACCATGGCGTGTCACTGAACGCCAGGGATCGCAGCTTTTTCCCGCTGGTCGAATTCCGCGATGCCGCAATGTGGTTCGCGCGGCGCGGCCACCTCGTGGTGGCGCCGGTCGGGACCGGCTATGGCGCGGCAGCCATCGATGTTCCCGAACGCGGTCTTTATGGCCCGTTCTTCTCCAAGATCGGGAAATGCACCAATCCCAATTTCCTCGATCCGGGCCTCGCCGTCGCGCAGGTCGATCTCTGGATCATTGATTACATGGCCGCCGAAAAGCGCACCTTGCCGAAGGACGTCATCGTCGTCGGACAGTCGGCCGGTGGCTGGGCAGCGATCGCCCTGTCGAGCCTCAATCCGCCGCAGGTCAAGGCCATCATCACCTTCGCGGCGGGCCGCGGCGGCCGTGTCGACGGCAAGCCCAACAACAATTGCGCTCCCGACAGGCTGGTCGAGGCGACCGGCGCGTTTGGCCGCACCTCGCGGGTGCCGATGCTGTGGCTCTACATCGAGAACGACACGTTCTTCGGCCCGGCCCTGTCAAAGCGAATGCACGAGGCCTTCACGCGCGCCGGCGGTCGTGCCGAATACCATCTTTTGCCGCCGTTCGGCGACGAAGGGCATTTCCTGATCGGCTCTCCCGATTCCATTCCCACATGGTCGCCTTTGGTCGAACGATTTCTAGTCAAGGTTCGCTAGGCGGGCGTTCCCGCTGGAGGAGCATCCATGGTCCGATATGGTGCCTTGGTGAAGTTGGTGCTGCTTGCGGCCGGCATCAGTGCTGCCCACGGTCAGCAGACGCCCTCACCACCGGCTGCGGCGAAGGACGGTGGCGAGGTGGCCCCGCGGGGGACACGCGCGCCGGTGCGAGATATCAAGTATGGCGAGTGGCGAAAGCTCTGCTTCAATGCTGCCGGCGCCAAGACATTATGCCGGACGACGATCACCGGCACCTTCCCAACCGGGCAGACGGCCGTTCGCGTCGATCTGATCGAGCGAGAGGACGGCAGCGACCGCGTCCAGCTGTTCCTGCCGGTCGGGATGTATCTGCAGGCTGGCGTCAAGCTATCGGTCGACCAGAAGGCCGTTCATCGGCTTCCCTACACCTGGTGCGCGACCAACATGTGCATCGCGGCCGATGTTGCCGATCCCAAGCTTCTCGAGGACATGGATGGCGGAAAGACGCTCTCGATCGAGGTCGTCGACACCAGTATTCTGACGATGACCACATCGGTCCCGCTCGACCGATTTGCGACCGTGCGCAAGGGGTCGCCCGCGTTGACACTCGATCAAGCCATCGATGAATGATTGGGACCGGCAGCCGCTAGACCACGCCAGTCAACAGCCGTTCAAGCGGTTGGATCAGCGAATTGGCAGTGAATGGCTTGGTCAGATAGGCCGCGCATCCCGATGCCATTGCAGCCATGCGCGTCGCCGGGTTGTCATTGCCGGTGATGTAGATGACGGGGATTTCGATGCCCTGATCTGCCAGGCGGTGCCGCAGTTCGATCCCGGACCCATCGCTGAGATTGATGTCCAATATCAGACAAACCGCGCTGTCGAAGCTGCCATGTCTCAGCAACGCGCTTCCGGTCTCGAACAGCCTGGATGCAAATCCACATTGCCGCAGAAGCCGTCCGATTCCACGGAGCATCGAGGGATTATCATCCACGACGAAAACGAGTTTCGCGGTCGGCAAATCCTGAAGCCTTTACCTATCGCTGAATGACCTTCGCCCGCGTATGGATAAAGGGCATGTCAAGCGGCTACCGGCGCGCAATATTCTCGCGGCCGATATCGGAGATACGCCGCGTCACAGAGCTTTCATATTGTACCATGGGACAGGAGGGCAGCGCTGCCCGGCAGATCAAGCCTTGACTTCGCCCCCGGACGCACGCGTGCCGAGCTGCTCCGCGATCGAAACCAGCTCGGCAAGTGACTGCACCTGCATCTTCTCCATGACCTGGTGACGATGCGCCTTGATCGTGCGTTCGGTCGTGCCAAGCTCGTGGGCAATCTGCTTGTTGATCCGACCGCACACGATCAGATCGAACACCTGCCGCTCGCGTGGGGTCAACTTCGCCAGCAGCGCGCGCAGTGAGTCGAGCCTGGTTCGCTGGCCACGGGCCAGTTCGTGCCGCGCAACGGCGCGATTGATCGCCTCGATCAGCTGTTCCGACGCGATCGGCTTGGTCAAAAAATCTTCGGCACCTGCCTTGATCGCCTGGACCGTCGTCGCTGTGTCGGCATATCCGGTCAGGAACACGATCGGGAGTGTCGACCCCAGCTCGTTGAGGCGACGCTGCAGCTCCGGACCACTCATTCCGGGAATGCGTACATCCAGCAGGATGCAGCCGGTCTCCTCGTCGTCGGGCAATTGATCGAGCAATTCCCGGGCCGATGCGTACGTAGCAACTCGATAGCCTGCAAGTTTGAGCCGGCGCTCGAGCGCTGTACGAAACGAGGCATCGTCGTCAACTATGTGCACGTAAGCGTGCATTATTGCTCCACCGCCTGCCGATCGCCGCTACTTATTGAATGACCATCAGCCGTGGCTGAAAATACTGCGTTGGTCGTAAATCGAACCTTGCACCTCGGCAAGCAAGACCCAAACGCGCTACGCCGCCAGTGGCAGTGAGAGGTGGAATACCGCGCCTCCTCCGGACTGGTTCTCGGCCCAGAGCTGACCGCTATGCGCCAGAACGATCGTCCGTGCGATGGACAGGCCGATGCCCATGCCCTGCTCCTTTGTGGTGAAGAACGGATCGAAGATGTCGTTCAGCCTGTCCTGCGGAATTCCCGGCCCGGAATCGCTGATGGAGATCACCGCCGACGCGTCCCCATTGACCTCCGTACGGCCGATGATGGTGCGCCCGTAGGGCATTTTGGCCATCGCGTCCATGCTGTTGACCACGAGGTTAAGAATGACCTGCTGCAACTGGACGGGGTCGCCTTTCACCCGCAGGGTCTGCGGTGAGGTCTGCAGGTAGATTGCGACGTTGCGCGCCGAGGCCTGCAGCTTGAGGAAATCGAATGCTTCCCGCATGGTCTGGTTGAGGTCGATCTCCTTCTTCTCAAATGGCGCACGCTTCAGCAGGCTGCGCATCCTGCGGATCACCTCGCTTGCCCGCAGATCATCGCGCTTGATGTCCGAAATGATTTCCCGCACCTCCTGAAGGTCGGGCGTCGGCGAACTGAGGATCAGTTCCGCGCTCTCGGCATTGGTCAGGATCGAGCCCAGCGGCTGGTTGAGCTCATGAGCAATCGAGGACGAGAGTTCTCCGGCAGTCGCCTGCCGATTGATATGGGCGAGCTGAGACAGGCGATTGCGGGCTTCGACTTCGGCACTCCGCCGCATGTGACGCTCATGTAGCAGAAACGCAATCAGAGTTGTTTGAACCAATAGTGCCGTGGCCAGGGCGACGGCCCGCCAACGATATTTTTGCAGGAAGGTCGGTTCGCGGAAGCGGATCTCGCTGCCTGGTGGCAGGTTGGCTTCGCTGACGTTCCAGCGATGCATCTGCCGCCAGTTGAAAATGGGCTTCACGGTATCGACAGCCGACGGCGGCAAGCTTTCCGGCGGCTCGCCATCCAGAATCCGCAGCGCCCTGCCCGCTGCTTCGGCACCGACCAGGGATGGGATGATGACAAATCCGCCGATGCCGCCCGGTTCGAGGAACGTCTCCGCCGCAACCACGATGGGACGATTTGCTCTCGCTGCGACAAATGAGAGGGCATCCGAGGGCGGATAGTAGTTGCCTTTGCCGTCGCTGTAGAGGCCGGTGTAGATGATCGCGCTATGGTCGGGAAGCGCTGCGACCCGCTCGACGATATCAGGCATCGGACGTCCGATGATCTCGACGATGTCGAGTCCCGGAATGCCGGCCGCCGCCTGGTCTTTCCAATTACGAAACAGAACCTGCCGCCCCCAGTCTGCGCCAACGAGCACGATGGTCTTGAGCTCCGGCACGACGGCGCGGGCGGCCGTGACGGCATCCTGGAGCTTCGATGCCACGATGCCGCCGGTCACGGAGGCCGGCGGTCGCAATCGCTTGAAATCGGCCTCTTCGACCAGCGCAAACACGACTGGCGTATCGGGCCAAAGCTGCGGACGCCAGCGGAGCGCCAGTTCAAGCGCAGCCGCTCCAATGGTGACCACGACGCCGATCGGCCGATCGCGATATTTCGCCTCGAGAAACCGCCGGACATTCTCCTGATAGGCTTCGCCACCGAAACGATTGAGATCGAGGCTCTCCGTGTAGACGGTGGTCGGCGCGTGACCGTGAGCGCTCACCGCATCCCTCAAGCCAACGAACACCTGGTAGTAGAAGGGGCCACGTCGATCGGACTGTTCCAGCACCAGCATGGAATGCGGGCGCATCTCTTGCGCCCGGAGCACAGCCGGCGCCAACAGCGCAGCCAGCAGGATGACCAGTCCAGAGAGCCGAATTGCCTTGCCCATAGCGTTCGGAGCCGGAGACCAACGGGTTCAAAAAATAGCACCCGGTTATCGGCGTGAATATTGAAAAGTAATCTAAGATGGTGCGCATCAATTGCGAACAAATTGCCGCATTTGGCGCACCCTGTCCTTTAGGACAATGACCTCAAGACCAATAGAGACTGGCCGGGCCCTGTCGTAGTCATTGCGCGCGGACAAGCATTTCGAGCCGCCGCGGACGCTGCAACAGTCGTTACCCAAGAGAGTTAGTCCATGTTCGCTCGCGTCAATATCAGACCGGCCAATGTACCGAGCATCCTCGGCGGGCTGACCGCCCGGCACGCCAACTGCACCACCAGCGAATTCCACTACAGGAAAGGCACCGAGATCTACGGGGAGAAGGAGCCGGCGGAGTACGTCTACCAGGTCGTTTCGGGGGCGGTCCGCAGCTACAAGCTGCTCTCCGACGGACGCCGCCAGATCGGCGCCTTTCACCTTGTCGGAGACATCTTCGGCCTCGAGAATGCCGAAACCCACCGCTTCACCGCCGAAGCCATCGTCGACACGAACGTGCACCTGATCAGGCGGATGAGCCTCGAACGCGTGGCCGATTCCGATTTCGCCCTGGCTCGCAACCTGCTGGTCATGACCACCAGCAACCTGCGGCATGCCGAAGAGCACATGCTGCTGCTCGGCCGCAAGACCGCATTGGAGCGGGTTGCCGCGTTTCTGCTCGAAATGGATCGCCGGCTGACCGGAGTCGGCGTCGTCGCCTTGCCGATGTGCCGGCGTGACATTGCCGACTATCTCGGGCTGACGCTCGAAACCGTGTCACGCGCGCTGTCCAAGCTGCACGCCTACGGCGCGCTCAACTTCCTTGGCTCGAACCAGCGCGAAATCATGCTGGTTGACCGCGACCAGCTGTCCAGGCTGGACAACTGACCGCGAGGTCAGGGGGATTTCGTGAGCGCCTCCTGACGCTCGATGGTCTTTTGCAGCACTTCGAACAGGACCGCGGTCGACCACCCGAACATGAGAATGCCGTTCATGGCCGCCATCGGTCCGATCAACAGCCACTGCTTGACCGGGATAACATCGCCATAGCCGAGCGTGGTGTAGTTCACGAAGGCGAAATAGAGCAGATTGCTGCCGGCGGGCGCGGCGCCGAGCACCCAATAGGCCAAGCTCCACACCACGATCTCGAGCGTGTGAGCCAGCATCAGCGCAAGCGCGGTGGCGACCATCACGCCGCTGAGCTGTAGCCCCGCCCGGCCGGCCGCGCTCAAGGCAACGTTGCGAAGCAACCCGATGGCCGCGACCGTCCAGAGCGAATGGATCGCGATGTTGATCGCGCTCACCGCCGATCCCACGAGGAGCTGAAACAGCATCATCGCTCTCCCGCCAGCCGGGCGCGGTCGTCCCGGATCCATGCCGTGATCAATTCCCAGGCGACCGCGAGAATGATTGGACCGATGAACAGGCCCACGATGCCGTGGGCGAGCGTGCCGCCGATCACGCCGACGAAGATGACGAGCGCCGGCGTGGTCAGGCCCCGCCCCATCACCAGCGGCTTCAGCACATTGTCGAGGACGCCGACGACCAGGAAGAAGAACGTGAGAGCGAGCGCCGTCGGGAAGTCCTTGGCCGACCATAGCCAGATGATGACCGGAAACAGCACGATTGCCGCCCCGATCTGCACGATCGCGAGCAGCATCACGACAAACGCCAGCAGCCCTGCGCTCGGGATCCCCGCCAGCTTGAAGCCAATGCCGGCCAGCAGCGATTGCAGGACGGCAACGCCAATGACGCCGCGGGAGACCGCCCGGATGGTCGCACCCGCAAGATCGAGGAAGTGCTCGCTCTGCTCCGGCACGATGCGGGACAGGAAGCTCCGGCACGCCGCTGCAAGCTGCGAGCCGTACGGAAACAGAAACCCTGCCACGACGACCGCCAGCAGAAACTTCACCATCCCGATCCCGGCATCACTGGCAAACGCAAACAGGGTCCCGGCCAACGGCTTCAGATGCGGCACGACCTCGCGCAGCACGGCGCGCAAATTGGTCGACGCCCGATCCCAGATCTCATGGAGTGGGCCGCCAATCAGCGGCCAATCCTTGATCTCGGGCGGCGGCGACGGCACGACAACGTGGCCGGCGCCCAGTTGTTCGGCGAGCTCCTTCATCCCCTCTACAGCTCCGATTCCGAGCCAGGTCGCCGGCCCGATGACGACTCCCAGAGAGATCAAGGTCAGCACGAGCGCCGCGATGCCGGCATGGCCGCCGAGCATTGCTGCGAGCCAGGTGAAGACGGGATAGAGCGCGACCGCGAGCACCACGCTCCAGGCCAGGATCGGCACGAACGGGCTGACCAGGACGAACGACCAGTAGATCAGCAGCGCCAGCAATCCGAGGCGAATTGCGAGCTGGATGAACTCGTCTCCGGTCACGAGCTGGCGCAGGGTTTTCAAGAGCGTGCTTTCGATTGAGCATCAGCAGCTACGCGGGAAGCGGTGCCATCGCCTCGCCGCGCACGGCTTGATTCAGATCAAGCGCGAGGCGTCCGGACTTTCACCGAAGAGGCAGCCCCGGTTCGGGCAGGAATCTGGGCGCTCCAACTTCGCCGGGATGCGTTCGCGGTCGGGATCACGAGCGCGATCGCGCCCCCATAGGGCGGCGGCCTGCCTATCCGCGGCAATTGTCCCAAGGCGAAGGATCAATCGTCCGCACCGCCCCCTCGCCACTTTGATTCAAATCAAGCTTCGGCCGGCCGCGGCTGACAGGCTCGGCATGCTCATGGACCGGAAAGCAGCTCTCGATTTGGCTGCCTTTCGATCACGACTGCCTGTGTCACCCCGATGTGGAGGACGTCATGAAGAATACCAAGACCCTGCTGGCCTTGATCCTGCTTGCGAGCATGGTCGGCATTGGCGCTGGCCAGGCGGCGCCGCTGCCGACCAACGTCGCGGCCATGAAGGGCATGGTCGAGAACAATACCGTCCTTCAGGTGCGCTGGGGCGGCTGGCGCGGCGGCGGCTGGGGCTATCGCGGTTGGCGAGGCTACGGCGGCTGGGGAGGCTATCGTGGATGGGGCTATCGAGGCTGGGGCGCCGCGGCCGCCGGTGCGCTCGTTGGCGGAGCCATCGCGAGTTCGGCCTACTATGGCGGGTATCCCTACTATGGCGGTGGATACGGCTATGGCTACGACTATTGCCCGCCGGGCGGAGGCTATGGCTATGCGCCGGCTTATTACGCTCGGCCGCGCTACTATGGATGGTAGTCTGGACATCGGATGCCAGGGCGGCCTTCGGTGATGTCACCGCAGGCCGAGCAGCGAACGCCGGTAGCCGCTCTCGCGCGCTTCATTCCTGCACACGAAGCCGCCATCGAAGCCCCTGGCATAGCGGCTTTGCCCTTTGAGGTAGTAGCATCCGCGCCGAAAATCGAGCCAGACCACGCTATCGCCGGGGCAATGCCGCTGAGCCTGGGCTTCATAGCGGAACGGCGTCAGCGGCAGCGCAGCCGTCTGTTGCGCGCAGCAAAACAGGAAGATCGCGGCGCAGGCCCCGACGCCCAACCTGGCCGCCTGACGGTCTCTGCGTCCGTTCGACTTTTCAGCCAATTTGAAGTGCATTCATTGCCGCTGGGAATGATCCGTGTCGCGCTGAAGACGATAGCTCATATTGTCAGAGCTTCGCTGGCGAGGCACCTCAGAACGACGAATTTGGCACCGCGCATGGCCAACATGAGGCTCGCTCAGGACGACAGCAATCCAAAGGCGATCGCCGCGGTCGACAGCATCCCGGCCGTCACGACCACGACCCTGAAGGCAATATCGCCGTCGGCCAATTCAAGCCAGCGATGCAGCCAATTGCGAACGCCAGCCGGCTGGCTTACGCCACGCACTCGTCGAAATCTGTCGCTGGGGTACCCCATGACTGCCATTTTAGATCGCGGTGGAATGGAGAGACCAGTGCAGCTTGTGCCAAGCAGTCAGGATCACGTGCGACGGCTTGACTGACCCAATTGGGCCATGCGAAGCGGTTCGGCCGAAGTCCGCTCAACCGGCGTCCTAGCTTCCCTTCGAGCCGGTGGCGTTCCGCATCGGACGTTCCTGCTCCGACGCGCTCTTCGAGGGCGCCGCGCCGCACATGGAGCTGCTCTTCGGTTCCTCGGCCGCCGTGCGCGCGGTGCGGTCAAACGGATTCCGCTCCACGACCTTCAGCGAAGCGAGCTCTTCCTTGTTCAAGAAGGAGATCTTTCCCGGCGGAGTCATCACCATCTTGCCGATGGCCGCCGGAGCAATACGGAGCTTGGCCGACAACCTCGCAAGCTTGATCGTGTCACGAATCGTTCGACTGTCCTCGTTGCCGTGTAGATTGGAAACCGAGTGGACGCCGATCTTGGCATTTGGCGCCACATAACGCTTCCTGCTCGCCAGGAAAATAAAAGCGCATGCCGAGTCGCATTCTCCGGAAACGTAAGTGGCGATTTGCCTCTGGTGCGCGAGCATGGCGATTCGGAAGCCTTCGTAGAGAGACCCGCCTCGGGAATCGAGATCGAGGCCAACGATCCGGCGCTCAGTCGCCAGATATCCGCGAAAGCGGACAAAGTCCCCATCCCTGACATCTCCACTGAGCTTCAAAACATCTCCAAAACATCCTCGGACACGGGAAAACTCCATCGCGAGACAGTTCGTCGACGTCAGCACGACCGCGATGCTCAAAACGCATCCTGCAATCCGCATCGAGCGAACCGCAGGCGCTCGAGAATGAAGCTGACCCGTTGCGACATCGCTTCGGGGTGGCCGCACCCCATGCGCGGCGCTCCGGCTCGTTGCCTGGGCGTCGATAAATGTTGCGCGGAGGACCCTCAAAGCGTGCTTCCTGGCTGCCACGACGCTCCCCATCTGACCCGGGACCTCACACGATTGAGAGAGCATCGAAGCGCATCGTGGGTTGATCTGAATCAAACCCAATTCAGCAAGCGCGCAGGCGGGAGCGCCAGTTTGACTTCTAGAGAGGGACGCAGGCCCTCACGCGCACGCTCTGTGCCGAGAGCAAACATCATCTACGGACTTTACGATCAGCCAGTCCAACCCAGTATCGGGATCACGAAGAACTTTCAACCTAAGCCATTCATTTGGTTTGTTTATTTTTATTGCCCGATCCTTGAAGGGATTGGACCGACTGAGGAAGCCCATTCAGGTTAAAAATGCGAGATCAATCGACGCTCCGCGCGAACTGCTGGTTGCCAAGGCAACCTAACGCGGGATGCGACGTCTCGATGGTGCAGCGTCCCGAAAGCCGCCGCTTGCGCCCCACGGCTTGGGCGATGGCGGCTCACGCGCACGGGACAGCGCTGTTCGCGACGCGCCATCTTGTGTAGACTTTCACGGCATCCCGATCAGTTTGGGAGAACGACAATGAAAGTCTTCTTGCTCGCCTGCGTCGTCGCCATCGTTGTGGCGGCGATCGGGGCGTTGGCGCTAAACCGCGTGCAAGAGCCGGTCGCACAGGCCTTTGCGACGACGGGCGTACGGCTGTAGCGCGTCCGCGTCGAACAGGCGCGCGCCCCGCCTACTCCGCCGCGGTAACGGAGGGCTGGGGTCGGGCGTCGCGCGCATTCTCCTCCTCAAGCCAGAGGCTGTGGTGCTCCCTGGCCCAATTGACATCGACGGTGCCGCTTCCCATCGCCTCGAACGCGCCTTCCATGCCGATCGTGCCGATATAGATGTGCGCCAGCATCACTGCCGTGAAGAGCACCGCGACAATGGAGTGGACGATCTGCGCGAGCTGCATCCCTTCGATGCCTGACAGGTAGAACGGGAACATCAGCGCATATCCCGTCGCTGCCACCAGACCTCCGCCGATGACCACGATCCAATAGACCGCCTTCTGGCCGGCGTTGAAACGATAGGCCGGCGGGTGATCGTGCCCGACGATGCCGCCGCCGCGCTTGATCCACTCGACATCCGCCCTGTTCGGGATATTGCCGGCGATCCACATCAGGAAGATCAGCACGACGCCAATGGTGAACGGGAAGCTGAGATAGTTATGAACATACTTTGCCCATTGCGACCATTCGGAAAACGCCTCGTGGCCGATCAGCGGCAGAAGCAATGGACGTCCAAAAGTGACGTTCAATCCCGAGATCGCCAGAATGATGAAGCAAGTCGCCGTCATCCAGTGCACGAAACGCTCGAACGCACTAAAGCGCACGATGGTCCGGCCCGAACGCCCGCTCTGCAACCGCACCATCCCGCGGCTGAGATAGAAGATGACCAGCGCCGCGAGCATGCCAAGAATCGCGATGCCGCCGATCCAGCGCAGCGTCACGTTCCGGAACTCGCGCCATTCGCGGCCCGCCGGCTGCTCGAGAACCCCCGAGCGCTGGTCGGGAATGCTGACGCGTCCCTGCACCCGGTTCAGTTCCTGCAGCAGCTGCTGCTCCTTGACCGAACTTGCGGTCGGGTTGACCTGCTGGGCCATGGACGGGGAAGCCGCGGAGACGAGCAGCAGGAGTCCGGCCACGCCAATGACGAGCCGAACAAATCGTGCAAAACACGCCATAAGGTCCTCCCGATATCGACGCGACCCGCGCCAGGTCGTCGTCAGGACTCGATCGTCTCGCGATAGGCGGTCTTCCAGCCCCATGCGCCCGAGCCGTAGCCGCGCTTCAGCACGCGCTCCTTATAGATCTGCGCAATGATCTCGCCGTCGCCGGCGAGCAGCGACTTGGTCGAGCACATCTCCGCGCACAGCGGCAGCTTGCCTTCGGCAAGCCGGTTTGCACCGTATTTCTCGTATTCTTCCTTGCTGCCATCGGCCTCGGGGCCGCCGGCACAATAGGTGCACTTGTCCATTTTTCCGCGCGAGCCGAAATTGCCGACCTTCGGATATTGCGGCGCGCCGAACGGACAGGCGTAGAAGCAGTAGCCGCAGCCGATGCAGAGATCCTTGGAGTGCAGAACCACGCCGTCGGCGGTGGTATAGAAACAGTTCACCGGGCACACCGCCGCGCAGGGCGCATCCGTGCAGTGCATGCAGGCCATCGAGACCGAGCGTTCGCCCGGCTTGCCGTCGGCGATGGTGACGACCCGGCGGCGGTTGATGCCCCAGGGGACCTCGTGCTCGTTCTTGCAGGCCGTGACGCAGGCGTTGCACTCGATGCAACGGTCGGCGTCGCAGAGAAATTTCATACGTGCCATCGTCGTTGCTCCCTTATGCCGCCGCGATCTGGCAGAGCGTGACCTTGGGCTCCTGCATGCCCGTCGCGGGATCGTATCCGTAGGTGGTGATCGTGTTCGCGCTTTCGCCGAGCACGATCGGATCGGTGCCCTTCGGGTAATTGCCGCGAAGATCCTTGCCCGCAAGCCAGCCGCCAAAATGGAAGGGCATCCATGCAACGCCCTTGCCGACCCGCTCGGTGACGAGCGCCTTCATCCTTGCCCTGGAATTGTTCTCGGCGCCGGTGACCCAGACCCAGCCACCGTCCTTGACACCGCGATCGGCGGCATCGGCAGGATTGATCTCGATGAACATGTCCTGCTGCAACTCGGCGAGCCACGGGTTGGTGCGCGTCTCCTCGCCGCCTCCCTCATATTCGACCAGCCGGCCGGACGAGAGGATGAGCGGAAACTGCTTTGCAATGCCCTTCTCCACCGCGGCCTTCTGCACGGAGAATCCGATATTGGGCATCCGGAACTGCTTGGCGTCGGGCAGCGTCGGGTATTTGGCGACGAGATCGACGCGTGGCGTATAGATCGGCTCGCGGTGAACCGGGATCGGATCCGGCAAGCCGAAGGCATTCATGCGCGCCTTGCCGTTGCCGTAGGGTACGCAGCCGTGCGTCAGCGCGACGCGCTGAATGCCGCCCGACAGATCGAGCGACCACGACACCGTGTCCGGATTGGCCGGATTGATCTTGTTGATCACGGCCGTTTCCGCTTCGGTGAGCTCGGTGTCCCAGCCGAGCTTCTTCAGGCTCGCCAGCGTGAACTCCGGATAGCCATCCTGGATTCCCGACCCCAACGAATAAGAGCCGTCCGCAAGCAGGCTCACCTTCCGCGTCGTGCCGTCCGGCAGCTTCTCCTCGCGCTCGACGCCGAACCGCGGCCGGAACGTGCCGCCGCCGTCCATCACGTGCAGATTGGTGTTGTAGAGCAGCGGCGTGCCGGGGTGCTTGACCTCGGGTGATCCCCAGCACGGCCAAGGCAGGCCGTAATAGTCGCCGCCAACCTCGGGATCGTCCTTCGGCGCCCGCATCGTCAGCATGTCGAACTTCGCCTGGTTCTTCATGTGCGCCTTGAGGCGCTCGGGCGATTGTCCGCAATAGCCGGTCGACCAGCTGCCGCGGTTCATCTCGCGCAGCACGTCCTCGGCCTCGGGCAGGTTGTTCTCGACCTTGATCTTCTTGAACATCTGGTCGGCGAAGCCGAGCTTCTTCGCCATCAGATAGATGATTTCAAGATCGTCCTTCGACTCGAAGATCGGCTTCACGATCTGCTCGCCCCATTGCAGCGAGCGGTTAGAAGCGACGCGAGACCCCTTGCATTCGAACTGGGTGGCGACCGGGAGAATGTAGACGCCTTCCGTGCGTCCCGCCTCGACCGCGAGCGAGGCCCAGGTCGTCGGATGCGGATCGGCGATCACGAGCAGCTCGAGCGCCTTCAGGCCGTTGAGGGATTCGGGGATACGGGTGATGCTGTTGGAGGCGTGTCCCTGCACGAACACCGCCTTCACGTTGTCCTTCTGGGCAACCTGTTCCTTCGGCAACGTCACCGCTTCGAACCAGCGGGTCAACGGAATGCCGGGGGTTTCCATGATCTGCTTGGAATCGAACCGCGACTTCAGGAAGTCATAGTCGACCTCCCAGACCCGCGACCAGTGCTTCCAGGCGCCTTCGGCGAGGCCGTAGTAGAACGGCAGCGTGACGATATCGAGCCCGACATCGGTCGCGCCCTGCACGTTGTCGTGGCCTCGGAAGATGTTGGCGCCGGCGCCGGCCTTGCCGACATTGCCGGTCATCAGCAGCGCGATGCAGCTCGCCCGCACATTGGCGGTGCCGACGGTCTTCTGCGTCTGGCCCATGGCCCAGATCAACGTTGCCGGCTTCTCGGTGGCGAACATCTTGGCAACGCGCTTGAGCTGCTCGCCGGGAATCCCGGTGACGCGCTCGACTTCGTCAGGAGGCCATTTCTCGACCTCCTTCTTGAGGTCGTCGAAACCGTAGACGCGCTGCCGGATAAACTCCTTGTCCTCCCAGCCATTCTGCAGGATGTGCCACATCATGCCGTAGAGCACCGGAATGTCGGTACCCGGCCGCATCCGCACATATTCGGTCGCGTGCGCGGCGGTGCGCGTCAGGCGCGGGTCGATGACGATGAAGTTGGCCTTTTGCAGCTCCTTGCCCTCGAGCAGATGCTGCAGCGAGACGGGATGCGCCTCAGCCGGATTGCCGCCCAGGATGACCTGCGTCTTCGCATTGCGGATGTCATTGTAGCTGTTGGTCATCGCGCCGTAGCCCCAGGTGTTGGCGACGCCGGTGACGGTGGTTGAATGGCAGATGCGGGCCTGGTGATCGGTATTGTTGGTGCCCCAGAACGCACCGAGCTTGCGGAACAGGTAGGCGCCTTCGTTGGTCATCTTGGCCGAGCCGAGCCAATAGACGGAATCGGGACCCGACTTCTCACGTACAGCCTGGAACTTGTCGCCGATCTCGTTGATCGCGGTGTCCCAGGAGACGCGGGTCCACTGCCCGCCAACCAGCTTCATCGGATAGCGCAGCCGCCGCTCGCTGTGCACGAGCTCACGCACGGAAGCGCCCTTGGCGCAATGCGAGCCGCGATTGATCGGCGAATCCCAGCTCGGCTCCTGGCCGATCCATACCCCGTTCAAGACCTCGGCCGTCACCGTGCACCCAACCGAACAATGCGTGCAGATACTCTTGCGGACGGTCGCGCCCGCCGTAAGCGGACCGGCCACCGCGGCTTCCGCCTTGCGCACGCTGCCAAGCGGCAAGGTGCCGAACGCGGCGAGCGCGCCGCCGGCAAGACCGGATTTGCGCAGGAAGCTGCGGCGGTCGAGGCCACCGGCTTGATCTGCAGGGAAGCTGGCGGCGGAGCCTTGGCGCAGGGAACGCTGGTTTGTTCGCTTGATCAGCACGGTCAACCTCCCTTGGCCGGATAACGATTGACGCGGTAGAAGGCCTTGACGTGATCGGTTTCCTTGTAGCGCGCCTTGCGCTTCTCATCGTTGGTTTCGCTGTCGGCTTGCGCCGCCCCGACCAGCGGCGTTGCGAGTGTCGCGCCGGCGCCCACCGTGCCGACGCCGACCTTGCGCAGGAAATCGCGGCGCCCGACTGTGGTAGTCCTGTCTTCACTCATCGCATCTCTCCTGGACCTGCGGATGCAGGTCAGTTCGCGAACGTGAATGCTTCTGTCTCGATCTCGATAAAGGCGCGACCAAGCGCACCGACCGTACGATAGAAAACGGCGCTCTCCGCGCGCTCGATGTCGGCGAACAGCCGCCCCATCCAGGACGCGACGTGTTTGCCGAAGAAGGCGCGCTGCGTGTCGAACGGCGCCGGGAAACGCCCTCCCGCGAAGCCTGCCATGATCTCGCACAGGATAGCCGCGTGATCTTCCGGCTCGGAATTGTTCGCGATGCGCTCGATCCCGGACGCAGCGAGATCGGCACGCAGACGCGACAGCGGCCGCTCGTTAAGAAAGCCGGTCAGATAGTAGGAGGCGTAGGGCAAGAGCTCGCCGCGGCCAAGACCCGTGAACAGATCGAAATATTCGCGTTCGACCTTGGCCGCGACTGCATTGGCGGCGGATTCAGCCAGCGCGGCATGCGCGCGCCCGAGCGGGGTCGCATCGACGGTCAATGCAGCCAGTTGATCGAGCAGTTTCTTCGATGGTGCGGCGGACAACAGCGCCGCGAGCAGCAGATACTCCTGCGCACGTGCGGCATCGACAGAATCGATCGGCTGTTCGGAGAGGAGCGGTTCGCTGTACAGATCAGGCCGCAAATTATCGCGCGATATGCCGGTGGCGGCTTCGACAGCGATCACCCGTTGCGCGGGCACCTTGCTCCAGTTCGAAACGGAGGGCTGGCTGATGCCGATTTTGCGCGCAAGCTCCGCAACGCCGCCAGCGGCGTCAATGGCTCGCTCAAGGCCAGCATCACGCACGTGGACCTCCATCCAAGTCCCGTCTGCTGATTTTTCTTTTGTTACAAAGCGCTAGCGAAGCCTAGTCCCGGTCCAACGGGGGGTCAATCGACGCCATAGTCCGAGGCTATGGCCTTTCGTCGCGGTCCCTAGCGGGGCAGCGCACTGCCGTGCGTGCGGCGCTCAACCGACGGCCGTTCGCTTTCGGTGCTGTCGGCGACCGTTCGTTGCGTTGCAACAGGATCAGGTGCGGATCCCGTGGTCGCGGCTTCTTCGGCCGCGATGCCCGGCAACTCGACCTCGCACAATTCCTGCGAAGAATCCGCGACTTCAACCGAAGGCTCAGGCAGCGCCTCGGCCGGCTTGCTGAGGCCGCCGACGATCCTGTCGATGAGCGCGGTGAGCTCTGCCTCGGAGCAATCCAGCGGGCCAAAGCCCGGCATCGCGGTCGGGTCGTTGAAGTCCCACGCATTCTCGGCAAGCCCGACAAAATCGCGGATGACGGGATCGGCGCTCCAGGCGCGACGAAGCGCCGCACGCGTCAGCTCCTGCGGAATTCCCTTGCGCAGGAATGCCGTGATGTCGGTCGCCGACGTAATCGAGTCGATCGAAGGCAGGCTCGAAAGGTCGAATTCCGTGTCGTCGTCGTTCACGGCAGGCGGCAGCATCGACTGCATGTCGTCGCGCATGGCCGGGTCCGGCTGCGTGGCGTTCGCCTCCTGCTTGCGACGGGACCAGCGCGCCAGGAACTTGTCCTCACTCATTCGTGTCCGCCTTCATGCTGACGGCGCGCGAGCGCCTCCGGATCGGCCTGCCGGCGCTTGCGCTTGAAGAACTCACGTTCGACGTGGTGCTCGGCAATGAAGCTTTCAATCTGCTCACGCAGCATCTCCGGCATGGGGACGGCTTCGACCAGATTCGCACCGGCCTCCGTGAACGCCTCCCCTTCCGAAGGATCGGCGGTCGCGGCAGCCACCGAATAGGGCCAGGCGCCTTCCGCCGGCGACAATACCGTCCAGATGCCCGGACTGCCCGAGGCGAGATTGTCGCGGTAGCGCGCCGTCTCGGAACCATAGAGATCGACCGTGGCGCTGCCGGCATAAAACAGCGTCGTCCCGTTCTCTTCGCGAAGCACGGTCCAGGGTTTGGTGTCCGGCTCGTCGGGCAGAACGGCAACCGCGCGCCAGACAAAGTCGGTCCACGGCGAATCCGCCTGATGCCGCTCGACCACGACGCCGACGGGAACGCGCACTAGCGGCAGCGCAGCCGGGCTCATGTCGCCATCTCCAGATGTTTGACCGGCAACCCCGTCAGCAAATTCTGCGGCTTCATCCGGAGCTTCTGATCGGCGTTCATCGACAGAATGAGATAAACCGGCTCGCCCCGCATCTCGTCTGCGGCCGCGTTCGTGTCCGCAAATGTCAGGCGGAACAATGAGAGCACACGTCCGGCGCTGCGGTCGTCGAGCTGCTCGCCGTGCCAGAGACGGTCGCCGAGCCTGGTCGCGTCGGCGTCGAGCCCGACATACCAGGTGAGACGTGCATCACGCAGCTCGCGCAGCGGCTCAATACTGACGTCGATCCCGAGCAGATGGGAGATCCAGCGCACCATCGCCTGCGCCAGCGCTGCCGGCCCGCGGCCGCCTGCGGTAAGGTCGAATGCCATGTCGAAATGGTCGCTCCGGCGCCAGTAATCGCCGGCATTGTCCTCGCGCAAGACATCCAGCTCGGCATCGGTCACCGCCCCCAGCATCGACATCAGCGAGAGCACCGGGGTCGGAGTCTGTCCCCCGACGACCTCTTCATCGCCGAGCAGCAGGGCCTGCTCCTGCGGCAGGATGCGCTGCGGGCGGAAGAACAGCTCGGCTGCGCGCAGCACGAATGGATCATCGCAGCCGTCGAGCGCATTGCGCAGGATCACGTGGATGAGCTGATTGACGAACAGCGGCGGCAAGTCGTTCGTCCCGGACCGGACGGTTGCAAGATAGGCCTGCTCCAGCGTCGGATGCCGCACAAGGAGATCGCGGAAGGCAAGCACGAGCCGCCAGTTCTCCCGGGCATCCGCATCGACAATCGCTTCAATCTCTTCCGCGCCGACCGGCCTGCGGGGAGAAGCGAGCAGCGCGCGGTGCAGCCGCCGCTCGACCGGGCATGCTTCATCCGGCGGAATCAGCTCCGGACGAACGAAATAGGCCTTCAGGAACTCGTCGGTGACGCAAAGCCCGCCGTTCTCGTCGCGATCGAGCAGATGGTGGCCGCACGCGATCCAGAAATCATTCATCGGTGCTGCGACTCCCCGCGCATATCGGCAAGCTTGAGATCAGCGTCGGGCTCGACATCGTCCTCGACTTCCATGAACGAGAACGCCTTGCTGTGTCCCTGACCCTGGCGCAGTTGCAGCCTGCGGAACGATTCCCGGACTTCGCCGTCGCTCACCGAACGGTGAACGGCAATGAGCGAGCTGACCGGATGGTTGCAGAGCGACTGCGCGAAGGCGACCTCCTCCTCCGCGGCGGTCCGCGCGGTTGCCAGATCCGGCGCACCGAAACGATCGATCAGCTGCCTCGCGAGGCGGTCGATCAGTGCGCTGCAATCGTTCTCGGTCGCAGGCACAATCTGCACCAGCGTCGACCAGCCCCAGGATTGCACTCCGAGGAAGCCGCTGCGGAAAGCGACGCGCGCCTTGCCGGTCAGCTTCGTCGGATCCTGGTCGCAGAAGCGGAAGGCACCCGAGACGGCCCATTCGCCCGGCTCGGCCGCCACATCGAAGACGAAGGTGTCGGAGGGATCGAGCGCGATGCTGCGGAGCAGTTTCACAGTCGCGGCCCTCCGAGCTTCGGATCGAACCAGGACGGCGTTCCGAGCGCCTTGACGAGCACGCTGCGTTCAATCCTGTCGGTACCGACGCGGCGCGTGAGGAGATCGCCGCCGTCATCGATCCGCAGCACGGTTCGCCGCTCGCGGGGAACCCGGCTGAGATAATCGCGCGCGAGGCTGCCAAAGCCATCGGTCTGCCAGCTATCGATCGCGCGCATCAGGTGCCGCGCAAAGCTCTCGGTCACCTGCACGGCTCCCGCTTCGCCAAACCCCTCTTCATCCAGTGCGGACGCGAGCGGATGGACGCCCGGTCCCTGATCGGCCATTGCGACCGTCCGGATCATGGCACCGAATACCAGCCAGGCAGGCGGCTCGTCCTCGCGCACCGATCTCGGCCATCCCATCCGTCCGCCGCCGACCAGCCCACCGTCGATCACGACGGTGTCAGGCCAGCCGATCGCGACCGTCTTGTGCGGCGGCGCATAGGCGCGCAGAGCGTCGGTGAGCGCGACCATGCCCGCATAAAAGGCGCGCCGCGCGGTGCCCAAGGGCTCGCCCGGCTCGAGCACCACGGCGAATTCGGCAAGATCGAACCGCCCGACGCAGACCAGCGTGCCGGCACCGCTTTTAGGTGCAATGCGGCAAGCGTGAGCAAAGGCGTCTCCGCTCTCACGCAACCGGACGAGCGTGAATGGCGGCGGCAGATGGATCGCTTCCGCCACGGAGACGCGGCTGGTCGGGGTCGACCGCAAGGGCCGTCCTCCACTTTCCTTTTCCTTCCGATAGTGAATATCTATACGAGGTGAAGGAATGGCGCGAGTCCGCAAGACGGCGCCGCACCCGCGGAGGGATCGACCTGGAGCAGCCAGCGAAGACCGTCCTGATCTGCTCGTGTGAAGACACGATGCGCCTTGACGTGGCCGCGATCCAGCGGGGCTGTCCCAACTGCGAGATCAGGAGCCATCGTCATCTCTGCGGCGCAGAGCTCGAACATTTCCGCGCCGCCGCAAAAGTCGACGGCCCGCTGACCGTCGCCTGCACGCAGCAGGCCGGCCAGTTCACCAATGAGATGGGCGAACGCATTGGCCCGATCAGCTTCGTCAACATCCGCGAGACGGCTGGCTGGTCGCGCGACGGCGCGAATGCGGGCCCGAAGATGGCGGCGCTGCTCGCGGCGGCCGCGATTCCCGCGCCGGACTATCCGCTGGTCACATTGTCGAGCGATGGCATCATCCTGATCTATGGGCGCGACGAGGCCGCGATCGAGGCCGGCCGGCTGCTGGCGGACCATCTCGACGTCACGGTCATGCTCAGGAAGCCGGCAGACGTCGTGCCGCCTGCCGCGGCGGTATTCCCGATCGTGAAGGGCACGATACGCAACGCGCGCGGGCATTTTGGTGGCTTCGAGCTCACGGTCGACGACTACGCGCAGCCACGCCCGTCCTCGCGCGCCCGCTTCGAGTTCGAAGGCCCGCGCAACGGCGCGATCTCGCGCTGTGACCTCGTGCTCGACCTCTCCGGCGAGCCGCCTCTGTTCCCCGCACACGATCTGCGAGACGGCTATCTCCGCGCGGATCCGCGAGATCCCGCGGCCGTGCTGCGAGCGGTGCTTGCGGCCCGCGATCTCGTCGGAAGCTTCGACAAGCCGAGATATGTCGACTTTACACCCAGCCTCTGCGCGCATTCGCGCTCGAAGCTGACCGGATGCCATCGCTGCCTCGATTTGTGCCCGACCGGCGCGATCACGCCAGACGGCGATCATGTCGCAGTCAACGCGGAGGTGTGCGCGGGCTGCGGGCAATGCGCGGCCGCCTGCCCCACGGGAGCGGCATCCTACGCGCTGCCACCCGCCGATACCCAGTTGCAGATCCTCCGCGCCATGTTGCGCGCCTATCGCGAGGCCGGCGGAACGCATCCGGTCCTGCTGCTGCACGACAGCCAGCACGGCACGCCGCTGATCGATGCGCTCGCCCGCCATGGCGACGGATTGCCGGCCAATGTGCTTCCCCTCACCGTCAACGAGCTGACGCAGGTCGGCCTGGAAGCCATCATCGGGGCCTTCGCCTATGGCGCGGCTGCCGTGCGGCTCCTGCTGCGCGCCAAGCCACGACACGACGTGACCGGATCGTTGCAGACGATCCGGATGGCCGAGACCATTCTTTCCGGACTCGGATTTGACGGCCGCCGCGTGAGCACGATCGAAACCGACGACCCCGACACCCTGGCCGAGCAACTGACGGGGATTGGTCCCCTCGCCGGCCTCGATAATCCCGCGACTTTCCTGACGGTCGGCAAGCGTGGCGATCTGCTTCGCTTCGGCTTGAGCGAACTGCATCGCCTCGCGCCCAAGCCGGTCGACGTGATCGCCTTGCCCGAGGGTGCACCTATCGGTGCGGTCACCGTCGATGTCGGCGGTTGCACGCTGTGCCTGTCCTGTGTTTCGGCCTGCCCAACCGGCGCGCTCCGCGCCGATCCGGACCGCCCCGTCCTCAAATTCGTGGAAGACGCCTGCGTGCAGTGCGGTTTGTGTCAGAGCACCTGTCCTGAAAAAGTTATCAAGCTCACCCCGCAGATCGACTTCCGGGCAAGACGCGCGCCGGCGCGGGTGATCAAGGAAGAAGAACCGGCCCTGTGTGTTCGCTGTGGCACGCCCTTCGGCGTCAAGAGCACGATCGATCGGATCGCGACCAAACTCGAGGGACGGCATTGGATGTACCCTGCCGGGGACCGCCGGACCGAGGCCTTGCGGATGTGCGCCGATTGCCGGGTCATTGTCATGAGCGAACAACAGTTCGATCCGATCCAGGACGTGCCGGAACGCGCGCCACCACGGACGACGGATGACTATCTGCGTCAACGCGAGAACAAGGACTAGCCGTATGCCTCGATTCACGATGGTTCTGTCGACGTGCATTGTCACCACGGTCCTCTCCGGCACGGCCGTCGAGGCAGCCCTTACGAAGGCGGAAAAGGTTGCCCTCAAGCAGGCGGTCGTCGCCTGCAAGGCCGAGGCGAAGGGCAAGAAGATCAAGTGGCTGTCGCGCCGCAAATACGTCAACCAGTGCGTCGTGGCGGCGCTCAAGGAACATCCCAGCATCAATATCGCCCACATGCTCAAGGAGAACCCGGAGCTGACGAAGATCCCGGTGGAGCAATGGCCGGGGTATTAGAGCCTCATATCGCGGCTTGACGCCTTCGCTTGAGGACGCCGCAAGGCAGCTGCCGCCAAATCGAGCTATTTCGACGTCGCACGCGCCAGGAAGTCCGTGAGCGCGCGGCGATCTTCGGCGGAGCCGATGTGCTGCTCCGGCATCTTCGTGCCGGGCGTATAGGCGTTCGGCCCGATCTCGAACAGTTTTGAGACGGTCTCCGGCGTCCAGACGATGTCCATCGTCTTGAGTGCGTCGGAAAAGCGATAGCCCGGCAGCGAGGCGATCTTCCGGCCGAACAGTCCGGCAAGCGTCGGACCGGCACGCTGCAGCTCCGTCTCCGACAATGTGTGGCAGGCGACGCAGGCCCTGAAGATTTCGGCGCCGTGATCGCCGGCATAGGCGGCGAGCGGATCCCCCGGCGTGCCCACCAGGTTCGATCCGATCGCCGCGCCGGTCAGTGCGTTCCAGCGCCTGATCTTGCCGTCGGCGCCGCCGGTCAGGAGGGTCACGCCATCGGGCAGGAATGCAACCGACCAAACCGGTCCGCCCAGCCCAGCGAGCGTGCGCAGCACGCTGCGCGCCTTGCGATCGACGATCGCCACGGTGCCGTCAATTGCCGCCGCGGCGATCAAGGCGCCGTCATGCGAGACCGCCAAGGCGACGATCGGCGTGGCACCGGCCATGACCTCGCCGCTTTCCTTGCCATCGGCAGACATCATGCGCAGCTCGCCGTCCGCTGCGCCGGTGACGATTTCGCCATCAGGCGAGATCGCTACGGCATTCAGGGGCGACGGCACCGTGACGATCTCGGCGCTGCCGTCCGGCAGGCGCCAGATCCGCACCGTCAGATCGTAGCCGACACTCACCAGCGATTGTCCGTCGGCGGCAAAGGCCACGCCATTCACGTTCTGCGAGTGGCCTTGCAGCACCCGCGTGCCCCCGTCGGACAACGACGAGATCCGCACGGTCTGGTCCCAGGAGGCGGATGCGAGCCTTGATGCATCGGGCGAAACGGCGAGCCCGACGATGGGTCCGGTATGGTCCGCGAAAACCCGGTCCGGCTGGGGCCGGCCCGACGTCCAGATCGCAATCTGACCGTCCGCACCAGCCGTTGCCATCCTTCCATCTGTGAGGAAGGCAACTGCGTTCACCGCACCCGAATGGAAGCGAAGGACCTGCTCCGCAGACTCGGTTGCCAGCGACCATCGGATCGCCGCAGTGTCGAAGCTGCCCGACAGAACCGTCTTGCCATCGCCCGAAACGGCGATCGCGCGGACGGGTCCGCCGTGTCCGGCCAATTGCGCCTGCGCGGGCTGCAGCGCAAGAAGCAACGATGCCGTCACAAGGAACGTGGCGAGACGAAAAATCAAATCCATGGCCGTCGGAGACACTCGCAGCGAAGCCCCCGGCCATTCTGCCCGTTTTTGCTGCCCGGCCAAAGTGCTCCCTTGGCGTCCATCGGGCCCGGCCGGCGATCAACGAAGGGAGCTCATATTCAGTTCCGGGTGCGACAAGCGGCGCCTTGAAAGACGGTCCGCGCGGTCGCAGTCTTGGCAAAGGCGCCTCACAATCGAGGTCGAACATGCAAATACATCCGAAAGCATATCTGCAGTTCATCTCGCGCTTTTGGCACTTTCGCGTGTTGCCGCCGCGAGATCGCAATCCCGCCACCCGGGACGCGTCGCCACTGCTGATCTACATCGTCGCCGTGTTGGCGCTACTCCTGGCGATCCTGATCGTCGATCGCCACCGTGCGCCGTTTCAATTCCCGGGACATGTCGGCGATCCCGCTGAGATCAACCCGATCTTCATGAGCTTTTGAAACACAGCTCGCGAGGGGACGGTTGTGCACGCGGACAAACCATCCGACGCGTCGAACTGTTCGACGCGGGACGAATTTCCCGACCCATTGATCTGGACTCGTTCAGATGCGGTGGCACTCGTCTCTCTACTGCTGTGCTCCCCTCGGAAACACCAGCGATCGATCTTCGAAATCTTCGACCGGCAGTTTGTCTTGATCTTGCACAGTGGGCATCCCCGCCACCGGCGCGCGGCTCACGGACGATGGATGCGATCTCGGGACATTCGTCGCGGCCACAACAAGCGCGAGGGCGGTCAGGCCGGCGATCATCAGGAGCTTCATGCGAATCTCCGTTGGTTCTAAGCGAGTCCGATCCCTGACTAGTGGAGAACTCGCAGTCCTCCTGTGAGACCGCTCACATCTCTCCTTTTGTTGATCATCGCTGGAGCCGATGCCTTCCGGCTCCAGCCCCTTCCCAACGCGCCTATGGCAGATCTTTCGGGCGCGGCCACAAGCCGCCTTCGGACCAGGATTCAGATTCATCTGGCGACAACGGATCCGCGCCACCGCCGGTTCGTGCGGGATCGACATTGAGCCATCGGCGCAATTCGAGCTTGCCGATCTGGTTGCGATGAACTTCGTCGGGGCCGTCGGCCAGTCGCAACAAGCGAGTCGTTGCGAGTGCTGCCGAAAGGAAATGGTCGTTGTTGGTGCCGCCTCCCCCGAACGCCTGTATCGCCCAGTCGACGATGGTCTGCGCCATGTTCGGCGCGACGACCTTGATCATCGCGATTTCCTGCCGCGCCGCCTTGTTGCCGACCGTGTCCATCATGTAGGCAGCTCTGAGCGTCAGCAGCCGCGCCTGATCGATCTTCATGCGCGCTTCGGCCACGCGCTCGAGCGTCACGGTTTGCTCGGCGAGAGGCTTGCCGAAGGCGACACGCTTCAGCGCTCGTCGGCACATGCGCTCGAGCACGCGCTCGGAGAGGCCGATCAGCCGCATGCAGTGATGAATGCGTCCGGGTCCGAGCCGCCCCTGCGCGATCTCGAATCCACGCCCCTCGCCGAGCAACATGTTGGCGGCCGGCACGCGTACATTGGTGAATATCACCTCGGATGCACGATCCGGTACGCCGTAGAAGCCGAGCACAGGCAGCGAACGGACGACATGCACGCCGGGCGTCTCCTTGGGCACGAGGATCATCGACTGACGCTTGTGACGATCCGGATTCTGCGGATCGGTCTGCCCCATGAAGATGATGATCTTGCATCGCGGATCGGTGGCGCCGGTGGTGTACCATTTGCGACCATTGATCACGTAATCGTCGCCATCACGGACGATCAAGCTGGCCACATTGGTCGCGTCGGACGAGGCAACATCGGGCTCCGTCATCGCAAAGGAAGAACGGATCTCGCCGGCCAGCAAGGGCTTCAGCCAGCGTTCCTTCTGCGCCTCCGTACCGTAGCGCAGGATGGTCTCCATGTTGCCCGTGTCAGGGGCACTGCAATTGAAGACCTCGGGAGCAAGATGCGAACGCCCCATGATCTCGCATAGCGGGGCATATTCGAGATTGGTCAGCCCGTCCTCGTGAGCGGGCAGAAACAGGTTCCACAGGCCGGCCTGTTGTGCGAGCGGCTTCAGTTCCTCGACAACGGGATGCACGGCCCAGGGCCCGAGCCGCTCGGCCTCCTGATAGTATCGGCGCTCGTTCGGGTAGATGTGCTCCATCATGAAGCGCTGGAGACGCGCGGCCAGTTGCTGGCTGCGCTCGCTTTGGGTGATATCCACGTAAATTCTCCTTACCGGCCGCGCAGGCCGTCCCTGAGCGTGTTTCGGGTGATTTTTCCGGATTCCGTCTTCGGCAGATCGTCCAGCACCCGAATGTCGACCGGGCACTTGTAGGCCGCCAGTCGCTCGCGGCAAAAGCGCGAGAGAGCGGCGACGTCGATCACGGTGCCGGGTTGAGCGGAGACGAAGGCGACCACCGTCTCGCCGCGATAGGGATCGGCGGCGCCGACGACGGCTGCTTCGCGCACGCCCGGAAAGCCATAGATCACGTCTTCGACTTCGCGGGGCCAGACCTTGAAGCCGGAGGCGGAGATCATGTCCTTCTTACGATCCACGAGGTAGAACCAGCCGCTTTCGTCGAAGAAGCCGACGTCGCCGCTATGCAGCCAGCCGTTGGTCAGCACCTCGTCGGTTTCCGCCGGCTTTCTCCAGTAGCCGGCCATCACGCCTGAGCCACGCACAACCACCTCGCCATGCGCGCCGGGTCCGAGCGGGCGGCGCTCGTCGTTAACGACGATCGCATCGACGCCCGAGGTCGGCCTGCCGATCGACAGCGCGCCAGAGTCAGGATCGACCGGAATCCGACCTTCGTTGGGCGCAAGATGGCTTGCAGAGGTCAGTTCAGTCATTCCATAGGAACTGCGGATCGCCCGTCCAAACCGTCTCGCAAAGGCATCGATGACCGAGGGCGCGATCGGCGCGCCGCCGGAATAGATATGAACGAAGCTCTCAAAATGCCGGCTCGTCGCGTCAGCCTGGTTCATCAGCGCGATGTACGCGGTGATGGCACCGACGATGAATGTCGGCCGCCATTCAAGGAAGGCATCGAGCGCGACCTGGGGCTGGAAGCGATAGGTCAGCACCATCGCCGCACGCGCGGCAAACGCCGCGACCATCTGGATTTCAAAGCCGGTGATGTGGAACAGCGGCGCGACGCCAAAGATACGCGACATGCTGTTCAATTCGAAATGATCGCAACAGATCAACGCGGTCGCCACCAGATTACGATGCGTGAGCATGGCGCCCTTTGGAACGCCCGTGGTTCCGGAGGTGTACAAGAGAAGCGCGATGTCGTCGGACGTCAGAACCGGTGCCGGTGGAGCGGCTGCGTTCTCGGCGAAAACCGTCGCCAGCGCATGGGCCTGCGGCGCTGCGCCCGGCACCGGCAGCACCCGGACATCGTTACGCATCTGGAATTCGTGAGCGCCGGTCCAGAACACCAGCTCGGAATCGACCGAACCGGCGGCCGGGAAAACGTTCTCCCATTGGTCGTCGTGGCAGATCACCGCCTTCGGTTCGCAATCCCCGAACAGCTTGCGAAGCTCCGGCGTGCGGTACATCGGGTTGAGGCTGACGACGATGGCCCCGACCTTCCAGGCCGCCACGCTGACGATGACGAACTGCGGCACATTCTGAAGAATGACGGCGACCCGATCGCCGCGCCCGACGCCTTTCTGCGCGAAGCGGGCAGCGAGCCGGTCGCTGAGCCGATCGATATCGGCATAGGTCTGCGTCGCATCGAAATAGAACACCGCCGGCGCCTCGCGCGGCGCGGCACGAAACAGATCAAGCGCCGTCCGCCTTCCGGGATCGGGCGGAGCGACCGACGCTTCCCCGAGCCGCGCGCGCAGCCGGCCCGCGGCTTCCTCGTAGGCGCGTCCACGCGACACGGAATCCAGGTCAACAGTCATCGACGCTTGCCACCAGTGTCGCAACGATGGCAGCCCCGTCCGGCCCGGCGGCCGCTATAGCCCGCCGCCACCTGGCGCAGCAGGAACCGTGGCAAAAGGCGTTCGCCGCCACTACTCATTGGCACTTTTTCCTCGATAAACCGAGCCAAGACGCGCATGCGGTAGAGCGGCACGGCTTGCAAGGGGCGGTTGGGCCGCTCCACTCTCTTTTGCTTGAATGACAACGCGCGTGCGCCGGATGTGGAGGCGCACCAGCACCTGTGCAGCCTCGACATCGCGCGCCCGGATCGCGTCCATGATCAGGACGTGCTGGGGATCGGAGAACGGAAACCCGTCCTTGGCGTAGGTCTCGCTCACAAACTGCCGCCGGAAATGCTGCGTGCTGTTCCAGAAGCGTTCGACCATCGCGAGCAGTTGCGGCATCCGTGCCCGCGAATAGGTCCGCAGATGGAACTCCCGATCAAGCTGGATATATTCCTCGAGCGTGGTGACCTGCTCAAGTTCGCGCACAATGCGGTCAAGCGTCTCGATATCCTCGTCGGTCAGGTTTGGAACGCTTTCGCCGATGGCGAGCGGCTCGACCGCTTCACGGATCTTGTAGATCTCGATCGATTCTTCCGAATTGACGTCCGCAATCCAGGCGCCACGGTTCGGCGCCATCACGACGAGCCCCTCGTTCTCGAGCTGCTTCAGCGCCTCGCGCACGGGAATGCGGCTTGCTCCGAAATGGGCCGCAAGGAGCTCCTGCCGAATCCGCGTGCCTGGCCGCATCTCGCCGCTCAGCACCGCGCTGCGAATCTCGCTTGCGATCCTCTCGCTCATCAGGCGACGGGACTCGGGATCGTCCTCATTGCCGTCCCGCGTCATGTCCTTCCAATGGGGAGGCCGCTGATAAGGACTCATGAAAGGCCCTCCTTCAATGAATGGCCGCGTACATGATCTTGTCCTCGGTCGCATCAGCCCGAGCCATTTCCTCGACGATACGTCCGCCGCGAGCGACCAGGATCCGGTCCGAGATAGCCAGAATCTCAGGCAGATAGGAAGAAATAACGACAACCGCCTTGTTCTCGCGCGCCAGCCTGCGAATCGCCTCGTGAATTTGTGGAATGGCGCTCACGTCGACACCGCGCGTCGGTTCGTCGAAGATGACCACCGTAGGCTCCTGGGCCAGAGACTTTCCCACCACGACCTTCTGCTGGTTGCCGCCGGAATATTCGACAATCTTCAGCGTCCGCTTCAATGCGGAGATCGAGAGCGCCGAGATCCATTGATCGGCGATCCGCTTCATCTCGCGCGTAGAGTAAAGGAACCGCTTGACGCGCGGCGACGACAGATAACCAAGATAGATATTCTGATCCACCGTCATCGTTTCGAAGAAGCCGTCGACCTTGCGGTCCTCGGTGATATAGGCGATTCCGTCGCGCACCGCCTGCCGCGGGACCCGGTAGCGGACCGGCTTGTCCCGCAGATAGATCATCCCGCCGCGCAGGAAGTTGCGCTTGCGCGCGCCGCTGACGATCTGCGCGATCTCGGAGCGCCCTGCCCCGACCAGCCCGAAGATGCCGACGACTTCACCGTTGAACACCGAGAACGACATGTTCTTGACGATGCTGCCCATCGTCACGTTCTCGACTGAAAGCACCTTCTCACCGTGGGAGGCATGCGGCTTCGGCGCATCCGGATCGGCCCCGTGGGTCGCGTACTGCGCTGCCGTTTCCTCACGGCCAACCATCATCCGCACCAGGGCGTCACGCGTGACGTCCTTCGCCGGTACGGTGGCGACCAGCTTGCCATCGCGCAGCACGGTGATGCGATCGGCGATGTTCAACGCCTCTTCCAGTGCATGCGAGATGAAGATGATCCCGGCGCCCTTCTCTTTCAGGGTGTTGAGAAGATGGAACAGATGCTGCGTCTCTTCAGGGGTCAGCGATGCGGTCGGCTCATCGAAGATGAAGACCTGGGCGTTGTGGCGAACCGCGCGCACGATCTCGACCATCTGCCGCTTGGCCGTTCCGAGATTCTCCACCAGCACCAGCGGGTCGACGTTGAAGTTCATCGATTGCAGCGACTGGGTCGCCGCGATGTTGATCTTGCTGTAGACCGTGACCCATTTCTCCATGCCGAGTTCAAGGTTCTGCGCCACCGTCATCGAAGGGACCAGGCTGGATTCCTGGTAGACCATCGCGACCCCACCCTCGAGCGCTTCCTTTGGCGACGCGAACGAAACCTTGCGTCCCTGAATCCGGTAGTCGCCGGAGGTCAGCACGATCGCACCGGCAATCGCCTTGCAGAGCGTCGATTTCCCCGCGCCGTTTTCCCCCAGCAGCGCGTGAATTTCGCCCGGCCGCAGATCGAAATTGACAGCATCGATCGCGTGCAGGCCACCATAGACCTTGCTGCCGTTGACGATCTGAAGCAGCGGGGTCCCTGCCTGTTGTTCGGCCGCCATGGCGTTCATCCTTCTTGCGTGCCGCGGCCAGGCGGCAGTTCGACGAGGCAATCGCGTCCCTTGGACACCGCCAGCACACGCGAGCCGACCGGGCGGACGGCGGTTATCCCATGAACACGACCATCGACGCGGCTGTGCAGCGTCTCCGTCGCCGCGCCCCTGGCGTCGAGCCGGGCGACGAGGCCATAGGAACGCGGCGGCGCCCACGGCTTCTGGATGCCGAGTTTCTTGATGCGGCCGATCTGGGTCGGTTCGCGCGGATTGAGGCGGCCATCCAGAGCCGGCCCGATCCAAAGCTCTGGTGGTACCGTCCGCATCATCTCTTCGCAGAATGCCCGCTCGCGCAGCACGAACTCGGTCAATTGTGTGCGGAGCGCGAGGAAGGCCATCCAGACCTCACCATTCGCGCCTCGGGCAAGACGCGCCGGATAGCCGGTATGATTCTTGACGATCACGCGCTTGTCGTCACCCGCGCGTGAAAAAGCGGTCAGGCGGTGGGCCCAGGATTCGGCGACCCAGATCTCCTTGCCGTCACCGGTTACGACCAAGCCGAGCGGCCATGCGAGCTTGTCCGCACGCACGCTCGCACCGCCGAGCGAGAAATTGCAGACGATGAGCCGGCCCGACGGGGCGCGGTTCTGCATCAGGTCGGTCAGCCAATGCTCCGGCCGATTGCTTCGCGAGCCGTCGGTCAGGTAGATCGCCCCGTCCGGCGCGACCGTCACCGACAACGGACAGGGAATCTTCTCGCCACCGACGCTTTCGAGCTTGCCGACGGTCTCGCCAGTTGGCGAAAGCGCCACCAACCCCACGCCAGAGACGCAGGCGAGCAGCCGGCCATCCGGCGTGCAGGCAAGCCCGCCGACCGGGCCGTCGAGCGTCGCGAACGCCGTGCGCGTTTTGAAGTCGTCCCCCGTGCAACGCAGGACGCGGTTGCCGGTCGAGACGTAGAGCGCGCCGTCCTGCCCGAGCGCGATGTCGTCCGGTCGCTCGATCTCATCGCCGAGCTGGCGGGCCTGATCGAGCCGCTGGTTCGGGGAGAAGGCGCCGTCGAGCACCGGAATGCCGTGAATTTCCCGGTTCGGGGACAACACGCGATCGATGATATCGCCAAGCAGAGACATGGCTCAGGCCCCTCCCCAATAGGACTTGTGCGCTTCCCAGGTCGGGTCGGCGTCCTGCAGGCGGATGCGGCCGATGCGGTTGTTCTCCAGACCGCCGATATAGAGATGGCCCTTGTGCTCGCGGACCGAGGTGATGGTCGGATGCGAAAGCCCGCCCGGATCCCAGAGCGATTCCGTCACCACGCCGTTGTCATCGAACTTGACCACGCAGCCGTAGTTAATGCCCGGACACAGCCACTCGTCCGGCGGAATCTGCTTGACCATGCGGGTACGGAAAACAGGGTTGCGCATCGCAAGGTCATAGACCGGCGTGCGCAGGCCGACGAAGGCGAGCCAATACTTGCCGTCGGAGGCGCGGTTGATGTTGTCGCAATAGCCCGGAAGGTTGTCGATCAGGATTTCGCTGGTGCCCGCCTTCGGGCCGGCGATCCAGAAGCGGTTGATCTGGCATAGCCAGGTACTGGCCCAGAGCACCGACTGACCGTCATGCGAAATGCAGATGCCATTCGGGAACGTCAAGTTCTTGAGGACCGTCCTGGTGATCCCGGTTTTCGGATCGTGGCAGATCAGCCGGCCGTTGCCGCGCCCCTCAAAACCGTCGAGCGCCCAGTCGGTCAGCTCGTAGCGGGTCGAGGCCTCGCTGAAATAGATCTTGCCGTCGGGCGCGACGTCGAGATCGTCAGCGAGATAGAGCCGCGAATCGTCCTTGAGACGCGTGCGCGTGCGCGTGGTGCGGTCGGTGACCTTGAAGACCGAACGATCGGGCTTCACACCGTAAACGCCCATACCCGCGATGCAGGCGAGGAGGTTCTGATCCCGATCGAACGCCAACCCGAGCGGCCGGCCGCCGATGCGCGCGAATTCCTCGCGGACGATATAATCAGGCGCAAGAAAGCGGATGATCGAGCCGTTGCGGTTGACGGTGTAGAGGTTGTCCTTGCGGTCAAGGATGATGTCTTCCGGCCCCTCGATCATGTTGAGCGCGATCGCTTCCGCGTTCTTCAGGCGATCATTCTCCGCGAACGGCGTGCCGCTGCCCCGCTCGACCGACGGCGGCGGCTCGAAATCAACCCAGCTTGGGGTGACGTAGACCTTTTGCAGCACCTTGCCCTTGTTCTTGACCCACTTCACGTTGAAGCCGACCGCGAGCAGCAGGATGATGCCGATGATGGCGGTCGTCAGGTTGCCGGAGATGCCGAGCCGGACCATGCCGCTGGTGAGCATGAAGATGATCGCCGCGCCCATGACGGCGCGCGCGATGGTGCCGCGGCCGCCGGACAGGCTGATGCCGCCGAGAACCACCGCGGCCAGCGCGTTGATCTCCCAGCCGACGCCGGTGTCGGTGCCCGAGCTGCTCTGCCGGGCGGCATAGAGGATTCCCGCCAGCGCTGCGATCGCGCCCGACATCACATAGGCCGAGAACAGCACGCGCTTGACGTTGACGCCGGCGTGGCGGCCCGCCTTGCGGCTCGACCCAACCGCCATGATGTGGACGCCGGGCTTGATGCGCGTGAGGAAGAAGTGCGTTCCGACCGCAAGCAGGATCAACACCAGCATGTTGAAGGGAATGCCGAGAACCCTCCCCGATCCCATGAAGTCCCACGTACTGGACCCGCTGTCGATGCTTGCGAGCTCGTTCGTGAACGCGACCGTCACCTTGTTGTAGGCGGCGCGGACGATGATAAGGACGACCAGCGTCGTCAGGAACGGCCGGGTCTTGCCGTAGGCGATCAGGCCGCCGTTGATCGCGCCCATCGCCGCGCCGAACAGGACGACAAGCACGATGGTCACGGGCAGCGGCAGCCCGAGGATGAGGTACAGATAGAGTGCGAGGAAGTTCGACATCGCGAACACCGCGCCGACCGACAGGTCGATGCCGCCCGACAGCACGGAGAAGGCCATCGCGACCGCGACCATCCCCTGCTCCGCGAAATTCCGCATCAGTTCCTGCAGGCTGCCCGCCGTCAGGTAGCGCGGGATCATGATCGCGAAGGCCAGGAAAACCGCGATCGTCAGCGTGAATGGAATGATCGGCTCCATCCAGCGCTTCTCAAGCAGTTCGCCCAGGAACAACTGGGGCGAATGGCGGTGCCAGGCTCGTTGCAGGCTCTTCATCAACAGACTCCGGCGGGCTCGGCGCAGCAGCGGCCGAACGGCGGGACGACGCGGGGGATTTGGATCGACGGCTCCGGCCTGCCCGCGCCGCAGTGGGCGCGGGCGCCGGAACGACTTACTTCGCGCCCTTCGGGATGCTGAAGCAGTACATGCGATCGTCCTTCGACTTCACCCAGGCGGGGGTCGTGTAATAGGCGATGTTCTTCGCGCCCGGCTTGTCGCCGCTCTGCAACAGCGCAATCACCGCGTCGGCGATGGTCTGGCCCTGCACGTCGGCACGATACGACAGGTTCGCGGAGAACGCGCCTTGCTCGAGCAGATCGCAGTCCGCAGGCTGGCCGTCGCTGGCGACGAACACCTTCACCTTGTCGCCCATGTTGGCCGCCTTGATCGCCTGCGCCGCGCCCGCGGTTTGCGGCCCCCAGACGCTGAGGATCCCGCACAGCTTGGGATGCTGCTGCAGCACGGTGGTCGTGATGTCGCCGGCCTTGTTGGCGTCCCAGCTTGTCGGCTGCGACGACACGACCTTGATCGACGGATCGGTTTTGAACACCTCCATCGCGCCATTCTTCATGTCGAGCGAATAGGCTGCGGTCGCCTCGCCTTCGAGGATCGCAACCTCGCCGGAGCCCTTGCCGCCGCCACACTGATTGATGACCTCGCGCGCGATCTTGGTGCCGAGATCCTTGGCATCGACGCCGACATAGGCGTCGGTCAGGGTGTTCGATGCCATGTTGACCTGCACGACATAGATGCCCGCATCCATCGCACGCTTCAGCTCCTTGGCGAGCAGCGTGACGTTCGGATTTTGCACCACGATCACGTCGGGCTTGTCGTTGATATAGTCGCTGACGGTCTGAAGCTGGATGTCGGACTTCATGTTGGCGTCGCGGGTGACGAGCTTGATGCCGTAATCGTCGAAACGATCTTTCATCACGCGCGTCCATTCGGATTCCAGAACGCCCATCCAGACCGGCGACCAGGCCACCGTCTTGCCCTTGAGCGACTTATCGAATTTCTCGCGCAGCTGGTCGCGCGGCCCGGCCGCCTGCGACGGCGCCGCCACCAGCACGGCGGATGCCACCATCGCGGCCAGCCCGATGCCGGCAAACGCCCTTCTGTGCACAGCTTTCGTCATGTCAATTCCTCCCCTGTTATGTCGGCCGACTGTTGCGGCCCGTTGGTTGATGCAGAGCTTAATCGCCCTGCTTCGACGTCTCCTCGTCGCGCGGATGCAGCCGGGAATCGAGCAGGATCGCGATCAGCAGCACGACTCCCTTGACGATGTTCTGGGTCTGCACGTCCATGTCCATGATGGTCATGCCGTTCAGCAGCACGCCGATCAGCAGCGTTCCGGCGATGACGCTCATCACGTTGCCGCGGCCGCCGACGAGGCTGACGCCGCCGAGCACCACGACCATGATGACGTCGAAAATGATCGTGGATTCCGCGACCTGGAGATGCATCAGGGCCGTCTGCGCGACCATCACGACACCGCCGACATACCCGATCGCGGCGCACAGCGCGTACTCGATCATGGTCAGCGGGCGGGTCGGCAGACCGGTCTGACGCGCGGCGTCGGGATTGTCGCCATGGGCATAGACGAAGCGCCCGATCACGGTGCGCGACAGGAAAAGATGCACGACGACCGCGGTGGCCGCGAAGATCAGGATCGAGATCGGAACGCCGCCCCAGATGTTGCCGCCGAGCCGCAGGAATTCGTCATGCCCCTTGGAAAGATAGACGACATAGTGCTGCACGGCTGTGGTGCGTACGATTCCCAGCACTGCAAGGCTCGACGCCAGCGTCGTCAGCAGTGGCGGCATCTCGATCACCGAGATCAGAAACCCGTTCAGGATGCCGATGACGATCGCCATCACGAAGCCGATCAGCAGCGCGACCGGCGTCGCGTAGCCCGAATTCATCAGAATGATCGCGATCGCGGTGGAGGCGGCAAAGGAGGCGACTTGCGACAGATCCAGTCCACGCCCGATCACGACCACCGCCATGCCGAGCGCGAGAATGCCGAGTATCGAAATGTTGCGCGCCAGCGCGAACAGATTGCCCAGCGTCAGGAAGCCCTTCAGGAAGATCGAAAAAATGACGATCAGGACCGCGCACATCACCAGCACGGCTGTCGTCTGCGTCAATTTCGCCCCGCGCGCGCCCGAACTGCCGGTCACCGGGTCCTCCCAGGATTGATTTTATTGTGGGCGGAAATTGAACAGAATGTATCCAAAAGTCAACGCCCGTATCCAAGATTTGGACTGCAACTTATTTGATCAGAGGATATATTCACACCTGATAATCGCATAACTATCTGTAAAATCATAGATATACGCGCGGTCTAGGGGATCACAATCGAAACGCATTTTCCGAGTTCGATCGGTCTTTTTGAAGCCGACATTGCGATATTGGATACATTCGGCCTGTGTCCCTAAAGTCAACTGGTTCTCACAGCGCCATCACCCGCGGCGACAGGACGGGGCCGACGACGTTGCGGCAATCGCTTCCTGGCCAAGGCCTGAAGATCGTGGCGAAAGAGGATGCCGGGACCGAGCGTTGACGCCGTCTTTCGCCCATCGAAGCCGCGCCAGGTGGAAGCCCAAGCAACCTGACGGCCGGTTTAAATTCTGTCTCGGCGCGCCCATATTCGTGACAGGTTCGCAAACACTGACGGCACCAGATTGTCCGAACAATTGTCGATGTTCGATGCGCCCGCCGCAGGTCCGGCGGGTCTGCACTACGCGCCGGATTTCATCTCCAAAGCGACAGAGGGCGAACTCATCCGCCACATCCGGGCCCTTCCGCTTGCTCCCTTCCAGTTCGGACAGTTCGAAGGCAAGCGCCGCGTGGGTTCGTTCGGTTACCGGTACGACTATGGGTCGCGCCGACTGGAATGTGCCGAACCGATCCCCTCGTGGTTAAACGGCATCGTCGCTGCGATCCAATCCTTCGGCGGCGCGTCGACCGAGATCGGGCAGATCCTGTGCACCGAGTATGATCGCGGCGTCGGTATCGGCTGGCACCGCGACAAGCCGCACTTCGACAGGATTTTTGGACTGTCCCTGGGATCCGCATGCAAGTTCCGCTTCCGACGCCGGACCGAAAACGGATGGGAGCGGTTCACGCTCGATGTGGCGCCCCGATCACTCTACCTGATGGGCGGTGATGCACGGCAGATGTGGGAGCACAGCATTCCGCCGGTCGAGGCCCCCAGATACTCGATCACCTTTCGAACCATGGTCGGAACGGCGCGGGGCGCCAAAGCGGCGCGATGACCTTGGATTGCCGGTTCCAGCGATCCGCTGCGCATCGCCGCATCAAACCTGATCGAGCGCTACTCCGATCCGATCGGAAGACGCAATCATGAGCGGAAGGTGCGACCAACGCCGCGCGAATGGTTGATGGGACGGAGGCGGACGAGCTTGGGAAGTTCGTCCGCCGAGAGATCGCGCGCCCCCGGATCTCGATCGCGGGGAACGCACCGGGCTTCTCACGCCGCTTTCGCAGCAGCCTTGTCCGCCGGTGCCGTTTCCATGGCGCGCATGTAGAGATCGAGCAGCGATTCGCGCTCGTCGCGCTCATCCTGATCCTGCTTTCGCAGTTTGACGATCTCCTTGAGGATCTTCACGTCGAAACCCTCACCCTTGGCTTCCGAAAACACTTCCTTCTTCTGCTCGTTCAGTTCCTGCAGTTCAGCGTCCAGATTCTCGATCCGCTCGATGAAGGAACGAATTTTTCCGCCGGGAATGGTGATGTCAGACATGGTGCCTCTTTGTTGAATGAGGCGGTGAAAATGAAAGCAAAGTGATAACCAATGTCTTAAACTTCAGCGGTCCTGTAGCGCATCTACCCCGCGGCTTGCCGCGGTATTTCAGATCGCAATCCAGCTGATTACGGCCGCGGTCGACGTCCAGAGCGTCCATCCAAGGCCAAGCAAGGACATCACCGCGGCCGCCATGCCACAGCCAACAGCAGACCATCTTCCTGCAGGTAAGCAATCGCGATCAGGACGACCACAATCCCGGGAATGACGTTGACCAGAGGCAGGGGCCAGCCCGCCAACAGACCCAACAGGAACACGACCAAGCCAACAAGCCGGTCAGTCACGTCATGGCGCGCGTTCCAGCGCGGCCGGCTGATGTTCTCGATCGCGCGCAGCAGCGGACCCGCCCTGACGGTGAACCGCTTGAATCGCTTGAAGTCGAACGGCCGCTTCGACAGGAAGCGGGGAAAGGATGGGGCACTGTGCCCCAACATCATCTCGACCGCCGGAAACAGAAGGGCCAGCGTCGCAACCGTGGCCACGCCGGGGACGATCACGAGCAGTCCCAGCAACAGCAGGAGCAGCCCGAACGAGCGCCTGTCCAGATGGCTGAGGAGCCATTCAAGGTCGACGGCGCCGTCAGGTGCTTGCGCGACGAGTTCTTCGAGGAGTTGGGAAGTACGGGTAGGCGCTGAGGGGGAAACGGGCAAATGGAGCATTACCCGGTAACATGGTCGAACTCCGTATTGATTGCAACGAATGCCAGAGGCGCCTAGGAAGCATTGATGGACAACGATTCCGACCAGGCGTGGCACGGCCATGCGCCGAAAAGCCCCCTGCCCGCCGGTCGCCGCCGCTGGCCGTGGTTCCTTCTGATCGTCGTCCTCGCCCTTGTCGGCGCCGGCGGCGTCTACGCTTGGCCCGAAGTCGCGGCGTTGGTCCCCGCCATAAGCCACGAATCGTCCGGCGAGGCGATGACGACGAGCGACAAGGAGGCATTGCCAACTCTCCTCGCGGCCCAGCAGAAGCTCGAGGAAGACCTCGCCGCACTCGATCGGTCGGTAGCCGACGGGCAGGCGCAGTTGAAGGCCATTACCGACCAGTTGGCGGTCCTGACCTCGAAGGTCGACGAGTTGCAGCATCTGCCCCCGCCGGCAGCGCCGCCGCCACCTGTTGCGGCCGAGGTGCCGCGCGCCCCGATCGCGCCACCCGCCCCGCAGCCGAGAAAGCCGCCGCCTCGGGCCGCCAGGACTTCGGGTCCCGTTTCGATTGGCGGCGCACCGCTCAATGCCGCGCCCGGCGGCATGGCCCGTTGAGCCCAGAAATGCCCCAAACCGCATTCCGATATTTGGCTTGGGGTTTGATCCTGGGCCTCTTCATCGTCACCGATACAACGCTGGCATTTCGTCCCCACACGTTGATATCGCCAAACGCCGATCGCTTTGCCGCGCTCTTCGTTGTCGGTGCCGTCTTTTCGTTCGCCTATCCGAAGCATGTCCTGCCAATCCTGCTGGCACTGCTCGCCGTCATTGTCGGCTTCGAACTCATTCAAAAGCTGCTCGCCGGCAGGCATGGCTACATAAAAGACATATTCGTCAAAGGCGCCGGCTGTTGCGCAGGCGTTGTCGCCGCCACTGCCCTGAGACGCGCGCGTTCAGCGATGTCCAAGCCGACAGGTAACCCCTGACATCCTGCGCCTTTGCCCTATTCGACGTTGGGGCAGAGGCACGTGTCGGCAACCTTCGGTCCAATCCATCATGAGCAGTTTGGCCAGGCTCCGGGCAAGGAAAGACGCTGCTCAAGCCTGCCCCTGGCAGGGGCAAGTCCGCTATTCAAATTGGATCGGCTCGGATCCGGGATAGGAATGAGCAACGAACTCGCAGAACGCGCGAGCCGCCGGAGAAAGCTTCGCCTTGTCCTTCCAGGCAAGCCCGACATCCATGGTGTGGACATCGTCATCGAGCGTCTTGAGATCGATGCGATGTCCTTCCAGCGACCAGGGACGGTAGACCATGTCGGACAGGATGGTAATTCCCATGCCGGTTGCGACCATGCTGCGAACCGCTTCGACCGACAGGGTCCGGAAGATGACGTTCGGCACGTGCGCCGTATGCCGCCAGTAACGCATCGCGGAGCGTTCGGCTTCATCGACGGTCAACATCAGATAGGGCTCGCTTGCCAGGTCCGCCAGCTTGATGCTGTCCTTGCGCAGCAGCGGATGATTGACGCAGGTCCACAAGCGACGCGGCGAGCGCAGCAAGAGCCGCGAGCGAATGGAGTGCCGGTCATGCAGGTTCGCGACCAGCATGATGGCCGCATCGACGCTACCGCTGATCAAGCTCTGCTCGATCGCGTCGCGCGGAAACTCGTGGAGACGCACCGTGATGCCCGGGAATGATCGCCAGAAGCGCGACAGCAAGGGCGGCAGGAAATATCCGGCGATGGTGTAGCTGACGGCGACATCGACGGTGCCGTCGACCTGCATTCCCCAGCGGTGCGGCCCACGTATGGCATCCGACACGCTGGCCTCGATGGCGCGGGCGCGCTGCAAGAACTCCCGTCCGTCAAAGGTCAACGTCACGCCGTTCGAATGACGGTCGAACAGCTTGTGACCGAGCTCGGCCTCGAGCGCCTTGATGGACGCGGTGACCGCAGACTGGGTCACGCTGAGCGCCGCCGCGGCGGCCGAAACGCGCCCGGTCTCGGCGGTTGCGATGAAATGCCGAACCTGACGGAACGTCAGAGACATAAAAATTTCCGATATCAGCGAACGATATTTCGAATTTTACAATCCCCCGGGGGAACGGAAAAATCAATCCGTCGGTTCGCGAGTGAGAGGCATTGAGGTCATGTCCGATGGTTTGGAATTGGTCGCTCGCGATATCAGCGTCCAATTCGAAGGCCTGAAGGCGCTGTCCAACGTGACCTTGACCGTACCACGGGGACGTATCGTCGGGCTGATCGGTCCGAATGGAGCCGGCAAGACCACCCTTATTAATGTGCTGACAGGCTTCCAGCCGGTTGGCGCCGGAACCATGGAACTGGAGGGCGACACGCTGAATGGCATTGCAGCGCACAAGCTGCGCCGCAAAGGCGTGGCGCGGACCTTCCAGTCGGGCCGGCTTTTCCGCGACCTGCCGGTGATGGACAACCTTGAGGTGACCGGCGTCGGCCTGGGCCAATCCCGTCCGGAGGCGATCGGAGAAGCCGAGCGCGTGATGGCCTGGCTCGGCATTTCGCATCTGTCCAACACGATTGCCGGCGCCCTGCCCTATACCGACGAGCGCCGCGTCGCGATCGGCCGCGCCATCATGTGCACACCACGCTATCTGCTGCTCGATGAACCGGCGGCTGGAATGTCGGAGCATGAGAGCCACGAACTTGCCGCCATCATCCGGCGGATCGCCGGCGAGCTCAATGTCGGGGTGCTGCTGATCGAGCACAATATCGGCCTCGTGCTCGAGCTCTGCGAACGGATCTACGTCCTCGATTCCGGCGAGGTCATCGAAGTCGGCCCGCCCGCTCAGATCCGTGACAGCGATGCGGTGAGGCACGCCTATATGGGTACGCAGCGCGACGAGCCGCTTCCGCCGGTCGCCGCCGAAGAGGCCGTCGCGTCATGACGCTGCTTGCCGTCGACGACATCACCGTCAGCTACGGGCGCCTGACGGCTCTCCGCGGCCTGACGCTGAACATCGAGGAAGGCGAAATCCTGTTCGTGACCGGCCCGAACGGCGCCGGCAAGTCGACCTTGCTCAACGCCATCGCGGGCGTCGTGCCACCGGGCTCCGGGTCCATCATGATCGATGGCGCAAAGATCACGGGTGCCGCGCCCGAAGACATCGCCCGGCGTGGATTCTCCCTGGTTCCGGAGGGACGCAATGTCTTTGGCGCGCTGACGATCGAGGAGAATCTGAAGGTCGGGACCGGGATGCGCGCCGACCGCAAGAAGATCGCCGACGATCTGGATCAGGTCTACGAGGAATTCCCGATGCTGGCCGAGCGCCGCCACACCCCGGCGGGCATGCTCTCCGGCGGCCAGCAGCAGATGCTCGTCATTGGCCGTGCCTTGATGGCCGCGCCCCGCATCATGGCCATCGACGAGCCGTCGCTCGGCCTTGCGCCAAAGATCATCGACCAGGTCTACGAGATCCTGGTGCGGCTACGGACGCAGCGCAAGCTCACCCTCCTGATCGTCGAGCAGAGTTCGACACGCGCCATGATGACGGGCGGACGGATGGTCCTGATCCGCGGCGGCCGCATCGTGCTCGAGGGCCCTGCGGCCGATATGGTCAGGGATGATCGCCTGAAGCAGTCCTATTTCGGCTTCGGAGATCATTGAGATGCGCGAGCTGCTCCAGATCATCTTCGATGCCCTCAGCCTCGGCAGCCTCTACGCCCTTGGTGCGCTCGGCATCGCCCTGATCTTCGGCGTGATGCGGCTCGTCAACTTCGCCCACGGCGATTTCATCGCGTTTTGCGTCTTCGCCATGCTGTGGCCGTCGATCGATGCGGCGGCGCTCGTCTTTGCCGGGCAGCTGCCGTTCTATCTGTTGATCCCGCTGCTGCTCTTGATCGGAGCCGCGCTGTCGGTCCTGTCGGAGATCGTCGTCTTCCGCCGCTTCCGCAATGCCAATCCGGCGACGATGATGATCGCATCCTTCGCGCTCGGCTTCGTGATCCGGCATCTCCTGCTGATGCTGTTTTCCAGCCGGCCGAAGTCGATCACCCTGTGGCCGAGCCTTGGCCTGCCGGTCGAACTCCTCGGCGCTCACATCCCGATGCTCCAAGTCGTGACCATCATTATCACGCTGACCGTGCTGGTGGTCCTCGTCCTGTTCCTCAAGCGCACGCGCTACGGGCTCGAGATGCGCGCGGCCGCCGACAATTTCACCATGGCGCGCATGCTCGGGGTCCGCGCCAACGGCGTGATCCTGCTGGCCTTCGCCATCAGCGGCATGCTGGCGGCGGCGATCGGCCTGATCCTGGCGACCAATTCCGGCACCGCCGACATCGGCATGGGCGCTAACGTGATGCTGATCGCGTTCATCGCGACCGTGATCGGCGGCCTCGGCAGCATTCCCGGCGCCGTTGCCGCCGGCTTCCTGATCGGTGCGGCCAGCGTCGTGTTCCAGGCGACCCTGCCACACGACGCCAGGGTATTCCGAGACGCCTTCGTCTACGGCGCCGTCATCGTCGTCCTTCTGGTGCGGCCTCAGGGCCTGTTCGCACCGAAATCCGCCAAGCAGAGGGTCTGATCGATGTCGCAGCGGCCGTCCGTCATCCGGCAAACGATCATCACGCCGATCGTGCTGATCGTGGCGCTGCTCATCATGGCCGCCCTCTCCTATCAATTCGGCAGCCGGGCCTTCAACCGCACCGTGGTCGAGATGTTCATCAACATCATGGTGGTGGTCGGGCTCTACGTCTTCGTCGGCAATTCGGGCCTGCTGTCGTTCGGCCATATCAGCTTCATGTGCCTCGGCGCCTACATGACCGCCTGGCTCACGATTCCGCCGGTGATGAAGTCGATCACGCTCAAGGGCCTGCCGGCGTGGCTGCTCCACGCGCAACTGCCGATGTGGGTGGCGACGCCGATATCCGGACTGTTTGCGGCACTGTTCGCGCTGATCGTCGGCCGCGTCATCATGCGCCTGTCGGGCATCGCCGCCTCGATTGCGACCTTCGGCCTGCTCGGCGTCATCAACAATGTCTATTCGAACTGGGATTCGGTGACGGGCGGACAGGGTTCGATCGTCGGCATTCCGCCCACCATGAATGTCTGGACCGGATGGATCGGCGGCGCCGTGGCCATCGCGATCGCCTATCTCTACTCGATCTCGCGCTCCGGACTGGCACTTCGCGCCACGCGAGACGAAGCCGTCGCGGCCAGCGCCTCCGGCATCGATATCGTTCGCGAGCGGCTGATCGCCTTCGTCGTCAGCGCCTTCATCATCGGGCTCGCCGGCGCGCTGTACGCGCATTTCCTGAGCATCGTCAATCCCGGCGCATTTTATCTGCGAACGACGTTCATCACGCTGTCGATGCTGGTGGTCGGCGGCATGTACAGCCTCAGCGGAGCCGTCTCGGGCGTGGTCGCGATATCCGTGCTGATCGAGCTGTTCCGCAATCTCGAGAAGGGCATCAGCCTCGGCGGTCACACCGTCGGCCTGCCGAACGGTGTCCAGGAGATCGCGATCGGCATCATCACCATCGCGATCCTGATGTACTTGCCGACGGGACTGACCCGCAACCAGGAATTCTCCTGGCGTCGATGGCCGTTGCAGCGCCGCCTGACGCCACCGGTCCAGACCGCGCTGAAGGAACTGCACTGACGCTCGTTTGTACAATTGGAGGAGTGGGGTTATGCGCTTTACGACATTACTCAGCATCTTGGCCGGAGCATCCGCGCTCTGGTTCACGCCAGCCCGGGCAGCCAACGAGATCGTTGTTGGATTTGCGACCGCTGCATCCGGATTCATGCAGGCCTATGACAAGCCGGCGCAGGACGCGGCGCTGATCCGGATCGAGGAGATCAACAAGGCCGGCGGCCTGCTCGGCAAGAAGATCAAGCCCGTCTTTGCCGACACCAAGACCGATCAGGCCGAGGGTGCCAAGGCCGGCCTTGCGGTGCTCGACCAGGGTGCCGACCTCGTCATCGTCTCCTGCGACTACGATTTCGGCGCGCCCGCGGCGCTGCAGGCGCAGGCTGCCGGCAAGGTTTCCTTCTTCCTCTGCGCCGAATCGATCAAGGCCGGCATCCCCGGCGTCGGCCCGTTCTCGTTCTCGGCCTCGGTGCTGGCACCGGTGCAGGGAGCGACCATGTCGGAATGGGCTTACACCAAGAAGAACGCACGCAGCTTCTATCGGCTGCTCGACAGCTGGACCGTCTACAACAAGGGCATCTGCGACGGCTTCGACTGGATGCTGCCGCGCCTGAAGGAGGCCAAGCTGGTCGGCAGCGACACCTTCAAGAACGACGATGCCTCGATCGCCTCGCAGATCACGCGCATCAAGAGCCTGCCGAAGGAGCCTGACGCCATCATGCTCTGCACAATGATGCCGGGCGCTGTCTCCGCCATCAAGCAGATCCGTGCCGCCGGCATCAAGTCGATGATCCTCAACGGGTCGGGTGTCGACGGCAGCTACTGGATGAACGCCGTTCCTGACCTCTCGAACTTTTACGTCCCGGTGCAGGGCTCGGTCTATGGCGACGATCCGAATCCGAAGGTCAACGAGTTCAACAAGAAGTACAAGGAGGTCACCGGCGGTGACCCCTCCAGCCAGTACGTCTATCCGGGCTACGTCCTGATCGACGTCTGGGCCAAGGCGGTCGAACGCGCCAAATCGACCGATGCGGCAGCCGTCGTGGCCGAGCTCGAGAAGATGAACAACGAGTCCACGCTGTTCGGGCCGCGCACCTTCACCAAGGACATCCACCACCAGAACCAGGGTCGTTATCTGATCGTCGATACCGAGGCCGGCAAGCCTCAGGTGATCGACCAGTGGACGATCTCGGAAAAGATCCCGCTCGACTATCTGGTGTCCAAGTAACCCGGCAATGCGCCGCCCTGGGTGCGCCAGTCATACCCCGGGGCGGCCTTCGCCGGTCATATGCAAAGCCAGTTGGAAGGAAATCAGGAGATGGTCGTGATCAACTGCGACATGGGCGAGGCCTACGGTCTCTACAAGATGGGCGACGACAAGGCATTGATGCCTCATATCGACGTCGCGAACGTCGCCTGCGGCTTTCATGCCTCCGACTTCAATCACATGCGCAAGACCGTGCAGCTCGCCAAGCAATTTGGCGTCAAGGTCGGGGCGCACCCGTCGCTGCCCGATCTGCAGGGATTTGGTCGCCGGGAGATGAAGATCGACCGCGAGGAGCTGGCCAATTGCCTGCTCTATCAGATCGGCGCACTCAAGGCCTTCCTGGATGCCGAAGGCATGGCGCTCAATCACATCAAGCCGCACGGCGCACTTTACGGCATGGCATCGCGCAACGAGGAGATCGCCGAAGCCGTGGCTGATGCCGCTGACGTCTACAAGGTGCCGCTGCTCGGCATGAAGGGAACGCTGCACCAGAAGGTCTACGAGCGGCGCGGTCATGCCTTCGTCGCCGAATACTATGCCGACCTCGACTACAATGCCGACGGCAGCCTGATCATCACCCGCGAGCACGAGGCGAAGGATCCGGCCGACGCCGCCACCCGATGCGCAAGGGCGGTCAATGAAGGCAAAACGCGCACGGTGGCGGGAAACGACATCGTGGTCGGCTCCGATTCGATCTGCATCCACTCCGACACGCCGAACGCCGTCGCCATCGCCGAGGCCGTCCGCGAGGCGGTGCGCCCCTATCTCACCGCGCGCTGAACCGACGCGGCAACGAACCAATACAACACGAGGAAACAATGGCAACGCAGCAGATCTTCTCGCCGCTCCCAGGCATCTTTTATCGCAAGCCGGCTCCCGACAAGCCGGTCTACAAGAACGACGGCGACGCCGTCGCCGAGAGCGACACGATCGGGCTTATCGAGGTGATGAAATCGTTCAACGAAGTGAAAGCTGGCATCGCCGGCAAGATCGTCCGCTTCCTGGCCGAGAATGAAGATGCCGTGATGGCCGGCCAGCCGATCGCCGAAATCGACGTTTAGGGCTCTCCGACCAGCCATGGCGATCAAGAAGCTCCTCATAGCCAATCGCGGCGAGATCGCGGTGCGCATCATCCGCGCAGCGCGCGATCTCGGCATTGCAACCGTGCAGGTCTACAGCAAGGCCGACCAGGACTCGCTTGCAGTCAGGCTCGCCGACGAAGCGGTCGATATCGGTCCGCCGCAGGCGTCGAAATCCTATCTCAACCAGGCTGCCATCCTCGCCGCGGCGCGGAGCGCCGGCGCCGACGCCATCCATCCCGGCTACGGCTTCCTGGCCGAGAACGCCGAGTTCGCCGCCGCTGTCGAAGCCGCGGGATTGATCTTTGTCGGCCCGACCGCGCAATCGATCCGGCTGATGGGCGACAAGGTCGCGGCACGCGAGGCCGCCGCTGCGGCCGGCGTGCCGACCGTCCCCGGCAGCCAGGGGCGGCTGGAGTCGGCGGAAGCGGCCTTCGCGCTGGTCGAGAAAACCGGCTTCCCCGTGATGATCAAGGCCGCCGCCGGAGGTGGCGGACGCGGCATCCGCATCGCGCGGTCGCATGAGGAGTTTCAACATCTGATGCCGCAGGCACAGGCCGAGGCGCTCGCGGCCTTTGGCGACGGCGGGCTTTACGTCGAAAAGCTGATCGAAGGCGCGCGGCATATCGAGGTGCAGGTGCTCGGCGACGGACACGACGTGATCCATTGCTTCGAGCGCGAATGCTCGTTGCAGCGCCGCCGCCAGAAGGTCTGGGAAGAAGCCCCCTCGCCCTCGCTCACCCAGGCCGTGCGGGAGAGACTCTGCACCTCGGCCGTGGCACTTGCCAAAGCGGTCAATTATCGCGGCGCCGGGACGCTCGAATATCTCTACGACGACGCCACCGGCGAATTCTACTTCCTGGAGATGAACACCCGCATCCAGGTCGAGCATCCGGTCACGGAAATGATCACGGGCATCGACCTCGTCCGCGAGATGATCCAGATCGCCGGCGGCGAACGCTTGCGCATCAGCCAGAACGAGATGCGCGTCAGCGGCCATTCGATCGAGGTCCGTATCAACGCCGAGGATCCGGCCAGAAACTTCCTGCCGAACCCGGGCACGGTGAGCGCGCTCAGCCTGCCCGTCGGCGACGGCGTTCGCTTCGACAGCATGCTCTATCAGGGCTACACGGTGCCTCCCTTCTACGACAGCCTGCTCGGCAAGCTGATCGTGCACGACAAGGACCGGCCGAGCGCCATGAAGAAACTCGAGCACGCGCTTGCCGAGCTCAGCGTCGAAGGCATTTTCACGACCAAGCCCCTGCACCAGGCGCTGGCGCGCGACGCCGACGTCCAGGCTGGACGCTTCCATACGGCATGGCTCGAACCATGGCTTGAGTCCCATGCCGCCGCCCTTGCCACCGCTCAGCCGCTATCACCCGCGAAGGTCGCCTCATGATGTCGAGAGAATCCGCCCCGTCAGCAACAGGAGGCCGCTAGCATGCAAACTCGATTTTCCTTCGGCGGCGATGAGCACATTTTCGCCGAGGTCGGCGAAGCGATGTCGCTCGAGGCCTTTTTCAAGAGCCTGTTCATCACCAATGCGGTGCGCGATGCCAGGATCAAGGGCGTCACCGAGATCTGCCCGGCGAACGCGTCCTATCAGGTCAAGTTCGATCCGGATCAGATCAAGCCGGACGATCTCCTCGCCGAGCTGAAGCGGCTGGATTCCGCATCCGAGAAATCGGAACCGGTAATCAAGACCCGGATCATCGAGATTCCCGTGCTCTACAACGATCCCTGGACCCATGAGACCTTGATGCGCTTCCGCGAGCGTCACCAGGATCCTGATGGCACCGACCTCGAATACGCTGCGCGCATCAACGGCCTCGACAGCGTCGATGCCTTCATCAAGGCGCATTCCAGCGCGCCCTGGTTCGTCTCGATGGTCGGCTTCGTCGCCGGCCTGCCCTTCCTGTACCAGATGGTCGAGCGCAAGCGGCAGCTTCAGGCCCCGAAATATCTGCGCCCGCGCACGGATACGCCGAAGCTCACGGTCGGGCATGGCGGCTGTTTCAGCTGCATTTATTCGGTGCGCGGCGCCGGCGGTTACCAGATGTTCGGCATCACGCCGATGCCGATCTATGATCCCAACCAGACCATCAGCTATTTGCGCGACTTCATGTGCCTGTTCAAACCGGGCGACATCGTGAAATGGAAACCGATCGACCGGGCAGCCTATGACGCTGCGGTCGCCGACGTCGACGCCGGCCGATTTGCGCCCGTGATCCGCGACGTCTCGTTCTCGCTGACCGAGTTCAACCGCGACATTGATGGCTACAACAGCAAGCTCGATGGAGTTCTCCATGGCCGTTAGGGTTTTGAAGCCGGGTCTTGCGACCACCGTCCAGGACCTCGGACGTCCCGGCTATTATCACATCGGCATCCCGCTCTCCGGCGGCATGGACCGTCACGCGCTGGTCGCCGCAAATCTGCTCGTCGGCAATGATGCAGGCGCAGCCGTGCTTGAAGCGGTGTTCATGGGGCCCGAGCTCGAATTCACCGAGGACACCACGGTCGCCGTCACCGGCGCGGAGCTTCCGCCGAAACTCGACGGCGGGCCGCGCGAGACCTGGACCAGCTTCAAGGTGAAGCGCGGACAGATTCTCTCCTTCGACTTCCTCAAGCGAGGCGCGCGCGGCTACATCGCGGTCGCCGGTGGCATCGATGTGCCCGTGGTGCTCGGCTCGCGATCGACCTACGCACTCGGCGCGCTCGGCGGCTTCAAGGGCCGCAAGCTCGAGGCCGGCGACGAATTGCCGGTCGGCCATGCCAGCGCGACGGTCAAGGACGGCCGCACCGTCGCCAACGATTTGCGCGGACAACCGGCGGGAATGCCGACAGAGCTGCGCGCCATGCCCGGCCTCTATTGGCACCGCATCACCGAGGCCGCCGGCAACGGCTTCTTCTCCGACACCTGGAAGGTCGCGCCGGAAGCCGACCGGATCGGCTACCGCTTCAAGGGTGGCAAGCCGCTCGAATTCGTTCCGCGCGAACCGCCGTTCGGCGCCGGCTCCGATCCATCCAACATCACCGATGCCTGCTATCCCTACGGCTCGATCCAGGTTCCCGGCGGCACCGAGCCGATCGTGCTGCATCGCGACGCCGTATCCGGCGGCGGTTACTTCATGGTCGGCACCGTGATCGCCGCTGATATGGATCTGATCGGTCAGCTTCAGCCCAACACGCCGGTGAAGTTCGTCAAGGTCGACATGGATCAGGCGCTTGCGGCACGCAAAAGCCGGACCGAGCTGCTGGGCAAGCTTCGCAGCGCCATGGCGTAATCGCCAGGAGCTCGCCGCATCTGCCAACGGGCCTCGGCCGCCGGCGCCGACGCGATCACGCGCGGTCAAGCCAAAACCTGTGGCTGTCGGTTGCGCGCTCGCGCATCTGAGGTCGGTGCCACGGCGTGCCGTCCGTCGGGCGGCACGAGAGTTGCAGCGGACACATTCGGGCTGAGAAACACTGCTCATGAGTTATGCAAACATCGGAACAACCGCGATGTCCGTTTCTCTGAAACAGATCCGCTACTTCGTCGCCGCCGCCGAGACCGGGCGGATCAGCCAGGCGGCCATCGATCTCAACGTCTCGCAATCTGCGGTCACCGCGGCGATCCAGCAGCTCGAGGCCACCGTCTGCGCCCGCTTGCTGGAGCGCGCGCCGAACGGCGTAACCGTCACCATGGAGGGCAGCCGCTTCCTCTCCCAGGGCCGTCATATCCTCGCCGCCGTCGCCGAGGCGGTGCGCGACACCCAGATGTCCGCCGGACCCCTGTTCGGGACGATCCGCGTCGGCGTCACCTACACCGTGTCGGGCTACTTCCTGCCGCGTCATCAGATGCGCTTCAAGGCGAGTTTCCCCGGAATCACGATCGAGCTGTTCGAGGCGCCGCGCGACGTGCTCGAGCGCGCACTCGTCGATGGTGCGCTCGACCTCGCGGTGATGCTGGTCTCGAACCTGCGCGACAACGCGATGCTTACCAGCGAGACCTTGCTGCGATCGCCGCGCCGGCTGTGGCTTGCGCCCGAGCATCCTCTGACCCGTGCCGAGCGGGTCCACCTCGCTGACGTCGCCACCTATCCCTACGTCATGCTCACGGTCGACGAGGCCAAGCACACCTCGATGCGCTATTGGAACAACGCCTCACTCGAACCGAAGACGGTGTTCCGCACCTCCTCGGTCGAAGCCGTCCGCTCCATGGTCGCCGGCGGCATGGGAATCGCCATTCTGTCCGACCTGATCTACCGGCCCTGGTCGCTGGAGGGGCAGCGGATCGAGACCCGCGTCATCGAGGACGAGGTGCCCAGCATGGACATCGGTCTTGCCTGGCGTCGCGACACCAAGCCATCGGAGGCTGCCATGGCTTTCCGCGATTTCATGCGCTTTGCGGTTGCCGGCGTCGGGCCGGCCCGGCCCCCCGTCAGCGTCGATCCCCGGCACCAGGCCGAGGAGGCCATCGAAATCTAGAATATCAGTTTCCGTTTTATTCGACTTGACGCCGTCCGGCTGTCCTCGCCAAACTTTGCCTGGGGACACGACGACCGGAGGCACAGCCGGCGGCGGGAGTGAGACATGCAAGTCACTTACACGACCAACGACATTCCGTCGCAGACCCGCCGCCAGTACTGGCAGGAGGTCGTCTCGAAGACCTATTACTCGCTCGACCTGCGCTTCCCGAGCACGCGCGACTTCAATGCGCGCCTCGGCGCCTGGTCGATGGGCCCTGTCTCGGTGTCCCGCAACATTGCCAACGGCCTGCTGTACAAGCGGCATGAGCGGCATCTCCTGAGCGAGCGGGAAGAGTCATTCCTGATCACGGTACCCGAGCTCGCCGAAATCCGTTTCGAGCAGGACGGCAAGGTGGTGCATTGCCGGCCGGGCGCGTTCCTGATCGAACGCAGCCACCTGCCCTACGAGTTCAGCCATCAGGATCCGACGGCGCTATGGTGCCTGAAGATCCCGAGCGCAGTGCTGCGCGCCCGCATTTCCCGGCCCGAGCGCCTCGCGACGCTGCAATTCGACGCCAGCCGCAGCGTCGGCGCGCTGTTCGTCGACACGCTGCGCCTCTCCGGTGAACGGATCGAGGAAATGGACGAGACGGCGCGCACGATGATGGGCAAGCACCTGATCGAGCTGCTTGCGATGGCCATTGAATCCGACGACCGTGTGTTGACCGGTCACTCGTCCTCCGTGCGCAACGGCCATTTGCTGCGTTGCGAGCAGTTCATCCGTGCCCGCCTCGACGATATGCGGCTCACACCGCAGATGATTGCCGACGGCTGCGGCATCTCGCTGCGCTATTTGCACCAGATTTTCGAGGGCGAAGGTCTGACCGTCTGCGCCTATATCCGCAACCAGCGCCTTTCAATGTGCGACGCTCTGCTGCGCGATGCGAACTGCCGCAAGAGCATTTCGGAAATCGCCTATCAATGGGGCTTTGCCGACCAGGCGCAGTTCAGCCGCAACTATCGCGGCCGGTTCGGATGCACCCCGAGCGAGGCGCGCGCCATTTCGCGCACAGCCAACTCCTGAAGACTGGCCCTGCTGATCGATTCTTAGGCACACCGCCGCCGGTCTGGGCATGTATGGGCACCGGCACGGTTCGCTCTCTCGCACAAATCTTCCTGCGCTCAGCGTCAAGAACGGAAGCCGCCGCTCTGCCTAAGATCGGCGAAACGCTCGTTCGAAAGGAAGAGGCATGGCGCAGAACCTTCGTGTGGCCGTCGACGTCGGAGGCACCTTCACCGACATCTGCATTATGGACGAGACGACCGGTCTCGTGCGCATCGAGAAGACCTCCTCAACGCGCGACCCGATCGAAGGGATCATGGGCGGCGTATCCAAGGCCGGCATCGACCTGTCGAAGGTTGCGTTGTTCTCGCACGGCACCACGATTGCCACCAACGCGCTGATCACGCGCCGCCTGCCGCGCACCGCCGTGGTCACGACCAAGGGGTTCCGCGACGTCATCGAGATCCGGCGCGCCAACAAGGAGGATCTCTGGGACACCTACAAGGACGTGGTGCGGCCCTATGTGCCACGGCGCGACCGCCTCACCGTGCCCGAACGCGTCGATGCTGCCGGCGCGGTGATCGAGCCGCTCGACGTCGAAGCTGCGCGCAGCGTCGCACGCATCCTCAAGCGTCGCGGCGTCGCCGCAGTCGCGGTGTGCTTCATGAACGCCTATCTCAACGGCGCCAATGAGCGCGCGATGCGCGATATTCTGCTGGCCGAGATGCCCGACATTCCGGTCTCGATCTCCTCGCAGGTGCTTCCCGAAATCTTCGAGCATGAGCGGTTCTCGACGACGGTCGCCAATGCCGTGGTGAGCCCGGTCGTCGTCAACTACACGAGCCAGCTCGGCGAACGCCTCGCAGACGAGGGCTACACTCGCGACCTTCTGCTGCTGCACACCGGTGGCGGCGTGATGACGCCGGCGAGCGTGAAGGATTTCGCGGCGCGCCTTGCCGGCTCCGGCATCGCCGCCGGCGCCATCGCCAGCCGCCATATCGCCGGTCTTTGCGGTTTCCCCAATTCGATCGGCCTCGACATGGGCGGCACATCGACCGACGTGTCGCTGGCCTATGAGGGCCAGTCGCGGATCACCAAGGACTGGCATATCGAGTTCGGCTATCCGATCCGCTTCGCATCGATCGAGGTGCTCACCATCGGTGCCGGCGGCGGCTCGCTGGCCTGGACCGATCCGGCCGGCTCGCTGCGCAACGGCCCGCAATCGGCCGGCGCCTATCCGGGACCGGCCTGCTATGGCAACGGCAATACGCAACCGACCAACACCGATGCCAATGTGACGCTCGGCCGGCTTGGCACCGATCTCGCCGGTGGCAAGGTCAAGCTCGACCCCGAGCTGGCGCGGCAAGCGGTCGAGGGCGGCGTTGCCAAGCCGTTCGGCCTCGGCCTGCATGAAGCCGCAGATGCAATCGTCAAGGTCGCCAACGCCAACATGTCGGATGCGGTGCGGCTGATCTCGATCAGTCGCGGCTACGATCCACGCGATTTTGCGCTGGTGGCGTTCGGCGGCGCCGGTGCCCTGCATGGGGTCGACGTCGCACGTGAGCTGGCGATTCCCGTCGTGATCGTACCGCCCAATCCTGGCGTGACCTCGGCGCTCGGTTGCCTGCTCGTCGACATGCAGCACGATTTTTCGCAAAGCTGCATGGCCGACGCCGCCGAGGCCGACGCCACCGAGATCGAGGCGCAGTTCGCCGAGCTCGAGAAAGCCGCGCTCACGCGGTTGACCCATGAGGGCGTCGCGCAGCAAGACATCGTGCTGCAGCGCTCGATCGACATGATGTATCGCGGCCAGTGGCGTTCGCTTGCCGTCAACGCGCCACGGCCGATCGGCGCGATCGCCGATCTGGTGCAGAGCTTCCATGCCGAGCATCAGCGCGAATACAATTTCCGCCGCGACAGCGCACCGGTCAGCTTCTTCCGTCTCAATCTGAAGGCAGTGGGGGTGGTGCCCAAGGCCGAGTTTGCCGTCCACGAGCCGACCGGCGCTAGCCCCGAGCCGGTCAGCCGCCGCAGGGTCTGGTTCGAGGGCAGCGGGCTCGATACACCCGTCTATCGGCGCGACGACCTGCCCTGCGCCTTCTCTTTTCAAGGCCCCGCGATCATCGAGCAGGTCGATGCCACTACCGTCGTTCCGCCCGGCGCCAGCGCCGAGGTCGACAAATATCTCAACATCATCATCCGCGTGAAGGAGTGAACCATGGCCGGAGCTCTCCCGCTCGACCCCGTGACCTTCGAGGTTCTGAAGAACTCCTTCATCACCAGCGTCGACCAGATGGGCGAGCAGGTCTTGAGGACCTGCTACTCCTTTGTCATCTACAATCGCGATTTCTCGAGCGCGCTGCATGACGCCAACGGCGAATGCGCGGCGCAGGGCAACCAGGATATCGCCGTCCACGTCGGCACGCTGCATTTCACCTGCAAGGATGTCATGCGCCATTTCGAAGGCGACATGCATGAGGGCGACGTCTTCGCCATCAACGATCCCTATGCCGGCGGCACGCATTTCTCGGACGTCCGCCTGATCCGTCCGATCTTCGCCGACGGCAAGATCATCGCCTTCAGCCAGTCCAACGGACATTGGTCCGACGTCGGCGGCAGCGTGCCGGGATCGTTCGACGTCGCCGCCCGCGAGATGTTCCGCGAGGGCCTGCGCATCACGCCGGTCCGGCTGTTCGACAAGAACGGCCTGCGCAAGGACGTCGCGCATCTGATCGCCTCGAATACGCGCGATCCGGCCTCGATCATCGGCGATATCCAGGCACAGGCCGAAGCGACGGCCGTCTGCGAACGCGAGATCCTGCGCCTGGTCGGCAAATATGGCCGTGATACCGTCGAGACCGGGCTTGCCGCCGTGCAGGATTATGTCGAACGCTCGGCACGCCAACGCATCGCAGCGCTTCCTGACGGCGAATGGGAGACGGTCGATTTCATCGACCGCGATCCAGCCGGCGGCGAAGGCATGATCCCGATCCGCATCAAGATGACAATCAAGGGCGACCGCGCGATCTACGACTTCACCGGCAGCCATCCGACCATCGGCTCGATCTACAATTCGGCGTTCGGCGCGACCTTTTCCGCCGTCGCCGCCGGCATGAAGACATTCTTCCCCGACCTGCCGCTCAATTCCGGTTTCTACCGTTGCTTCGAGATCATCGCCCCCGAAGGCTCGATCGTCGACGCCAAATGGCCGATCGCGGTCACCGGCTTTCTGATGCCGTTCGAGAAGATCATGAACTCGATCTACGAAATGTGGTCGAAGCTGATGCCGGAGCGCGCGCTCGCTTGCGCGTTCAATCTCGAATATCTGCTCACCGGCGGGCTCGATGCCCGCAGCTCCGACAAGCCGATCTTCATGTTCTATGACTGGCTGCCCGGCGGCTGGGGCGGGCGCAACGGCAAGGATGGCAGCAATGTCACGACCGCCTGCTTCGGCACCGGCCTGATGTCGCAGCCGGTCGAAGGCCAGGAGCGCGCCAACCCGATCCTGACGACGGAATGCGAGATCCTCAAGGACTCTCCCGGCCCCGGCAAGTGGCGCGGCGGCGCCGGCGTGGTGAAGACGTCGCGGATGCTTCAGGCCGAGAAAACCGTGATCTCCTATATCTGCGACCGCGAGCGTGCGATCGTGTGGGGCATCGAGGGCGGCCTGCCGTCGATGCCGCACGGCCTGACCCTGAAGCGCGCCGGCAGCACGTCCGAGGAGCGGCTCGGCTCGATCTTCTCGGACGTCCCGATCGGCGAAGGCGACACTTTCTCGCGTCCGACCGCCGGCGGCGGCGGGTTTGGCGATCCGCTTGAGCGCGATCCGAACCTCGTCGTCGAGGATATCAAGGACGACTATGTCTCGGTCGAGCGCGCCGCCAAGGACTATGGCGTCGTGGTGCACACCATCGACGCCGAGCTCTGCAACTACGAGGTCGACAAGGTCGCGACCGAGGCGCTCCGCGCGAAGATCCGCTCCGAGCGCGTTGCCAATGTCCGGCTCGATCCGGAGCTGGTGGCGCAACGCTATCGCAGCGGGGCAATCGACGCGCTCGACGCGATCCGCAAGCACGCGGTGATCCTCGATTGGGGCACCGGCGCCTTGCTTCCCGAATCCACGCGCCAGTTCCGCGAAGCGTTTGAGCGGCGCTCGGTCGCAATGTGGAAAGCGGGTTGATTGCCATCGCCGACCGCACCGCCGGCAGGCGGCACAGAGCGTTCACAAAAAACTGGATCCGACATCGCCCCTCCACTTTCATTCGAGCCATGAGGATTGTGCTATGACGAGTACGACGTGCCTTTCCCCCAATCGAGTTTGGCCGATCCGCCGCGCGCTCGGCCTTGCCGCAGGCCTCACCCTTGCCGCCGCGGTCGCGCCGGCCGCGGCCGAGACGCCGTGGTTTCCGATGAAGGTCTACGACGCGTCGTCTGGCACACCGAAGCCGGCCGAGTACACGCCGCTGCCGAAGGCCGAGAAGCCCTACAGGCTCTGTGTGCTGTTTCCGCACATGAAGGACAGTTTCTGGGTCGCCGTTGCCTATGGCATCGTCAAACAGGCCGAGGCGATGAACGTCAACATGAACCTCTACGAGGCCGGAGGTTACGAGAACCTGCCGAAACAGCTGTCGCAATTCGATGACTGCATGGCGAGCGGACCGGACGCCATCATCGTCGGCGCCATCTCCGGCGCAGGCCTCAGCAAGAAGTTCGAGGAAGCCAAGGCCAAGGGCGTGCCGGTCGTCGGCGTCACCAACCCGCTGCCGCCGAACGCGCTGCCCGCGGCCAACTATGTCGACTTCGTCGCCATGGGCGAAGTCACCGGCGCCGGCCTGCTGGCGCAATCCAAGCCTGGCGACAAGCTCAACATCGTGACGTTCCCCGGCCCGGCCGGCTCTGGCTGGGCGGAGTCGTTCAACGAAGGCTTCAAGAAGGCCGTTGCCAAGAACCCGAACGCCAAGATTCTGGCCGAGAAATTCGGCGACTCCGGCGTCGCCGTGCAGCTTCAGCTCATTCAGGACGCCTTGCAGGCCTATCCCGCCATGAACGTGATCTGGGGCACCGCCCCCACCGCTGAAGCTGCCATCGGCGCCGTTGCCGAGGCCGGCCGAAGCGACCTGAAGATCGTATCGTCTTACGAAAACCAGGCCATGCTCGACGCGCTCAACCGCGGCGACATCCTCGCCTTCGCAACCCAGTATCCGGTCGGCGAAGGCGCCGTCGCGATCGATCAGGCGGTGCGTCTCATCGAGAAGAAGCCGGTCATGAGCCTTGTCCAGCCGATCGCCGCGGTCATCGACAAGACCACGGTACCGAAATTGCAGATGGACCTCGTGCTGGCGCCGGCGAGCTGGACACCGGTCTATTCGGTCAAGGCCAAGTAAGCCGCTCGCGAATGGTGCCGGGTGGGAGCACCTGCTCCCACCCGTCCTGCTCACGGCCCAACGGAGACGCGAATGGATGTCGAGATCGCCCCGAAGCCTGCCGAGCCTCTGCTTCGATTGCGGGGGATATCGAAGCGCTTCACCGGCGTTCGCGCGCTCGACCGGGTCGACCTCGACGTACGTGCCGGCAAGCTTCACGTCCTGTTCGGCGAGAACGGCGCCGGCAAATCGACCCTGATCAATGTCGTCTCGGGAACGTTTCCGCCGGACGAAGGCACGTTCCATTTTGGCGACGAGGAGATCCATCATCTCACGCCGCAGCGGGCCCGCACGATCGGCATCAGCCCGGTCTTTCAGGAGTTCTCGCTTATCCCGAGCCTCACGGTGGAAGAGAACCTGTTCCTTGGCCGCGAGGTCACGCATGGCGGTGTGCTGCGCTCACGCGAGATGCGCAAGCGCGCCAGGGCGCTGATCGACGAGCTCGGCTTCGATCTCGATCCGGCGCAACGGATCGACGACCTTTCCCGCGCGCACCAGCAGATGGCCGAAATCGCCAAGGCCCTGCTCGGCCGCGTGCGCCTTTTGATTCTTGACGAGCCGACCGCCTCGTTGACAGAGCGCGAGACCGGACGGCTGTTCGAGCTGATCGCGCGCCTGAAGAGCCAGAATGTCGGGCTGATCTATGTCTCGCATCGCATGCGCGAAATCCGCGCCCTTGCCGACCGTGTGACGGTGCTGCGCGACGGCCGCCACATCCAGACCCTCGACGCCGCCGGCTCGACCGACGGCGAGCTGGTGGAACTGATGACCGGCCGCAGGATCGACCTGCTGTTCCCGACCATCGCACACCGGCCTGACAAAATGATGGTCGACATCGAAAACCTGACGCTCACGGACGGTAGCGTTCAGGAGGTGAATTTCCATGCCCGCGCCGGCGAGATCACCGGCATCGCAGGTCTCGTCGGCTGCGGAAAATCGGAGCTGATCCGCGCGGTCTACGGCATCGAGCCCGCGGCATCAGGCGTGATCCGGATCGACGGTCTGCCTTACGAATTCCCGACCCCCAGGCAAAGCCTCAAGCGCGGCATCGCTTATTTTCCTGCCAACCGAGTTGCCGAAGGGCTCGCGCTGTCCCGTCCGATCCGCGAGAACGCATCGATGACGGTGCTCGACCTGCCCGCGTTCGCGCGCTTCGGCGTGCTGCGGCAGGCCGTCGAACGCGCCACGATCGCGGACATCATGGAGCGGTTGCAGCTGAGGCCGCCGAACATCGAACGGAGCGCCGGCGCGCTGTCCGGCGGCAACCGTCAAAAAGTGATGCTGGCACGCGCGCTCACGCGTGAGCTGAACGTGTTCCTGTTCGACGAGCCGAGCGTCGGGATCGACGTCGGCGCCAAGCTCGAGGTCTACCAGTTCATGAAACGCCTGGTCGAGGCCGGCGCTGCCGTGATCGTGGTGTCGTCGGAATTGCCGGAAGTTCTGGCGCTGTCGAACCGGCTCTACGTCATGCATCACGGCCGCATCGCCGCCGAACTGAAGGGCGCCGAGAAGACCGAGCAGAACGTGCTGTCGAGCTTCTTCCGCGACCATCTCGCCGCGGAGGTCGCGTGAACACCGCGCTGGTCACCGCAAACCCGCAAGGCGCGATCGGTCTGCGATCGATCGCAGGCCGTGTCGGGTTCCTGCCGGCCCTGCTGGTCTTGCTCGTCGCCGGCATGTCGGCGGTCGATCCGCAGTTCTACGGCATCATCAACATCCTCAACATCCTGCGCAACGCGTCGCTGCTCGCGATCGTCGCCTGCGGTCAGGCGCTGGTCATCATCGCGGGCGGCTTCGATCTTTCAGTCGGCGCCGTCGTGGCGCTTGCGAGCGTCGTCACCGCCAAGACCATGGCCGCCGCAGCCACCGCGTTTCCCGGCAACAACGCCCTCATCATTGCCAGCGGAATGGCTGCCGGACTCGGCTCCGGGGCCGTGGTCGGGCTCGTCAACGGATTTTGCGTGGCGAAGCTCAAGGTATCCGGCTTCGTGGTGACCCTGGGCACGATGTCGGCGACTGCGGGCGTCGGCCTGATGATCACCAACGGAATCCCGGTTTACGGCATGCCCGATATCTTCGTGAAGGGCTTTGGGCGCGCCCAGGCGCTCGGCCTGCCGACCGCCGTCCACGTCGCGCTGGTCATCATCATCGTGATGGTGTTTGCGCAGCGGCGCACGCTGTTCGGCCGCTACGTCTACGCAATCGGCGGCAATGTCGATGCGGCCATCGTGTCGGGCGTAGCGATCCAGCGCCACGTCGTCGGCACCTACGTTGTCTCAAGCATGCTCGCGGCACTGACCGGCATCCTGCTGACCGCGCAGGTCGGCTCCGGCCAGGCCAGCTTCGGCGGCGACCGGATGATGCTGCAATCGATCGCGGCCGCCGTGATCGGCGGCGTCAGCTTGCGCGGCGGCGTCGGGCGCATCGAAATCGTCGCCATCAGCGCCCTGTTCCTGACCATCTTGGGCAATGCGCTCAACCTCTTGCATGTCGACTCCCGGCTGCAGCCGGTCTTCCTCGGCGTCATCATGGTCGCAGCCGTGGCGCTGGACGAACTCAGCCGACGGAGCAAGGCTCGTGTCTGACCTCGAATTGTCCGTCGCCGCCAAGAACGCGGATCGCCCGAAATTGGCGCCGGGTCGATGGCTCTGGAGCGCAGTGCTGCCGGTCGCATTGGTGGCCCTGTTGCTCGGCTTCGCGGCGGTCGACCGCGACGTGTTGTCGCCGGCCAACCTGCTCAACATCGCGCAGCAGACCAGCTATCTGGCCCTGTTCGCGATGGCCCAGACCGTGGTGATCCTGACGCGCGGCTTCGACCTCGCACTCGGCCCGACCGTATCGATGGTGAGCGTCGGCACCGCGCTGGCGATGGCCGGCGCCACGGCGTCGGGCCATGGTACAGGCGTCGTGCTGCTCGCCGGGCTCGCTGCCGGTTTCCTGCTCGGCACCGCGTGCGGCCTCTTCAACGGCGTGGTTATTGCGCTGCTCGGGGTCAACCCCTTCGTCGCAACGCTCGGCAGCTACAATATCGCGATCGGAGTTGCGACCACGCTGTCGTCCGGACGGCCGGTGCAAGGCGTGCCGGCGCCGTTCTCGCAGATATTCTACGGCGGCAGCGTCTTCGGTATCCCGGCGGCCATCGCGATCACGGTCGGCGTCGGCGCCGTGCTCCATTGGACCCTGACGCGGACGGTGTTCGGCCGTTCGCTTTACCTCATCGGCACCAACCCGCGCGCAGCGGCGGTCGCCGGCCTGCCGGTCAAGCGCACCCTGATCGCGACCTATGTGCTGTGCTCCGGGCTTGCGGCGCTCGGCGCGATCATGATGACGGCGCGGACCGGATCGGGCGAGCCGAACCTCGGCGGAGCGCTTTCACTGCAAGCGATTGCCGGCGCCGTGGTCGGCGGAACAAGCCTGGCGGGCGGGCGCGGTGGAGTCGGCACCGCAGTGCTCGGCGCCCTGTTCATCACCATTCTGTCCAACGGCATGAACCTCACCCGGATCGACGGATACGTCCAGATGGTCGTGCTCGGCGCGATCGTCATCGTCGGCGTTCTGCTCGATCGCCTGCGACTGGAGCGGCGCCAATGACGACGGGTTCTCCCATGCAGAGCGTCGCTGGCGAGACGCACGAGGCACCTGCGTCGATCTACGTCGCGCCCTCGCTCGCTTCCGCACTCGACGCACTGAGCGAATTCGGCGCGGCCGGCGCTGCCTTTGCGGGCGGCACATGGATCATGCGGTCGCCGATCCGCCACGAACGGTTGAAGCCACACTATGTCGCGATCGGCAAGATCGCCGAGCTGACCACGGTCCGCATCGACAGCGATGCAATCGAGATCGGCGCGGCGGTTACCCATGCGGCACTCACGGCGGCCCTGGCCGATCTTCCGGAATTTGCGGTCCTGGTCGACGCCGCCGGCCGCTCCGCCAATCCCGCGATCCGCGCGATGGCGACGATCGGCGGCAACCTTGCGACGGCGGAATTCGCCGCAGCGGATTGCGTGCCGGCGCTGCTCTGCCTCGATGCCCAAGTCGAAATGTCCGCACGCGACAGCCGCGAGCGCATCGGCCTGGCGCATTTCCTGAAGATCCGATCGTCCCTTCCCCCCGGTCATCTGGTGACGCGGATCATCTTGCCGCGGGCGGTGCGCAGAAGCGCCCATGCCCGCCTGCCGCTGCGCAAATCGGGTGACTACCCGGTCGCCATCGTCAGCCTGTCGGTCAGCATCGATGCAGCGGGCCGTGTCCAGGCGGCGCGCGTCGCGGTCGGTTCAGTCGAGCCGGTGGCGCGGCGCTGGGAGCGGCTCGAGGCAGCGCTCATCGGACGTCCGCTCGATGCGGCGGAGGCCGCGCAGACCGCGGCCGCGTTGGCGGACGAGTTCGTCGGCCGCGACAGCGTTGATGCCTCGGCCTGGTATCGGGTCAGCGTGCTACCCGGTCTCGTCCGCCGCGCTGCAATCGCAGCGCTTGGCTCCTGAACTGGTGGGGACCGACATGGGATTCAACTTGACCGTGAACGGCGATCATCTTTCCTCCGCGACCGATCCCGCCACGCCGCTGATCGACATTCTGCGCGAGGAGATGCATCTGACCGGCGCGAAACCGGTCTGTCGCGAAGGCTTTTGCGGCGCCTGTATGGTGCTGGTCGACGGCGAGCCGACGCCATCGTGCCTGTTGCCCGCCGCGCTCGCCGATGGCCGCGAGATCCGCACCGTCGAAGGCCTCGCGCCTCACGGCGAACTGAACCGCATCCAGGCGGCCCTCGAGGCCAGCGATGCGGTCCAATGCGGCATGTGCTTTCCCGGCATGGTGGTGAGCCTGACGCATCTCTTGACGACCCGGCCTGACGCCACCCGTGACGATATCCGGGCGGCACTCACCGGGAACATCTGCCGCTGCACGGGATACGAACGCATCGTCGAGGCGACGCTGCTCGCCTTGGCCAACGCATAATCGGGAGGCGCAAGCATGTCCGACGTTTCCGCGACGATGGATTTGCGCCGGCGGGACGCCGCCGACAAGCTGCGTGGCCGCACGCGCTACACCATCGATCGATATCTGCCGGGCATGCTGCACGCCGCGGTGCTGCGCGCCGGCGTCCCCTCGGGCCGGATCATTCGCCTCGACACGTCGAGGGCTGCCCGCATGCCGGGCGTACGTGCGATCGTGACGGCGTCGGATGCGCCCGGCATGATCGGAATCGGCATCGCCGATCACCCGCTGTTCGCCCGCGATATCATTCGCTACGACGGCGAACCGCTTGCCGCGGTCGCAGCCGTCACGTTGGCGCAGGCGCAGGCTGCGCTCGCGGCGATCGACGTGGAGATCGAGCCGCTCCCCGCAGTACTGACCATGGCGGAGGCGCTGGCACCAGGTGCGCGGCTGGTTCATCCGGACTGGCGCAGCTATGAGGTCCTGGTCGAAGGCGGCGCGCGCGCGGGCAATGTCGCCTGGGAGGCGACCGTCGTTCGCGGCGACGTCGACGCCGCCTTTGCGCGGCCTGACGTCGAGATCGTCGAAAGTCTCTATCGCGTCGGCCGGCAGAACCACGTGGCCTTCGAGCCGCGTGCGGTCGTCGCAAGCTATGAGGACGGGCGCTTCCATATCGAGACGTCGACGCAGGTTCCCTGGAGCATCCGCAATGCAACCGCGCGCGTGTTGGGCGTGCCGGCGTCGCAGGTACGCGTCACTGTGCCGCCGGTCGGCGGCGGCTTCGGTCTCAAGTTCGATCTGGCGGTTGAGCCCTTCGCTGCCCTCCTCGCCCGCGCTAGCGGCCGGCCGGTGCGCCTCGTCAATTCCCGCGAGGACGAGATGCTGACCTGCCTGTTCCGCGAGAACGCCGATATCCGCATCCGCTCGGCGGTGACGCGCGAGGGAGAAATCGTGGGCCGCGAGGCGGTCGTACTGATGGACTGCGGCGCCTATGGCGGCGAACAGATCTTCCTGACCACCATGACCGCACACACGCTCGGCGGAAACTACAGGCTTGGCAGCGTGCGCATGGTCTCGCGCGCGGTCTATACCAACACGGCGCCGAACGGGGCGTTCCGCTGCTGCAACGGCGTCTACAACACCTTTGCGCTCGAGCGGCACACCGACGAGATCGCAGCGCGGATCGGAATGGATCCACTTGCTTTCCGGCGTCGCAATGTCCTCGGCGACAAGGACCTCGGCGCCACCGGCCAGGTATTCGAGGGCGATGTGCTCGGCCCGATGCTCGACCGGATGGATACGTTGCGCGACGCCGCAGCGCCACTGCCGGCGCGCACCGACGGCAAGCTCCTTGGACGTGCGACCACCGTCGGCACCTGGTTCGTCTTCGTCGGCCCGTCGGCCGCGACGGTGAACATGAATGCCGACGGCACGGCGACCCTGGTCACGTCGGGTGTCGAGATCGGATCCGGCTCGATGATGCAGAGCCTGCCGCAGATCGTTGCCAGCACGCTCGGCATCGCGCCCGAGCAAGTGATCGTCCGCGCCGCCGATACCGATGCAGCCGGTTATGATGTCGGCGTCGGTGGCGGCCGCACCACCGTCTCGCTCGGCGCCGCCAGCCTGTCGGCGGCACAGGAGGTCCGCACCAAGCTTTTGAGGATCGCCTCCGAGATGATCGAGGCCGCGCCCGGCGATCTCGTCATGCGCGATGGCCGGATCGAGATCGCGGGCGCGCCGGGCTCCGGCCGCACCGTCGCCGAGGTCGCGACCCGCGCTCAAGCGCTGGGCGGACCGGTCGCGGGCACCGGCGCCTTCACCGGCGCCGGGGTTCCGGCGATGCCCGGTTGCGTTGCCGGTCATTTCATCGACGCGATCGACATCCCCGTCTTCGCCGTCCACGACTGCGAGGTCGCCGTCGATCCGGAGACCGGGCATGTCGAGGTGCTAAGCTATCGCGTGGTCCAAGACGTCGGCCGTGCGCTGAACCCACGCGCAATCCACGGCCAAATCCAGGGCGGCGTGGTGCAGGGTCTCGGCTACGCTCTGCACGAAGAGGTGACGATCGGCGGCAATGGCCGTGTCAGTCAAAGCGGCTTTGAGACCTACCGCGTACCGCTTGCGCTCGACGTCGTACCGGTGGAGATCAGCCTCTATGAGGGCGCGCCGTCGGTGGGGCCGCTCGGCACCAAGGGCGCCGGCGAGGTGCCGATCCTCAATGTTGGCGCCGCCGTCGCCTGCGCCGTTGCCAACGCGACAGGAAAGCGGGTGCAGGAATTACCCCTGACGCCGCCGCGCGTGCTTGAACTTCTGCTCGAGCGCAAGCCGGATCTGGCACTGTCTCACATTGCCGAGGTGTGGGCGGACAACCTTGTTCGTCCTCACGGGGCGCGCTAGGGACACCAGAAAATGCCCAGCAAACGATCCGAACGCCGAGCGACCGACTTGGCGCGCAAGGCGCCTGATCCGTGGCGGGTAAGCGCTACCGCCTCCCCCACACCGACCGAGCCCGCGATATTCTCGTCCATTCCTTGCATAAAGCTCAGGCAGCGGCGACCTCGTGGCCAGCCATGACTTCCAGCGCTCTCAGAATAGCGGAATGGTCCCAGCTTTTGCCGCCGAGGGCGGTACAGGCGTTGAACAGCTGCTGGGCTGCGGCAGTGCCTGGCAGCGACAAGCCGAGCGCGCGCGCGCCTTCCAGCGCGAGGTTGAGATCCTTCTGATGCAGCTCAATGCGAAAGCCTGGATCAAAATTGCGCTTCAGCATGCGATCGCCGTGCACTTCAAGGATTCGCGACGACGCAAAGCCACCCATCAACGCCTGGCGCACCAGCGCGGGGTCGGCCCCCGCCTTTGAGGCGAACAGCAATGCCTCGCTCACCGCCTCGATGGTCAGCGCCACGATGATCTGGTTCGCAACCTTGGTGGTCTGGCCGTCGCCGTTGCCGCCGACATGCGTGACATTCTTCCCCATCGTTTCAAACAGGGGCTTCATCGCATTGAACGCCCGCTCCCGTCCGCCAACCATGATGGTCAGGCTGGCCGCCTTTGCGCCAACTTCGCCGCCGGAGACCGGCGCGTCGAGATAGTCGGCCCCGAGCGCATCGATCTTGCGTGCAAACTCCTTCGTCGCCAGCGGAGAGATCGAGCTCATATCCGTCACGATCATGCCCTTGGAGATGCCCTCCGCGACGCCGCCTTGACCGAACAGCACGGCTTCGACATGCGGAGTGTCCGGCACCATGATGATCACGGCGTCCGCTTCCTGCGCCACCTGCTTGGCAGACTCGCAAGCGATGCCGCCGGCTGCAATCAGCTCGGGCGCAAGCGGTACGACGTCGTGCAGGAACAGGCGATAGCCTGCAGCCAGGAGGTGGCCCGCCATCGGACGTCCCATGGTGCCAAGTCCGATGAACCCGATGTCTTTCATTGTCGTTGCTCCTGTCAGGCGGATGAAGGCGTTTTCCAACGAGCGACTCTCGGCTCGCGTGAAGAAAACGCGTCAAAACAAAATTCCAGAGCTCCGTCCCGATTCAATCGGAACGGAACAAGCTCTAGGTGACGAAAGTCTGCGCGGCGTGCCAGCCGAGGCTCTCGAGCGTGGTCGTCCGCGGCTTGTATTCGCATCCGATCCAGCCCCGATACCCGATGCTGTCGAGATGCTTGAACAGATAGGAGTAGTTGATCTCGCCGGTTCCCGGCTCATAACGCCCCGGATTGTCGGCGACCTGGACATGCGCGATCCGGCCGAGATGCTTCTGCAGGGTCCGCGCGATATCACCCTCCATGATCTGCATGTGATAGATGTCGTACTGGATAAACAGATTGGACGAGCCCACCTCGGAAATGAGCTGCACCGCCTGTTCCGTACGGTTCAGGAAGAAGCCGGGAATATCGAGCGTGTTGATCGGTTCGACCAGAAGCTTGATGCCATGCTGGCCGAGTGCGCCGGCAGCGAAGCGGAGGTTGGACACGAGGGTCTCGCGCAGGTCTGCCGTATCCGCTCCGGCGGGGGCGATGCCGACCAGGCAATTCAGCTGCCGGCAATCCAGCGCCTTGGCGTAGTCGATTGCGCGCACCACACCGTCGCGAAATTCGTCGACACGATTGCGCAGGATCGCAATGCCCCGCTCGCCAGCTGCCCAATTGCCGGCCGGAAGATTGTGCAGCACCTGGGTCAGCTCACAGCGCGTCAACTCCTCCCGCAACGCGCCCTTCTCGAAGTCATAAGGAAAGAGATACTCGACTGCGTTGAAGCCGGCGGCCTTGGCGGCCGCGAACCGATCGAGGAACGGCAGCTCGTTGAAGAGCATGGTGAGGTTGGCGGCAAATTGAGGCACGGGTCATATCTCCGCTTGAAGCGCTGAAAGATGTCGTCAGGCCGGCAACAGCGTGCCGGAACGTGATGCGCTCGGCACGTCATCGAGCGGAAGATCCAGCACCTCCTCGAATTCGACGATGTTGTCGATCTCCGCTCCCATGGCGATATTGGTCACCCGCTCGAGAATGAACTCCACCACCACGGGCACGCGATGCTTCGTCATCAGCTCGCGTGCGGTCGCGAACGCCGCCTGCGCGTCGTTCGGATCGGTGACCCGGATCGCCTTGCAGCCCAACCCTTCCGCAACGGCCACATGGTCGACGCCGTAACCGCCGATCTCGGGCGCGTTGATGTTCTCGAACGAGAGCTGGACGTGATAGTCCATGTCGAAGCCGCGCTGCGCCTGCCGGATCAGGCCGAGATATGAATTGTTCACGACGACGTGGATGTAGGGCAGATTGAACTGCGCCCCGACCGCGAGCTCCTCGATCAGGAACTGGAAGTCGTAGTCACCCGACAGCGCGACAATGTCGCGGTCGGGATCGGCGGCGCGCACGCCAAGCGCGGCCGGCAGCGTCCAGCCGAGAGGGCCGGCTTGGCCAGCGTTGATCCAGTTGCGTGGATTGTAGACGTTGAGGAACTGGGCGCCGGCGATCTGCGACAATCCAATCACGGTCACGTAGCAGGTGTCGCGGCCGAAGGCCTTGTTCATTTCCTCGTACACGCGCTGCGGCTTGATCGGGATGTTATCGAAATGGCTCTTGCGCAGCATCGAACGCTTGCGGTCGCGGCAGGCGGCGGGCCAGGCCTGCCGATCGCGCAGCCTCCCGGACTTCCGCCACTCCCTGGCGACGCTCACGAACATTTCCAGCGCGGCCTTGGCGTCCGAGACGATACCGAGGTCCGGATTGAAGACCCGTCCGATCTGCGTCGGCTCGATGTCGACGTGGACGAATTTGCGACCCTTCGTGTAGGTCTCGATCGAACCGGTATGGCGGTTGGCCCAGCGATTTCCGATGCCGAGCACGAAGTCGGATTCGAGCATCGTGGCGTTGGCATAGCGATGGCTGGTCTGCAAGCCGACCATGCCTGCCATCAGCGCGTGATCGTCAGGAATGGCGCCCCACGCCATCAGCGTCGGAACCACGGGAACGTTGACCGCCTCGGCGAAGGCGACCAGCAGCTCGGAAGCATCGGCGTTGATCACGCCGCCGCCGGCCACGATCAGCGGCCGCTCCGCGGCGTTCAGCATCTCGAGCGCCTTCTCGATCTGCTTGCGCGTCGCCGTCGGCTTGTAGACCGGCAGCGGTGAATAGGTCTCGTCGTCGAACTCGATCTCGGCCAATTGCACATCGAGCGGAAGATCGATCAGCACCGGTCCCGGCCGCCCCGACCGCATGATATGGAAAGCCTGGCTGAACACGCGCGGCACCAGCGCCGGCTCGCGCACGGTGACGGCCCATTTCGTCACCGGCTTTGCGATCGACTCGATGTCGACGGCCTGGAAATCCTCTTTGTAGAGCCGCGCCCGCGGCGCCTGACCGGTGATGCAGAGGATCGGAATCGAATCCGCTATCGCCGAATAGAGCCCGGTGATCATGTCGGTGCCGGCGGGGCCCGATGTGCCGATGCAAACGCCGATATTGCCCGCCTTCGCTCTGGTATAGCCTTCCGCCATATGCGAGGCGCCTTCGACGTGCCGCGCCAGAATATGCTGGATCGTGCCGTTGCGCTTCAGTGCGGAGTAAAGCGGATTGATCGCCGCGCCGGGAACGCCAAAAGCGCAAGTGATCCCTTCGCGCTCCAGTATGCGGACCGCTGCATCCACCGCTCGCATCTTCATGTGATGATCCCGCTTCGCTATGAGTTGGCCTGAGCACGATCATCAGGCCCGCGAGCATCGATCTCAACGCAATCGATTGGAATTTCCGCGCTGTGGCAACGCCCGCGATTTCTTGCGCTTCTTCAAACGATTAGCATCAACGTAGAAATGGAAATTGTTGCGAACGAAATTGCAGCCCGCCTCACGCCTGCGCTTGCTGCGTGCGGTTCCCGCGAAGCTCGGCCGTGAGTTCGGCCGCGATCTGGTGCACAATCGTACCGATCTCCGGCAAGCGTTCGTTCGTCAGCCTGTCCGCCATGCCCGATACCGAGATCGCGGCATATGGCTCGTTGCAGTCGTTGAAGACGACCGCAGCTACGCAGCGCAGGCCGAGGCGCGCCTCTTCATCATCCACCGCATAACCCTGACGCCGCACGCTCTCCAATTCCTTGAACAACTCGCCGGGCCGCACGATCGATTTTTCCGTCAGCCGCGGCATGCCCTGACGGCGAATGATCGCGTTGACGTCGGCATCGGAATAGGTAGCCAGCACCGCCTTGCCCACTCCCGAGGCGATCATCGCGACGCGTCCGCCGACCTTGGTCAGCGAGCGCATGATCTCGCGGCTTTCGATGCGGGACACGACGATGATGGATTCGTCATCGACCACGGCAAGGTTGGCCGTCTCCCTGGTCTGGTCGCGCAGCTTGCGCAGATAAGGCAGCGCCTGCGCGGCAAAATTCCGCCGGCGCACGAAGGTCGAGCCGACCACGAAGCTTTGCGCGCCGATGTGCCACTTGGACTCCTCGCGGTCGAACTGCACGAACCTGCGGTTCTCGAGCGTGGTCAGCAGACGATGAACGGTCGAGGGCGACAGGCCGGTACGGATCGCCAGATCGGTCAGCCGATAGCCTTCATCATCCTCTGCAAGTGTCTCCAGGATTTGCATGGCGCGATCGACGGACTGAACACCGCCGTCGCGTACGTCCTGCTCCGGCTGCGCGCGAAGATCGGGATCGGATGGCTTGCGCCTGATCGGCTCTCTTTTCATCACGACCTGACCCTAACCGGTTGCGGTTCAGAACGAAATTGCTCGCCAAGAACGAGCGCCAGAGTTGGCATATGGCATACCATAACGCCCTGGAGTCAAGGGAACGTAATCTGCGAATAGGTCAGTATTTTTGCCATTCTTCTTTTAAAATGGCTCGATTCTTTTGTTTGACTTCTGGGATAATGTATACCACGATTATTTCGGAACGACCTAATCACGCAACCGGGAGAACGCTGCCATGTACGTCGGGGACATCCTTCGCAACAACAGTCCGCACCTGGTGACGATCGGCTCGAACGAAACCGTGAGCATTGCGGCGAACCTGATGTACGCGAGCAATGTCGGCGCCCTCGTGGTCAGAAGCGCCTCGCGCAGCAAGGACGCCGCCGTGGTCGGAATGTTCAGCGAGCGCGACGTCGTTGCTGTGATCGCCGAGCGCGGCACCAATGGTCTTGCGATGAAAGTCGCGCAGTTCATTTCGCCGCGGCCGCTGCTGTCCTGCAATTCGCAAGATGCGCTCACGGATGTCGAGCGCCTCATGGCCCGTCACGGGATCCGCCATATCCCCGTCATCGACAACGGCCGGCTTGTCGGCGTCGTGAGCATGCGGGACATCACCCTTGCTTACGAGGAAGCCGCCTGCGCGGCCTGACAGAGTTACCCAAGTCCATTGCCACGCTACTCGGTTCGAGCCCGCTGCGGCTCCTGCTGTGTCCCCATTCTGCTTGCGAGGATCTCATGAGAATCTGCATCTACGGCGCCGGCGCAATCGGCGGCTATCTCGGTGTCGAATTGATGCGCGCTGGTGCCGATGTCAGCCTGGTCGCGCGGGGCGCACATCTCGCCGCGATGCGGCAGAACGGCCTGAAGCTCCTGATCGGCGACGAGGAGCGCGTCGTGCATCCTCGTTGTACCGATAACCCCGCCGAACTCGGCGAGCAGGATTACGTCATCATCTGCCTCAAGGCGCATTCGATCACCGGCGTCATCGAACCCATGCAGCCGCTGCTGGGCGATCGGACCCGCATCGTCACCGCCGTCAACGGCATTCCCTATTGGTATTTCCACAAGCACGGTGGTCGGCACGAGGGATCGACGCTCGAGAGCATCGATCCCGGCGGTCGGCAGTGGAACGAGCTAGGCCCCGAACGTGCAATCGGCTGCGTGGTGTACCCCGCCACCGAAATCGAGGCGCCCGGCGTGATCCGCCACGTCTACGGCAACAACTTTCCGCTGGGCGAGCCCTCCGGCGAGATCACATCCGACGTCCAGAAACTTTCCGAGCTGTTCGTGGCCGCGGGCATGAAAGCACCCGTTCTCGACCGTATCCGTGACGAGATCTGGCTCAAGCTGTGGGGCAACGTCTGTTTCAACCCGATCAGCGCCCTCACCCACGCGACGCTCGACGTGATCTGCAGCAATCCCGGCACGCGCGCGCTGTCCCGGGCGATCATGCTGGAGGCCCAGGCGATCGCGGAAAGCCTCGGCGTCAAGTTTCGGGTCGATGTCGAACGCCGCATCGAAGGTGCGCGCAAGGTCGGCGCGCACAAGACCTCGATGCTGCAGGATCTCGAACGTGGACGTCCGGTCGAGATCGATCCGCTGATCACCGTGGTGCAGGAGATGGGCCGGATGACAGGAATCGCGACGCCCGCCCTCGATGCGGTGCTGGCCCTGGTCGCGCAGCGCACCAGGCTGGCCGGCCTCTATGACGGAGCGGCCGGCGCCGCAGCAGCAGAAACGCTGGCGGTGGCGTGATCCCGATGGCCAATGTTACGCGCTGGGTCCGCTTCCGCCACCATGCCGAAATCGGCTTCGGGCAACTCACCCCAGCCGGCATCTCCGTGCACGAAGGGGACATGTTCGGCGACACGCGACCGACGGGACAAACGCTGGCGCCGGACAATGTCGAGCTGCTCGCCCCGACGCAACCGAGCAAGATCATCGCGCTCTGGAACAATTTTCACGCACTTGCGGAGAAGCTGAAATCGCCTGAACCTGCCGAACCGCTGTACCTGTTGAAAGCGCCAACCAGCGTCACCGCACCCGGCGCCGTCATCAGGCGCCCGGTGGGCTACGACGGCAAGACGACCTACGAAGGCGAGCTTGGCATCGTCATCGGCAGGAGCTGCACGGCGGTCGCGCCCGAGCAGGCCGACGCCTTCATCTTCGGTTACACCTGCACCAACGACGTCACCGCCGCGGACATCCTCAATCGCGACCCGACCTTTCCGCAATGGGCACGGGCCAAGGGCTTCGACGGATATGGCCCCTTCGGTCCCGTCATTGCCTCAGGCCTCGACCCCGCACGCCTTGTGGTGCGCACCATCCTGAACGGCGTCGAGCGCCAGAACTACCCGATCGCGGACATGATCTTCAGCGCACAGACGCTGGTCAGCAAGATCTCGCACGACATGACGCTGTTGCCGGGCGACCTGATCTGCTGCGGGACATCGATTGGCGTCGGGGTGATGAAGGAGCCTGTCAACACGGTCACCGTCGCGATCGACGGAATCGGCGAGTTGACCAACGAATTCCGTCAGTAGGCGGCGGCGGGACGATCGCCCGACGCAGCCGGCCCAAACGACAGTGATCTTAGGAGCGTACATGATCTCCACGAATCCGGCATCATCGGCCGGCGGCTTCCGTTGGCTGCAGCTGGCGATCGGAATTGTCTGCATGGCGATGATCGCCAACCTGCAATATGGGTGGACACTGTTCGTTGATCCGATCGACGCGAAGTTTCACTGGGGTCGTCCAGCCATCCAGCTCGCCTTCACGATTTTCGTGATGACGGAGACATGGCTCGTGCCGGTGGAGGCCTGGTTCGTGGATAAATACGGCCCCCGCATCGTCATCACGTTCGGCGGGCTGATGATCGGGTTGGCCTGGGTCATGAACTCATACGCCTCATCTCTCGTCACGCTTTATGCGGCAGCAATCGTCGCGGGCATTGGCGCCGGCGCCGTCTACGGCACTTGCGTCGGCAATGCGCTGAAATGGTTTCCGGACCGGCGCGGCCTGGCTGCAGGGGCAACCGCCGCCGGGTTTGGCGCCGGTGCGGCCCTCACCGTCGTACCGATCGCCAACATGATCGCCGCCAGCGGCTACCAGAGCACCTTCCTGACCTTCGGGATCGGGCAAGGCCTCATCGTCATCCTGCTGGCCTGGTTCGTCCGCCCGCCGGATGGCGTCGAGGCGCCCAGGAAGAAGCGGCTCAATCTGCCGCAGAGCGCGATCGACTACACCCCGCCCCAGGTGTTGCGCACCCCGATCTTCTGGGTCATGTACCTGGTGTTCGTCATGGTGGCTTCGGGCGGGTTGATGACCGCCGCGCAAATCGGGCCGATCGCCCATGACTTCAAGATCGCGGACACGCCGGTCACCCTGGCGGGCTTCCAGATGGCGGCGCTGACGTTTGCCATCTCGCTCGATCGCGTCTTCGATGGTTTCGGCCGTCCGCTCTTTGGCTGGGTCTCCGACAATATCGGCCGCGAGCACACGATGTTTATCGCGTTCGCGACTGCGGCGCTGATGTTGCTGACGCTGTCCAGCTACGGTCACATTCCGGTTGTCTTCGTGCTGGCCACGGCGATCTATTTCGGCGTCTTCGGCGAAATCTACAGCCTGTTTCCCGCGACGGCGGGCGACACGTTCGGCGCCAAATACGCAACCACCAACAACGGCATGCTCTACACGGCGAAGGGCACGGCAGCGCTGCTCGTGCCGCTTGCGAGCATCATCTCTTCCCAGCTCGGCTGGCAGGCCGTGTTCATCGTCGCGGTTGCACTCAATGCTACCGCTGCCCTCACCGCGTTGTTCCTGATCAAGCCGATGCGGCGCGCGTTCATTCTCGGCAGTGAAGCGACGGCAAGCGCCGCAACCGCTCGCGCGAAGGTCTTTCCCGGTGAAGGCGGTCGACTGGAGGCACCCGTGTCTTACGACCGTCTCGAGAAGGCGCCATAACAAGAGACTTATCGGCCGGAGCGCAAACGATTGAGCGACAAATGGACGGATGTGCGAGCTCGGACCGCCCTGCGGCGAATCTTCGGCGCCGCCATCGCGAGCGCCGATCCGAGGATCACGATCGCCAGCGCCCTGCCGGCAAAGCCGAAGGGCAGATGCATCGTCGTCGGCGCGGGTAAGGCGTCGGCGGCCATGGCGGCGGGCCTCGACGCGGCATGGCCTGACGTCGATCTTTCGGGTGTCGTCGTCACGCGCCACGGCCATTCGGTTCCAACCGGCCGCATCGAAGTGCTCGAAGCGTCTCACCCCGTGCCGGATGACACGAGCAAGGCCGCTGCCCTTCGCATGCTGCGCGCCGTCGAGGGGCTTTCAGCAGACGATCTCGTCATCGCGCTGATGTCCGGCGGTGGCTCGGCGCTGATGACCCTTCCGGCATCTCCGATGACTCTCGCCGACAAGCAGGCGGTCAATCGGGCACTCCTTGCAAGCGGCGCGACAATTGCCGAGATGAACGTTGTCCGCAAACATCTGTCTGCGATCAAGGGCGGGCGGCTGGCGCTGGCTGCCCGTCCCGCCCGCGTCACGACCCTTGTGATCTCAGACATTCCCGGCGACGATCCCGCCGCGATTGCCTCCGGTCCCTCGCTGCCGGACAGCAGCACAAAAGCCGATGCGCTGGAGATCGTTGGCCGGTTTGCCATCGACCTGCCGGAAGCGGCGCGGCTTGTGCTTGAACGGGCGGACGAGACGCCCAAACCCGGCGAGATCGATGCCGATGTCCGCATCCTTGCCGCTCCATTCCATGCGCTTGACGCTGCGGCCAGCGCCGCCAGAGACGAAGGCCTGACGCCGATCATCCTTGGCGACGCGATCGAGGGCGAGGCACGGGAACTCGGAACCGTGATGGCCGGCATCGCCCTATCAGTCGCGAGGCGCGCGCAGCCAGGCCCCGCCCCCACGGTGCTGCTGTCCGGAGGAGAAACGACGGTTACGATCGGGCGCGGGCCGGCGGGACGTGGCGGCCGCAACACCGAATTCCTGCTGGGGCTTGCCGTCGCCCTGTCCGGCGCGTCCGATATCTGGGCCATTGCGGGCGACAGCGATGGAATTGATGGAACGGAAGATGCGGCTGGCGCTTTGATCGGTCCGGATACGCTGCGGCGCGCCGCCGCGAATCTGCTTGACGCACGGGCGTACCTGGCTGCCCATGACAGCTATACGTTCTTCGACCGCCTTGGAGACCTCGTACGCACCGGGCCAACGCTTACCAATGTCAACGATATCCGCGCCGTGCTGATTGCAGCCGGCAAGCCGGGAATCAAGCCAGCAATGAGGTGACCCATGCGCCGTCATCGACGCGCCAAGATCGTCGCAACCGTCGGTCCCGCCAGCAGTTCCCCCGAGATGCTCGAGGCGCTGCTGCTGGCGGGCGTCGATACATTCCGCCTGAACTTCAGTCACGGAACGCAGAGCGACCACGCACGCATTCACGCGGCGATCCGAAAGCTGGAACAGGAAGTCGGCCGACCGATCGGCATCCTGATGGACCTCCAGGGTCCGAAGATCCGCGTCGGCACCTTGCGCGATGGAAAGATCGCCGCAGTGGCCGGAGAGACCATTCGGTTCGTTTTGTCCGGATCGGAAGGCGACCGAACCGGAATTCCCCTCCCGCATCGGGAGATCTTTGCCGCCGTTGCCCCTGGCCATGACCTTCTGATCGACGACGGCAGGGTCCGCGTTCGCGTTACCGGGCTCGGTGACGATTTCATCGAAGCCAAGGTGATCGTCGGCGGCACGATCTCGAATCACAAGGGCGTCAATCTGCCGGGGACGGTCCTCGATCTTTCACCGCTGACCGCGAAGGATCGCCTCGATCTGGAGTTCGGCCTGAAACTTGGCGTGGATTGGGTTGCGCTGTCGTTCGTGCAGAAGCCCTCGGACATCATCGAGGCGAGAGGCCTCATCGGGGACCGCGCCGGTCTGATGGCCAAGATCGAGAAGCCGGCAGCGCTCGAACGGATCGACGATATCATCCAGTTGTGCGACGCCATCATGGTTGCGCGGGGAGATCTCGGCGTCGAAATCCCGCATGAGGACGTGCCGGGGCGCCAGAAGGAGCTGGTGCGGGCCTGCCGTCTCGCGGTGAAGCCCGTGATCGTCGCCACGCAAATGCTCGACTCCATGGTCGCCGCCCCTACGCCGACGCGTGCGGAAGTCTCCGACGTTGCGACCGCCATCTATGACGGCGCAGACGCAGTGATGCTGTCGGCCGAGTCCGCGACAGGCCGATATCCGCGCGAGGCGGTCGAGATGATGGACCGCATCATCCGCAGCACCGAGCAACACAAGATGTACCGCTCGATCGTCGAGGCGACCCAGCCCGGCGAAGAGCAGACGCCACCGCATGCCGTGGCGACGGCAGCGGCCGATCTCGCCTCCGTCGTTCACGCCGCGGCCATCGTGGCCTACACCTCGAGCGGCACCACGGCCGCACGCGTCGCGCGCAAGCGGCCGAGCCGCCCGATCCTCGCCATCACCCCAAGCCGCGAAGTGTCGCGTCGCCTGTGCCTGCTTTGGGGCGCTCACAGCGTGCTTTCCGGCGACGTTCAGAGCTATGAGGAGATGGTCGAGCGCGCAACTGCATTCGCGCATGCAGAGCAGTTTGCATCGAGCCGCGATCTGCTGGTCGTTGTTGCCGGCATTCCCTTTGGACAAGCGGGAACGACCAACAATCTACGGGTCGTATCGCTGCCCTGAGAGAACCGTCGGCCCGAGCGATTGCATCATCAGCGCTCCGCGCGGCATGGTGCGAGCGATGGTCGCACGCCTCCCGATCGCCTAGGTCAGCATCGAGATGATCGACTGAAGCTGATCGGATGCTGAGGTCACGAGCCCGTCGAACGATGTCTGGCCGTGAGCTGCGGCTCGCAGGATGCATTCCGCAACAGCGGCCTTGAGACCGAACACGGATTGATCCGCCGGCACGCTTGTCATGACCGCATCCAACGCATCGCGCATCGTCTGGATCAGTTCGGCGCTGTGCTTCATGGCTGTCCCTCCGCAGGCTCAAAATAAGCCGGCGGTGCGGGGTCGCCACTCACAAGCGCGCGATTCCAAATTGCCTTTTCTTAATGCAGTGACAGGTACGTGAACCAGCGAGCGCTAGAGCTCTCTCTCGGCAAGCTTGCGAAACGCATCGGGCACCGAATGAACCACCTCCAGCGCGGCTGAACCATATCCGATCGCCTCCCAGCCAAAGCGCTCGCGGATCTTGTCGATCGCACGGTCCGCCGCCCAGCGGGCCATCCCTGTCGGGCTTCCAGGGCGAAGCGCTTCATCCGCCAGTCCGAGTGGAAGCTCCAGCGCAAGATCCCAATGCTCCTCGAGATGCGACACCGAGATCGCCAACAGCGAGATGACCTTCTCGCCGGGATGGTCGGCAAGGGCAGCGCGCACCAGATTCTCGGCGAGCCGGGCCAGGACGATGGTCGTGCACACCGGCGCATCGAGCGTCATCGAGCGCGTCACCGACTTCAGGTCGGCGAAGCGGACGCGCACCGTCACGGTTCGTCCAGGCCGTGACTTCGCCCGAAGCCGCGTGGCGACGCGGTCGGCGAGATGGAGCAACGTTGGCCGGATGACTTGCTCGATCGCAGGCTTTCGGCCGAGTGCCGATTGTGCTCCTGCCGATCGCGCGCGCCGGTGTGGCTTGAGCTGTCGCGGATCGCGATTCCAGGCCAGCGCGGCGAGTTTCTCGCCCGCTGCCGGACCGAGCAAGTGCATCAGCGACCGTTCCGACAGTTTGGCGAGCTGACCGATCGTCGCAACGCCGATCGCGTCCAACCGGGTCCTGGTGACCGGCCCTACCCCCCACATCAACTCAACCGGCAGTTCGTGAAGAAAGCTTAGCTCGGCGGTGGGATCAACGACGACAAGTCCGTCGGGCTTTGCGACCTGCGAGGCGATCTTCGCCAGATGCTTGGTGCGGGCGACGCCGACCGAGATCGGAAGGCCGAGCTCGGTGCGCACGCGCCACCGGATCGACGCGGCTATCTCGGCAGGCGTTCCGAACAGGTGCGTGCAGCCGGCAACATCCGCAAACGCCTCGTCGATCGAAATTCGCTCGACCAGCGGCGTGAAGTCGCCGATCACCTTGATGGCCGCGTCGCCCAGCCGCTGGTAATCGCTGAAATGGCCGCCGACGAAAACGAGCTGCGGGCACAGTTGGCGCGCTTCTCGCCCCGACATGCCGCCATGCACCCCGAAGGCCTTGGCCTCATAGGACGCCGCCAGCACAACCCCGCCCCCGACGGCGATCGGCTTGCCGCGCAGCGACGGCTCGAGCAGTTGCTCGACCGATGCGTAAAATGCATCGAGGTCCGCATGAAGGATGGTGGCTGCGGCTGCCATCTCGACCCGTTCATCCCTGACCTGACCGAAGCCGCCCGTCCCCGGACGTGAAAATTGACAATAGAACAAAATAGGAACATTCTGGAATCGAGTCAATCCAGCACGCGTCGTCGCGGCCGCTGGCGCCGCGAACGAGTGAGGTCGTCAACGCGCGCCGCCACTGCGCGCGTGCCGCGCTAGGGAGTCTGCCGGCTCTTCCTTCAGCCGGCCTCGCCCCATCGCCACCGATCTCGGCCTGCGGGAGATCGAAGCGGGAGTTGCTGCGAGGCATCAAACGCGAGGCACATCAGCGGATCGTTCGGGGTGCATGACGGCGGCTTCTGCGATGGACGACCGCACGCAGCTTGCGCGTATTGCCGCACCGGCTCACTCATCAGCCGGCCGACTTTGCCGCGTGAGGCTTTTTCGGCTAGATATTTTGCAATGACCGACCAATCTCATCAGGTGGACTTCCAAGCTGCGGCCCACCTTTACAAATGGCCTTCGCTCAACAACGCGAGGCGAGAGGATCGCGCGCCCTATATGGTCGTCAACGGAACGCTCGACCAATGCATTCGGGATTTCATGGGCAAGCCCGAGAAGACGCGACATCTTTACGAGATCCGGACCAAGTCGCAGCCTCCCCTCGTCCCCGACGTGCTGTCACCCGAGCATGTGATCGAGCTCTCCAGGCTTCGCGAGTTTCTCTGAGGCGCGCAGCGAACGCGATCCCGACGCGTCGCGTTTGCGGGCCGACTTATCCATCTGTCGTAGGTCTGGTGCCGGATTGTTTGCCCCTTGGGGAGCCGGTACACTTGCTCGACTCCCTGACTGACCGACGTCCGTGCCGGCATGATTGATCCGCTTCGACCCCGCTGAGGCTTGCACGTCGCCTGACGGGAGAGGAACGGCCGCACCGCCGGTTGATCGGGCATCGCGAGGCGCCGCATGAGGTTCAATCTGGCGATCCTGAGTGTGCTGGCCGCAAGGCCCGGGGAGCGGATCGCGATCGACGAGGTCAGCCGCGAGGTCAAGCGCATGATCGCGGCCGGCGATGAAGCCGCGCAGTCGAAGCGGCCGTCCGAGCTTGGCGACGCCGACGTCTTCCAATCGGGATGGGCATCGATCAACGATGCGGGCCTGCAGATCACCGATTCGGGGCTCTCGTTGTGGCGCTCGCTTGAAGCCTCGCGCATCGAACAAGGCCTCAATGAACAGGAAACGGAACGATTGAACGCTGTTGCATCCGACACGCGCCATCCAGGTGCGGACACCGCGATCGACCAACCCGACGGCGTTGATCTCGAGCTCCCCGGCATGACGCCCGATGACCGCGACGACCGCCAGCCATCCGGCGAGGGCCGTTCGACCACGGCTCCCGACATCCCCTCGGGGGACTCTCCGATCATCCCTGCGCCTGCATTCGGCTCGTTTCAAGAGACGAACCGAACGGCTTCGCGGCTATCCGGTCTGGTCAGCTTGCTCGGCACGATCAAGCCCAAATTCGCCGCCGCGCGGCGACGGCGATCCGCGGAGGATGTCAGGGATCGTCGTGCCGATCGTCGAGGCGGATTGACGGGGCTGGCGGTGGCGTGCCTCAGCCTGATCTCGGTCGTCGCTTGCGTTGCCGCCGCGATCGCGCTTGGTCAGCTCTCTTCGCTGAAGTCGGACATTGCCGTCTTGCGACGGGAAATCGCGCCGCTGCGGGAACGCCTCGCCAGACTCGAACAGGTCGAAGTCGCAAAACGCGATGCCGCCCAGCAGGAAGATGCGCAGAACAAGGCCGAGGCGGAAAAGAAGCTGACTGACGGCGCAGGCGAACAGGCCGCGCTCAGCCTCTCGCGTGAAGAGATTCAGTTGATAAGGGAGTACATCAAGGCAGCGCCTTCGGCCGGCGCAGCCGTCGCGCCGATCAATGTCGGCGATCCCATCACCGGCGGAATGATTCCGCTGCCTTCATCGCTCACGGAAAAGCTGCCGCGCCTTGTCGGCGCGAGATTTGCGACCCGCAACGGTGCCATCATCATCAGCACACGAAACAGCCGCCGCGTCGATGCCGTGCTGATGCCGAACTAGATCGTGGCGAGGTCAAGTCGCAGGAGCGAGCTGCCAAAATATCGAAAACAACCCCATGCAAAGGAGCCGGCGGACCCGGCAACTCGACGCGTCGGGCAAAATTGGGTATTATCATACCTCTAAGAAATCGTGCAGAGGCTCGTGAACCGCTGTCAACCTACGGCTGATTGTTCGGCGGCCGTTCGATGAACTTCCGGCTGCCGTTGAGAAGCTCGAGGTTGTTGGCGATGACAGGATTGCCCGGATCGAGCGAATACGCCTTCTCGAACTTCCGCCGCGCGCCGCTCAGATTGCCGCGCAGCATGAGGGAATAGCCCTGATCGTTGAGGATCTGGACGGTCTCGCCGCCAAGCCGGATCGCCTGCGCATAGGCCTGATCGGCAAGATCGAAGCGGCGCAGCTTGTCATAGCTCGCCGCGAGGCCGACCCAGGCCGTCACGTCCTTCGGCGCCTTCTCGACCGCCTCCTTGAAATAGCGCTGCGAGATTCCGTAATTGCCGCGGTTGTAGTGCTCGAGTCCCATCCGCACCGGCTCGTCGGAGGGATAGTATTTGACGTCGGTCGGCTCCTGCACGGGGTCGCCGCCCGGAGGATCCACGGGCGCAACGATCGCAGCTTCCCGCGTCGTGTAGTCACAGGCCCCAAGGCCGGTCGCCAAGCCGCAACAGATCAACGCTGGCGCGAGGCGATACAATCCTCGCCCGCTTCCCCAAGTCCAGCGCATCCCCAGCACCATTCGAAGATCCATCCCAAAACTACCTACGAAAACAGACGGCACGACCGAAATACCGAGGCCCGCCGAAACCTAACGTCGCACTTCCCTTCCGAATCCCGGCCCCGGCACCTGGCCGAAGCCAAAGGACATTACCTGCCGCCGCCTCCGACCCCGACGGCCACCGATCCTCCGGTCCCTGCGCCCAATCCGGTCGTGTTGACGTTCTGAATTGTGGTGACGGGCGGCGGCTGGCCCATCGCCTTGGTCGGATCGCCCATGTCGGGAAGCTGATCGAGCGGGCGTTGCTGAGTGCCATAGCGCTGTACGGCACCGTTTGTACGCCGCGCGTCGTACGCGATCCTGCGATCGCCGACATTGGCCGGCCATGGATGGATCGTGTGCGTGACGGCGTTGACCTCTTTGGCGTTGCCGGCGCTCATCGTGATGGTGTCGGACCGCTGCACGTAGCGGTCCATCTCGTCATGCCCATAAACGCCGTAGCAGCCGCCGAGCAGGAAGGGCGCGAGCAGAGCGAGGTATCTGACGGTCATCTCTCGCCTCCCCTAGTTCAAGGTCTTCACGACCGGCTGGTTCGCACCGACGGCCGGTGGCGGAGCCGGTACAACAGCGTTTGGCGCGATGATGTGACCATAGGGTCCCTTCACGTCGCCGCCGGAATTGACGTAGTCGTCGTAACGCTTGCGCACTTCCATCTGGCCATTGAGGAAGAAATCGACGTCATTGGCTGGCAGGCGGGAATCGAGCGGCGACGCCAGCTGCTGGCCGGGTGCCGCCGGCGCGACCAGGCGCGGCGTCACGATGATGACGAGATCGGTCTCCTGCTGCTGGTACGACTTGCTGCTGAACAGGGATCCGAGCACCGGCACCGAGCCGATCCAGGGCAGTTGCGAGACGTCCTGTCGGTTGCGGGTCTGCAAGAGGCCGGCGATGGCAAAGCTCTGGCCATCGCGCAACTCGACCGTGGTGCGTGCGTCACGGCGGGTCAGCGCCGGGATGGTCGTTCCGGCGATGCTCACCGCGTTGGTAAAATCAAGCTCGCTGACCGAGGGCTCGACGCGGAGATTGATCACCCCGCGCGACAGCACGGTTGGCACAAAGGCCAGTTCGACGCCGAACTTCTTGTAGTCGATGCTCACGGTCGGCAGTGCGCCCGGGACCGGCGACGAGGCGACCGGCACCGGGATCTCGCCGCCTGCCAGGAATCGCGCAGCATCGCCCGACAGCGTGGTCAAATTCGGCTCCGCCAGTCGACGGGCCAGCCCTTTGGTTTCCAGTGCGGTAATCAGAAGGTCTACCGAACTGCCGTTGCTGGTTCGAAGAATGCTCGTCAACAAGCTTCCGAACGGGGGCGCGGCTACGCCGCCGGCGGAACCAATAAGCGTTCCGATCGTTCCGAGCACCGGAAGACTGCCAGTCGGATAGGCACCCACATTATTGGTACTCGTTGTGGTTGTGTCGGTAACCGATGGATTTGTTCCGGTAATAGTCACGTTTTGATTGCTGTTTATTGAGTTCCCACCGATAGCGACACGCCTCGCCGTGGCAGAGCCCAACCCTGAATTGGCGACATTGGTCCCGTTAGCGTTGGCCGCCCAAAGGTTCACGCCGAGATCGCGTCCCGCCTCGCGGCTCACCTCGAGGAAACGCACCTCGAGCATCACCTGCTGTGGTGCCGCAACGCTCATGGCATTGACCACGATGGCGTCCTTGGGAACGCTGCCCTGGGCAATCGTCATCGCCCGCTCGGCGGCGACGGCATCGGCCGCCATTCCGCTCAGCACCACCTGCCCTTCGGAGGAGGACACGCGAATGCCGCGTGTGCCGGTGCCGGACTGGATGTTCTGCTGCAAATTGCCGATATCGAGCGTCACCTCGACATCGAGAATGCCGATCTGCTTCATCGAGCTGTCGAACAGGATGACGTTGGTGGTGCCGGTCTTCTTGCCCTGGACGTAGATCAGGTGGTCGCTCAGCGACTTCACGTCGGCGATTTCGGGCGAGCCCGCGACGATCGACGAGAACGCCGTATCGACCCTGAAGGTGCGCGACTTGTTGATCGTGACCTTGACGCGCTGGACGTCGCTCATCTCGCTGACGAAGACGCCGCTGGACGACGGCGCCCGCCGGTCCGCGGCGGCAGCAGGATCGGTGAAATGAAACAGGGCGATCGCAGCGCCAAACGCCATCGCGCTCAAGGCAACCAGCCCAAGTCCCGCATCGACCGAAACGCGACTTCCCATCATGCCAATCCCCTTCGCCGCGTCTCCGCGACGATCCCCGTAAACCTACGACCTCGGCGTCCCGATCACTCCCGTTCGTCCAGCACGTCGTAGAGCTTACAGTCTGTCCGACTACAAATCGTTACTCGCGAAAATTCCCATCTCCCGGCGCACCGAGCACTCAGCCGGGTCGCAAGGCCGCTAATGGCGGCTCTGGGATCATCCCCTGCCACGCGCCTCGATTGCAAGGAAAGAGGTCCGCCCGGCCGCGGCAACCCCGGAGAAAACTCCCCGTTGTTGCCAGCGCGCACCACTTCCGTAGCCCGCCCGGGCTATTCGCCGGCCCGCCCAACGGGCCGAGCCACCCTGGCGGCCGCCCAGGCCGGCGCCGCCGATCAGCCTCGCCGAATCGGGCTCTGCTCAGAACGGAATCGTGGTGGACGCGCTTGGCGCGTTCAATGACGTGCCCCAGATCGGCATGATCATGGCGAAGCCCGACTGGGACGCCGTCACCGTCAGCGCCGAGGCGCCCGCCGTCGTGGTCACGGTGGGCGTGAGACTGGCGCCATACAGGAACGGAGCAACGGCCTGCTTCTGCGCATCCGTCAGATAGTCACCGGTACAGGTGGATGGTGAATTGGACGCCAACACGGCGGGCGTGTAGCAGGTGATCATGTTCGCCCGGGCGCCGGCATCCGCAAGCAGGCGCAACGATTGCATCGTGATCGCGTATCGGCCGAAATCAAAGACTGTGAAGATCAGGGTGAACAAGGGAACGGCGATGAGACAGAACTCGAGAGCCGCCACCCCGCGCTGATCGAGCCTTTTCATCACTGCACCAAGCGCACGGTTTGAACGTTGGGCTTTGCTGCCCCATCCGACGTACACTTACTGTTGTCCAGTGTCGTATTGCCCTGGAAAGTCACCGCGTAGGCTATGACCTGATAGCAGCCAGTAGCCGGGGAACTCGACGAGCTGTTGCCTCCGTATGTCACGGGGGCATTCGGGATATAGACCGTGCCATTGAAATAGCTGGTCGAAGTGCCACTGATGTTGACGCCTTGCTTCGTATAGCTCTCACCATCGTAGAGCAGAAGATCTTTCATCAGGGCCAACACCGATGCTGACAAGACCGACGGCCCCGTAGGCGACTTCATTGCCGTAAGCTGGATCGTGGGATTCCCTGTAAATTTGAGCGATGTACCGGTTCCGAAAAATATCAAGGTAGCCGTTCCCGTGATGATCGGATTGCCGTTGATAGTAATGTTCCCCGAAAAATAGTACGTGCCGTTTAATACGGTGGTGGGGCTGAACGACGGATTGGTATTGTAACAGCTGCATGTCTCATATGGCTGCGGTGCGGCGTTGTTGATGTTGTTCGCGAAATTTGACGCCTTCAACGCAGACAGCGCGGTGTTGACTGCACTCAGCGGATCAGGGATCGGTTGCTGATAGGTTTGCACGCCCGTGCATTGACTTCCGCCTGTCTGGGAGCAACCGCCGACCGTGTAGCTCGGCGCATTCACCGAGATACCCGAATTGCCGATGAAGCCGACCGCGTTCGACGCGCTGCTGTCCGACGAAATACCGCACGTTGCCGACGAGACCGTAGCGCTACCCTGGAAGGTGACGGGGTCCTTCAACGCCAGCACGCATGGAGGCTTCGCCAGGCTATCGAGCTTGGCGACCGCCGTCGCGGCGATAGTAACCGTCGACAAGCCAAGCACCTGAGCCAGATATCCCGGCTGCTGCTGGCTGATGGTAGCCTGAACGTAAGTCCCCGCTACCCCGTTCCACGACGTCAGCGAGGCGACCTGGACGGTCCGCGTGACGCCGCTGGTCGCCACACATCTGGAGCCGGGATAGGCGGTGTCGCCGGAATTGCAAAACGTGTTCTGGGCCGCCGCCTGCTTGCCACGGTAATCATACGTCTGGGTGTTGTTGCAGGTCGTGCCCGGCTGCGGAGCGCTGTCGCACGCGAGCCGCAAGGCACCGGCGTAGGCGGCCGCATCAGCCGCACCCTGGGCGCGTTGCTGGGTGACATACCAGGATCCGGCTTCACCGCCGAGCGCCATCATTCCGATCAACGGGATCAACGCAATCACGGTTGCGAACGCGGCCGAGCCGCGACGGCAATGAAGCATGTTGCGCATGGACCACCTCATTGAAACCGTTCCGAATAGGTCAGCGTGAACGAGCAGGGATTGCTATTGGTGCTGGTGCAGATCGCAGACCTCAACACCATTGGCGACAACGTGATCGTCGTTGAATACACGTAGTACTTCGGCTGCGAAGGATCAGAATTTGTCGAATCGCAGACAGCATTGCTCTCGCCGCAGATCAGCTGGATGCTGGGGATCGGATAACGGGAATCGGCCTTGGCGAGCGCGGCCGCTGCCCAAGTGGACGCGTTCGTGACGTCGCCCGGCGGCGAGTACTGGATGGACTGTCCGAACCCGCGCAGCGCCGCGAGCGCCTGGATGTATTGAAAGCCCGCCAGCGCAAGATCGGCAAGCGGCAGCAGAATAACCAGGAACAGGAAAGCGAAAACGAACAGCATCTCGAACGCGACGGCGCCGCGTCGATCCGCGATCAGGGAACGCTTGCCGCTCACACGGCTTTTCCAGCTCTGCATGACCGCTCACCAGACATAGGGAATCAATCTCCAGCGCGACGCCTCGTAGCTGGAATATTCAGGAAGCGTGCGCCGAAGCACGTCCTCCTCGTAGTGAATTCGCCAGACCTGGATGCAGATGTGCAGAATCAGCAGGCCCACGGTCATCCAGCTCAGATGCTGCAGCACGACACCAAGGAACACGATCTCTTCCGACAGATAGAGCGGATGCTTGATCCACCGGTACGGTCCGGTTTGCACCACCGAACGCGCCTGTGGCACCAGGCTGAACGACCGTCCGAGATGACGAACGGTCACGAGGATCATGATCATGCCGGTCAGCACGCAAACCGCGGACAACAGGTTCGGCAATGCGCCCTCGGTCTTCTCGAAAAACGTGATCGTCCATGGCCAGTATGTGCCGACGAACGCCGCAACCCTCGGCAGCAGGCCTTCGGCCTGCGCCTTTGCGGGCCCGCGGATCAGGATCAGCAGCGCCAGCATCAGGTAAAACACCGCGACAAGAAAGTTCGAGACGAGCGACGGCCATGGCTCCCCCGTCTTCGCAAGATTGGTCGTCACGGCAAGTGCCAACAGAAGGAACCATGCGCTGCCCAGGAATCGGGTCGCCCGATCGTAGGCCAGGTTCGTCGAAAGGCTCATTGCAGCTGCACTCATGGCTCAATTACCGAGATTGGAGAATGTACGGATCAAATGAAGGAACGGGCTTCCGCCCAGAATGACGAACATCGCCGGAAGCAAAAACAGCACCATCGGAACGGTCAGCTTGGCGCCCAATTTGTGCGCCCGCTCTTCGAGCTTAGTGATGCGTTCCCGGCGCAGGTCGACTGCGATGCTGCGCAGCGCCTGACTGAGCGGCGTGCCATATTGCAGGCTCTGGCTGACCATGGTGCCGAAGCGACGGAGGCCCTCCGACGTGGACGCGAGCTTCTCGAAGGCATCGGCACGGTTCGGCAGGATCCGGAGATCATCGAGAAGACCGCGCAGCACGTGGGTGATGGCGGGATTGGTCTCCCGCATCTCTTCCGCCACGCGCTCGATCGCGCTCTCCAGGCCCATGCCGGCTTCGCTGCAAACCACCAGCAGATCGATGGTATCGGGCGTGCCGAGCCGGATCGCCGCATCGAAGCGTCGCTTCACGACCAGCAAGATCAGGCGCGGAATCATGATTCCAAACGCCAGGCCAAGCAGCGTGAAGATCATCACGTCGGTGAACGGTCGTGCAAGAATCTGCGAAATGGAGAAAGCCGCGATCGGCAACGCAAAAGTGCTGACCGTCTTGAAGCCGATCCAGATCGGCAGGGTTCGATAGTGATTGAACCCGGCCGACTGAAGAACCATCCTCAGCTGGTCGAGATTCTCCTGGGCGTAGTAGCGCCTGTAGCGCATGCCGACCGATGAAAGCCAACCGATCAGATCCTTCGAATTCGATCGATCGGAGATGCCCAGCACGGCATTCGAGACCCGCGTGTCCAAGGTGCGGAGATGTATCTCGCGAATGACCAGCAGGAAGGTCGCGGCCGCGAGTGCGACGGCAAGCGTGGCAAAGCCGAGAACAGCCGTCATAGGGTGGTTTCCCTTCTGACCATCCAACGGATCACGAAATGCCCGATCAGGACCGAGCACGCCGCATAAGCGAGAAGCACGTTTCCTTGCGGATCGAACAACAGCAGATCGACCGACTGCGGATTGATCAGGTAAAGCAGCCCGCCGATCACGACCGGCGCACAGGTAAGCGCACGCGATGAAAAGATGACCTCTCCTGCCAAGGCCTTCGCACGCGCCGCCAGCGCAACCCGCTGACTCACGGTCTCGCCCAGCGTCTGCAGTGTTTCCGCCAGGCTGCCGCCGGTCTTCAATTGCACCGCGAGGGTTACCGCAAACATCGCATACTCCGACACCTGCGTTCGCTGATAGATCTCCTCGACGGCTTCCTCGGGCGACCGGCCCAGATTCAGTTCGCTACAGACGATGGCAAATTGCCCGGATGTCGGTTGCGGCATCTCGCGGGCGATGGTGCGAAATGCTTCGTGGACGGGCAGTCCGGACCGGACAGTGCTCGTTACCAGCTGGACCGCATCGGGAAGCTGCTGGAAGAGCTGATTTGCAAAGCGTTGTTGCTGCCATCCGAACAGACCGCGCACGACCAGGATGGCGACGCCGACAGCCGCAATGGCTCCATAGGAGCCAGGGAACCTCAGGAATCCATTGACGTAGAGAATTCCTGCGGCTGCCATTCCCCCTGCAAGCAGCACATAGACCGGCCGTACGACGTACACCATATCAGGGCGATAATTGGCGAAGCGCTGGAGCGCACGCCAACGCGACGTCTTGGCCGCGCGACGGATGGACACCAAGGCAGCGGCTTCAGCCGTCGGCAGCGCAATCTCGAGCTGGCGGTCCATTCGTCTCTGTCGTGCGTCGAGCCAAAGCGTGTTTGCCCCAGCACACAGCAGCAGCACCAGGACGATGATCAAGGGCGTCGACATCAGATGTGCCTCATCGCTTCTGCCCAGGCCCGATCGAGCCCGTAATAGACGAGGCGGCTCTTGAACTTCGGAACCGCATTGGTGGAGCGGTAGGTGCCGGATATCCGCCCTTGGACATCCTCGTCCTTGTACTCGAACAACGCGATGTCGTTGGTGGTGATCACCTCGCCCTCGAGGCCGATCACCTCGCTGATCTGCACGATGCGGCGCTGGCCGTCGCGCATGCGCTCGACTTGAACAATGAGATCCAGGGCGGCAACGATCTGGGAGCGGATTGCGCGCGACGGCAGATTGACCTGCCCCATCTGCACCATGTTCTCCACGCGGGTCAGAGCATCGCGGGTACTGTTGGCGTGAACGGTGGAGATCGATCCATCATGGCCGGTGTTCATCGCCTGCAGCATGTCGAACGCCTCCGCGCCGCGCACCTCACCGACCACGATGCGGTCCGGACGCATACGAAGTGCGTTCCACAGAAGGTCGCGCTGCGTGACCTGGCCGGTGCCCTCGAGGCTGGCCGGACGGGTCTCCAGGCTGATCACGTGCGGCTGCTGAAGCTGCAGCTCCGCCGCGTCCTCGATCGTGACGATGCGCTCGCTATGGTCGATGAACTGACTCAAGGCGTTCAGCAGCGTCGTCTTGCCGGAACCGGTGCCTCCGGAGACCAGGACGTTGAGCCGGCAGCGGGACGCGATCTCCAGCAGCTGTCCGAGCGCGGCGGTCATCGAGCCGTTTTCGATCATCCCGGCGATGTTGAGACGCCGGTTCGGAAATTTTCGAATCGAGATGCAGGGGCTGTGGATCGCCAGCGGCGGCAGGATGATGTTGACGCGGCTGCCGTCCGGCAGACGGCAGTCCACCATCGGGCTGGATTCATCCACCCGCCGGCCGACTTGCGAAGCGATCTTCTGTGCGACGGAGGCGATATGGTCATTGTCGCGAAACCGGACCGCGACCCGCTCCAGCTTGCCGGCCCGCTCGACATAGACGTTGCTCGGCCCGTTGATCATGATGTCGTTTATCGTCTCATCCAGCAGAAGCGGACGCAGCGGCCCGTAGCCGGTCATGTCGTCCGCGATCTCCTCCGCAAGGAAGAGCTGCTCGCGACCCGACAGCTCCAGCCGCTCCTGGTTGGCGATGCCGTGGATGATTTCCTCGATTTGCCGCCGCAGGACGTCGCGGGGAACGGTCGCGGCCACCGACGGCTCGATCTGCTCGATGACCCGTTCGCGCAGGGATGCCGACATCACCGGATGGTGTGTCGCAGGTTCTTCATGCTTCGGCGCCGATGCAAACAGGCTGGACGCCGGTGACGCCACGCTCGGCTCCGCCGGCGGCAAGGGCGGCGGCACCGGCCGCGCGCTTGGTGCCGCCGCCGGGGCGTCCGGCACCGCTGCGGGCATCCGCACTGGCATTTCGTCTGCGCGCCTGCCGAACTTTTTCATAGCCCGAGCCACCTCTTCCACCCGGCCTTTTTCTTGGCACCAACGCCGGTGATTTCCCGTACGATCGGAGCGAGGTGACGCCGCAGCCCGGATACGTGCTTGAGAGCCGGAACGCCGAGGTTGACCGCCTGGGTCATTCCCTTGCCGAGATCCGGGATGATCATGTCCGGTTCGGCGCCCAGCGCCTTGACGATCGTCGCCCTCGGCAGACCGCCGGCGCGGTCGGCACGGTTGAGCAGGGTAAACACGCGATCCTTGCCCGCGATGTTGGTGACGGCGTTGCGCAGCGCGTGAGCATTGCGCAGGCCGGTTACTTCGGCCTCCAGCAGCACCAGCACATGACGGGACATCTGAATGACCGGATAGATCGATGCCGGGAACGGCACCGGCACATCGACAACGACGTAGTTGAACCGCTGACGGAGCAGGCCCAGCACGTGCCGCACGCCGGCTTCGGTGATGTCGAGCTTCGCATCGAGCTCCTCGTCGCCGGAAATCAGGCAGACCCGATCGTTCACCTCGATCGCGGCCCGTTCGAGAAACAGCGTGTCGGCCCGCATCGGGTTTTCAAGGGCGATGCGGAGGCCGGGTCCCGGACGAACACCCAGCATCACCGCGGTCTCGCCGCCCTGCAGATGCAGGTCGAGCAGCGCCACCTTCGCCTTGGTGGTTTCAGCCAGTTGCAGCGCGAGGTTGATCGCGACGCTGGTCGCGCCGGCGCCGCCCTGCGCGCCACAGATCGACACCACGTGCCCGCCGCGGTCATTCTGGGCCGGCGCGGCGTCGCCGATCAGCTTGGGACGCAGCTGGTCGAGCACCATATCCCTGGTGATCGGCGTCGGCAGGTATTCAGCAAGGCCGATCTCCATCAGCTCGCGGTAGAAGACGATCTCCCTGTTGTCTCCAATCAGGGCCACCTTCACATCGGGCGGACAGACACTGGCGAGGCGTTCCAGTTCGGTGAAGGGATCATCGATCCCGCTGATGTCGGTCACCAGCGCGTACAGATCGGTGTCGGTCTCGAGCATGCGTGTCGCATGACGGATGGTGCCGCGCCGGATCACCAGGTTGCTGCCGTCGAGACCCTTGCGAAGGGCCGCCGCGCTCAGCTCGTCGTTGACGAAGCAGACGATGCGGTTGCGCGCGACAAGAGACGTCGTCTCTTCGGGTTGTTCCACCACTGCCATGTTCGCACTCATCAACGTTTCTCCGGTGCCTTGCCGACGTCACTCGCTGCCGCTGTGGTCTGACGATCGAGCTCGGACGGCACCTCGCAGCCCGCGCGGGCGTCGTCGTCAAAATCCTGTCTCCTGACCGAATATTGCTTGACCTCGCTACCGGTATAGATCGCGACCGTCGTGCTCTGGCCGGCGACTGCACTCTGGCGCGCCAGCTCCGGCGATACATCGCAGCTGGACGTTACACTCGTGTCGGCCTTGTCCCACTGCTCGGCCGCAGCGCGGATGACGAGCGACAGCGTTCCGAGCTGCTTTGCGACGGCCACCTTCTTGACCTGATCCGGCTTGAGCTCCAGCGACACGGTCTGCGCCGTCTTGCCTGGGACGGCATTGGTGATCGGACGCCCGCCTTGCGCAATCTCCTGGTCGATCGCGATCACGCGCACATTGGACAGAACGGTTTCGCTGACGGCACGCTTCACCGGAGCCGTCTTCTCGAACACCTGGGTCAGCACCACGTCGACATTGTCGCCCGGCCTGATCAGACCGGACACACCGGTCTCCTCGTCGACCTTGATGCTGATGGCGCGGCTGTCCGGCGCCAGGACGCTGGCAAGGAAGCCGCGATCCTTCGGACGCAGGATGTCGTCCAGAGTAATGACGCTGCCGGCGTCGACGAACTTGCGAACCAGCGAACCGGGCAGCCCGGCCTTGGAGTCAGGCGTTTCGAGGATCGCCCCCGCGGGGACACGGTTCGGTGCCGTCTGGCGCACTGCGAAATCTTCGTCCCGCGCCAGCGTTCCCTTCGAAAGCGGGCGTGTCGTAACAAAGTAGCCGACCGTCGCAGCCGCAGGCACAGGCACAGGCTTCTCTTCGACTGCCTGCGCAACGACCGGGTCTTGGGGTCGGTTCATGCTATAGGCGATCATTCCAAGCGCCGTAGCCGCAAGCAGCAGCACCATGATGATCGAGACGCGGAGAGCGGACGACATGTCAAATTCCTTTGCTCAAAATGGCCCAGATACCGCCGCATGCGATGGCGACCCCGTAGGGCAGCGGTGCATGTCGCAAATGACGCCAGCGCTCGACCGCGTAGACCCGGCGCATCAGCGACGATCCGGCGGGCGCCAGCTTCGGTTGTGGCAGACGGCGCATCATCAGATGCACCGCGGCCAGAACGCCGCCGGCCAGTGCGGTTGCCGTCAACAGTTCAATCACGCCGGTCAGCGGCAGACCGATCGCCAGGGCAACCAGCAACTTGACGTCGCCACCGCCGATCGCTCCGCGCAGATAGATCACGAAGAGCACGAGGAACAGGATTGCGGCAACGATCAGCGACTGGCCGATCTGCATCGGACTGGCCAATTGGCCGACGATCCCAAGGAACGCCAGCGCCAGACAAATTTCGTTTCGGATCAACCGTGTCGCGATATCGATCGTTGCGACATACAACAACAATGCGATTTCCAGACACGAGGTCGTGGACGCAATCCAATTCATGAAATAATCGCCTTAGAAAAATGGCGGGGGGCACAAAATAATGCCCCCCTCCGGGGCGCCGTCCCTCTGGACTTAAGCGCTAACCGCGTTGGCAACCGCGGTGCCGATCGAAGTGAGCGAGGTGGTCAGAACACTACCGATGCCGCTCGCAGTACCCGTACCGAACGCCGCGGAAACGGCGGCGACGATGCAGGCGGCGACGATCACGTACTCGAACGACACAACGCCGTCCTTGTCCGTGCGCAGACGCTTCAATCCTTCTGTGATCTTGATGTATGACTGCAACATAGGAGAAAGCCTCCTTAAGGCTCGCGCACATCGCAATCCGGTTGACCGCTGTTGACAGCAAGAATCTGCCAACAGCATTCAACATCCGGAGTTAAGCGGAGACTGCGGTGGCGACCTTGCTCGCGATCGTGGTGATGGAGGCGTTCAGAACCGAGCCGATGCCGCTGGCGGTACCCGTACCGAAGGCAGCAGAGACGGCGGCGACGATGCAAGCGGCAACGATCACGTACTCGAACGACACAACGCCGTCCTTGTCGGAGCGCAGACGCTTGAAGGCTTCGGTGGTCTGGATGTAGAGTTTCAACATAGGAAAATATCCCTTTTACGATGAAATTTACGCAATACGTTGGCGGGGGGCAAAATCCGGGGTGCCAACTAGCATTTTCTTATAATGCGTCGCGAGAAAACTGTCGATTGGTAATCGTTTATTAACCCTACTGGCGTAACGGCGCACACCTTCTTCTCGGTAAGTTGCTCCGAGGACGACGCACGAAACCCCTTAAAATATAGGACTTTCGTTATTTCACGACATTTCAATTGCGCTGCTCCGTGCGAATACGGTGATCGCGTCGGACGTGACGCTATCGCCACAACGACCTCAGAGGTGACGGTGTCACAATCCGGTTCCATTCCCCCCGATAGCCGTTTGCAGGATTGCTCGTTTTAGTAGCAGGTCCCGGAATCCCCTCCGAGCCGGCCGCAACTCTCCCCATTGGATTGCCGCCACTGCGTGACCGCCAGCGGCGGCTTGCTCGCGTCCGCCGGCGCCGCCGATAGCCTGCTGCGCTCCTCTTCGAGGAGCTGCGAATGAAGCTTCTGGATCTGGATGTTGCGCTCGAGCAGCGACATCGTTCTTGTCTGAACCTGCTCGGCCAGCGCCTTGCGCAGCGCATTCTCGCGGTCGAGCAGTTCGGGAAACGGCAGCAGCGGCCGGACGAGATCGGTCGCCTTGATCACGCAGGACGCCCGCGCCACGGCTTGCGCGATCTGATCCGGAAACGCGCTCCGGCATTCCGCGAGCGCTCCGCTCAGGTTGACCGCTGCCGCCGTCGGTACCGGTGTCACCTCCGGTATCGTGGTCGCCGCTGGTGCCGGCTCTGTGGGCGCTGTTGCCGTCTCCGTTGTTGGCTCCGCTACCGGTCCCGCCTCCTTTTCGATGACCTGGCGAGGGGCGCCGCAACAGGACAGCAGGATGCAGAGCGCGACAATGACCAGGCATCGCGCGCGCTTCGGCCAAGCCCGTCCATCCCGATGCACCATCGGGTCTCCGGTTGGCGCAACAGATGTGCCGCCATGCGTCGCGTTCTGCCAGCGAGAACGAAATGTCTGTGCAATCAGGGACGCAGAAGCGCGCTCTCCACCGTGGCAAACAATTCGTATTGGCAAAAATGACGTCTTCAAAAATGGCTCGGTACGAAATCGCACCGACCCCAGCTGATTGATTTTAGATACAATTTAGCTGTTTGCGCAATAGCGACCTGGCGCACTGGCGGCCCGCATGATAGCGCCGCTGCGCTGCACTATCGGCGCAGCATCGTCGGCGAGCGCGCCGGATCTCATCTCGTCGAATGATCGGCCTTGTTTGACAAACCAATCTTTCGCCTGCGCTCGTCGGTTGCCGGCGTTGCTGCGATGCTGTCGGATCGGCGCGTGCGCCCGATGAGAACCGTGTCGGCGTTTGGCGAAAATTTCCGCTTCTTCCCGGCCAAGCCCTTGCTCTAGGATTAGCCATTTCAGCTAGGGTGCTCACCCACGATGCGCCCGTGGAATTTTAGAACCACAGCATACAGTGACTGATCCGGGCGTCATGGGGATTTGAGATGGCCGATCGCATTGCACTTTTCATTGATGGTGCGAACCTGCACACCACCGTCAAGAACCTCGGCTTCGAAATCGATTTCCGGCGACTGCTCTCGGAGTTCGGCAGGCATGGACAGATCGTGCGCGCCTACTTCTACACGGTCGTGAGAGACGACGACGAGTTCAGCAGCCTTCGGCCGCTGGTGGATTGGCTCGATTACAACGGATATGCGGTCAGGAGAAAGTTAGCCAAAACCCACGATGACGGCGAAGGGCGGCGGCGAATGAAGCGCAGCATCGGCATCGAGCTCGCGGTCGACGCATTGGAAATTGCGCACCGCATCGACCACGCGTACCTGTTCTCTGGCGACGGTGATTTGCGCGCCGTTGTCGAAGCTGTCAGGCGGGCTGGTGTCCGTGTGACAGTCGTTTCCAGCATCCGAACCAAGCCTCCCATGATCGCCGACGAGCTTCGCAGGCAAGCTGACGTCTTCCTCGAGCTCGAAAGCCTCAGGGCATCGATCGAACGTCCAGCGCACCCGATCGCGCCCGAGTGAAATCGCGGGCGCCTCTTCCGGCGAGGAAGCAAAAGGACGGCTCTGTTTGTCCGTAAATCACCGAGTTGCGCGAGTCGGGCGCTGACATCACTATCCCCCAAACAACGAAACAGAGGGTAACACCCATGTGGAGGTCGGTCGGCTGCCTGTTGTTGTTCTTGGCGGCGACGAGCGCTGCGATCGCCGAACCTTCCCGGTTCACCTGCGACACGCCGCGGGGCAAACGGGTCGAGCTCGGCCCGTCAGGCAAAGGCGGTGACGCCCAGTGGATCGATGACGATCTCGATACGGTCCGGCCCGCCGTCGTGATCGATGGCGACACCTTCACGGTCACCTGGGGGACATCTGTCGCGGCAGAAGGCAAGGGAGGAGCCAAGCTCACAACCTACGTCTTTGCGGCCGCCCGCCGTTCCGACGCGTCGATCTTCGCGACCCGCGTGGACGACACCACGGCCGAGATCTTCCGGTTCTATTTTGGCGACAAATCGCTCTACAAGTTAACCAGCCGGCTGGGGGGCCCCGCCGCGGACACCAAGGCCGCACCCTTCGTTGCGACCTACATGGCAACCTGTCGTCAGCAGTAGCCGGCCGCCGCCAACCTTAAGACAGGCTTAACTGATCTTTCATGTTCCAGTCCCCGGTGTTGCGGCTCGGCACCAGCTCGCATGACCATAAAATGTCAGGTAAATCATTGAATTTTATTAAAAATGCTTGGATTTGCTCGCACGGGAACTCGATGGTTCGGCCCCACTTAGGGCGCCTGTGTGGCTGAAATGTCATAGGTCGAGGAACTGTCCTTTGGTACCCTTCGGAGGATTCTACGTAATATTTTTGTGAGTTTGGGGGCGGAGATTATGAAGTCGGCATACACGGTCATTGCGTGCCTATGCCTGGCGGCAACGCCAGCATGTGCCGAGGTTTTTTCTATTAATGATGCTCTACGCCAGGCCATGCAGACCAACCCGGGTATCGGCGAGGCTTCGGCGAACCGGCGGGCGACGGAAAGCGAGCTACGGCAAACCCAAAGCACACTGCTGCCGCAGGTGCGCATTGACGCCAGCTACGGCCCGGAAAAATTCGATCAATCGCCGGGCTTCATTACCCCGAACATTCAGTCGGCGCCGACAGTTGGTTCAGGACCATGGCGCAATGGCAGTCAGGAATCGGTCGTGGTGCGCCAGCTGCTGTGGGACGGTTTTTCGTCGATCTATGACGTCTGGCGCCAGACCGCGCGCGTCAATGCAGCTGCCTCCCGCGTCAAGGAGAGAACCGAGCTCTTGGCCCTCGACGCCGCCGAAGGCTACATCGACGTCGTGCGCTACATGCGGCTGGTCAGTCTTGCCCAGCAAAACGTCGCCAATCACGAGAAGATCTTTTCAAACGTGAACTCCCGCTTCTCGGGCGGCCGGGCCGGCGAAGGCGACCTGGAGCAAGCCCGCGAGCGCGTCGAGGCCGCCCGCGCGGCACTCGCCGAATTCCAGCGCAGCCTGGATGACGCCAGGGCGAAGTACCGCAAGACGGTTGGCCTCGAGCCGATCAATGTTCGCTTCCCTGCTCCTCTCGCGGGATTGCCGCACAGCCGCGACGAAGCGCTGGCGACCACCCTCCGGTTCAATTCGACGATCGCGGCGGCACAGTCCGACGCCGACGCCGCCAAGCATGCGTTCAAGGCCACGGACGGCACATTCGGCCCGAAATTCTATCTCGAGGGACGGGCAACCCATTACGACAACTCCTACCCTTACGTGGCGACCCCAGGAACTCCCTCCATTACGCATGAGGACTACAGCGGCAAGGTTGTGATGTCGTGGGACATCTTCCGCGGCGGCCAGGATGCCTGGAACAGGTCGGAGAAGGCCGAGCGGTTTACCGAAGCCACCATGCGCCACGCGCGCTTGCAGCGTGACGCGTATGAGTCGATCGACAAGGCGTGGAATGCCCGTACGATTACGGTCACGCGCATCGCCGCTTTGACGCGTCAGCTGGAAGCGGACCGCAAGACCATCGTGGCGTTCCAGAAGGAATACGAACTCGGCCAGCGTTCGCTGATCGACCTCTTGAACGCGCAGAACCAGTTCTTCAACGCGTCGGTCTCGCTCACCTCAGCCCGCGGCGTCGTGGTTTTCGCCGACTATCAGCTGCTGGCCGCGATGGGCACCTTGATCGAGTACCTGAAGGCTCCGCCCCCGGTCGATGCTGCGCCGACGGACATGCTTTCGATTGGCCTGCCCCGCTACTCGTTCCCGACGCTTCGCGTGAACCTCCCGCAAACCGGGTCCGAGCCGCTGCGCGTCGCCGTTCCGGCGCCTGTCGCCCGTCCCGCCAAGACCTATGCGGCAGCCCAGCCGAAGGATGTTGGCTTTGCGGACCGCTTCACCGGCGCGACGACGACTGCAGCGGTGCCCGGTTCAGCGGAATGGATGCAGCAGCAAAAGACCGCTGCGGACGGCCCGAACGTCATTTACGCGGATCCGTCGGTCACGGCGAACGCGAGCTCCTATGCGTCGACCAAGCCCCACTGGCTGCTGTCGGCCTTCCCGAGCTCCGCTCGATAGCGACCGCCAACAAGCTCAGGACAGGACTGCCGAAAGGGCCCCGAGTCGGGGCCCTTTCGATTCCTTATTAATCGTTAAGATAAGTTTCGCTGAATTTGTTCGCTGTTTGTTGTAGTCTGCCCGAAATCTAATGCGATTGCTGCATTTCCATTTTGCTTGTCGAGGTTTCAGTTGTTGTTTCGAACCCCCAGCGCGGCGGCCGACGCCGTCCGCCCCTCGCCGGATGACTCAACCTCAAAGCCTGCCGCGACAAACAGGCGACGCGCGCTGGGCGACGATCCCCTCACCGCATCGTTGACTTATCTCGCCGCCCATCACGGCCGCGCGGTCAGCCGCGAAGCTCTCCTCGGCGGACTTCCGATCACGGACGGATGCCTGTCCGTCTCGCTCTACGACCGCGCGGCCAGACGCGCCGGTCTGGAGACCGAGGCCGTCAAGCGCGACATTTCAGACATTCCCGCGCTGGTCCTGCCGGCCGTCCTCGTCATGAAGAACGGCTCCGCGCTGATCCTTCTGGGTGTGGACCCGACGAACAAGTCGATCAAGGTCGTTGATCCGGCGACGCCGAACAGCCCGCGCGTCGCCGACATCACCTCGCTCGCCACGGACTATACCGGCTATGCGTTCCTGGTGAGAAGCGCGCCGCAGGCCGATGCGCGCGCCGTCGCCGCAGGCGACATCCCCAAGAGCCACTGGTTCTGGTCGGTGGTGAAGACGCATTGGCGCAGCTACGGGCACATCGCGGTCGCGGCCTTTCTGACCAACATCCTCGCGCTGGCGACACCGCTGTTCACGATGAGCGTCTATGACCGCGTCATCCCCAACGGGGCGATCCCCTCCCTGATCGCGCTCTCGATCGGCATGGGGCTCGGCATCGTCTTCGATTTCATCTTCCGCATGGTCCGCAGCCGCATGATCGACGTGACCGGCAAGACCATCGACGTCGTGCTGGCGGCGAACATCTTCGAGCATGTGATGTCGGTGAAGATGGCGCAGCGGCCGACTTCGGTTGGCATCCTGGCCAATCAGCTCCGGGACTTCGACTCCGTGCGCGAGTTCTTCACCTCCGGAAGCGTGGTTTCGGCGACCGACCTGCTGTTCGCCATTCTCTTCGTTGGGGTGCTGTTCCTCATCGCCGGACCGCTGGCCTGGATCCCGCTGATCATGCTGCCGCTGGTCATGCTGATCGGCTTCCTGCTGCAACGCCCGCTCGATCGCGCCATCAAGCGGCTGCAGGCCGAATCCGCCGCCCGGCACGGTGTGCTGGTCGAGTCCCTGTCCGGCCTCGAAACCGTCCGTGCGACCGGCGCCGAGGCCCGCATGCAGACCTTGTGGGAACGATCGGTTGCCGCGACCGCCCGATCCGGCGAGGACGTTCATTTCTGGTCGTCGATGTCGCTGACGAGCGCGAGCACGGCCCAGCAGATCACAAGCCTGCTCCTCGTCATCGTCGGCATTTTCCTGATCCTCGACGGCAAGCTGAGCGTCGGCGCGCTGGTCGCCGCAAACATGCTCGCCGGACGTGTTCTGGCGCCGATCGCCGGGATCGCCTCGGTGATCACCAAGGGAACGCAGACGATCACGGCCCTCAAGGCGATCGACCGCATCATGTCGATCGAGCGGGAACGGTCGCCGACCCGGTCCTATGTCACAAGACGAATCGAAGACGGCAAGGTCGCCTTCGAGAACGTGTCGTTCGCCTACCCCAACGCGCCCGGTAACGCGCTCGAAAAGGTCAGCTTCAAGATCGAGGGCGGAGAGAAGGTCGGCATCATCGGCAGGGTGGGATCTGGCAAGACCACGGTCGGCAGGTTGCTGCTCGGATTTTACGAACCGAAGGAAGGCCGCATCCTGGTCGATGGCGTCGACTCGCGCCAATACGATCCCTCGGACCTGCGCGCCGGCATCGGCTTTGCGATGCAGGATACCGACCTGTTCTTCGGCAAGCTGCGCGACAACATCGCCCTTGGCAAACCGGAAGCGACCGACGAGGAAGTCCTGCTTGCCGCGCGGCTCTCCGGCGTCGAAAGCTTCATCGCCGGCCATCCGATGGGCTATGACATGCCCATCTCGGAAGGCGGCCGCAGCCTGTCGGGCGGCCAGAAGCAGGCCATCGGGCTCGCGCGGGTTTTGATCCGCAAGCCTCGCGTGCTCTTTCTCGACGAGCCGACGGCGCACTTCGATATTCGCAGTGAACAGGAATTCCTTGAGCGGCTCAAGGGGCTCAATGATGATCGCATGACCATCATCATTTCCACCCATCGCCTGTCATTGCTGAACATGGTCGATCGCTTGCTGCTGTTCGACAATGGCCGCCTGGTTGCCGACGGCCCGCGCGACAAGGTGCTCGCCCTGCTCCAGGGCCGGCCGGCGTCCGCGGCCCCGTCGCCGGAGAATACGATTCAGCCGAAATCCGCATAACGAGCAAATACATTATGGCGTCTTCCGATTTCACATTTGCAAATGATATCCGGTCCGCGGCGCTGCTGCGCACGCCGCGCACCTCCCGCATGCTGCTGTGGACCTCGTGCGCGCTGCTTGCGACGTTCCTGATCTGGGCTCATTTTGCCGTGCTGGACGAGGTCAAGCGCGGCAGCGGCCGTGTCGTGCCGTCGCGGCAGATGCAGGTGGTTCAATCGCTCGAAGGCGGAATCGTCGGCGACATCCTGATCCGGGAAGGCGACATCGTTCAGCAGGGCCAGTCCCTGATGCGCATCGATGATACGAAATTTGCTTCCGAGTTCGGCGAAATCCGCGAGCGCCGCGCGGCGATGGCGGCGCGGGTGGCCCGCCTCGACACCGAGGCCCGCGGCCGAGCCGAAATCACCTTCCCGGATGATCTCGACAAGATGGTTCCCGCCGCCGTCGCAACCGAGACCAGCGTGTTCAAGATGCGGGGTCAGAAGGTCGCGCAGGATATCGACGTCCTCAACCAGCAGGTCACTCGCCTCACCGGCTCCCTCAAACTCCTGGAGCGCGAGCAGACCCTGACGCGCAGGCTGTATGAGCAGAAGGTCGTGCCGGAGATCGAGATGCTGCGACTTGATCGGCAGGCGACCGAGATGAAGGGACAGCTGGCCGAAGCGCAATCGAAGATCGCGAACATCACCGCATCGTTCCGCTCGCAGGCCGACGAGGACCTCGCCAAATCACGTGCCGACCTCGCCGTCCTCGACGAGAATATCAAGTCCGCCCAGGACCGGGTGCGCCGCACGGATCTGAGGGCGCCGGTCCATGGCATCGTCAACAAACTGAACATCAGTACCATCGGTGCCGTCGTGCAGCCGGGCGCCAACCTGATGGACATCGTGCCGCTGGACGACACGCTGCTGGTGGAAGGCCGGATTCGTCCCCAGGACATCGCGTTTATCCGTCCCGACCAGGACGCGGTGGTGAAGATCAGCGCCTATGATTCCTCGGTCTACGGATCGCTGAAGGGTAAGGTCGAACGCATCAGCGCCGACACCATCGTCGACGACAAGGCGGAAAAGACCGAACGCCAGGAGACCTTCTACCGGGTCATGGTGCGTACCGATAAGAACCATCTCGGCACCGAGCAGCATCCGCTGCCGATCATTCCGGGCATGGTGACCACGGTCGAGGTCCTGACCGGCGAGAAATCCGTGCTGGACTACATCGTGAAGCCCGCCCGCCTGCTGCGTGACGAGGCCCTGCGCGAACGCTGACCGGGGCCACGGATTCCGTGGTTAACCGATCGTGACCTCGGTTCGTTCAATTTCGAACGAACCGGCAAACCCCGGATTGACCGCCTTTTCGTCATTCGAGGTGGCGGCCCCCTCCACTTAACTCCGCTTAAGCGGCCAAGGCGCCAGTTTGCGTCCCGATAACAGCGGGGACGCAGATCGACGCACAGACGTTGACGGTCCCCGACATTGGGGACGTCATATGAAGTCGCTGAAGTTTGCTTCGTCGGCGGTCGTGGCCGCGGCTGCACTGACAATCGGTCTTTGCGCCACGCCTGCCGCGTTTGCCGCGGACGAGCTCTCTCTCGGAAAACCCGCCGGCGAGCTCGCGCCCGCCGCGGACGCCGCGTCGAACCGGCCGCCTGCCACCTTCTTCACCATCGCCGACGTCCTGGCCAAGCTCGACCGGCAGCGCGGACGTGGTCCGAACGCCATTCGCACCGCCTCGCTCACGCCGCCAAATACCGCGACCGACGCGGTGCCCGCGGCAAAGCCGCTTCCGCGTGTCGGCGCCGAGCCGTTTGGCCTGTTCACCTTCCGCGCACCGGAAAACGGCCTGTGGCGCAAATGGCGCGGCCTCGAATCCGATCTCGCAAGGGAGCAGAGCGTGCTCGAGCAATGCCGGGAGAGCGCCGCCGGCTGCCCATCGCAAGCCGCGCAATTCCTTCGCCTGATCGGCGCGGTCAAGTCCAAATCCGGACGCGACCGGCTGGATGAGGCCAACCGCGCCGTCAACCAGGCGATCCGCTATGTCAGCGACTTCGCCCAGCACGGCGAGCCTGACCGCTGGACCGCCCCGCTCGCCACCTTTGCGACCGGCAAGGGCGACTGCGAGGACTATGCGATCGCAAAATACATCGCGCTCAGCGAAGCCGGCTTCCCGCGCGAGGATCTGCGCCTCGTGCTGGGCCGCGATCGCGCCATCCGTCAGGATCATGCCGTGCTGGCGGCGCGCCTGGATGGCCATTGGCTGATCCTGGACAGCCGCCGCTCCGAACTGATCGACGACGGCGAACTCGGCAACTTCACGCCGATGTTCGCGATCAACGACCGCGGCGTGCAGTTGTTTGCGGCACCTTACGCCAAGCGGCTCCCGCTCGGCGATGAACTCGACGCGGCGCCGGCGGCCGCCAATGCGGCGGAGACCGAATGGACCGGCGTGGAACCGCTGGACGCGGCAAGCCCGCTCTTGGGCTTCCTGCCCGTGCTGATGTGATTGCGCGCGAGAAAGGCGACAATTCAATCAAACAAAAAATCCGCGGAGAGGTCTCCGCGGATTTTCGATTTTGCTGCAAGCCTGGCCTAGAAAATATGAACGTTCGTAGCCGCCGGCAAGCCGGTGCTCACATGTGCGAGGTCCACCTTGTCGGAGCCTGTGCCATTTGCCGAGTACCAGAGCTCCTGGGTCGTATTGTTGAAGAAGAACTTGTTCGTGCTTGCACTTTCGTTCCAGGCGCTGGCGTTGTTCTCGGTCTGGCCGGTGACTGCCGATGACGTGAACTGACCAGCCGTAAGGGCGTTTGAAGCGCCCGTCGGCAGGCTCAGACCGGCCACGTCGAGAAGGAGTGTATCACCGCTGTTGAAATCACTGATGATTTCGTGGGCGCTGAGATTGAGAACAAACTTGTCGTCCCCACCATTGCCAGTGAGCGTCTCGTTGGTTGGTCCGGCGACAATGACATCATTGCCGGCCGTGCCCATCAGGGTCGTCGTGCCATTGATGTTGATATTGATGGTGCTCGACGCCGTGTCGCCGTCACCGTCAATCGTCGACACGTTGAAGCTCAGATCCTCGGAGACGTTCGTGGTCGACGAAACTCCGACGCCAACCAGGTCGACCTTGCCGCTGCCTGTCACGTCCGTGAACTGGACAGTGTAGAGCTGCAGGCCGGCCGGCGCTGTGGGCGTCGACCATTCGGTGGCGACCGTGGTGTGGGTGGAAGGATCGAAATCACCGGATACCGATGTGATGGAGGCGGCGTGCACTCCGTCCCAATAGGAGACGACGTAGTGGATTTTGTCGCCGCCGGCGTAGTGCGAGAACGTGTAGTTCGCGACCGATTCGTTTGCCGGCGGATGGAACGCGGCGTTGCCGACCGGGCTGGCGATTGCGCCGCTCGTGAAATCGAACAGCAGCTTTTCATTGGGGTCGAAGTTATTGTTGTCGACGCCCCAGCCGCTGGTTGATCCGTTCACACCGCCTTGGCCGCCGCCGGAGGTAGTGCCCGAAACAACCGCCAGCTGATCGGTGTTCGAGGAAAGAATCTGCTCTTCCGATGGTCCCGATCCGAAGGAGGATGAACTGCCGACATTCTGGATCGTTGTCTCCGTGAATGGCTGAAGCAATGTGAACAGGTAGTGACCGGTTGTGTCATCCAAATTCAGCGTGAAGATATTATTCGCTGCCGATGGAGCCGCACCGATATAGGCCGTCAAAATCTGTCCAAATGCGTCGATGGAATAGTGCACGGCCTGGCCATTGAACGTCAGGCCGGCCGGCGCCGTGTTTCCAGTCAAGGTGAAGTCATATGCGCCAAAACCATCGGCGCCGGAGAACACGGGTAGGTTACCGACCACGGACATTCCCGCGTAATCGGCAATGATTCCATGCTCGATCGTGCCGAAACTCGGGCCGTCGTCGAGGAAGCTGATATGCGTGCTGATGTCGGCGGTGGCCGTCACATGATCGCCATCGGCGTCCGTCAACGTGACCGTCGCGCCGATCTTGCCGGCCGTCATCGTCAGCAGATCGTTCGGACTGGCGGTGCTGTTGTGGTGGAGCGAGAGATAGTCCGCCACATAGAGCTGGCCGGTGATCGGATCGATGGCGATCGCGAAGGCCGTTTGGCCCGTCAGGCTGGGGTTGGCGACATCGTTGCCCACAGTACCGATGATCCGGCCGCTGGCATCCAGCGACAGCGCGATCCCTGTGCCATCCGTCAATGTCAGACCTGACGCAGCGCTGAGGACGCTCAACGCGTAGGTCGTAGACCCCGCGCCGTCAGAGCCGAAGCTGCCGCCGGCCACCGTCAGGATGCTGCTCGCGCCCGTCGAGGCAAAGCTGAGCGCACCGTTGTCAAGCGACGCTGCCGACACATCGGTGTCGACGCCCTTGTTCGCAACCGTGTTGAACAGCGCGGCGACAGTGCTGGCGGCACCGTTGAACGTGATCGCAGTGGAGCCGAGCACGTCGCTCGCGCCGGCGATGGTCTGCACGCCGGGCGTCTCGTCCACGCCGATCGTAGCTGCGCTCACAGTCGCCGTCGGCGCCGTCGGGCCGCTGTCCTGGATCGTGAACACGCCGGTGCCGAGGTCGAGCGGCGTCGACACGCTGTCGCCGTCGGCATCGACGATGGTCTGCACCACCTGCAGCAGGTTGGCGCTCGAGAGCGTCAGCGTCGCGGCATCGTCCGCATTGTTCGGATCGGAGTGCCAGACGTTGTTGACCTGGGTGAAGGTCACGATCCCGGTTGCGGGATCAATGGTGATCGTGAAATAGGTCGTCGCGCCAACCGAACCGGTGATGGTGTTGCCGGACTGGTTCAGCAGAATCTGCGTACCCTGTCCGATACCATCGCCGTCGCCGGCAGTCTTGTCGGTCGCATCGAGCGCATAGAGGCCGGAGGCGACGTTGGCACCAGTCAGCTTCAGCGTGTAGGTCGTCGACCCAGCACCATCGGAACCATAGTTGCCGGCGGTGAAGTTGTTGGAGAAGTCCGCCGTCACGGTGTCGAGCCCGGTCGGCGCCGTGCCGCCGGCAGTATCCGTTCCTGTGGGACGGGTCTCGTCCAACACCAACGTGTCGGTCGGGCCGGTCACCGTGCCCGCGGTCGGGCCGCTGTCCTGGATCGCGAACACGCCGGTGCCGAGGTTGAGCGGCGTCGTCACGCTATCACCATCGGCGTCCGTGATGGTCTGCACCACCTGCAGCAGATTGGCAGCCGACAGGGTCAGCGTCGCCGCATCGTCCGGGTTGGTCGGATCGGAGTGCCAGATGTTGTTGACCTGCGTGAAGGTCACGATCCCGGTCGTCTCGTTGATCGTGATCGTGAAGTAGGTCGTGCCGTTCGCCGAGCCGGTGATGGTGTCACCGACCTGGTTGAGCACGATCTGCGTACCCTGGCCGATGCCATCGCCGTCGCCGGCGGTCTTGTCGGTCGGATCGAGCGCATAGAGACCGGAGGCCACGTTGGCACCGGTCAGCTTCAGCGTGTAGGTCGTCGACCCAGCACCATCGCTGCCATAGCTGCCGGCGGTGAAGTTGTTGGAGAAGTCCGCCGTCACGGTGTCGAGCCCGGTCGGCGCCGTGCCGCCGGCAGTATCCGTTCCTGTGGGACGCGTCTCGTCCAGCACGAGCGTGTCGGTCGGACCGGTCACCGTGCCCGCCGTCGGGCCGCTGTCCTGGATCGTGAACACACCGGTGCCGAGGTTGAGCGGCGTCGTCACGCTATCACCATCGGCGTCCGTGATGGTCTGCACCACCTGCAGCAGGTTCGCGGCCGACAGCGTCAGCGTCGCGGCATCGTCCGGGTTGGTCGGATCGGAGTGCCAGATGTTGTTGACCTGGGTGAAGGTCACGATCCCGGTCGTCTCATTGATCGTGATCGTGAAGTAGGTCGTGCCGTTCGCCGAACCGGTGATGGTGTCACCGACCTGGTTGAGCACGATCTGCGTACCCTGGCCGATACCGTCGCCGTCACCGGCGGTCTTGTCGGTCGGATCGAGCGCATAGAGGCCGGAGGCGACGTTCGCACCGGTCAGCTTCAGCGTGTAGGTCGTGCTGCCAGCACCGTCGCTGCCGTAGCTGCCGGCGGTGAAGTTGTTGGAGAAGTCCGCCGTCACGGTGTCGAGCCCGGTCGGCGCCGTGCCGCCGGCAGTATCCGTTCCTGTGGGACGGGTCTCGTCCAGCACCAACGTGTCGGTCGGGCCGGTCACCGTGCCCGCGGTCGGGCCGCTGTCCTGGATCGTGAACACGCCGGTGCCGAGGTCGAGCGGCGTCGTCACGCTATCACCATCGGCGTCCGTGATGGTCTGCACCACCTGCAGCAACTCAGGGCGCGTCAGCGTCAGCGTCGCGGCATCGTCCGGGTTGGTCGGATCGGAGTGCCAGATGTTGTTGACCTGGGTGAAGGTCACGATCCCGGTCGTCTCGTTGATCGTGATCGTGAAGTAGGTCGTGCCGTTCGCCGAGCCGGTGATGGTGTCACCGACCTGGTTGAGCACGATCTGCGTACCTTGGCCGATACCGTCGCCGTCACCGGCGGTCTTGTCGGTCGGATCGAGCGCATAGAGACCGGAGGCGACGTTGGCACCGGTCAGCTTCAGCGTGTAGGTCGTCGACCCAGCACCATCGCTGCCGTAGCTGCCGGCGGTGAAGTTGTTGGAGAAGTCCGCCGTCACGGTGTCGAGCCCGGTCGGCGCCGTGCCGCCGGCAGTATCCGTTCCTGTGGGACGGGTCTCGTCCAGCACCAAGGTGTCGGTCGGGCCGGTCACCGTGCCCGCGGTCGGGCCGCTGTCCTGGATCGCGAACACGCCGGTGCCGACATCGATCGGCGTCGTCACGCTGTCGCCGTCCGCATCGGTGATGGTCTGCACCACCTGCAGCAGGTTCGCGGCCGACAGGGTCAGCGTCGCGGCATCGTCCGGGTTGGTCGGATCGGAGTGCCAGATGTTGTTGACCTGCGTGAAGGTCACGATCCCGGTCGTCTCGTTGATCGTGATCGTGAAGTAGGTCGTGCCGTTCGCCGAGCCGGTGATGGTGTCACCGACCTGGTTGAGCACGATCTGCGTACCCTGGCCGATGCCGTCGCCGTCACCGGCGGTCTTGTCGGTCGGATCGAGCGCATAGAGGCCGGAGGCGACGTTCGCACCGGTCAGCTTCAGCGTGTACGTCGTGCTGCCAGCACCGTCGCTGCCATAGCTGCCGGCGGTGAAGTTGTTGGAGAAGTCCGCCGTCACGGTGTCGAGCCCGGTCGGCGCCGTGCCGCCTGCGGTGTCGCTGCCAACCGGACGGGTCTCGTCCAGCACGAGGGTGTCGGTCGGACCGGTCACCGTGCCCGCGGTCGGACCGCTGTCCTGGATCGTGAACACGCCGGTGCCGACGTCGAGCGGCGTCGTCACGCTGTCACCATCGGCGTCCGTGATGGTCTGCACCACCTGCAGCAGATTGGCAGCCGACAGCGTCAGCGTCGCAGAATCGTCCGGATTGGTCGGATCGGAATGCCAGATGTTGTTGAGCTGGGTGAAGGTGACGATCCCCGTCGAGGGATCGATCGTGATCGTGAAGTAGTTGGTGCCGCCAACCGAGCCGGTGATGGTGTTGCCGACCTGGTTCAGCAGAATCTGTGCACCCTGCCCGATGCCATCGCCGTCGCCGGCGGTCGTGTCGGTCGCATCAAGCGCAAAGAGGCCGGACGCCACATTGGCGCCGGTGAGCTTCAGCGTGTAGGTCGTGTTGCCCGCGCCGTCGCTGCCGTAGCTGCCGGCCGAGAAGTTGTTCGAGAAGTCTGCCGTCACGGTGTCGAGGCCGGTCGGCGCCGTGCCGCCCGCCGTGTCCGTGCCGACGGGACGGGTCTCGTCCAGCACCAACGTATCCGCCGCCGCGATCACCGTGCCCGCGGTCGGACCGCTATCCTGGATCGCGAACACACCGGTGCCGAGGTTCAGCGACGTCGTCACGCTGTCGCCGTCGGCGTCCGTGATGGTCTGCACGAGCTGCAGCAGTTCGGGGCGCGTCAGCGTCAGCGTCGCGGCGTCATCCGGGTTGGTCGGATCCGAGTGCCAGATGTTGTTGAGCTGGGTGAACGTCACGATCCCGGTCGAGGGATCGATCGTGATCGTGAAGTAATCGGTGCCGCCGGCCGAGCCGGTGATGGTGTTGCCGACCTGGTTCAGCAGGATCTGCGCACCCTGCCCAATGCCATCGCCGTCGCCGGTGGTCGTGTCGGTCGCATCAAGGGCGTAGAGGCCGGACGCCACGTTGGCGCCGGTGAGCTTCAGCGTGTAGGCCGAATTGCCCGGGCCATCGCTGCCATAGCTGCCGCCGGCGAAGCCGTTCGAGAAATCCGCCGTCACGGTGTCGAGGCCGGTCGGCGCCGTGCCGCCCGCGGTGTCGCTGCCGACAGGACGCGTCTCGTCGAGCACAAGCGTGTCCGTTGCGCCGGACAGCGTGCTCGCCGTCGGGCCGCTGTCCTGGATCGTGAACACACCGGTGCCGAGGTCGAGCGGCGTCGACACGTGGTCGCCGTCCGCATCGGTGATGGTCTGCACCACCTGCAGCAGGTTCGCGGCCGACAAGGTCAGCGTCGCGGCATCGTCCGGATTGGTCGGATCGGAATGCCAGATGTTGTTGAGCTGGGTGAACGTGACAATCCCGGTCGTCTCGTCGATCGTGATCGTGAAGTAGTTGGTGCCGCCAGCCGATCCGGTGATGGTGTCACCGACCTGGTTGAGCACGATCTGCGTACCCTGCCCGATGCCATCGCCGTCGCCGGCGGTCTTGTCGGTCGGATCGAGAGCGTACAGACCGGAGGCGACGTTCGCACCGGTCAGCTTCAGCGTGTAGGCCGTGTTGCCCGCGCCGTCGCTGCCATAATTGCCGGCGGTGAAGTTGTTGGAGAAGTCCGCCGTGACAGTGTCGAGGCCGGTCGGCGCGGTGCCGCCGGCAGTATCCGTTCCTGTGGGACGCGTCTCGTCCAGCACGAGCGTGTCGGTCGGGCCGGCCACCGTGCCCGCCGTCGGGCCGCTGTCCTGGATCGTGAACACACCGGTGCCGAGGTCGAGCGGCGTCGCAACGCTGTCGCCGTCCGCGTCGGTGATGGTCTGCACCACCTGCAGCAGGTTCGCGGCCGACAGGGTCAGCGTCGCGGCATCGTCCGGATTGGTCGGATCGGAGTGCCAGATGTTGTTGACCTGGGTAAAGGTCACGATCCCGGTCGTCTCGTCGATCGTGATCGTGAAGTAGGTCGTGCCGTTCGCCGAACCGGTGATGGTGTCACCGACCTGGTTGAGCACGATCTGCGTACCCTGCCCGATACCATCGCCGTCACCGGCGGTCTTGTCGGTCGGATCGAGCGCATAGAGGCCGGAGGCGACGTTGACGCCGGTGAGCTTCAGCGTGTAGGCCGTGTTGCCCGGGCCGTCGCTACCGTAGCTGCCGGCCGAGAAGTTGTTCGAGAAGTCCGCCGTGACGCTGTCGAGGCCGGTCGGCGTGGCGCCGCCCGCAGTGTCGGTGCCGACAGGACGGGTCTCGTCCAGCACCAACGTATCCGCCGCCGCGATCACCGTGCCGGCGGTCGGGCCGCTGTCCTGGATCGTGAATACGCCGGTGCCGACATCGAGCGGCGTCGTCACGCTGTCGCCGTCCGCATCGACGATGGTCTGCACCACCTGCAGCAGATTGGCGCCAGACAGCGTCAGCGTCGCCGCATCGTCCGGATTGGTTGGGTCGGAGTGCCAGATATTGTTGAGCTGGGTGAATGTCACGATGCCGGTCGAGGGATCGATCGTGATCGTGAAGTAATTGGTGCCGCCAGCCGAGCCGGTGATCGTATTACCGACTTGGTTCAGCAGAATCTGCGCGCCCTGCCCGATGCCGTCGCCGTCGGCGGTGGTCGTATCGGTCGCATCAAGTGCGTAGAGACCGGACGCCACATTCGCGCCGGCGAGGTTCAGCGTGTAGGTCGTGTGGCCCGGGCCGTCGCTGCCATAGCTGCCGGGCGTGAAGTTGTTGGAGAAGTCTGCCGTCACGGAATCAAGGCCGGTCGGCGCTGTGCCGCCCGCGGTGTCCGTGCCGACCGGCCGGGTCTCGTCGAGCACAAGCGTGTCAGTTGCACCGGTCACCGTGCCGGCGGTCGGGCCGCTGTCCTGGATCGTGAACACACGGGTGCCGACATCGAGCGGCGTCGACACGCTGTCGCCGTCCGCGTCGGTGATGGTCTGCACCACCTGCAGCAGGCTGGGGCTCGACAGCGTCAGCGTTGCCGGATCGTCCGGATTCTTCGGGTCAGAATGCCAGATGTTGTTCGACTGCGTGAAGGTGACGATACCGGTCGACGGATCAATCGTGATGGTGAAATACGTCGTCCCGCCGGCCGAGCCGGTGATCGTGTTGCCGGACTGGTTGAGGACGATCTGCGCGCCCTGTCCGATGCCGTCGCCGTCAGCAGTGGTCGTGTCGGTCGGATCCAGCGCGTAGAGACCCGAGGCCACATTCGAGCCGGTGAGCTTCAGCGTGTAGGCCGTATGGCCGGGTCCGTCGCTGCCGTAGCTGCCGGACGTGAAGTCGTGGGAGAAGTCCGCCGTCACGCTGGCAAGCCCGCTCGGCGTAAAGCCGCCCGGCGTGTCGCTGCCAACCGGGCGCGACTCGTCCAGCACCAGCGTTTCCGCCGGCCCTTCCTTCTGGATCACCGTGCCGGCCGTCGGACCGCTGTCCTGAATTGTGAACACGCCGCCACCGAGGTTGATCGGCGTTGTCACGCTGTCGCCGTCCACGTCAGTGATGGTCTGCACCACCTGCAGCAGGCTGGCGCTGGAGAGGGTCAACGTCGCCGCGTCATCCGGGTTGGTCGGATCGGCATGCCAGATGTTGTTGACCTGGGTGAAGGTCACGATCCCGGCCGTCTCGTTGATCGTGATCGTGAAGTAGATCGTGCCGTTCGCCGAGCCGGTGATGGTGTCACCGGACTGGTTCAGCACGATCTGCGCACCCTGCCCGAAATGGGCCGGGTTGGTGTCGGTCGGATCCAGCGCATAGAGGCCCGAGGCCACGTTCGTGCCGGTGAGATGCAGCGTGTAGGCAGTGCTGCCGGCACCGTCGGCGCCGTAGCTGCCGCCGGTGAAATTGTTGGAGAAGTCCGCCGTCACGCTGGCGAGACCGGTCGGCGTCGTGCCGCCCGCGGTGTCGCTGCCGACAGGGCGCGTCTCATCCAGCACCAGCGTGTCGGTCGCGCCGGTCACCGTGCCCGCCACCGGACCATCGTCAAGGATCGTCAGATGCGAGCCGACATCGACGCTCGCACTGGCCGACTGATTGTTGTTGTCAGTCACGGTGGCGGTCAGCGTGATCAGACCCGACGCCAGCGTGATCCCTTCATTGAAGTTGCCCGGTGTTGCCTCATGAACCGCGCGCAGATCGGTCAGCGTCACATGACCCGTACCGTCAACCGAGACCGTGAGGACCAGATCGCCACTGATCGCCGTGCGCCCTTCCACGACGCCGGCCGCGTTGACCGTCAGCAGAACGTGCTGACCGGTCGCCGAATCGATCAGACCGGAATCTTCGTTGGGTGTCGTGACCGACAGCGCATAGGTCAGCGACTGCTGGCCGCCCGGTACCGTGACGTTGAACGACACCTGCACAGACGCGACCGTTGCCCCTGCGGGTCCGAGCCCCGAACCGGCGACACCATGGTTGGTGGCCGCGGTCAGGAAGCTCTCGTCGACAATCAGCGCCGACAGGGGATTGCCGGAAATGATCGGAGGCGGAGCAACGCCCAGCACGAAGCCGGTCGGCGGCGGCGGGGTCACGAGGTTCGGCAACTCTTCCTGCGGCGCCAACACGTTGGTCGGCACAGGAGCTAGCGGATCAATCGCGAACGGACTGAAATTCGCGCCGCTCGCCTGCGCGTTGCCGTTCGAGTTGCCGCCATTGTCGGCCGCCGGCAACACCGAGGCGTCCGTGCTGATCGGAAAAAGAGTCGCGAATTCCTGGACCGAGACCTCGCGCCCCGGCGCCATCTCGATCGTAACATTCTTCTGCCCATCCGCACGGGAGTCGAAGAACGGCTCAACCGTGACGGTCGACTGGTTGTCGAACAGGATGATCAGCTTTTCGCCGACGTGAACCAGCGTGATCTTTTCATTGGCGATCGACGAAAAGTCGACCTTCACCTTCTGGTCGTATCCAACATTGACGACCACCGCCTGATCGGTCAGCGGCTTGGTCAGCTTGTAAATTCGTACGGGAGCCGAATTGGTGGAATTGCCGGTGCCGGTTGCCTGAGCGACCTGAAACGAACCCTGCATTATCAACTCCGCAAAATGCGATTAGAGGAAAAATTGTAGAAAAATTTAGTTTTAGGCTATTGTTAACCCTCCCCGCGGTCAAGAAATGTATTTGGTTAATCAATGCTTTCCGTGGAAGTGTGGTAAAGATCGGACAGGTCGAAGCTGAAAGAACAACGGCTTAGCCGGATTAACTTGGCCGAAAGCAGTATTTCCCCGGCCCCGTTCGTCCTTCCCGACGATTTGGAGCAGCAGTCGATGCGGGTGATTCTTCAGGCGTGTGCCGCTGTCTTGATTTGGGGCTGTTTCGGCGCGGCGGCCGCGCAAGCCCCTGCACAACCCGTCCCGCAGGAGACCACGGTCGAGCGCCAGGTTCGCGCCCTGGCCAACCGGGACACCCAGATTGGCCTCTACCTCAACGTGTTACCTGATTGCACGTCGGGGCCGCTGCCGACCATCCGCCTGGTCACTGCGCCGGCTGCCGGAAAGGTTGTGGTGAAGTCGGCGAAGGCGAAGGCCACCAATTACAAGGCCTGCCTGGCGCTCGAGGTGCCGGCCTATGTCGCCTTCTACAAGGCGCCGCCGGAATTTCTCGGCGATGACGCCCTGACCATCGAGGTCAAGTACCAGGGCGGTCGAACCGAAATTCAGAAGATCACCGTCAAGGTCAGCGGCCCGGGAGGCCAGCAAAAGATCTGACCGGGTGGCTCGAAAGCGGATGCCCCTGAATGCTCGCGCAGACCGGCCGCCTTAGAGCGGCTCGCCCTCTGCTTCGTCCTGCTGCAGTGGCACCTCGCTCGGTGCGGAGGCCGGCTGGCTGAGCGAAGCTCTATCCTCGTGGCAATCGCTGATTCGGCGGGCGACCACCCGGTCGGTCCGCGGCGCCTGACCAACATTGGTCTTGTTGACCTCGGTATAGGCCTCGTCGCTGAGAACCGTGATGACGGTGCTGACCGGCCCGAGATAGTCGCAGCGGTTGGAGAAGACGTATTTGTTGTTGATCTTCTCCGGCCGCGAGGAGTGGCAATTTCCAACGGACGGAGATGCGAAGGTCGCCTTCATCGCCTGGGTCGGATCGACACAGCGCGTCATTTCGCGCTCGAGCAGCGTTTGCCGGACGTTCGAGGACGTGGCGATTTCCAGCGTCCGCACGAAGCGCCACATTCCTTTTCGGAAGGTCGGCCCGCTGAAGCCCTCCTCCGCCACGGCGCTCGAGACGGCGAGCACGATCACGGAAAGCGCGGTCACGACGCCAAGCGCGGATGCGAAGATCTTCGACGGGGCGAAGCGCTCACGCGATGTCATTTATTGAATCCCTAACCGGCCGATTGACGCGGATCGCGTGACTTCGCTTGAAGCACGTCCAACCTCACATCATTCAGGAGCATTTCGCGTTAAGACCCCGTAAATGCTTGGCCTTTGCTCGAAGCTCTCACGGGCTCTTGCGCCAAACACGGTGAATGCCAGGTTGCTTCAGGCCGGGGCAGCTTCGGCGCGAAAGGAAGCGCAGCTCTACGCCGTTGGGGACGAACGGACGCCTCGTCCGCCGCCACCCGCCGTCTGATTACCAGCTAGTGCTGCAAAGCCGCCGCAGCGGACTTGTCAGTCCTGGCCTCTGACTTGGCCTCTGACTTGGCCTCAATCTTGGCCGCGCTACCGTCGTCGCAGTCGCCAATCCTTGTCGCGACGACCGTGTCGGTCCGGGGATGCTCTCCGGTGCTGATCTCGTTCAGCTCGGTATAGGCCTCGTCGCTGCGCACGGTGATGACGGTGCTGACCGCCCCCATGTAATCGCAGCGGCGTCCGAACGTGTATTGATTACCAACCTTCTCCGGCTTGTCCGAGACGCAGCTTCCGATCGATCCCGAGGCAAAGGTCGCCTTCATGGCGTGGGTCGGGTCGACGCAGCGCGTCGTCTCCGCGTTGACCACCCGATACTTGAAGTTCTTGTTGGCGGTCCTGACCACATCGAGCGTTCGCACGAAGCGCCACAGACCTTTGCGGAAGCTTGGGCCAGAAAAGGCTTGATCGCCCTGAGCCGGCGCTGCCCGACCGTTCGCCGGTTGAGCTTGAGTCTCCGCATGAGCTGCCAGCGCAGGCAATGAGACAATCATCAGGGTCAGTAGCGAACGTACAATGCCACCACGGAAGTCCATTCCTACCCCCGATGTCCGTCCGAATGCGTTCGTGATGCGATCCGGTCAGCTCATTGAAGCAATCTCCGGAACACGACTCAATACATCACACCACTTGCAGGGCGAATTGTGGCCAGTAAAGATGCATTAACGCTACCGGGCAGCTTGCAGCCGAATTCAGACTTACTGCAGCAAAGTTGCAACACCTGACACGCCATTCGCATTGGCGCCGGCCGATCTCCCCGCACCGCACTGGGCAGAGGTTTGACCTCCGAAGTTTTTTTTGCTCATTTAGCGCGAGATATTTTCCTCAATTACTTAGCCTATCGCTGGACGAGGGGGCACAGATGCGTATTCGGTTTGGCTACACGGTCGCAGGCATTTTGGCTTTGGGCACAACGCTGTTCGGCAACTCCGGGCCGGCGGCGGCAGCAGACCTTGGCCTGGTCACAAAAGCACCGGTCGGCACCTGCACCGAGATCGTCTTCACCTGCGAGAACGGCCATCAATATCCGCTGTGCCCGCGCGCTGTGTCGGTCGAGGGCGAAGTGGTCACGGCCTCCCTGCTCACCGGCCGTGGCGGCATCCATGTGCGGCACGTTCCGATGGGCGTCGGCTACCGCTATGCGGGCCGCGGCGTCTGGCTGGACGGCTTCCGGGAAAACGCGCTGCTCAACTTCGGCAAGCGTCACCAGGTGGCGTGCACCATCGCGCATTCATGAGTGCGCGCTCTGCGTCGCTCCAATGGGCGTGACGCAGAGCACCTCAAGCAGCCGAACTCTCCTCACCCCTTGGTGCGGAGCACGGCGCGCGACGAGCGCGAGAACATATAAGCCTTCGGATTGACGTAGACCGGGCAGCGGTCCTGCCACTGGTACAGCTGCCAATTCCATTTCCAGCAGCCCGATGCGATCTGGGGCTCTTGCACGTAGTCCAGCCGGTACGGCGGATCGCCAAACGGATAGTAGTCGCCGCATCGCGCCGCCGTCGAAGACAGAACGACGATGGAAGCGGCGGCGGCAATGATCACGGAAAATGACTTGTTCATAACGCCCCTCGATCGAATGACGTGACGGCGCGAGAGTGCCAAATCCGCCGGTCGTTATCAAGGTGCCGCCTGCCTCGTGACCGGCTCGCCGACTGTTCTACACCGCGCGATTCTGCGTCGGCGAGCGGCCGCCGCCATCGGCGACCAGCACCGCGCCGGTCACGAAGGACGCCTCGTCGGAGGCCAGGAACAGGCAGCACGCAGCGATCTCGGCGGGCTCGGCCATCCGTCCCAGGGCAATGCGTCGTTCGACGCCGCGAATCTCGGCATCGACGGTGGTATCGTTCTGGTCCGCAAGCAGCTGCATTTCATGGGCGCTCATCGGCGTGCGCACCCAGCCAGGCGCCACCGCATTGGCGCGGATGCCGTCGGCGCCGTGGGCATAGGCGAGCGAACGCGTATAGGCGACGACGGCCGCCTTGCTCGCGGCGTAGCTTGTGCTGTCCGGGCTGGCATTGAACGCGGCAACCGAGGCGACGTTCACGATCGCGCCGCCGCGCTGCCGGAGCAGCGGCAGCGATGCCCGGCAGACCCGCATGGTCCCCGTGAGGTTGACGTCGAGCGTCCTGGCCCAGACCTCGTCGGAGACGCTGGCGGGCTGATCCGGCACGATCAAGCCTGCGGCGTTGACCACGATGTCGAGCCACGCCCCGCAGGCGGCGACGGCGTTGGCAATGTCGTCCGGACGCGTGACGTCGCCATGGACCGCCTGCCCTCCGCACTCCGCCGCGGCGGTCTGGAGCTCTGCTTCACCGAGCCCGAACAGCACGACGCGCACGCCGCTCAACGCCAGCAGCGCCGCCGTCGCCCGGCCGATTCCCGTGGCGGCGCCGGTCACCAGCGCGGTCTTTCCGTCGAGCCGCGGCATCAGAGCATGATCCGGAAAGGTGGAAAGCGGTTTTCCGAAAAGATCATGCTCATCTAGACTCCCCATTGCCGTTCGACGGCAAATCCGGTCTCCGGCAGCGTCGAGCCGCCGTCTACGACGATGGTCTGCCCGGTGACGTATTTGGCCTCGGCGGAGGCGAGATAGAGCATCGCGCAGGCGATGTCGTCGGCGCCGCCCATGTGCCCCATCGGAATGAAGCGCGCGAGCTTCGCCTTGTTCTCCGGCGCGCTCATGGTGCCGCGACCCGGCTTCTCGATGAAGCCGGCCTCGACGCCGTTGACCGTGATGCCGTCGCGCGCGAGCTCGAAGGCGGCACCGCGGATAAACGCGTTCACGCCGGCTTTCGCCGCCGAGTAATGGGCGCCGCCGCCCATCGCGACGCGCGCGGAAACCGAGGATGTCACGAGGATGCGCCCGAACCTGACGGCGCGCATGTGCGGAATGGAGGCCTGCGCGAGCCAGATGCTGGCGTTGAGGTTCAGCGCCAGCGTATCCTCAAGCTTCGCTTCATCAAGCTCCTCAAGCGATGACCACGGACAGCCGCCGGCATTGTGTACGACGATATCGAGCCGGCCATATTGAGCAGCGACGCGGTCGACCATCACGCGCAAGCTACTGCGGTCCAGCCGGTCGAACGGGACGCAATGCGCCGCCCGTCCATCGGCCACAAGTTCGCGCGCCAACGCCTCGGCCACATCAAGCGTCCGGTTGGCGATCACCACGGTCGCGCCGGCCTGCGCGAGCCGTCTCACGATGGCCGCGCCGATCCCCCTGCCGCCGCCGGTGACGATGGCGATCCGGCCGTCAAGATTGAACGGTAGCGCCTGCATCAGATCGCTCCTGCGCCGCGCAGCAAGTCGATGAACCGCGCCAACACCGCCGTGTGTGTGTCGACGTCGCGCGCGGACGTCGCCGGACACATCAGCAGCATGGTGTGGAACGGGGTCACCAGAATGCCCTCGTTGATGTAGAACGCATGCAGCAGGGTCTCGAGATCGGGTTGCCGGCCGGCAATGACGTCGGCGCCGCTGCGTGGCGGCCGCGGCATGAACATGATCTCGGCGCGCGCGCCGATCTGCGTGACGTGCCAGGGCAGACCGGCCGCTGCGATCAGCCGGCGCGCTTCCTGCGCGAGCCAGGTCGCGGTTCCGATCATCCGCTCGTAATTCGCTGAGGTGAGCTCCTTCTCCAGCACCGCGCGCATGGTCGCGACCGTCAGCGCGTTGCCGGCAAGCGTGCCGCCGAATCCAAGATGCGCCGACTGCCGTTCGCGCGGATTGACATGGGGGACGATCTTCCAGAGGCGCTCCGCGATCTCGTGGCTGAGACCAAACACGCCGGCGGGGATGCCACCCGCGATCGCCTTGCCCGCGACGAAAATGTCGGGCTCGAGCCCATGGCTCTCCGTATAGCCGCCCGGCCCGCAGGACAGCGTGTGGGTCTCGTCGATGATGAGGACGGTGCCGGCGCGGCGGGTCAGGTCACGCAACGCCCGGTGGAAACCAGGATCGACCGGGATCATGCCGAAATTAGTCATCAGCGGCTCGGTCAGCACGCAGGCGACGTCGCCATGCGCAAGCGCCGCCTCCAGCCCCGCGACATCGTTGAATTCAACGACCCGGCTCACCGCTTCATGATCGATGCCGTTGGGATGAATCATGTTGCGCAGGCCGACCCGGCCGTCGCGGATCTCGACATGCGCCTCCTCTACGCCGCCATGATAGCAGCCGGAGAACACCAGCACCTTGCGCCGGCCGGTGATCATGCGCGAGATTCGGATCGCCGCGCGGTTGGCATCGGTCGCTGACGTCGTCAGCGTCCAGTATTTCGGACCGAAGCGGCGGGACAGTTCGGCGCCGACCCAAAGGCTGTCTTCCGTCGGCAGCATCATGGTCGCGCCACGCTTGAGCTGAGCGAGCGCAGCCTCGGTCACCGCCTCGGGCGCGTGGCCGCACATGCCGCCGGTGTCGCCAAGGCAGAAATCGATGTAGTCGCGTCCGTCGATGTCCCTGATATGCGCGCCATGCGCCTCCTCGGCGTAAACAGGGAAGCCGCCGGCCCAGCGCCGCATCCAGTGCGACGGGCCGCCATAAAGATAGTGCTGCCTTCCCTCCTGCCAAGCCGCGGCCGATCGCGGGTGCAGCGCGCGAAAGCGCTCCTGCTCGGCATCGAGCAGTCGGTTCAGAACGCCGGCGCGTTCGGCAGTTGCAGCTGTCATAGCGCGATCCAGGCGGTCTTGAGATCGGTATAGGCGTCGAGGGCGTGCAGCGACTTGTCGCGTCCGAAGCCGGATTGCTTGAAGCCGCCGAGCGGCACCGTGATGTCGGCGCCGCCATAGGCGTTGACGTGCACGACGCCGGCTTTGATGGCGCGCACCATGCGATGCGCCGTCGACAGACTTGCGGTCCACACCGCCGATGCAAGTCCATAGGGCGTCGCATTGGCAAGGGCCATGGCATCTTCCTCGCCATCGAACCGCGTCACTGCCAGCACCGGGCCGAACACCTCCTCGCGCCAGACCTGCATCGACGGCGTCACCTCGGTGAGGATCGTAGGCGCCATGAAGTTGCCGCCGCTCTCGACGTGGATTTGCTCGCCGCCAAACAGCCGCTTCGCGCCCTGCGCTTCTGCGCCCGCAACGGCATCCAGATTCTTGCGCAACTGTGGTTTGCTCGCGATGGCGCCGATATCCGAGGTCAATTCGAGGGGATCGCCGACGCGGAGCTTGGCGGTGGCGTCGAGCAGCTCGGCCATGAAGCGATCATAGATCGAGGACTGCACCAGCAGCCGCGATCCGGCCACGCAGACCTGGCCGGAGTTTCGGAAGATCCCGCTCGCCGAGACCTTGGCCGCATGCCTGATGTCCGGCGCATCGGCGAACACGATGTTGGGCGACTTGCCGCCAAGCTCGAGATGGACGCGCTTCAGGTTCGATCGCGCCGAGCATTCCAGGAGCCGCCGGCCCACCGCACCCGAGCCGGTGAAGGCGAGCACATCGACATCCATATGCAGCGCAAGCGCCTCGCCGGCGGATGCGCCGCGGCCGGTGACGACGTTGAGCACGCCATCGGGTAACCCCGCCTCGGTCGCGAGCTCGGCAAGCCGCAGCAGCGTCAGCGAGGCAAGCTCCGGCGGTTTGGCCACGACCGAATTTCCGGCGGCAAGCGCCGGGCCGATCTTCCACGCTCCGATCATCAGCGGGAAATTCCACGGCACGATCACGCCGACAACACCAAGCGGCTCGCGATGCACGAGCCCGAGCACATCGCCTGAGGTCGGCGCGATCTCGCCATAGACCTTGTCGATCGCCTCGGCGTAGTAGCGGATGGTGCCGGCGGCCGAGAGCGGTTCGGCCTTGTAGGCCATGCTGATCTCGGTGCCGTTGTCGCGCACGCCGAGCACCGCAATCTCGAGCGCATGCCGCTCGATGAGGTCGGCGAACCGCAGCAATACCTTCTTGCGCTGCGCCGGCGCCGCGCGCGACCAGCTGCCCTGCTCGAAGGCCCGCCGCGCGTGTCTGACCGCGGCGTCGACATCGGCCACGTCGCCGTCAGCCATGCTGGTCAATAGCCGGCCGTCGATCGGCGACACGACATCAAGCCGTGCCTCGCTGATCGCCGGCGCCGGCCGGCCGCCGATAAAGAGCTGCTGGGCCGGAATGACGGCCGCGCGTAGTCGATCGATCTGGGCTTGCTGCATGCGAGACAATTATGACGATGACAAAAGCGGCTTCCGAGCAAGACCGCTGGCATGGCGCAATCCTCGCCAAATCAAGGCTTTGGCAGCAATCAACCGATAGGTGGATGTCACGGCAAGGCCCGTCCCCATAGCGTGATTGCACGATGGCCGAGCGCTCCGCCTGCGTTATGCAAACCGGTTGTCACCATCCCTTACGCCTGCCGGCGAGCCGAAGGTCATGCCTGAGATGACGCAGCCCCGCATTCTCCTGATCGGAACGGGAGACACCAAGGCCGACGAACTGCTGTTCATGAGCGAGTGCATCGCGCGCGCCGGTGGCCGAACCATCATGATGGACATCAGCGTGCTCGGCGATCCGCCGTACCAGGTGGCGCATGACAAGCACGCGGTGGCGGCCGCCGCACAGACCACGATCGAGGCTGTCGCATCGAGCGGCGACGAGAATTCCGCGATGTCGCTGATGGCGGTCGGCGCCGCCAATCTGGCGCGCGCGCTCGCGGAGCGCGATGCCATCGATGGCGTGATCGCGATCGGCGGCACGATGGGCACCGACCTTGCGCTCGACGTCGCGCAGGCGCTGCCGCTCGGCCTGCCGAAGCTGATCGTCTCGACCGTCGCCTTCTCGCATCTGATCCCGCCCGAGCGCGTCGCCGCCGACCTGATGATGATCCTGTGGGCCGGCGGCCTCTACGGCCTCAACGGCACCTGCACCGCCGTGCTGTCGCAAGCCTGCGGCGCGATCGTCGGCGCCGCCAGAAGCGCAATCAGGCCGCGCAAGGACCGGCCGGTCGTTGCGATCACCTCGCTCGGCAAGAGTTGCCTGCGCTACATGGTCGAGCTCAAGCCGCAGCTCGAACGGCGCGGCTACGAGGTGGTCGTCTTCCACACCACCGGCATGGGCGGCCGCGCGATGGAATCGATCGCCGCGCAAGGTGGCTTTGCCGCGGTGCTGGACCTCAGCCTGCAGGAGGTCGCCAACCAGCTCACCGGCTCGGTGGTCAATTCCGGCGCTGACAGGCTGGAGAATGCGGGCAGAGCCGGCATTCCACAGATCGTCGCGCCCGGGGCGATCGATATGGTCGACTTCCCGGCATGGCTTGGGGTTCCGAACGAGCTGTCGGATCGTCCATTCCACGCGCACAACCGGCTGCTTGCGTCGGCAACGTCGGGATCCACTGATCGCCAACGGATCGCCCGCGCGATTGCCGGGAAACTGTCCCAGGCCAACGCTCCCGTTGCCTTCGTGCTGCCCGCCGGCGGCATCCAGCAATGGGATCGCGAAGGCGAAGCCTTGCACGATCCCGACGCCCTCGCCGCCTTCGTCGACGCCATGCGATCGGCGATCGAGGCGCCGGTCGAGCTGCACGAGATCAAGGATCACATCAACAGCGCCGCATTCAACGAAACGGTGCTCGGCATCTTCGACCGATGGGTCGCTGCCGGCATTGTCCCTCGCGGCCGCACCACGGCTGCCGCATGAGGAGGCCGCTTGCCCGGGCGCTGGTGCTCGACTTCGGCGGGGTGATCTCGAAGACATTGTTCGAGACCCACGACCTGACCGAGCGCACGCTCGGGCTCGCGCCGTGCACCCTGAAATGGCTCGGACCGTTCGCGCCCGACAGCGATCCGCTCTGGACTTCCATGCAGCGTGGCGAGATCTCTGAGCGCGACTACTGGCTGACCCGCAGCCGCGAGGTCGGGCGCCTGGTCAGCGAGGACTGGCGCGACATGGAGACCTTCGTGAAACGCGCGCGCGGCGCCGATCCCGACACCGTGATCCGCCCCGAGGCAGAGCGCGCGATCACCCTCGCCGCCAATGCCGGGTTCCGGCTCGCCATTCTCTCGAACGAGCTCGACCTGTTCTACGGTGCCGATTTCCGCAGCCGACTTTCTATCCTCAAGCGCTTCGACACCATCGTCGATGCCACGCATACCGGGATCCTGAAACCCGACCCTCGCGCCTATCAAAGCGTGCTGGACGAACTGGCGCTGGAGGCAGACAATTGCGTCTTCGTTGACGACCAGCGCCGCAACATCGCAGGCGCCGCCGCATGCAACATGCGCACGGTGCTGTTCGATGTGCGCAATCCTGCCGCGTCCTACAGCGAGGCGCTGCGGCATTTCGGGCTGCAATTCGACTAAGGCGCTTTCGAGCGAAGTGGGTACCGGTTCGCGTGAAGAAAGCGCATCAAAACCAGAATCTGGAGCCCCGTCCCGATTCCATCGGAACGGAAAAGGCTCCAGCCGGACAGGGAACGATCATGCGCGACAGAAACTTCCTGGTTGAGAACAACGCCAAGCCGATCTGGCACCCGATGGCCCATCCCGCCGAGATGCGGGCGCAGCCGCCGCGGATCGTGATGAAGGGTGAAGGCGTTGAAGTCACCGATATCGACGGCAAGAGTGTGATCGATGCGGTCGGCGGATTGTGGAATGTCAATCTCGGCTACAGCTGCGATCCGATCAAACAGGCGATCGCGGACCAGCTCAGCGCGCTGCCGTATTATTCGGGCTTCCGTGGCACCTCATCCGGTCCCTCGATCGAGCTCGCCTACGAGCTCACCGAATGGTTCAAGCCGGAAGGCATGGTGCGCGCCTTCTTCACCTCGGGCGGATCGGACTCGGTCGAGACCGCGCTGCGGCTCGCGCGGCAATACTGGAAGATCAAGGGCCAGGCTGACCGCACCAAGTTCCTGGCGCTGAAGAAGGGCTACCATGGCACCCATTTCGGCGGCGCTTCCGTCAACGGCAACGCCAATTTCCGCCGCAACTATGAGCCGATGCTACCCGGCGTGTTCCATATCCCCGCGCCGTCGACCTACCGCAATCCCTTCAATGAGACCGATCCAGCAAAACTCGCGCAGCTGTGCGCGGCGGCGATGGAGGAGGAGATCGCGTTCCAGGGCGCCGACACCATCGCCGCCTTCATCATGGAGCCGGTGCTGGGGGCCGGCGGCGTGATCGTGCCGCCGGACAGCTTCATGAAGCTGGCGCGTCAGATCTGCGACCGTCACGGCATCCTGATGATCGCGGACGAGGTCGTCACCGGTTTCGGACGCACCGGCGCGTGGTCGGGTTCGCGGCTCTGGGGCGTGAAGCCCGACATGATGACGATAGCCAAGGCGATCACGTCAGGCTATTTCCCGCTTGGCGCGACGCTGATCGGCGAGCAGGTTGCGGAGGCCTTCGAGGCCGACACGACCACGTTCGGCTCGATCGGCCACGGCTACACCTATTCCGGCCATCCGGTCGGCTGCGCCGCGGGCCTCGCGGCGCTCGCCGAGACCCGCCGCCTCAAGCTTGACGAAAATGCCGCCGCGCGCGGCGAGGACCTTGCGCGCGCGCTAGCCGCGCTCAAGGCGAGGCATGCGCTGGTCGGCGACGTCAGGGGCAAGGGTTTGATGGCCGCGCTCGAACTGGTCGCCGATCGCGACAGCAAGAAGCCCGCCGACAAGAAGACGATGGCGAAGGTTGCCGACGCCGCCTACGACGCCGGCGTGATGCTGCGCGTCTCCGGCAACAACCTGATCCTGTCGCCGCCCCTGATCCTCACGTCGGCCGACGTGAGGCGGATCGCCGAAGGAATCGACGCCGGGCTGTCAGCGGCTACCTGACAGCGCACTCACACAAGCCATGGCGCGCTCGAACAGCGCGCCGTCCGCCTTGTCGCGGTCGAGGCACTCGGCCAGCGATATGGCCGACATCGTCTGATCGGTGCAGAAGATGCGCATGAAGTCGGCCGCGAGCGCGACCTTGCGCGGCGCCGGTTGCCTCTCCCAGTCGCTGGTGCTCAGATAGAGCAAGGACGCATCGTCGGCGATGCTCTCGGCCGCCGCGCCACGCGCGGCTGGGCCGGTCGCCAACAGCGCCAGCAGCACGCCGGCCGCCGCTCCGATGCGATGCGCGCGGCCGCTCATTTCGTCTCCCTGGCATTCACCATCGGCGGCACGTCGAGCGCGGGATTGCGATCGAAGAAGTTGAAAGGACGCAGCCGGAAGCCATGCCACAGGCCCGGCATGACCGGCCAATCCTCTGCGCGCGGCACGTGGCGGAAGCCGACCGTGTACCACAGCACGAGGTCGCGGTCCTCGATCGGCCGCTGCGCCGCCGTCCATTTCGGCAGGCCGTCGACCTCAGGGTTTCCGTTCGGATACATGCCCGCAGCGTAGCGCTCGTCCTTGGCGTAGGCCGAGGTCCACAGCGTGTAGGCGCTGAAACCTGCGCGCAGCTGGATCGGATCGTCCTTGGCGAGCAGCGAGACGTCGGAGTGGCCAGGCATCAGCTGATAGCTCGTGCGATAGCCGCGGCTGTTGGTCTTGCCCGTGCTCTCGATCCTGAACTGCGCCGCGTTCAACGGCATGGTGATCGGCCCTTCGGTCGCAACCGGCCTGGTGTCGACCTGCCAGAGGCTCTTGCGCTGGCCCTGCTCCAGCCGGCGGACATTGAAGCGATCCTCGACCAGCCGGTTCGCGGTGCCGTCGACGTCCATGTCGATCCGGAACGTCATGTAGTGATCGTGATTGACCGCGAGCAGCCGTTCCTCGACCAGCGTCCCAAAGGCGGTATCCTGCGCGGCCGTCGGGTCGCTCAGTGTCTTGCTCGCGACGCCCTTGGTGGCATCGATGCCGTAGGCGCCGAGCCGCACATCGATATTGCCGGCACGGTCGAACACGTAGTCCACCAGATAGTCGTAATTGCCGACCACCGGCGCCATCCGCACCACTAGCTCGTTGTTCGGCCGCACCTCGGCGGTGTTGTTGATCAGCTCGCTGTGGCGCCAGATCGGATCGCCTGTCGGGCGCTCGAAGATGCAGACCGCGCCCTTGGACACGACCGGCGCACCCTTGGTATCCGAGATCGTCAGGTCGAGATAATGCGCGCCTTCGGGACAATCCACGCCGCGCTGCAATTCGCTGGAGAGCACGCCAAAGCCGTACTCGCCGATGTCCATATAGGCACGAAACGACCAGGTCGGCGCCGGATCCATATAGGGCACGAACATCTCGCTTGCCGAGATCTGGTAGGCGATGTCGCGGAGCGTGCCGTGGTCATCGTAGCGGATCAGCGACAGCACGGCGCCGACGCGCGGCTCGAGACGGACATGGAACGACCAGTTGTCCCAGCGGACCTGGCCGCCCTCCACCTTCACATTGCTGCCTTCGGGCGCGCTGATCTCGATCGGCTTCGGTGCCTTGCGATATGTTCCGGAGTCGGCATAGGCGTGCGACGGCGTCTGCGGAGGTGGCGGCACCACGCCGAGATCGGTCACCGACAGCACCGTCTTACTCTTGAGATCGACCTGGGCGAACAGGTTCTCGATCGGCTTGCCCCAGAGATTGTTGGCGGCGCCCGTGGTGTCGACGCAGGGAACGTTGAGCAGGCGGCGACCCTTCAGGGCCGGGTCGCTCACCGGTCCGACCGTCAGCGGCAGACACATGACGTTGCGGAAGTCGGTGATGCCGCGCTTGGCCATCGCGGCGATCCAGCGCGGGTCCTGCTTCGGCAGGTCGCCAGCAGAGATCAGCTCGTCGATGGTCAGCGCAGCCTCATGGTCCCTGACTTCCTGCCAGCCGAGCAGGCTCCGCGCGGCGAGATCGATATGCGCCTCGTAGAGATGCCCGCCGCTCAGCAACGTGGCGCTGGCCCGACGCGTGAAGGGCTGTCCGGGCTTCCACGCCCGCACCTCGTCCTTGGGATCCTCCTCGACCGACATCGAGACGACCCGCGCCGAATCGTCAAGCTTGCCGGCGCCGCGAAGGATATCGGAGACCGAGCGGATTTCGTCGGTGGTGAGCCCGTCCATCGGGTGCGTTGCGGTCACCTGCGGCCACATCCGTCGCTCGGCCTGCGCCGGCAGCGGCGCCGCCAATGTTGCGACCATCAGACCGGCCACTGCCCATACGCCATGCCGGGATATCAGAGCCATTCCGCCCTCCACTCAAAGCCAGAACTGTCAGAATACAAGCAACGGTGGCGACGTGAAGGCCCGCTTCATCCGGTAACCTGTTCCGACGCAGTCGGCAGGATCGCGGCCGCGGCCGGGCGTGGCGCGGCGCGGTGGACATCGAGCAGCCGCACGCCGATGCGATCGCGCAAGGCCGGCCAGATGCCGCGCGGCGCCACAATCATCACCACGACGGCAATGATGCCGAGCCCGACCAGATACCAGCCGCCGGACAGCCCGAGCGGTCCGGTCATCAATTCGCGCAGGCCGAAGAAGATGATGACGCCGAGGATCGGGCCTTCCAGGGTTCCGATACCGCCGATGATCACGATGAACATCATGTAGACGGACCAGTTGACGTCGAAGGCCGCCAGCGGCGCGATGAACAGATTGCCCATGAAGCTGAGCGCGCCGGCGAGCCCGCATCCCGCCGCCGAGAGCACGAAGGCGACGAAACGATTGTGCCGGACGTCGACGCCGACACTCATCGCGGCAAGATCGTTGTCGCGCACGCTCATCAGGCCGAGCCCGAAGCTCGACGTCATCATCCTGTACAGCGCCGCAATGGTGACGAGCGTCAGGCCGCCGGCGAGCCAGAACATCGTCGGCTCGAACCAGTCGAAATCGATCAGCTTGCTGGTCGCGAGCGGCACGCCCGACGTGCCGCCGACGGCCTGCGACTTCATCGTGAACGCACCGATGATCTCGGCGAACACCCACATCGCGATCGAGAAATAGGCGTCGCGCAAACGAAACAGCGGAAAGGCGATGATCGCCGCAACCGCGCCCGCCACCAACGGCGCGACCGGCAGCACCCAGATCGGCGTGACCTCGAGCCAGCCCGAGGTCAGGAACAGCGCATAGGCGCCGAACGCGATGAAGACCTGGTGGCCGAGCGAGACCAGCCCGGCATAGCCCGCCAGCAGGTTCCACATCTGCGCCATCGTCAGCAAGAGCAGGCATTCGGTCGCGAGCCGCAGAAAACCCTCGTTCAGCACGAAGGGCGCGCCGGCGATCACCGCGACGAGCACGATGGCAGAGGCCGCAAGAATGGTCCGTGTCGGCATCGGCATCACACCCTGCTCGACACGAGACCCGACGGCCGGATCAGCAGCATGATGAAGAACAGGAGGTGCGCATAGAGCAGCCCGGCATTCGGATCGATCTTCAGCCCGATCAATTGCGCCATGCCGAGCGCGATGCCGCCGAGCAGTGCACCCCAGAACGAGCCGAGCCCGCCGAGCACCACGACCTCGAACGCGATCAGCAGCCGTTCGGCGCCCGAGAACGGCGTGAAGCTCGAGCGCACCGCAAGCAGCACGCCGCCGATCGCGCCGAGCGCGAGCGACAGGCCCATGACGTAGTTATAAACCCGGTCGGGCTTGACCCCGGACAGCCGGACGATATCGCGCCGGTCGGCGGTGGCGCGCACGATCCGGCCGAACTCGGTATGGCGCAGCACGAGTTGCAGCGCCATGAACAGCAATGCGGCGAGCACCAGCGTCAGCAGCGGCATGATGCCGATGTTGAGACCAGCAATCTCGAGGCTGGCGCGCGACAGCTCGCCGACCTGGAGGCTGCGCACGTCGGCGCCGAATATCTCGACCATCACGTTGCGCAGAATGACTGAAACGCCGAACGTCAGCAGCAGCGGCGAGAGCGGATCGGGCGACGTCACGACGCGATTGACGATGGCGGCCTGATAAAGCCATCCAACCGCAAAGGACAGCGCGATCACCGGGATCAGCATTAACAGCGGCGACGCCTGCGGAAACAGATTGGCGAGCAGCACGGCGCAGAACGCGCTCAGCACCATGAACTCGCCATGGGCGATGTTGACGACGCGCATCACACCGAACACCAGCGCGAGCCCGATGCCGAGCAGCCCATAGAGCCCGCCGAGCAGCGCCCCGTTGATCAATGTCTCAACCCAGATCATGTCGTGCCAATCCTGGCTAGTTACCGAAATAAGCGTGCGTCAGCTGCTCCGGCTGCAAGCCTTGCGCCGGGCCGGTCAGCGACACCCGCCCCTTCAACAGGCAATAGATCCGCTCCGAGGTCGCGAGCGCGCGCTTGACGTCCTGCTCGACCAGCACGACGGCGGTGCCCTCGCGGCGGATGTCGGCAAAGGAGCGGTAGATCTGCTCGACCACGACCGGCGCGAGCCCGAGCGAGATCTCGTCGCACAGCAGGAGCCGCGGGTTCGACATCAGCGCGCGGCCGATCGCCGCCATCTGCTGCTGGCCGCCGGAGAGCTGGCCGGGAAACATCCGCCGCCGCTCCTCGAGGATCGGGAACAGGTCGAACACTCGCCGCAAGGTCCAGCTCCCTTTGCGCCGGTTGACGCTGCCCATCAGCAGGTTCTCCTCGATCGTCAGCGAGTCGAACAGCAGGCGGCCCTCGGGCACCATGATGAGGCCGAGCCGCGACACCTCTTCGGCCGGCATCTGCGAGATATCGATGCCGTCGAACTGCACCGCCCCTCGCCGCTCCTCGTTCAGACCGACCAGCGCCTTCAGGAAGGTGGACTTGCCGGCACCGTTGGCGCCGACCAGCGCCACCGCCTCGCCGTCCGCGACGGTGAAGTTCATGTCGAACACGGCTTGCAGATCGCCGTAGAAGATCTGCAGGCCATTCACATCAAGCAACGCCATCGGCCTTCAATCCCATGTAGATCTCGCGGACCACGGCGCTGTCCATGACCTCGGCCGGCGGTCCCTCCAGCACCTTGCGGCCGAAATCGAGCACCAGGATGCGGTCCGACACCGCGCGCAGCGCGTGCGGAATGTGCTCGATCCAGATCATGGCGTGATCGGCCTTCACCGACTGGATGACGGCAACAAGGCGCTCGACCTCCGGCTCGGTCAGCCCGGCGGCGATCTCGTCGAGCAGGATCAGCTTCGGCTTCGAGGCCAGCGCCTTGGCGAATTCCAGCCGCTTTCGGTCGATCAGCGGCAAGGCGCCGGCGAGCTTGTCGGCCTTGGCGTCGAGCCCGGTGCGCTGCAACACCTCCATGGTCCAGCTCGATGCCGCCTCGCCGGTGAGGCCCGCGCCATAGGATGCCGCGACCAGCGCGTTCTCATAGACCGACAGATGCGGGAACGGCTGCGGAATCTGGAACGCCCGCCCGAGCCCCATCCGCGCCCGGCGGTGCGGCGGCAGGCCTGATATCTCCCTGTCGTCGAGCATGATCGAGCCGCCGTCGGCCGTGAGCAGGCCGACGATCAGGTTGAGCAACGAGCTCTTGCCGGCGCCGTTCGGGCCGATCACGCCGAGGCACTCGCCGCGCGCCAGCGCGAAGCTGACATTGTCGGCGACCACGATCTCGCCAAAGCGCTTGGCCAGCCCGCTGACGCGCAGAAGCGGTGCCATCTCAGGCCAGCTTGGAGAGCAGCTGGAGATCGGCCTGCTTCGGGATGAACGGCGCCGTTCCGTTGTGCACGATCAGGAGCTCGTATTTCGACTTGCCGCCCTTGGCCTTGCGCCATTGCCCGCCCGACAGCGAGGTCACCGCGACGTTCTTGATCGGGCTGTCCTTGAACTTGACCCGGCCGACCACGGTCTCCATGTCGAGGCCGGCGATCGCATCGCGCAATGAGTTCTTGTCCTTGGGATCGCTGTTCTGCAACGCCGCGAGCCCGACCTCCCACAGCGCATGGGCGTAGCCGATCGGCTGGGTCCACTGCTTGCCTGTCGTCTTCTCCCATTCCGCGGCGAGCTCGCCAGCGTTCTGCCCGGTCAGCGAGGACTTGAACGGATAGGCCGGCGTCCACCACACCTCGGTCGACATGCCGTCGCCGCGATCGCCGAGCGCATTAACTGCAGCCGGGAACAGGAAGGCCGCCGCCACCGTGCAGATCTGCGGCTTGAAACCGGCCTGGGCGGCCTGGTTCCACAGCGTCACCCAGTGATTGCTGAATGTGAAGCCGGAGACGATGTCGACGCCGTTGTTCTTGAACAGCGCGATCTGGTTGGTGAAGTCGTCGGTCGCGATCTGGAATTTGCCGGCCGAGAATTCCTGATAGCTGGCCGCCGAGATGCCCGCCGGCAGGCCGAGCTTCGGATCGGAGAACGCCTGGCCCGGCGGGTTGTCGATGTAGAGCGTGCCGACCTTCTTGTTGGTCTCGACCGACTGCCACATGCCCAAGAAGTTCTTCGCAACGTCGTCGGCGCCCCAGAAAAAGTGGTAGCTGTAGGGAAAACCCTTGTCCGGCGTCGACTTGCGCGGGAACATCCAGCCCTGCCACGGCACCATGGTCGAGATGGTGGGAATGCCGCGCGCGTCGGCGAGCTCCTGCACCGGCGGCTGGGCGTCGCCATCCTCGATCAGGATCAGGTCGCACTTTTCACGCAGCACCAGCTCGCTCGCGATCACCGACGAGCGGTTCGGATCGGATTGATTGTCCTTGAACACCAGCTCGACCTGATAGGTCTTGCCCCCGATCTTCAGGCCGTCCTTCAGCCGCGCCTTGATGCGCTCATGGATCCACGGATCGGGCTCGGCGAACTGCGCCCGGACGCCGGAGAGGCAGCCGACCCAGCCGATCTTGATGGTGTTGCCGGCGGCCCCCGCGACATTGACCAGCGGCACGTTCATCGCCGATGCGAGACCGGTGGCACCGGCCACTTTCAAGAGCGTGCGCCGGTCGAGCCGGCCGGACGCGGTATTGTTCTTTGTCTCAGTCATGTCCCTCTCCCTCCACAACCAATGATGAAAATGCCTGACTGCGGCTCACGCAGCCGATCGCTGGATCGCCGCACGGCTCACCGCGGCGAATTTGCACAAGGTGTTTTCGATGATCCGGCGCGGGATGCCGCGCACGATGAAGACGAGCCGCGAGCGCCGGTCCGCCGACGGCCAGCCGGCAAGCGTGATCGGCGGATGGAACACGTGCTGCACGCCGTGCACCACCATGGGCGCGTCGGGCTGCTCGGCGACGTGCACGATCGCCTTGAAGCGCAGCAGGTCCTCGCCTTTGAGCGCCGCGACATAGTCGAGCCAGCGCGCAAACGCCTCGCGCTGGATCGGCTCGTCGATGATCAGGCTGTAGGACGACACGCCGGCATCGTGCGCGTGATGGCTGTGGTGGCCGCACGCCTCGCCCGCGCAGTGATGATCCCCGTGATGGTGCGGCGCGTTGGCCGCCTGCGACGCCAGATCGAACCAGCGCACGACATCGGCGGAGCGCGCCGCCGGATCGAACAGGCCGGCATCGAGGACATTCGCCGGATCGACGACCCCGTTTCGCACCTTCGTGCGCGTCGCGACCGGATTGATCGCCGCAAGCTGGGCGTCAAGCCGCGCCAGTGCATCACCGGCGGCAAGGTCGGTCTTGGTGACCAGCAGCCGGTCGGCGACCGCGATCTGCCTGACGGCCTCGCCATGCGCCGCAAGGGTGTGCACACCATTAACAGCATCGACGGTCGCGACCACGCCGTCGATCCGGTAGCGACTGAGGACATCGGGCGCCGTCATCAGCGTGTGCAGCACGGGCACGGGATCGGCGAGCCCGGTGGTCTCGACCAGCACCCGGTGGAACGGCGGGATCGTGCCGTCAGCGCGGCGCGACGCAAGGTCGGCCAGCGTCTCGATCAGATCCTCGCGCACCGAGCAGCAGATGCAGCCATTGTCGAGCAGCGCCAAGCGGTCCTCGCTGCTCTCGACCAGCAGATGATCCAGCGCCACCTCGCCGAACTCGTTGATGATGGCGACGACGCCATTGAGTTCGGGCTGGTGCAGCAAATGGTTCAGCACCGTGGTCTTGCCGCTGCCGAGGAAGCCGGTCAGCACCGTCACCGGGATCTGATTCACCGTGCCCATCACGCGCCCCGCTCGTGAACCTTGCGGCCCTCGAAGAAGGTCATCTCGACCCGTGTATCGGCCAATTGATCCGGCGGGATGTCGAAGATCATCTGGTCGAGCACGATCAAATCGGCGGACTTTCCCACCTCGATCGAGCCGATCGACTGGCCGAGCCCGGCCGCGCGTGCGGCATCGATGGTGTAGATGTCGATCACAGTCTTGAGGTCGAGCGCCTGCTCTGCCCACAGCGACTTGCCGGGAAAATCGCCGGTCGGATTTTGCCGCGTCACCATGCCCTCGATGCCCTGCCAGGGATCGGGGATCGGGATCACCGGCCAGTCCGAGCCGCCGGCCATCAGCGCGCCTGCCTCTTTCAGATCGCGGTTCGGCCAGAAGCGCTGCGCCCGCTCCTCGCCCATCGCGGCCTTGTGCGCCTCGAGGAAGATGGTCGGATACCAGATGATCGGTGACAGATCGGCCGCGACCCCGAGCTCGGCGAAGCGCTTGATATCGTCGGGCGCGATATAGCTCGCATGCGCGATCTGATGGATCAGATGGGTCGGGCCGTTGAAGCTGCGCACGACATCGATGGCGTCGAGCGCCTGGGTCACCGCGGCATCGCCCGCGCAATGGATCTTCGCGGCAAGGCCGAGCTTTTCGCAGCGCCCGAGCCAGCGGATCAGGTCCGGCACGGTCAGCATGGTGGCGCCGCGGAAGCAGCAGCCGCGCACGGGATCGGCCACATACGGCTCGTGGAAGGCCGCGGTCTTGGCGCCCGGTACGCCGTCGAGGAACACCTTCACATAGTCGGGTTTCACGTGCGCGCCGCGGTAATCCTCGCGCAGCGCGAACAGCTCCTCGCCGGCCTTGCCGAACATGAAACCCGGCTCGACCACCGGCATCGCACAGACCGCCCAGGCCGTGAGCTCGCCGCGGTCGTCGAGGCCCTTCAGCGCCGCCATGATCGGCTGCATGCTGGCAGCGTCGATGAAGGCGGTGACGCCATAGGCATTCAGCACCGAGATCGAACGCGCCACCGCCGCGCGGTCCATCTCGGCCGTGTAGTGACCGGAAGCCGCGAGCGCCCGCTCGACCAGGCCCGAGGCGGCCTCGATCATGATCCCGGTCAGCGTGCCGGTCTTGAGGTCGCGGCCGATCTCGCCGTCGGTCGGGTCAGCCGTATCGGCCGCAACGCCGGCCAGCCGCAGCGCCGCAGAGCTCGCCCAGCGATTATGATAGGTGTCGTCGCGCAGCACGACGGGATGCCCGAGGCAGGCCGCGTCCAGCAGCGCACAGGACTCCGCGGTGTTCATCTCGTTCAGGAGATTGTTGCCGAACTGCCCGCCGACGATCCAGGCGCCCGGCGCAGCAGCCGACGCGGCCTTGTGCAAGGTCTCGGCGATCCTTGGAATGCTGTCGGCGTTGGAGAAGCGCAGCTCGTAGAGATCGGCCTGCCCGCCCATCATGATGTGATTGTGGATGTCGACGATCCCCGGCATCGCCATGCGTCCGCCGAGATCGACGGTCGCCGTCCCCTCGCCGATCAGCGCCGCGACGTCGCGCTCCTCGCCCACCGCGATGAACCGGCCGGTCTTGACGGCCGCGCATGTCGCCCAGGGTTGCCCGCGGTTCGACGTGTAGATCCGGCCGTTGCGGAAGACCGTGTCGGCGAATGTCCTGTTCATACGGATCAAACTTCTCGATTGGGAAAGCCTGGAGCGATCAGCCTCTCACCGTGCGGTGCACAGGGCTGAACCGCGCACGACGCCGGCATGATGGCCAAACGTTCGGCATGTCGGCATTTGGAACAATCCACCGTCCGGTGGATGCTCCGCCGCCTGCCGCGATACAGGCGGCTCGGCGCAGAACGACATCACTTTTTTCGAATTAGCAGCAGGCTCTGCTTCACCTCTCCCGCTTGCGGGGGAGGTCGGCGCGCGCAGCGCGACGGGTGGGGGCTCTCTCCGCAATGTGACTCGCGGAGAGAGCCCCCACCCCGGCCCTCCCCCGCAAGCGGGAGAGGGAGGGAGGGCACCGCCCTCGCGGTCGCTCTTCGACGCAATCCCATCGCCCTTCAGAAGCCCAGCGCGAGGCCGTCCTTGCGGTGGTCGGAGGCACCGAACAGCACGCCCCTCGCATGGTCGATGCGGATCGCCTGGCAGCCGCCGATCGGCTCCTCCGAGAACCGGGCATCGTGGCCGCGGGCGCGAAGATCGTCGCGTATCCCTGGAGAAATGGTCGTCTCCAGCGACAGCGCGCCGTCGAAGGCAAAGGAGCGCGGCGCCTCGGCCGCGGCCTGAATATCCATCTGCATGTCGAAGATGTTCGACAGCAGATTGGCATGGCCCGCGGCCTGGTAATGCCCGCCCATCACGCCGAACGACATCACGGTCTTGTCGTCCTTCCGCAGCAGGCCCGGGATGATGGTGTGCATCGGCCGCTTGCGCGGCCCGAGCGAATTCGGATGTCCGGGCCTGGCGCGAAAGCTCCAGCCGCGGTTATGCAACAGCACGCCCGATTTCGGCGCGTAGATGCCGCTGCCGAACGGATAGAACAGCGAGTTGATCAGCGACACGGCATTGAGGTCGCGGTCGACCACCGTGACATAGACGGTGTCGCGGTGCTCGATATCGTCCCAGGTCGCGGGCGCCGATGCACGGCGCATGTCGATCTTGCCACGAATCCTCCCGATATAGTCGTCGGCAAGGAAGGCGGCCGGATCGACCTTGCCGGTGGCGGGATCGCAGAAGAACGCATCGCGCGCCAAGTAGGCGGCCTTGGTGGCTTCGGCCAGCAAATGGATGCGATCGGCCTCTCCGAGCTTGCCGACATCGAAGCCTGCAAGCGTCCGCAGGATCATCAGTGCGGCCAGGCCCTGCCCGTTTGGCGGACATTCGACCACGTCGTGGTCGTGGTAGCGCGCCGAGATCGGGCGCACATAGTCGGAGGTCTGGGCAGCGAAATCGTCGGTGCTGTGAGCGCCGCCCAGGACGCGCAAGATGGCCACCATCTCGTCGGCAGCCTCGCCCGCGTAGAACGCGTCGCGCCCGTGCTGCGCGATCCGGCGAAGAGTGCGGCCGAGCGCGGGTTGCGTACGGATGTCGCCGGCCTCAGGCGCCTTGCCACCGGGCAGGAACTGCGCTGCCGCATTGCCGTCGATCTCGATCCGGGCCCGGAAGCGGCGCCAGTCCTCCGCGACGCGCGGCGTCACGCAAAAGCCCCGCTCGGCAGCCGAGATCGCCGGCCGGAAGATCTCCTCCAGCGACCTGCTGCCGTGATCGGCGACCAGCCTGCACCACGCATCGATCGCGCCGGGCACGGTCACCGCCTCGGGCGCGGTCGGCGGAATGTCGCGCGCGCCGCATGCGGCAAATTTCTCGGCATCGGTCGCGGCCGGCGTGCGGCCAGAGCCATTCAGCGCGATCGGCTCGCCGGCGTCAGGCGAATACAGCGCGAAGCAGTCGCCGCCGATCCCGGTCATCTGCGGCTCGACCACGCCCTGCACCGCGACCGCCGCCACCGCGGCATCGACGGCATTGCCGCCGGCCTTCAGCATCTCGACCGCGGCCAGCGTCGCCTGCGGGTGGGAGGTTGCGGCCATGCCACGCTCCGCAACCGCCACCGAGCGGCCGATGGCCATGAAATCGCGCATGTCGAATCCTCTGATGTTGCGAGCGGTAGCCGCTCGCCAACATTGTCGAATACGACACCGGTCCTTGGCGGACTCTCGGCTGGCCGCGCCGTGAGCGGCAATCCACCTAACGGTGGATCGGTGAATGGGACGATGGTTATCCCGCTAGACGCTTCTTGGACGCGGCGAATTGATCCGGCGGGCAACCGGGCAAAACCTGTCAAACCTGCGCGTGAGGAATTTTTTCGGCCTGTCTGAATAGTTGCGTGCTCGGCAGCGATTCGTAGTGGGTAACTGGTTGCCAAGCCCGGAGCGCGATGGCACGCTACCTGATCAATTTCGCTCATGTTGACTGCCAATGCCGATGTCATCTCTCAAAGGGCTTCATGGCGCCAGGCGAAGTCGGTTCGGTTGCGGGGCTGGTTGGTTACGCATTGCCTCGTCTCTGGTTTCACTGTCATGCTGCGCCGTTGTTCACGACGTGCGCGCAGCGTCGCCCAATGAGGAGTCGAGCCGACAGGTGACGGCATCCGAACCGTCGGCTCAATCCGATGCCAACGGGAGTGCATTGCCGGATGCGGACCGAGCGTCGCCCGAGGCTCTGCCGACGACACCAACCGAGAAGCAAACTGAGCAGGTATCCACGACCAACGTTGTCGACCCGCTCAAGGCCGCTCCGGACAATGTCGATACAGTCTTGGTCCTGGACGAATGCTTTGTTGCCGAGAGGTGCATCGACCGGTTCCTTGGCGCGCTTTACATGCGCGCGCCGAAGACCGACTGGATCGTCGTGTACGAAAAAAGGGACGTGATCATCAAACGGAAGCGCAAGCTGATCACCGTCACACGCAGCTTCCCGAAGCGGGTCGAAAATGACTTCGGATGGAAAGACCCCAAGGCGGCAGAAAGAGCCCGCATGCCTCTGATGGATTACGTGATCGGAGGGATGGATCGAGCCTTCAAGCTAAAGCTGTTCTATATGCTCCATGCAGCGGAACAGGCCAGACTGGCACCCGGGATCACAAGCGGATTCCGCGATGACTACCGCCAATCGATTGCAAACGGGCTGAAGGCCGCAAGTGACAAGTCTTATCACGGTGGCAGCTCGCGTGGAGGCTATGGTCACGGGCTCGCCGCAGACGTCGTCAGCATGAATGGCGGCAGCAAGGAGGAGCGTGCAATCGAGACCAAGAGATTGTGGAAATGGATCGACGAGCACGAAAAGCAGTTCGGAGTTGGACGTCCATATTTGAATGGAGACCCTGCGCATCTCGCACCGGTCGATGGTCGGGAGTATGCTGCTCATCGTACGGTATCAAGGCACACAAGACTGGCCGGCAAGCGACATACCCGAATTGCAGCATCTTCCAGACATGGCGTGACGACGCGCGCAAAGTCAAAGGCAGCGTCGAAGGGCGCGGCGACGAGAGTCAGCTCGCGCCTCTGATTGGCCTACCCTTCGTGCGCTCCGGCGCGCCCCAGCTCAGGGGGTGAGCTGGGGCTAACGGCGGCTTCGGAGGCTGTAGCGGCCAGCCTCCACCGATGACGTTACGCCTTTCTCCTGAATCTCATCCACCAGGAACCGCAATTGCTGCGCCGCGCTACCACTTTTGCGCCGCTGGATTCAGTAGCCACTAAATCTGTTACGCAGGGGCTAGCTCAGAATGGCAATTGCCGCGTGCATTCGTCGATTTACTATGTCCCTAGTCGTGCGGATTGGCCGACATTTACCCACACCCGACCATGCACCTCGCGCGATCAGGGATCGCCGCTTCGGGCCCACGAAGCGACGGTCCCGCCCAATTTCGGATGCGACAAATCAACCCGACGGGCAACACAGCAAAAACCTGTCAACCCTCACTCGCGAAAATATTTCGCTTTATCCGAAGTTCAACACAGTGCTATAGATCACCCGTCTCGCCCGATCGAGGGGCGCTTCGCGGTCGTCACGAACGTGGGTCGAGATGCGGTGGACGCCGATTGCGCAACTGACGAATGCGCGTGAAGCGGACGGCGAAATCGTGCAGGCCTGACGCCCTAGCGGCAGGTGTCTTTTCGCATTGCGCGATGCGCGTTGCGAAGACGGTGACAACAAAGCCCAGTCTCGCCGGGGAGAGCACGTATAAGCCGTAAGCCATCGCGCAGGGAAAGCCGGGTTGTTTCCGGTTACACCTGTGGTCCTACCCCTGTGCTTTCTACCTTTTGCACGGGGCCCATGGGTGCGATCGGCACCCGGCTTTCCCTGCGCCCTCTGAATTCAGAGCGGCGAAACGAGATACAAAACTCGGACAAAACATGTCGCGAGAATATGGATGTGTGACTCACAGACCGCGCCACACACTCAATGTCGTCCTGGCGAAAGCCAGGACCCATTACCCCAAATCTCAATTGTTGCCCGACGCTGTGGCCACGGCTTTCCTCACCAACCCAATCCTGTGGTTATGGGTCCCGGCCTTCGCCGGGACGACGCGTGGAAGGAGCGGTGTGCTGGCATGTTCTTCGGTGTCATCGCCCGGATCGCCGCCTCCGCTGAAGCTCTGGCGTGCCCAAGACCAAAAACCCCGTTGAAGCCTTGGCGTAGAACCATCCTCACCGTCGTCCCTGCCTAGTGCGCAATTGCGCACGGGAGCAGGGACCCATAACCACAGGCAGTCATTGTTGAGCGACGCCCGAACGACGAATCCCGTTCTCAACATCCGCCGCGGCGTATCGTTCCCTGCTTTCGCAGGGACGACGTGCTGAACGAGCCGCGGACTCGTAATCGACAGCCCGCGCCTCAATGCGGCCGCGACATCATCGCTACCACGGCGGAGCGGGTCTCGACGCCGAGCTTCTCGAAGATATGGATCAGATGCGTCTTCACCGTCGCGAGACCGATGTTCAGGCATTCGCCGATCTCGCGGTTGGTTCGGCCGCAGCACAAGAGCTCGACGACTTCCATCTCGCGCGAGGTCAGGCCAAAGCGCGCCGGCTCGTCGGCATTCGACGACAGGCGGCTGGTCAGGTTGAACTCGAGGTAGTCGTGGATCTTCTCCGCAATGTGCATGCTGCCATCCGGGATCGCGCAGCCCGGCGCCCACAGCACGCTCATTCCGGCGACGATGCGGTCGTTGCGGCGGAAGAAGAACTCGATCATGTCGGCGACGCCGCATTGACCGGCGAAGGCACGGTAGGTCGCCGCCTCCTGGGTCGCGCATTGGTCGAGCGCTGTGCTCAGCCGTGCAATCGGCCGGTTGCTTGCCGAGCGCGGATGCAACGGATCGAGCCGGTTCATGCCGGCAAGATACTGATCGTGGAAACTCGGCGGCACGTTGCTGCTGAGCACGAAGCGGTTGAGGGTCAAATTGCCGTCGACCTCGTAGAACGCGGTCGCCGACCCCTCGAGAATGCCGCGCGCGAACTGAATGGCCTGCGTGGTTGCCGGATCCGGTCGGCCCAGAAGCGCGATCATGACCTACCTCCCGATGTTTCCCGATGGCGAACGTCTGCGCGCCGCATGCCCGTCACGCTGGGGCAGCCGCGGGCCATAGTCAAGCAAATTGCGGGCCAAGCGCACGAAGCGCGCATCCGGGGAAACGGTTACGCCGAAGTAACCCAACGGCCCCCTCCACCATCCGGTTGATTGCGAGCGACGCGAGCCATGCGGAACTTTCGCACATCATCCGATGTCATTGCTGGATCAAGAATGAATTCGCGTCGCATCATGGCCGCCTTCCCATCGGCGGCCGACGAACAGGTCACGCTCGCCAACTGGCGTCAGCATCCCTTCAACGAGTGGGCATTCCGCAATGTCCGCGAACTGCTGCCCACCGCGAACATCGCGCGCACCGCAGCGCCGGCGCCGCTGTCGTTTGCGCCGCGCTATCTCGACGACGTCAGCTTCGCCAACCCGCGCGGCGAGACGGTCGGCGTCGGCGAGGCGCTGCGCGCCAGCCACACCGACGGCATCGTGGTATCGCATCGCGGACAGGTTGCGTTCGAATGGTATGCCCATGGCCTGACGCCCGATACCCCGCACCTGATCTTCTCCGTCAGCAAGTCGGTCGCCGGAACGCTCGGCGGCATCCTTGCCGATCACGGCAAGCTCGACCCCGACGCGCCGGTGACCCGCTACATCCCGGAGATGGAAGGCTCGGTCTATGGCAGCAGCTGCACGGTGCGGCATCTGCTCGACATGAGCGTCGGCATCCGCTTCGACGAGGATTACATGGCGCGCGACGGCGACGTCATGAACTACCGGCGCTCGACCGGTTGGGAGCTGCCGGATCCTGCAGTTCCGCCGAGCAATCTGCGCGACTATCTGCGCACGCTGCGGCCGAACGGCGCACCGCATGGAGAGACCTTCCACTACGTCTCGACCAACACCGATGTGCTCGGCTGGGTCTATGAGCGCGCCTGCGGCCTGTCCTACGCAAAGATCCTCTCGCACTATCTGTGGCAGCCGATGGGCGCCGAGCACGACGCCTACATCACCGTCGATTCACGCGGCGCAGGCCGCGTCGCCGGCGGCATCTGCGCGACACTGCGCGATCTCGCCCGCTTCGGCGAGATGATGCGCAATCACGGCATCAGCAACGGACGACAGGTCGTCCCCGGCTGGTGGATCGACGACATCAGGCACAACGGCAATGCCGAGGCCTGGTCGCGCGGCGACCTGACGAAGGTGTTTCCAAACGGCAATTACCGCAACAAGTGGTACACCCTCGATCGGCGCGAAACGCCGTTTGCCGCGGTCGGCATCCACGGCCAGTGGATCTACATCGATCCCACCAACGAGACCGTGATCGCGCGCGTCTCCTCGCAGCCGCTGCCGATGGATCTCGATCTCGATCACATGTGGATGCGCGGCTACCGCGCGATCGCGGCCAGGCTTGCCGGCAAGGCCTGACCGGTTGCGACAGGGGGACATCATGGGACCATCGATCAACCGGCGCCGTCTGTTGCAGATCGGCGCGGGAGCAAGCCTCGGCATCGCGATGCCGCGCGTCGCGCGGGCCAGTTCGAAGACGATCACGGCCGTCATGCACGCGCCGCTGCGCGCGACGGACCCGATCATGACGACGGCGTGGACCGCGCGCAACCACGGCTACATGATCTATGACACGCTGTTCTCGACCAATGCGAAATTCGAGATCAAGCCGCAGATGGTCGAGGCCTGGGAGGTCTCCGCCGACGGCCTGACCTACACCTTCCGCCTGCGGCCCGGCCTCAAATTCCATGACGGCAGCGCGGTGACGTCGGCCGACGTCATCCCCTCGCTGCAGCGCTGGGCGCGGCGCGACACGATGGGCCAGAAACTGTTCGAATTCGTCGCCGCGCTGAAGGCGATCGACGAGCGCACCTTCCGCATGGCGCTGAAGGAGCCGTGCGGCTTCGTGCTGGCGGCGCTCGGCAAGCCGACCGCCAACGTGCCCTTCATCGTGCCGGCGCGGATCGCCGCGACGCCCGCCGACCAGGCCATATCAGATCATGTCGGCTCCGGACCATTCCGCTTCGTGACGGCGGAATTCCAACCCGGCGTCAAGGCCGCTTATGAGAAGAACCCGGACTACGTTTCCCGCGACGAGCCGTCCGACGGCACCGGCGGCGGCAAGGTGGTCAAGATCGGCCGCTACGAATGGATCAGCGTGCCGGACTTCCAGATCGCGACCAACGCGCTTGTCAACGACGAGATCGACTATTTCGAGGTGCCGCCGCACGACCATCATCCGATTCTCGCGCGCGCCTCCAATGTCGAGCTGACCGATTACAACACGCTGGGCTTCTCCGGCATGTGCCGGATGAACTGGCTGGTGCCGCCGTTCGACCGGCCGGAGATCCGCCAGGCCGTGCTGCACGCGGTGAACCAGAAGGACTGGCTCGACACCCAGATCGGCAATCCCGATTACTACAAGATCACGCCGGCGATCTTCATCGCGGACACGCCGTTCGAAAGCGCGGTCGGATGGTCGACCAAGGCGGACACCGCGAAAGCCAGGGAGCTGCTCAAGCAGGGCGGCTACAAGGGCGAGCCGATCACGATCCTGCACGCAACCGATGCCCCGATCATCACCGCGCTCGGCACGGTGACCGCCGAGGCACTGCGTTCGATCGGCATGAACGTCAACCTGCTCGCGATGGATTGGGGTTCGGTGGTGGCGCGACGCGCCAAACAGTCGATGCCGGCCGAAGGCGGCTGGTCGCTCTACCATTCGACTTGGGCCAGCGCCGACCTCGTCAATCCGATCGGCAATGCCTGCGTCAACGGCAAGGGCAAGAACGGCGGCTTCTTCGGCTGGGTCGAGGATGCCGAGCTCGAGCGGCTGCGCGACAGCTTTGCCCGCACCGCGGCGCCGCCGGACCAGAAGGCGCTGGCCGACAAGATCCAGGCGCGCGCCTACGAGGTGGTCACCCACGTCCCGACCGGGCAGTACAATCAACCGGCCGCGACGCGCAAGGCTCTGAAGGACATCGTCCGCGCGCCGGTGCCGCTGTTCTGGAATGTCGACAAGACCGGCTAGCGGCCCCTATTCGATCGGCGGCCGCCGCGTATGCCAGTCCGTCACCGACTGGAACGCGGCGCCGGCGCGGACCAGCACGTCTTCCGAGAGATGCGGGCCGACCAGCTGCATGCTGAGCGGCATCTGGTCCGAGGCCATGCCCATCGGCAGCGTGATGGTCGGGCTGCCCGAGAAATCGAACACCGCCGTGAAGCGCAGAATGCTCAGCAGCACGCTGGGGTCGGCGCCGTATTCGCTCATCTTGGAGAGCGTCGGGATCGGCACCGGCATCGTCGGGATCAGCAGCAGGTCGATATCTTCGAACATGGCGGCGAGGCTGCCGCTGAACTTCAACCGTTCATGATGGATGGCCGCAATATCGACGCCGCTCGTCGCCCTGCCCTGCTCGATCAGCTGTGCGAGGTCCGGTCCGTATTCCGACTTGCGCGACGGGTAGGTGTCCAGATGAGCCTCAGCCGTCTCCACCGAGCACATCGCAATCCACTGGCTGACGAGCTTCTGATAGGGCGGGAAATGCACCTCGTGGATGTCGGCACCGAGCGCGGCGAGCGTGCGTTCGGCCTGCAGCAAGGCGGTCACGACCTGTCGATCGATGCCCTCCTGGGTGTACCTGCGGTCAACGCCGATCCTGAGGCCTCTTATGCCGTCGCCGATGCCGGCCAGATAGTTCGGCACCGGGGCCCGCAAGGCGGTCGGGTCGTTGATATCAGCACCCGCGATGACGCCGAGCATCGCCGCGGCATCTGCAGCGCTGCGGCACATCGGCCCGACGTGATCGAGCGAGTCGGCCAGCGGGAAGACGCCGTAGCGGCTGACCCGCCCCCAGGTCGGCTTGATCCCGGTCAACCCGCAGGTCGCCGACGGAAAGCGGATCGAGCCGCCGGTGTCGCTGCCGATCGAGCCGTAGCAGAGCCCCGCCGAGGTCGCGACGCCCGATCCGGTCGACGAGGAGCCAACCCAGTAGTTCACATTCCACGGGTTGAGCGGGGCCTGAACGGCCGGATGGTGACTGGTGTAGGCCCCCTCCGTCATCTTCAGCTTGCCGAGCGTCACCGCGCCGGCGACTTCGAGCCGGTCCACGATCGTGGCATTGAAGGACGGCACGAATTTGGCGTGGATCGTGGTGCCGCCCGCGGTCGGCGCAAACGAGGTGTAGCAAAGGTCCTTCAGCCCGATTGGAACGCCATGCAGCGGGCCGCGCCAGATGCCCTTGGCAATCTCCGCATCGTACTGCTTGGCCTGGGCCATCGCCCGCCCCGCAAGGACCAGCGCATAGCCGTGAAACTGTCCGTCCAGCTTCGCAATCCGGCTCAGCATCGCCTCGGTGATCTCCTAGGGCTTCGCCTCCTTGCGGCGAATGAGCTCGGAGATTTCGGTGATGGATTTGTAGTGCAATGAATCCGCTGACATCTGACGCCCTGCTGTTATCGGAAAATGCCTGCCCGGACCGCCGCCGCGGGCGGCGATCTCGCGACTCCGCTGACGGCGCGACCCGCCTAGAACTGGACGCCGCGCGTCAACGCGCCGTCCACCACGAGGTTGGTCCCCGTGATGAAGCTCGCCGCCCTGCTCGCCAGGAACACGGCGGCGTTCGCCATCTCCTGCGGCGTGCCCATGCGGCCGGTCGGGTTGAGCGCCAGTGCGGTCTTGTACAGTTCGGGATTGCCGTCCTTGATCATGTTCCAGACACCACCTTCGAAGTAGGTGTTGCCCGGCGACACCGAATTGGCGCGGATGCCCTTGGCCGCGAGCTGGTAGGCGAGGCCCTGCGTGTAGTGGATGATCGCCGCCTTGAACGTTCCGTAGGGACCGCTGGCAAAATCGACCTCGCGTCCCGAAACGCTCGATATCGTGACGATCGCGGCAGCGCCGCTCTTCTCCAGATACGGCATCGCCGCGTTGACGAGGCGCACCGTCCCCATCATGTCGGTCGAGAATTCCTTCTCCCAGCTCTCCTCGTCCTGCCCGATCGACAGCGCGCTGACATTGGCGACCACGACATCGATGCCGCCGAGCTTGGACGCCATGTCGGCGACCCAGGCCTTCAGGGCCGGCCCGTTCGAGACATCGACGGCAGCACCGAATACCGCAACGCCCTTGGCCTTGAGCGCTGTGACCGCAGCGTCGACGTCACCCTGGTTGCGCGCACAGATGCCGACATTGGCGCCCTCGGCCGCGAACGTGTCGGCGATCGCCCTGCCGATACCCTTGGTGCTGCCGGTAACGAGAACCTTCGCTCCCTTGAGTCCGAGATCCATGTCCATTCCCTCCATTATTATCAATTATGCAACGCACTGATCCTTACCGCGTGGCGCGGTCGATCACAGCAACAGCTGAGCGCGAACGTTGTCTGCGTTGACCTCCTCACCGGCCAGCGATCGCGTGATCTTGCCCTTCTCCATGATGTAGCAGCGCTGCGCGATCTCCAGGATAGTGTCGAGGTTCTGCTCGACGAACACGATCGTGGTCCCGAGCTCCGCCCGGAACGATTTCAGCGCCTCGCAAATGTGCTGCACGATCGACGGCTGGATGCCCTCCGACGGCTCGTCGAGGATCATCAGCGCCGGATTGCCGATCAGCGCGCGGCCGATCGCAAGCTGCTGCTGTTCGCCGCCCGACATGGTGCCCGCGATCTGGCGCCGGCGCTCCTTCAGGCGCGGAAAATACTCGTAGACCAGCTCCGGCAGCTTCTTGCCTTCGGGCCCGCCGATCAACTCGCCGACCTGCAAATTCTCCTCGACGCTCATTTGCGGAAACACGTCGCGGCCCTGCGGGATGTAGCCGAAGCCGGCGCGCGCCCGCGCATCGGCCTCGAGCTGCGTGACATCCCGATCCATGAAGCTGATGGTGCCGCGCCAGGTCTGCAGCAGACCGATCAGGCACCGCATCAGGGTCGACTTGCCGACGCCGTTGCGGCCGATCACGCCGACGATCTCGCCGCGCGAGACCGACATGCTGACGCCCTGCAGGATCGGCGTCGCGCCGTAGCCCGCCCAAAGTCCCGACACCTCCAGAATGCGATCAGTGGGCATGGGTCTTACCCAGGTAGATTTCAGCGACCTTCTCATCTTCCAGGATGGCCTCGAGGCTGCCGCGTGCGAAAATCTTGCCAAGATGCAGGACGGTGACGCGCTGGGCGACCTGACGCACGAACGCCATGTCGTGCTCGACGACCAGGACGGTCATGCCCTCGGCATTGAACGACTTGATCAGCTCGCCGGTCTTGAAAGTCTCTTCCGGCGACATGCCGGCGGTCGGCTCGTCCAGCAACAGCAGCTGCGGTTGCAGCGCCAGCGCCATTCCGATCTCCAGCCATTGCTGCTGGCCGTGCGACAGCGCACCGGCGAGCTTGCCGCTATCATCAGCGAGATTGAGCAACGCGAGCAGCCGCTCCTCTTCAGCACGGCATTCCGCGCCCGAAATGCGTTCCTGCAGCGCGATCTGGATGTTCTGCCGCACCGGCAGCTCCTTGAACACGCTCGGCGCCTGCATCTTGATGCTCATGCCGCGCTGCACCCGCGCGTAGGGCCGCTCGGCGGTGATGTCGATCGAGTCGAAAAAGATGCTGCCCGTGGTCGGCGGATAGAGCCCGACGATCAATTTGAACAGCGTGCTTTTCCCGGCCCCGTTGGGCCCGATCAGGCAGTGCACCTCGCCGGCATTGACCGTCAGGTCGACGTCGGATACGGCAGTCAATCCACCGAAACGTTTCGATACGCCTTTTACGTCGACCAACGCCATGATTCAGGTCTCATCCGATTGCAGGCGGGCGGCATCGGCCAGCGCGGGGGCCTCGTCGCGGCGCCGACGCCTGGTCCACCAATCGACGACGAGCTTGCCGATGCCGAGCACGAAGCCTTGCGGCGCCAGCATCACGGTGGCGAGCAGCAGCACGCCCATCAGCACCAGCGCCGCTTGCTGGCTGTAGACCGTGATGGTCTGGAAACCGAACAGCAGCAGGAACGATCCGACCAGGGTCGCAGTCAGATCGTTGCGTCCGGAGAACGCCACCCACACGATCGGCATCGCCGCCGCCGGCAGGCCGATGCTGGATGGCGTGATGAACTGCCCCCAGGACGTGTACAGCGCACCGCTGAGGCCTGCGAGCCCGCTGCCGATCACGAAGGTCAGAAGCTGATACTTGCGGACGTCATAGCCGAGCATCTCGGCGCGCTGCGGATTTTCCCGCGTCGCCACGATCACGTTGCCGACGCTCGAGTTCACCAGCATGCGCAGCGCGATGTAGACGATCACGATCAACGCGATCATGACGTAGTAAAGCGCCGAGCCCTCGATGTCGAAGTCGCCGACCGTGAGCGGGTCCATTCCCTTCATGCCGTTGAAGCCGTTCAGCCGGGCCGGACCGATATGCCATTCCGGCCCCGCGGTCTGCCCGAGGAAGAAGGCAAGCACCAGCGTCGCCGACAGCGTCACGATGCCGAAGAAAATCCCGCTGATGCCGCCCCAGATCATGAAGTAGCCGAGGATCCCGGCCGCGATCATCGCGATGACCACGGAGAGAACCAGCGCGGCGATCGTGGTCGTTCCCCCGCCCATATTGATGGCCAGCACGCCATAGCCGTAGCCGGCGATGCCGAAGAAGAAGGTCTGCCCGAACGACAGCATGCCGCCGTAGCCCCACATCAGGCAGAGGCCGAGCGCCATGAAGATCCAGATCAGGAAGTAGGCGAAATTGCCGACATCATAGGAATCAGCGAACAGGGGATAGATCAGTGCTCCCGCCAGCACGGCGAGGAAGCAGGACCAGAAGATCTTCCCGCGTCCGAGCGTCTGCGGGCCCTCGAGCAGCTTGAACATCAGAGATTCCCGTCTAGCGCCCACGACGAACCAGCACGCTGGATAGTCCCTCGGGCAGCACACGTATGATCAGGATGACTGCAAACAGCATGCCGATCTGTCCGATGATCTGCCCGTAGCTCGCATTCAGCGCCATCCGGATCATCGCCAGGAACACGGCGGCCGGCGCAGTTCCAAGCAGGACATTGGCGCCGCCGATCACCACGGTGACAAAGCTCTCGACCACAAAGGTCGCTCCCATGGTCGGGATCAGCGTCATGGTCGGCGCGTAGAGCGCGCCGCAGAGCCCCGCGAGCGCGGTGCCGATGCCGAAGCTGATGGAATAGATCCGCCCGGTGCGCGCGCCGAGCGCCTTGGCCATCGCCGCATTCTGCATCGTGGCGCGCGCGATCACGCCAAAGCGCGTCTTCATGAAGATGATGTAGAGCCCGGCCAGCACGGCCACAGCACAGCCGAACAGCACAAGGCGGTAGGTCGAAAACGTGTAACCCCCGATCGCAAAGCTTCCTTCCGGCGTTCCGATACCGCGCACCGCGGAGCCGACGATCAGCAGCATCGACTGCGTCACGATCAGGCTGAGGCCCCAGGTGGCGAGCAGCGAGTCGAGCGGACGCTTGTAGAAGCGCCGCACGACGAGGTACTCGACGATCATGCCGATGATCCCCGCGGTCAGCGCAGCAAGGATCTGGGCAATCGGAAGCGGCACGCCGAGGTTGACGAGCCCCACGGTGACGTAGGCGCCGCACATGATGAACTCGCCATGCGCCATGTTGATGACGCCCATCATGCCGAACACGATGGCCAGGCCCGCCGCCGACAGGATCAGGAACGCGAAGACATCGGCGAACTGATAGAATACCGAGAAGAGTTCAGCCGACATTCCGGTCTCCCTGATCGCGGCGCCGCATCATTGCGGCGCCGGCTCGGTTCGAAGTCGTGACGCACAACACGAGCAAGATTCGTACCTGCGCGCATCACGATTTGCTGGGGAGATGACTCGGCGTGTACTGATCCTTGTCGTTCTTCTTGGTGAGGTCGCAGCCGATCTCGCCAAGCCAGTACGGCTGGATCGTCCCGTAGTCCTTCTCCACCGTCACCTCATGCTTGGGCCCGACCGAGATCAGGCGCATGCGGTGCGACGTATGCTGGCTCTTCGGGTCGATACAGACCTTGCCCTCGGGAGCGTCGATGCAGGCATCGCCGGTTGCGATCACCTTGCGCATGTCCTCGAGCTTGGTCGACTTCGCCTTCTCGACCAGCGCCTTGTACATGTAGAGCGCGTTGTAGGCATTGTAGCCCATGTCGTTGATGTAAAGTTCATCGGGGAATTTTGCGTGCCAGCGCTTCTTGAAATCGTTGGCTTCGGGGGTATCGATCTCCTCGAACCAGTTCGCGGTCGCATGCATGTTGTTGAGCGCCGGCGGCTTGAACCGCTTGTGTTCGAAGCCGAGCATGATCTTGATCGAAGAGCCCATCGGCAAATTGAGGTTGGCCGCGGCAGCCTGCTCGAAGAACGAGTCTTGCGCCGCGCCGACATTGATCGTCAGCAGCCAGTCCGGCTTCGCCTTCTGGATGTTCTGGATCGTCTGCGCGAACTGCGACACGCCGAGCGGGATGAATTCCTCTCCCACGACCTCGCCGCCGAGGTCCTTCATGATCTTGCGGTTCCACTCCGCGGAGATCTGCCCGAAATTGTAGTCGGCTGCGATGACGTAGACCTTCTTGCCGAACTTCTGGACCATCCAGGGGATCAGGGTCGAGAACTGCTGCTCCGGCACCGCGCCCATGCTGATCATGCTGGCGTCGCAGACACCGCCTTCATACTGGTTCGTATAGAAGTACGGCGTGGTGGTGCGATCGACGATCGGACGCAACGCCTCGCGCGAGGCCGAGGTGATGCCGCCGATCAGTACGTCGACCTTGTCGCGATTGAGCAGCCGCCGGCCGAACTCCTGATAGCGGGCATTGTCACCTTGGGGATCAAGGTGAATCAACTCGATCTGCCGGCCGAGAATGCCGCCGCTCTTGTTGATCTCCTCGACCGCGAGCTGCGAGCCGTGCAGCTTCGGCATGCCCATGAAGGCGAGATCGCCGGAGACGTCCTCCAGCAAGCCGACCTTCAGCGGCGGCTCCGCCGCCTGGGCGGCACCTATTGCCGCGGTCCCGAGCATTGCACCAAGCAAAGCCATTCCGACTATACGCCCCGAATACATCGCGATGTCCTCTGTCGTTGAAGGATGTTTGAAGTCACGCCTTGAGGTAATTCTTCAGGATCGACGCCCCCATCGTGTATTTGGGATCGACCATGTTGCCGAGCCGCATGCGGCCGGCCTGGCTGAGCAGCATGTAGGCGTCGATCTCATCGAAGCCGTAATCGGCGCTCATCCAGCGCACGAGCTCGCGATAGGCGATGCGCGCGGCGTCCTCGAGCGGGCGTGCGCTGCCGATCGTCATGATGAAGTCGCGCGTCTCCAGCCGCGGCCAGGCGAAGCTCCAGTTCTTGATCAGATCGATCTGCAATGTGACAGTCGCGCGCTGCTCCAGCGCGACGCCCGAGAGCTCGCCATCGCCCTGCGTGGCGTGGCAGTCGCCGACATAGAGCAGCCCGCCTTCGGCATGCACCGGCAGATAGATAATCGCGCCCGGTGCGACGTCGGGCAGGTCCATGTTGCCGCCGTGATAATCGGGCTGCAGCGAGGAGATCGCCTCGATCTCGGGCGAGACGCCGATCGTGCCGATAAACGGCTCATAGGGCAGCGTGATCTTGTCGCTCCAGCGCACGCCGTTGCGGTCGACATGCAGCTTCTTGACGCGTTCCGGCAGCGGCGGATTGAGCAGAGCTGTGGATGCCGTCCCGACCAGGCCGCCGAACTCCGGAATGATGCAGGTCGTTCCGGCCGGCTGCGCGCCGCGGGTCTCGACATCGCGGATATAGACGGCGAGGCAATCGCCCTTCCTGGCGCCCTTGACCGCGATCGGCCCGCATTGCGGGTTCAGATAGGGGAAGTTCAGCTTCGCCGTAGGGCTGTCGCTTTCGCTGGTGAGCACGCCGCCGAAGGCGTCTTCGGTCTCGACAACGACGACCCCGCCCGGGTCGATCGACAGGGTCGGCTTGGCATAGGGCCCATAGACGTAATGGAAGCCACCCTGCTGCTCGATCGTCAGGCTATGGGTCGTGCCGGTCGCGCCCTTGGCAAGGGCGCGCTTAGCCATGATGGAACTCTTCAACCAGTCTTCGGTCATGCGAACGGCTCCTCGATTCAGATCGCGGGATGGCGCTTGTGCCAATCGGTGACGCGCTGGAAGGCATCGCCCGCGCGAACGAGGCTTGCTTCGTCGAAGTGTCGGCCGACGAACTGGAAGGCGACCGGCCCGCCGTTCGGCGCGAAGCCGCCGGGAAGCGTCACGGTCGGGCTGCCGGTCATGTCGAACGGACAGGTGAAGCGCAGCAGCCCGGTAATCAGCGACGGGTCCTCACCCAGCGCTGCCATCTTGGCCAATGTCGGCGCAGCGAATGCCTGGGCCGGAACGGCGATCAGATCGACCGTCTCGAACAACAGCCGCACCGCGCCGCGGAATGCTTCGCGCCGCAGCACGATCTTCTGATAGTTCATGCCGGATTGCGCCCGGCCGAGATCGAGCAGGCCGGCGAGCGCGGGACCATATTCGTCCTTGCGTGCGGGATAGGTCTCTTCGTGCGCGACCGCCACTTCGATGCCGCACAAGGGGAACCAGTCCTCAATCACGGCCTTGGGATCAGGGAACGTGATGTCCTTGATCTTCGCGCCCAGATCGGCGGCAATGCGCAGCCCTTCGCTGAGCACCTTGCCAGCGGCCTCGTCGGTACCCTCGCTGGTCCAGCGCCGATCGACCCCGATCGTCACGCCGCGCAAATCGCCGGACAGGCCGGCGAGATAGTTCGGCACGGGCAGCGGCACGGAGGTGGTGTCCTTGGGATCCTGGCCCGCAATCACGGCGAGGATCGCGCCGCAATCGGCCGCGCTGCGCGCCATCGGCCCGATGTGATCGAGCGTCGCCGCGAGTTCGAAAGCGCCATAACGGCTCACGCGTCCCCAGGTCGGCTTCAGCCCGGTGATGCCGTTGGCGGCCGATGGAAAGCGGATCGAGCCGCCCGTATCGGTGCCAAGCGAACCGAAGCAAAGCCCCGCGGCGGTGGCGACGCCGGAACCGCTCGACGATGCACCCGACCACAAATCCGCATTCCACGGATTCTTCGGCGGATCGATCTTCGGGTGGTGGTCGGCATAGGCGCCCTCGGTCTGCTGCAGCTTGCCGAGGATAACAGCGCCGGCATCCTTCAACCGCGCGACGACCGTGGCATCCTCGCTCGGCCGGAAGTCCCGGTGAATGGTCATGCCGTGCGCGGCCGGAGCGCCCTTCGCCCAGCACAAATCCTTGACGGCGATCGGCACGCCGTGGAGCGGTCCCTTGATCTTGCCGGACGCGATGTCCTTCTCGGCTGCCGCCGCTTCGGCCAGCGCCGCCTCGCCCATCACATAGGCGTAGCTCTTGAGCTTGCCGTCGAGCTGCTCGATCCGCCCGAGCATCGCCTTGGTCACCTCGACCGGCGAGAGCTTTTTGGCCTGGATTTGCTGCCCGATCTCAATGAGCCCGAGATAGTGAAGATCCGTCGTCGGCATCGTTTCTCACCCCGCACTTGACATGACGCAAGCGCAGGCACTGCCCATCACCGCGCATGCGCCTCCGGCTTGGCGGCACGGACGTGTCGCCAATTTGTTTAGCGGCAAAGCAAAAAGCCACCCGCCCCTCCGAAACGAAGGTGACGAATGGCCCAAATGCCGCGGCTATGAACTATCGCATGGGTCCGGGGTCGAACGGAGCACTCTGCGCGGCGATCGGGACGTCATCGGCCAAATCGACGCACGCAAGGTTCGACAGGAAGCCCTGTAGGAGAAAATTCTAAGGAGGTGTGCAGCGCGTTGTCAACGAGGCTGGCTGCACAAATTTCGCGAGGTGCATGCGCAGCAAATCGGCATGACCCCTTGCACCGACCTCTGCCAAGATGATTTCCTTGATGCGTCGCGTCGCCGAAAGTACTCAATGACCAAGCCCTCCATTCCAGTTGGCATCATCTGCTCGCAGCACGGGCCCTATCAGGCCATGGGACGCGAGATCCTGAAGAGCGCCATGATGGCGGTCGACGAAATCAACAATCAGGACGAGTTCGACTTCGCGATATCTGCGCATGTCCGCGATCCCCGCGGAATCATCTCGGAGTACCATACGGTCTGCGACGACCTCATTCGCAACGTCGGCGTCGAGCACATCATCGGCTGCTACACCTCGGCCTCGCGCAAGCAGGTGCTACCGATCGTCGAGCGTACCGACCGCCTGCTCTGGTATCCGGCGCGCTACGAGGGGTTCGAATGCTCCGACAACGTCATCTATGTCGGCGCCTCACCCAATCACAACGTGCTGCCGCTGGTGCGTTACGTGCTCGATAATCTTTCGCGCGAGATCTTCTGTGTCGGCTCCAACTATGTCTGGACGTGGGAAACAAATCGTGTCACCCGCGAGCTGGTGACGGCGGCCAAAGGACGCATTCTCGCCGAACGCCTGCTCGAACTCGGTGAAAGCGCGGTCACGCACATCGTGGACGAGATCGTGCGGCGCCGGCCGCCGGTCGTCTTCAACACGCTGGTCGGCAGTTCGAGCTACGACTTCATCCGCGCCTTTCATGCGGCGACCGCCGCGGCCGGCCTCGACATCCCGATGCTGAGCTGCAGCCTGTGCGAGCCCGAGCTCAAGATCGCGGGTCCCGCGTCGGCCGGATGCATCACCTCGTCGGCCTATTTCGAAAGCATTCGCCTGCCCGAGAACCGGGCCTTCGTGGCGCGCTGGAAGGCGCGCCACGGCGAACACAGCAGCCCGTCCGTCGACGGGCAATCCGCCTATGTCGCGGTCTATCTGCTGGCCCGCGCGCTGCAGCGCGCCGGCACATCCGATATCGGCGAGGTGCGGCGCGCCGCGGCCGGCCATCGCTACAATTCGCCGCAAGGTCCGGTCTGGATCGACGGCAGCAACAACCACTGCGTCCTGACGCCGCGGCTGGCCGTCTCGAACGCCGAAGGACAGTTTGACATCTTCTGGGAAGCTGAAGCGCCGGTCAGGCCGGATCCTTATCTGACGCAGCTCGACATCGCCGCCAGCCCGGCAAGGGATGGAACGTTGCCGAATGCGCCGCATTTGCGGGTTGTGAAATGAGCAAACCGTCTTCATTTTCGCTGCGGGGGCGCAAGGCGCTCGTCGCCATCAAGGATGAGCGCGATGCCTCGATCGTCAGGCGGCAGTTCGAGCGCCTCGGGATCGAGATCGTCACATGGGAGCCCGGTGCCAATATCGACTGCCGTCCCGACGTGACGCTGATCGATGACGAGTTCCTGCCGCTCACCTCGCCGGCGCTGCGGACGTCGATTGGGCGAAGCCCGGTCATCGCCCTGCTCGGCACCGAGACGCCGAGCCGTCTGAAGCTGGTGCTCGACCTCGATCCGGCGTCATTTCTGGTGAAGCCGCTGCGATCGGCCGGCATCTATGCTGCGCTCGTCCTGGCTTTCGAGCGCAGCGAGCGCACCAGCGAGCTGAAGCAGCAGGTGCTCAAGCTGGAGCAGCGGCTGCGATCCCGCCGCGTCGTGCTCGCCGCGGTCCTTCAGGTCATGCACACCCATGCGCTGGCCGAACCGGCTGCCTTTGCGCTGATCCGCCGCGCCGCCATGGAGCAGCGCAAGACGATCGAGGAACTCTCGGCGGAGATCACCGCAAAGGGCTCCCTGCCCCGGGCAACGGGCTAGAGCCGGCGACTATTTCTTCAGTTCCGCGTAAAGCTGCATCACCCGTTGCGGCAACACCTCGATGCGCGGCACGCGGAGCGCATAGCGCTCGCCGAAAATCCGATCGAGCTGGGGAAATCTGTGCTCGCCGATGCCAAAGGCAAAGATATCGGTGCCGCGCCGCCGCAGCTGCTGGGCGGCACGGCGCGCGTCCTCGACGAGATATTGCGCATCCGGCACGTCGACGTCGGACGGCTCGCCGTCGGTCAGAACCAGCAGCACTTTCCGGAACGCGCGTCGTTCGGCGAGGTAGCCCCCGGCATGGCGCAATGCCGCGCCCAGCCGGGTGGAATGGCTGCTGTCGAGGCCCGCGAGGCGCGCACGAACCACTACGTCCATCGGCTCCGCAAAGCCCTTGATGCGCAGGTAGCGCACACGCTCGCGGCCATCGGAGCTGAAACCGTGCACCGCGATCGCATCATTGGCGGCCTCGACCGCGGCCGCCATGATCGCGGCCGCCTTGCGTTCGACGTCGAGGACCGTCCGGCCGCGGCGGTCACGATCGGCGGTCGATTGCGACAGGTCCAAGAGCAGCAGGATGGCGAGATCGCGCGGTCCGGGCGCATCGCGCTGGTAGACCCTGGGCTCGCTGATATTGCCGGTGCGCCGCTCGATCGTCAGGGCGATCGCCGCGTCAATGTCGAGCGCGTCGCCGTCGCGCTGGCCCTTGTGTCTGATACGGCGGCCGATCGACGCGTCGCGGGTCAACTCCGTGATCCAGCGCATCGCCTCGGCGTCCGTCGAGGAATCGAAGGGCTGCGCGGAAACGGCGGCATCGGCCTCCAGGATCGTGGTCCAGTCCGGCCGCTCGGTACGCGCCGCATAGTCCCATTCCGGGTAGGTCGCGACTGGAAACCCATCCAGCAGCGTGACCGCGCTGGCCTTCGCGCGCAACGTCTCGTCCGGCTTGGCGTTGTCGTCGCTCGATTGGGCACCCGCATCGTCGCGCCGCTCGATCCGCACGGAATCGACGGCAAGTTCGATCGTCTCGGCCGGACTGTCCGGCTGGTCGCCGAAATCCCACAGCGCCAGATTGTCGTCGCGATAGGCAGGTTCGACGACGTAGCTCTTGGCGTTGAACTGCAGCCGCATCTGTCCGATGTCGTTGCCGAGCAAGCCACCGATCTCGCGGCTGATGGCGGGATCGCTCCAGCGGCCGGCGGCCGCGGCAAACAGCTGTTGTCCCTTGGCCACCCACGCATCCGGATCCTGATAATCGGGATCGATCAGCGCCCGCGCCAGCCGCATCATCAGTCCGGCTGCGGTTGCCTGGCCGGCCGGCGTCGCGCTGTGAAATGGCAGCCACAGCCGGCGCAGCCCGGGCATCTCGCGGAGCGCGAGCGTCTCGACCCGGGCATCCTCGATCAGCGAGACCAGCGCGATCTGCAGCGCTTTCAGTCGCCCCACCGGAAAGCGGACGTTGGAATGCACCAGATGCGCGCCGGCATGCGCGACCGCCGCGAGATAGACGGCGTCCGCTGCCTCGCCTTCGAAGCCGGGAAAGGTCTGCGGCAGACCGACGAGCCCGGCGGTGAGCGAAGTCCGCCGCGGCACCGGCGTCGGTGCGACGGCAAGTTTGCGGAAACGCGGCTTCCTGTTCCACAACGCGATCGTGGTTGCAGCGAGCCGCTTCTCAAGCCGCGCGAAATCATCGCCGCTCCGGCCGGCTGCGAACAGTTGAGCCGAAAGCTGATCGTCGAGCGCGAAATAGGCGCGGCGGCGCGATGCGCGACCGCCACTCGCGCGCAAGCCGGCGGAAACCCACGCCGCAAACTCCTCGCCGCCGGCATGCGCCAGAAACTGCCCCAGCCGACCGATCGCGAGGCTCGCCGATTCCGGCCCAGTGGCGGCGAGTTGGTCGAGCGCGACGAGGACCGCGGTGAGTTCTCCTGCACCCGCAAGCCGCGGCAGCAGCTTGGACAATTCGGTCAGCAACGCATGGGCGACGCGGCTTCCGGCGCTGCAGCCGATGTCCCGGACCGCACGGCCGATCGCGATCAGATCATCGGCCGATCGCTGCGCCGGCCATTGCTCCGATAGACGCAGAAAGCCCTGCACCACGGCTTGACCGAGATTGGCCTCGAACAAGGCGTGCACGGCCTCGTCCCAGAGCGCCAGATCATCGAACCAACCCGTCCGCTGCAGAGCAGCCCGCGCCGCCTGCACGGCCGCAGCTACATCTTCATGGCCGCGCAAGAGGGCCGCAAGCCGACGTCCGGACCGGAAGCTATCGAGCGAATTGATTTGCGCGACCGCCACCTGCAAACGTCCACTTACCCGCAGGCCGAGATCACGTCGCGCAACGTGTTTCTGGTGTCCGCGTCATCGGTCAGGGGCACGACGATCGTGGTCTCGCAGGCCTTTTCGAGGCTGATGCCGCATCCGATCAGGCGGCCGGCATTGACCAGCATCCGGGTCGAGGCGCCTTCGTCGAGCCCCTGGCCCTTCAGGTTGCGGCTGTGCTGGGCGATCTTCACCAGAAGATCGGCGAGGTTGGGCTCGATGCCGGCTTCGCGCGACACCACCTCGGTCTCGGCCGGCCGGTCGGGATAGCCGAAATCCAGCGCCGCGAAGCGCTGCTTGGTGGATTCCTTGAGGTCCTTGATCGCGCTCTGGTAGCCCGGATTGTAGGAGATCACGAGCTGGAAGTCGGAATGGGCGTGGATCAATTCACCGCGCTTTTCCAGCGGCAGCACACGACGATCGTCGGTCAAGGGATGGATCACGACCGTCGTGTCCTGGCGCGCCTCGACGATCTCGTCGAGGTAACAGATCGCGCCAAGACGCACGGCGGTGGTGAGCGGCCCGTCACTCCACACCGTCCCCTCTGCGTCGAGCAGCCAGCGTCCCACCAGATCCGCCGCCGTCATGTCCTCGTGGCAGGCGACCGTGATCAGCGGGCGGCCGAGCCGCCAGGCCATGTATTCGATGAAGCGGGTCTTGCCGCAGCCGGTGGGCCCTTTCAGCATCACCGGCATGCGGTTGGCATAGGCTGCACCGAACAGTTCGACCTCATCCTTGAGCGGCCGGTAATACGGCTCCTCCCGGATGCGGTACTGGTCGAGCAGCAGGGCGGGATTGGACAAGCTCACGCCTCCCATGATCGCGCAGGCAGCCGTTCGCAACCGGTCGATATCACGATGCGAGCAGCTCCTTGAGCTTGCCGTCGATGAAGGCGACATCGACCGGATTGGTCCCGGGCCCGCCGGCGAAGTGGCCCCAGATCGACGGTACCGGCACGAGCTTGGCGTTCGGCATGTTCTCGACCTCGAACGCGCTGTCCTCCGGCGGGAAATAGAGATCGGTCTGCCCCGGCATGACATAGGCCTTGGCCTTGATCGCCCTCAGCGCGGCCTTGAAGTCGCCATTGTAGATTTCGTTGTCGCTGATGTCGCCGTGCTGCCAGGTCCACAGCATGGTCAGCAGGTTGTTGGGATCCTTTGGCAGGAAGAAGCCTTCCCAGAACGCCACCAGGAAATCCTCCAGCGACGAATAGCCCAGCGTCTTGATGTCGAGCTGCTCGCGATAGAACGCCTGCGAAAAGCCCCAGCCGGCATAGACACGCGCGGCGGCGCGCAGTCCGCGGGCCGGCTTGTCGGTGTACCAGCCCTCCTTCCACGCGGCATCCGCGGTGAGTGCCGCCTTCACGCCTTCGAGGAACACGAAGTTGTGGCGCGAGCATTTCGCCGAGCCGCAGAACGGCGCCAAGAGGTCCATCATATCGGGATAGAGCGCGCCCCAATGGAACGTCTGCAGCGCGCCCATCGACCAGCCGACCACGAGACGGATGTGCTTGATGCCGAATTTCTCGGTCACGAGCCGATGCTGGGCGCGCACATTGTCATAGGCCGTCACCTGCGGGAAACGCGGTCCATTATACGGTTCCGGCGTGTTGCTCGGCGACGACGACAGCCCGTTGCCGAGCATGTTCGGAATGATGATGAAGTACTTTGCCGGATCGAGCGCCCTGCCCGGTCCGATCAGCCATTCATTGTCGTAGTGCTGGCCGGAGTACCAGGTTGGATAGACGATGACGTTGTCCTTGGCCGCGTTGAGCTGGCCATAGGTCTTGTAGGCGAGCTTGCAGTCGCGAATGGTCGCGCCGCGCTGCAAGGTCAAATTGCCGAGATCATGGATCTGATAGTCGACGCTCATTGATGTACCCTTCTTGCTTGATCGAGCTGATCGCTTACGCCGGACGCGCCACCTTTTCAGTCGGAGACTCCACCCGTGCGATTGCCCCGTACACGATGCCTGCGACCACCGCGGCGGAGATCGCAGTTGACAGTCCCGGCATCAGGTTTTCAACCGCAAAGGCAAAGAGCGACCCGATGCCCCAGGCGATGAACGGCTTCGCGCGCCAGTCCACATCCGCCCGCGCCTCGGCCCGCAGCAGGTACTGGTCGACCAGGATGATCGCACCGATCGGTGGCACCAGGATGCCAAGCAGCGACAGCCACTGGATGAAGAACGCCCAGACATTGCCGGCAGCGACCAGGATGCCAAGCGCGCCGAGCACCACCGCCATCAGCCGCATATTGGTCCCGAGGATGCGCGACCAGCCGGTGGCCGCATTGTACAGGCAATGCGAGCAGACCGAGCCGAGATTGGCATAGAGGAAGATGAACGCGAGGATGCTGAGCCAGGTCAGCTGCTTGCCGTTCATGTAGCCGAACATGTTGTCTACACCGAACGGATTGGCGTTCGGCACGGCGAGCGCCGCCGTCGTCACGCCGCCGACCAGCATCGCCACCAGATTGGCGAACGGAAAGGCGCTGAACGTGGCAAACAGCGAGGCCCGCGCGCTCGGCGCCCAGCGGTTGAAGTCCGCCGTCACCGTGCCGGCGTCGATGAACAGCGCGAGCACCACCGTGAGGCCGACGCCCATCGACATGCTGGCGACGCCATTGTTGCCGGCATAGGCGAAGATCGCCGCCGACGTCGTGGTCGAGGCGGCATCGGCCGCGACCCAGAGGCCGAGCACGACAAACAGCGGCACCGACGCCAGCCCGATCCAGTGCAATCCCTTCACGCCGACGAAGGTAATCCCGATATAGAGCACGCCTGCGACGATGGTCATCGCCACATAATTGAGGCCGTAGGTCGAGGAGATCAGCGCGCCGGTGATGCCGGTCTGCACCGCATACCAGCCGAGCAGCAGGGTCGACAGCAGGCCCGACGCCAGCACGTAGCCCTTCTTTCCGAACACGATGCTGGCGATCAGCGCGAAGTTCATGCCTCGCCTGGTGCCGATCAGGCCGAGCGCGCCGACATAGGCGAACATGATCAGATTGCCGACGATCATCGCCACCAGTGCGTTCTTGAACCCCATGCCCAGCACCAGCAGCGATCCGGTCATCGCGCCGGTGATGATCATCGGAAAGCCCAGCCACACCATCGTGACCGAGAAGGCACTGCGCCGGGCGCTCATCGGCACCGGCTCGTGCTCGAATTCATGGCCGAGAAGGTCGTCGATCTGCCCTTCGGTCTGATGAACCAGCCCGCTATTCGATTGACCGCTCATGATGTCCCCCTTGTTTCCTCCGCGAGGAAGTGTCCGCCGTTGCATCGAACCACGCCGGCGCGAAACGTCGCGCCGGCGCCGATCGTCGATGTCACTCAACGATGTGCGACTTTCTGGTTCGGAATGCCCTCGATCGGGCATTCGTCGGTTCCGACGGTCGGACGGGTCATGGCCTCGACCATTTCCCGGGTGCCCTCGGGGTCGGTGATCCAGTTCTTGTAGAAGGTGTAGGGGCAGACCGCGTGACCGCGATCGCCGTCGCCGGAGTTGATCAGGCCGGTATAGCCGCGGTGCATCAGCTTGAAGAGATGGTTCTGCGACTGCATGTTGCGGCGGGCGTCGCGGATCAGCGACACCGAGAGCTGCGCGTACTGGATACCGTTCTCCTCGGTGCCGCACTCGCCGAGCGTCCTTCCGTCGAAGCCGATGAGCGCGGAATGGCCGAAATAGGAATAGACGCCGTCGAAGCCGGAGGCGTTGGCGACCGCGACGTAGCAGTTGTTGGCCCAGGCCATCGACTTCGAGATCTGGATCTGCTGCTCCTTGGCCGGATACATGTAGCCCTGGCAGCGCACGATCAGCTCGGCACCGCGCATCGCGCAGTCACGCCAGATCTCCGGATAGTTGCCGTCGTCGCAGATGATCAGGCTGATCTTCAGTCCCTTCGGCCCGTCCGAGACGTAGGTGCAATCGCCGGGATACCAGCCCTCGATCGGCACCCACGGCATGATCTTGCGATACTTTTGGACGATCTCGCCCTTGTCGTTCATCAGGATCAGCGTGTTGTACGGCGCCTTGTTGGGATGCTCCTCGTGGCGCTCGCCGGTCAGCGAGAACACACCCCAGACCTTGGCCTTGCGGCAGGCGTCCGCGAAGATGCGGGTTTCCTCGCCCGGTACCGACGACGCCGTCTCGTACATCTCCTTGGAGTCGTACATGATGCCGTGGGTCGAGTATTCCGGGAAGATCACGAGATCCATGCCCGGCAGGCCGAGCTTCATGCCCTCGACCATCTTGGCGATGTTGCGCGCGTTATCCAGCACCTCGGCCTTGGTGTGCAGGCGCGGCATCTTGTAATTGACCACGGCAACGCCGACCGTGTCCTTGCTGCTCGATATGTCTCCATGCAACATGTCTCGACTCCCTTTCCTGAGCGATAATTCCCGCTACACGGCCATGTGCAGCTGGATGAGATCATCGGTGAGCTCACCGATCGCGCCCTTGGCGACGACGCGTCCCTTTTCGAGCAACGCGAAGCGATGAGACGCACGCCGCGCGAACGCGACATTCTGTTCGACCAGCACGACCGTGATGCCGCGCTCGCGATTGAGGCTGACGATCACGTCCTCGATCTGCTCGACGATGTTCGGCTGGATACCCTCGGTCGGCTCGTCCAGCAGGATGACCTTGGGCTTGGCCAGCAGCGCACGCGCGATCGCAAGCTGCTGCTGCTGGCCGCCGGAGAGATTGCCGCCATAGCGATTGAGAAAGTCCTTGAGGACCGGAAACAGCTCGAGCACCCACTCCTCGATGCCGTTGGCCGATTTCGCGGCGAAGGTCCCGAGCGTCAGGTTTTCCCGCACAGTGAACTTCGGCAAAATCCCGCGGCCCTGCGGCACATAGGCAATACCGGCCTTGGCGCGCTGATAGGTCCGCAGCGGCGAGATGTCGGCACCGTCGAGCGACAGCCGTCCGGTACACCGGTCCATCAGGCCGAGGATGCTGCGCATCAGCGTGGTCTTGCCGACGCCGTTGCGGCCGAGCACCGAGAGGAATTCGCCATTGCCAACCGTCAGGTTGATGCCCTGCAGGGCGCGGCTGTTGCCGTAGAAGGCGTCGACGTCGGTCAGCTCAAGCATGGCTGATGCCTCCCGATCCGAGATAGGCGCGGCGCACTTCCGGATGCGCCTCCACCTCCGCCGCGGTGCCCTCGGCCAGCATCTGGCCCATATGCATCACCGAGATGATGTCGCCGATCGCCTTGACGAAGCCCATGTCGTGCTCGACCACGATCAGCGTGTGCTTGCCCTTCAGCCGTGCGAACAGTTCGGCAGTCTTGCGGGTTTCCTGCGCCGTCATGCCCGCGGTGGGCTCGTCCATCAGGATCAGCTCGGCGTCCTGGGCGACCAGCATGCCGATCTCCAGCCACTGGGTCTGACCGTGCGACAGGTAGGCGGCCGGCCGGTCGAGCTGCTCGGTGAGCCCGACCAGTTCGGCCAGGCGCTCGACATGCTCGCGCCCTGAGTTGCCGATATTCCAGCGCAAATTGCCAAGCACGGAGGTGCGGCGGGCTCGCGCCACTTCAAGGTTCTCGGAGACCGAGAGCTCGCGGAATACGCTCGGCACCTGGAACTTGCGGCCAACGCCGGCGCGAGCAATTTCGTATTCCTCGAGATCCTGCAGCGCGGTGCCATCGAAGCTCACCGTGCCGGCGCACGGCTTCACCTTGCCGCAGATGATGTCCAGCGCCGTGGTCTTGCCTGCGCCGTTCGGCCCGATCAGGCAGCGCAGCTCGCCCTTGCGCACGCTCATGTTGAGAGCATTGAGCGCCTTGAAACCGTTGAAGCTGACCGAGACGTCGCGGAGATCGAGATGGGAGCTCATGTGCTGCCCTCCGTCTGGCCGACGCCTTGCGCCACCCCGCCCGCGGCCGCATGGCGGCGCTGCACGATCCAGCGCAGCACGACCTGCGCAAGGCCGGCGAGCCCCTTCGGCAGGAACAGCACCACGAGCACGAACAGCGCGCCCATCACCAGCGTCCAGGTCTCCAGGAACGCTGCGGACTCCGACAGCGCGCCCTGCATGCCCGCCACCAGCACCGCGCCAAGGAACGCACCGACCAGGCTCTGCCGGCCGCCGACCGCGCACCACACCACCACCGAAAGCGAGAGCTGCACGCCGAGGAAGGTCGGCGAGGCAAACTCCATCACCACCGTGTAGAGCATGCCGGCAAGGCCCGCGATCGCCGCCGACAGCGCGAACACGAAGATCTGGTAGAGCGCGACGTCGTAGCCGAAGTAGCGCACCCTGCTCTCGTGGTCGCGGATCGCCTGCACGATCAGGCCGGCCTTGGTTCTTGTGAAGGCAAAGGCGACAAGCAGGCTGAGCAGGACACAGCTGGCGACGAGATAGTAGGTTGCGCGGCCATAGGCATCGAACGCGACGCCGAAGATCTCGAGCTGGGCGAGATCGGTGATGCCGTTGAAGCCGCCCGTGTAGCTCTGCTGGTCGATGATCACGAGATTGATCACCACCATGGTGGCGAGCGTGATGATCGAGACATAGACGCCGGTGACGCGGCCCCGGAACATGAACCAGCCGAGCGCCGCCGCAACCAGCGCCGGCACGATCAGGCCCGCGGCGATCGCGAAGGTCAGCGAGCGGAACGGCTCCCAGAACCACGGCAAATGCTGGACATTGTTCCAGACCATGAAGTCCGGCAGGCCGCTAGCTCCCGTATGCACCGGCACGGTCTTGAGCTTGAGCGCCATTGCCATGGCGTAGGAGCCGAGCCCGAAGCTCATCGCCTGGCCGAGATTCAGCATGCCGCCGAATCCCCAGGACAGCCCGAGCGATACCGTGAGGATTCCCAACACCAGATAACGCGCGACCTTGTTGAGCAGGAAGTCGTTGTTGAGCAGCACCGGCAGCGCGAACACCGCGGCGCAGACGATCAGCAGAGGCGCAAGCTGCGCGATCAGGCGCTGCAATCCGCTGGAGTTAGGAACATGCGACGGCATAGATGAGCGATCTGTCTCAGGCCCGCACTCGTGCGGTGAAAAGCCCCTCGGGGCGGAAACGGATGAGCACGACGATGGCGAGCAGCACGATCGCCTTGGCCACCGTGTCGTTCTGAAGGAAGGCAATGCCGCCGGAGAGCTCGCCGAGGATGAAGGCGCTCGCCACGGTCCCGGCCAGGCTCTGCACGCCGCCGAGGACGACCACCATGAAAGCATCGACCACATAGCCGGTGCCCATATCGGGCGAGACGCTCTTGAGCGGCGACACCAGCGCGCCGGCCAGTCCCGCCAGTCCCGCGCCATAGGCGAAAGTCAGCGCATAGACCCGTTTCGCGTTGATGCCGAACGAGGCGGCGACGGAACGGTCCTGGATGATCGCGCGCAACTTCATTCCGACCGTGGTGCGGTTCATCAGCAGCCAGGTCGCGACGAACAGTGCGATCGACACCACGAACAGGAACACCCGATAGGACGATACCGAGATGCCGAACACGTCCATGCTGTCTGACAGCGCCGGCGGCAGCTGCACGTAGCGCAGTTCGCTGCCGACCATCAGCCGCACCGCCTGCTGCAGCATGATGCCGACGCCCCAGGTCGCAAGAATCGTGTCCAGCGGTCGGTTGTTGAGCAGGCTCAGGACATAACGCTCGATGACCCAGCCGAACGCGGCGACCACGAGGAAGATCGGCACCAGGCTCGCCAGCAGGCCGAGCCCGAGATAAGTATGGAACACCCAGGCCGCGTAGGCGCCGAGCATCACGAACTCGCCATGGGCGAGATTGATGATGCCCATCGAGCCGTAGATGATCGACAGGCCCAGCGCGACCAGCAGCAGGATAGATCCGATGCTGAGGCCGGTGACGATTTGTTCGATGAATTGGTCCACGTCGGGATCCGCTTTCGATGTTCGTTTTGTGCGCCCTGCCCCTCGCACCCGTTCGTGCGAGAGGCCGCATTCGTTCGGGACACTGGCCGCCGGCGCCGCACGCCGACGGCCTTCGTCAGCCCCCGTCGTCAGCTCTTCTCGACCAGGCCCTTCTCGGTGCATGACTGCCCGGGATAGGCCGCGTAAGGCACCGGCTTCAGCCACTCCTTGGCCTCGACCAGAATCTCGAACTGTCCGTTCGACTTCGCCTGCGCGATCTTGGGCCACAGCCAGGTGTGCAGGTTCTCCGGCTCGATCCGGACCTTGCCCTGCGGTGCAATCACTTCCTGGCCCTTGACCGCGTCGCGGATATTCGGCGGTGTGAGGTCGCTGGTCGCGAGCTTCTCGACCGCCTGCTTGAACAGGTAGGTCTGGAAGTAGCAGGCCTCCGACACGAAATGCGTCACCTTGTCGGCGCCCCAGCGCTTCTTGTAGGCCTCGACGAACTTCTCGTTCTCCGGCGACTTGTGCACCATGAAGTAAGGCGCCGAGGTGAAGTGACCGGCGGCCGCCTCGCCGCCCATCGCAGCGACTTCGTTCTCGGAGGTCGTCAGGCTCGCCATCGGCATCTTCTCGGGATCGAGGCCGGCCGCCTTGTACTGACGATGCAGCGCGACCACGGAATCGCCGACCACGGTGGAGAAGATCACGTTCGGCTGCGTCGCGCGGATCTTGTTGATGACGGAAGAGAATTCGGAATGGCCGAGCGGCACATATTCTTCCGCCACAACCTCGCCGCCGAGTTTCTCAAGCAGCTTCTTGCAGTAGTTGTTTTCTTCCTTCGGATAGATGTAGTTGGAGCCGATCAGGTAGAACTTCTTGCCGAACTTCTTGACCAGCCAGGGCACGAACTCGTCCTGCTGCTGGTTCGGCACCGCGCCGGTGTAGATGACGTTCTTCGAGCACTCGCGGCCTTCATAGAGCGTCGGATACCAATAGAGATTGTTCTGCCGCTCGAACACCGGGAGCACCGCCTTGCGGCTCGCCGAGGTGTAGGAGCCGAACACACTGACGCATTTGTCGCCGACGACGAGCTTGCGGGCCTTCTCCGAGAAGGTCGCCGGATCGGACGCGGGGTCCTCGACGATCGGCACGATCTTGCTGCCCTTGATGCCGCCTGCGGCGTTGATCTCCTCGATGGCGAGCAGCGTCGCCTTGTTGAGCGATTCCTCGATGATCGCGGTCGTTCCGGTCAGCGAGAACAGCACGCCGACCTTGATCTCGCCGCCGGCGGCGTAAGCGAGGTCGGCGTTCTTGATCCAGATGTGCGGCAGTCCGGCGCCGGCAAACGCGCCAAGCGCCGCGGTATTCCTCAGCAAAGTCCGCCGTGAAATGCTCATCCCTAGCTCCCTTCAGGACTGAAAAAACAAAAAAGCCCTCCCGATGCGCGCTTACGCGAGCATTGGGAGGGCTTTGTTGCCGGTTGTGTCGAAAGCGGCGCTGTCGCCGCCGGCCCCGCTATTGGGGCTTACTGTTGATGATCGTAGCCAAGCAGTTCGAACGAGTCAACAATCGCCGCGGCGACTGCACTTGCCGACACGCGACGATCCATCGCCTGTCGTCTGATGAAGCCATAGGCCTCGGTTTCCGGCATCTGCCGCGTCGCCATCAGGATCGCCTTGGCGCGCTCCACCGTGCGCATCGAGCGCAGATTGTCGTCGAGCTTCTCGATCTTGCTGCGAAGCCGCCGTTCATAACCAAATTGACTGCGCGCCAGCACGAGGCTGGACAGCACTGCATTCTGCGTGAACGGCCGCGGCAGAACGGCGTTCGGCGTCGCATGACACAGCGCATCGGCGTGAACGGTTTCCGTCGCCGGCAGGATCACAACCAGCGCCGAGCGCGCATCGCCGGGAATCCATGGCAGGCGCCGCGCCAGGTCAGGAGAATATTCGCAGTACACTACGTCGGCATCGGCCGGCACGCTCTCCGGCATCGGCCAGACCTGCCGCACCCGCATCCGGAACCGCTGCAACTCGCGCAGCAACATGCCGACCTGATCGTCGACCGGCGCGACCACCACCGCCGACAGATCGGCAAGTTCCTGAACCATGGTCTTGCGTCCGCCGACGTCTCGGCTCAGCGACGGCTTACGCGACATTTCGTTCATTGGACGGTTCCTGTTTGCGTTGCACGACCATATCCGATCAGGAACGGATCCGCATGCACCGGCTCCTTCGACTGGCTGACGACATCGAACTGCCCTTGGCGGTTGGCGCGCCCGATGCGGGTCCAGAGGTCGGTATGACCCGACATCGGGTTGACGGTGACCGCACCTTGCGGTGCATCAAAGCTGGTGCCGAACACCATCGAGCGGAGCACTTCAGTGTCGAGCGAATTGACCTGCTCAAGCGCTTTGGCAAACAGATGCAGCTGGAAGTACGACGCCTCGGCGCACATGTTGGTCGAGATATCGGCGCCGAACCGCTTCTTGAAGCGCTGCACAAACGCATTGTTGGCGCTACCCTCGACGCCCTGGAAGTACGATGCCGCCGTGACATGTCCCTCGCCGACGTCGAAGCCCATGGCGGCGATTTCGGCTTCCGTCGTGGTCAGGCTGGCGATCGGCACCTGTCTTGGATCGAGCCCGACATTGGCATAGGCCTGATAGAGGAACACCGTGCCCTCGCCAACGACGGTCGAGAAGATCACGTCGGGCCTGACACGCTTGATATCCTGGATGATCGGCACAAAATCCTGCCAGCGCGCATAGACATTGACATAGCGCTCGCCAACGACCGAGCCGCCATTGCTCTTGAGCAGCTCCCGCATCACCCGGTTGGACTCGCGCGGATAGATGTAGTCCGACCCCACGAAGTAGAACCGCGTTCCGAACGTATCCATCAAATAGCGGCACAGCGCGAGGCTGTTCTGGTTGGGCGAGGCGCCGGTGTAGATGACGTTGGGCGACGCCTCGAACCCTTCGTAAAGCGTCGGATACCAGAGCAGACCGTTCAGCCGTTCGACCACCGGCAACACCGCCTTGCGGCTCGACGAGGTGTAGCAGCCGAAGATCGTGCTGACCTGATCTTCGATCATCAGCCGCTTGGCGTAATGGCCATAGGCAGCCGAGTCCGATCCGGGGTCATAGGCAACGGGAACCAGCTCACGGCCGCAGACGCCGCCCGCTTCATTCACCTCTTCGATCGCGAGTTGCGTGCCCTGATACTGGGTCTCCTCGATGACCGACATGAAGCCGGTTCGCGAGAACAGTACTCCTATCCGCCACGGAGCGGATGTCGTCTGGGTAAGGTTCGACATGATCAGGCCCTCGACAGAATTGGAGGGACGAGAGGGATTATTGTTCTTGTTGCTCTCGAACAGCATTGCCGGCTGCGGAAGATTGCATGCCATCCGCCGCGAGACAAGGACCCCGGCCGCTCATCCTGTCAGCGAAGCTGACGCGAAAGCAGGCAGACTAATGTGTCACCCGCGACGGATCACAGGTGCAGCGCTCCACGGGCCACCTATCTCCGGTAGCTGCACCACCGATTTCCCGTATCAAGGCATGTCCGGCCGGTCACGTCGCGTACATCAACCGGAAGGTTGAGAGCTGCGACGAGATTGCTCGTTAACCTGCGCCCCGATCGGGAGATGCCGCTGAACCCGCGAACAACTCCCGATCAGGAGTCCCCTCAGCGCAGGCTGGGCAGATCGAGCCCGTTGGCGCGGGCGCACTCGATCGCCGTGTCATAGCCGGCGTCGGCGTGGCGCATGACGCCCGTCGCCGGGTCGTTCCACAGCACACGCTCGAGCCGGCGCGCCGCCTCCGGCGTGCCGTCGGCGACGATCACCATGCCGGCGTGCTGCGAATAGCCGATGCCGACGCCGCCACCGTGATGCAGCGACACCCAGGTGGCGCCGCTCGCGCAGTTGAGCAAAGCATTGAGCAGCGGCCAGTCGGACACCGCGTCGGAGCCGTCGCGCATCGCCTCGGTCTCGCGGTTCGGGCTCGCCACCGAGCCGCTGTCGAGATGATCGCGCCCAATCACGATCGGCGCCTTGAGCTCGCCGCGAGCCACCATCTCGTTGAAGGCAAGGCCAAGCCGATGGCGGTCGCCGAGCCCGACCCAGCAAATTCGCGCCGGCAGCCCCTGAAACTTGATGCGCGCCTTGGCCATGTCGAGCCAGTTGTGCAGATGGCTGTCGTTGGGCATCAGCTCCTTGACCTTGGCATCGGTCCTGAAGATGTCCTCGGGATCGCCCGACAGCGCCGCCCAGCGGAACGGTCCCACGCCGCGACAAAACAGCGGGCGGATATAGGCCGGAACGAAGCCCGGAAAGTCGAACGCCTGCTTCAGGCCCATGTCCTTGGCCATCTGCCGGATGTTGTTGCCGTAATCGAGCGTCGGGATTCCCTGCGCGTGGAAATCCAGCATGGCCTGGACGTGATCGACCATCGAGGTCTTGGCTGCCGTCTCAACGGCCTTCGGCTCGGCCGCGCGCCGCGACTCCCATTCGGCGAGCGTCCACCCCTTGGGCAAATAGCCGTTGATCGGATCATGCGCGCTGGTCTGGTCGGTGACGATGTCGGGCCGCACGCCGCGGCGCACCAGCTCGGGAAAGATCTCGGCTGCATTACCGAGCAGGCCGACCGACACCGGCCTATGGGTCTTGGCCGCTTCGGCAATGATCGTCAGCGCTTCATCGAGCGTCGTCGCCTGGCGGTCGAGATAACCCGTGCGTAGCCGCATCTCGATGCGGCTCGGCTGGCATTCGACCGCGAGCATCGAGGCACCGGCCATGGTCGCGGCCAGTGGCTGGGCGCCGCCCATGCCGCCGAGACCCGCCGTCAGGATCCATTTGCCGGCGAGACTGCCGCCATAATGCCGGCGGCCGACCTCGACGAACGTCTCATAGGTCCCCTGCACGATCCCCTGGCTGCCGATATAGATCCATGAGCCTGCCGTCATCTGGCCGAACATCATCAGGCCCTGCCGGTCGAGCTCGTTGAAATGATCGAGCGTCGCCCAATGCGGCACCAGGTTGGAATTCGCGATCAGGACGCGCGGCGCGTCGGCATGGGTCCGGAAAATGCCGACCGGCTTGCCGGACTGCACCAGCAGCGTCTGGTCGCCTTCGAGCGTGCGCAACGAGGCGGCAATCCGGTCAAAGCTCTCCCAGTCGCGCGCCGCACGGCCGATACCGCCATAGACCACGAGCTCGCTCGGGCGCTCGGCGACATCAGGGTCCAGATTGTTCATCAGCATGCGCAGCGGTGCTTCCGTCAGCCAGCTCTTGGCGCTGATGTCGGTGCCGCGGGGTGCACGGATGATGCGTTCGTTATCCAGTCGGCGGTTCATGACGGATGTCCCTGTCGGCTAAGCAAGTTTTGGAAATGGATCGCTCGGAAGCACCGCGATCGCAGCAGCGGGCAACGCGTCGGCTTCGATCAGCGATGCGGCCCGCGCGAGATCGTCGGCCATGTAGCGGTCGGCGGCGAGTGCGGGAACGTGCTGCCGCAGCACGGCAATGACCGCCGCGAGCGGTGCGCTGGTCGCATGCGGCGCGCGCAGCGTGATGCCCTGAGCCGCGACCAGCAGCTCTATGCCGAGGATGGCGGCGAGATTGTCGGCCATGTCCGACAGCCGGCGCGCGGCATGGGCGGCCATCGAGACGTGATCTTCCTGATTGGCGCTGGTCGGCGTGGAGTCTATCGAGCAAGGCAACGCACGCTGCTTGTTCTCGGCATAGAGCGCCGCCGCCGTCACCTCGGCGATCATGAACCCGGAATTGATGCCGGGCTCGGGCGTCAGGAACGGCGGCAGGCCGAAGTTCAAGGCGGGATCGACGAGGGTCGCGATCCGGCGCTCGCTGGTCGCGCCGATCTCTGCGAGCGCCAGCGCGATCTGGTCGGCGGCGAACGCCACCGGCTCAGCGTGGAAATTGCCGCCTGACACGATCTCGCCGGTCTCCACCAGCACCAGCGGGTTGTCCGTCACGGCATTGGCCTCAATCGTCAGCCCGCGCGCGGCCTGCGTGAGCAGGTCGAGCACGGCACCCGCAACCTGCGGCTGGCAGCGCAGGCAATATGGATCCTGCACGCGCTCGTCGCCCTCGAGATGGGATTGCCTGATGTCGCTGCCGTCGAGCAGTGCGGTCAAGGCAGCGGCCGCGGCGATCTGCCCATCATGGCCGCGCAAGGATTGAATCTCTGGGCGAAACGGCACCGTGGAGGCCATCGCCGCATCGACCGACAACGCACCGGTCACCAGCGCGGCACACGCCAGGCGATGCGCACGCAGCAGGCCGGAGATGGCATAGGCGGTGGAAAACTGCGTGCCGTTGATCAGCGCGAGTCCCTCCTTGGGACCGAGCGTCAGCGGCGCGAGGCCGGCAGCCGCAAGCGCTTCGCGGCCCGGCACGATCTTGCCATCAAGGAATGCCTGCCCCTCCCCGATCATGACCGCGGTCATATGAGCGAGCGGCGCCAGATCGCCGGAGGCACCGACCGAGCCCTGCTGCGGCACCAGCGGAGTGACGCCGCGCGCCAGCATGCCCTGCAACTGCTCGATCACCTCGCGGCGCACACCGGATGCGCCGCGACCGAGCGAAATCACTTTCAACGCCATCATCAGGCGCACGATCGGCTCGGGCGTGTTCGGGCCGACTCCGCAGCAATGCGACAGGATGAGGTTGCGCTGAAGCAGCGCAGTCTGGTCGGGCGCGATGCGCGTCGATGCCAACTTCCCGAAGCCGGTATTGATGCCGTACACGGGAATGTCGATGCGCGCGGCCTTCGCCACGATCTCCGCGGCCGCCTCGACGCGCGGCCAGCACGATGGATCGAGCACGATGGGCGCGCCGTCGAGCACGCGCGCCAGGACGTCGAGGCCGACCGTTCCGGGCGTCACGACGACAGGTGCATCCCGATCGTTCATTGCCCCCTCCACACCCGGCTGTGCAGCGGGTTGAAGCCGATGCGGTAGACCAGTTCGGCCGGACGCTCGATGTCCCAGATCGCCAGATCGCACCACTTGCCGGCCTCTAACGTGCCGGTCTCGGCGAGCGCGCCGAGCGCACGCGCGCCTTCCCGCGTCACCCCTGTGAGGCATTCGGCGACCGTCATCCGGAACAGCGTTGCACCCATGTTCATCGCCAGCAGCAGCGAGGTGAGCGGCGAGCTGCCCGGATTGCAATCGGTCGCCAGCGCCATGTTCACACCGTGGCTACGAAACAGCTCGACCGGCGGCTTGTGCGTCTCACGAATGAAATAGAACGCGCCGGGCAGCAGGACCGCGACGGTGCCGGCCTTCGCCATCGCCACGGCGCCAGCTTCGTCGGTGTGCTCGAGATGATCGGCTGAGAGTGCCGAAAATCTTGCGGCCAGCGCCGCGCCGCCGAGATTGGACAGCTGATCCGCATGCAGCTTGACGGGCAGTCCCAAAGCGCGCGCCGCCTCGAACACCCGTGCCGTCTGCTCTCCGGAAAACGCGATCCCCTCCATGAAGCCGTCGACGGCATCGGCAAGGCCGGCCTTGGCCACGGCCGGCAGCATCTCGTTGCAGACCAGATCGATGTAACCGTCCTTGTCGCCATTGGCCTCCAGCGGCAGCGCATGCGCTCCGAGGAACGACGTGCGGATCGCAACCTGCCGCAGGCGGGCGAGGCTGCGTGCCGCCGCAAGCTGCCGCATCTCGGTCTCGGCATTGAGGCCATAGCCGGACTTGATCTCGACGGTGGTTGCACCCTCGCCGATCAGCGCGTCGAGCCGCGGCAGCGCGCCGGCGACAAGCTCGGCCTCGGTCGCGCTGCGTGTCGCCGCGACGGTCGAGACGATGCCGCCGCCGGCGCGCGCGATCTCCTCATAGCTTGCGCCTTTCAGGCGCAGCTCGAACTCGTGCGCGCGGTTGCCGCCGAAGACGAGATGGGTGTGGCAATCGACGAGGCCAGGCGTGATCCAGCGGCCGGCGCAATCGATCCGTTCAACGGCGTCCGCATCCACAGGAAAATCCGACTGCACGCCGGCATAGACGATGCGGCCTTCACGCGCCGCGATCACGCCCCGCTCGATCTCGCCGAGATCGGTGCGGTCGATGCGCATCGTGGCGAGCCGGGCGTTGTGCCAGATACGGTCGAAGCGCTCTGCCATGCGATCGTCCCCTCGATGTGGGATGCTTGACTTATATGTCTAGACATATAATCGTGTCCGGGTTCTGTCCAGCCGGCGTGGAAAAATGACACGACTGCATTTCGCATTCGCGCTGCTGCCTTCGGGCTGGGCCAATGACGTGCAGGTCGTCGTTGTCGATGGCGCGATCGCCTCGGTGACGGCGGGCGTCGCGCCTGCCGCCGGCGACGAACGTCACCAACTGGCGGTTCCGGGATTGGCGAGCCTGCACAGCCACGCCTTTCAGCGCGGCATGGCCGGCCTCGCCGAACTGCGCGGCGACACGACCGATACGTTCTGGACCTGGCGCGAGACGATGTATCGCTTCGCGCTGACCATGACACCGGACGACGTCGCCGCCGTTGCCACCCTGCTCTATGTCGAGATGCTCGAGCGCGGCTTTACCCGCGTCGGCGAGTTCCACTATCTGCACCATGATCGCGACGGCGCGCCCTACGCCAATCCCGCCGAGATGGCCGTGCGCATCACAGAGGCCGCCAGCGCCTCCGGCATCGGGCTCACGCTGCTGCCGAGTTTCTATGCCCACAGCACATTCGGCGGCGCCGCACCGCATGCCGGGCAGCGCCGCTTCATTTGCTCGGTCGATCAGTTCGCCGCGCTGATGACTGCCTCGCGCGAGGCAATCCGAGATCTACCCGGCGCCAACATCGGCATCGCTCCGCATAGCCTGCGGGCAGTAGCACCCGACGAGCTCGCAGCGATCATTCCGCTTGCCAAGGCGGACCCGATCCACGTCCACGCCGCCGAACAGGTGCGCGAGGTCGAGGATTGCCTCGCCTGGTCGGGACAGCGGCCGGTGCAATGGCTGCTCGAACATGCCCCCGTCGATCAACGCTGGTGCCTGATTCACGCGACCCATATGACGGAGCAGGAAGTCACGACGCTCGCCCGCAGTGGCGCGGTTGCCGGCCTTTGCCCCGTCACCGAAGCAAGTCTCGGCGACGGCATCTTTTCCGCGCGCGAATTCCTCGCGGCGGGCGGCCGGTTCGGCATCGGAACCGATTCCAACGTGCTGGTCGGGGTCGCCGACGAGCTGCGTCAGCTCGAATACGGCCAGCGGCTGAAACACCACGAGCGCAACGTGCTCTCGGGGCGTCCCGGCGCATCCACCGGCCGCGCCCTGTTCGACCACGCACTCGCTGGCGGCGCGCAGGCCCTGGCGCAGACCAATGTCGGGCTCGTGCCCGGCGCGCGCGCCGACATCGTCACCCTCGACACCGCGCATCCGTCGCTGGCGGGACGGTCGGGCGATGCGGTTCTCGATGGCTGGCTGTTTGCGACTGGCAGCGACGCGATCGATTGCGTCTGGGCCGGCGGCGACAAGGTGGTCGCGGGCGGACGGCACCGGCTGCGCGACAAGGCGCGCGAGCGGTTCAATGCAAGCGTGCGGAGGCTCGTCGCATGAGTCTCGCCTCCGACCAGGCCAAGCCGAATGCGGCCGGCAAGCCGACGCTCTACAAGCGCATCCGGCTCGACATCGAGACCCGGATCCTGACCGGCGAATGGCCGCCCGGGCATCGCATTCCGTTCGAGCACCAGCTGATGGCGCGCTATCGTTGCTCGCGCATGACGGTGAACAAGGCGTTGTCGGAACTGGCGCAGGCCGATTTGATCGAGCGGCGGCGCCGTGCCGGCACCTTCGTGCGCCGTCCGCAGCATCTGTCGGCGGTGCTCAAGATCGCCGACATCCGCGCCGAGATCACCGCGCTCGGCCGCAGCTATGGCTATCAGCTGATCGATTGCCGGCGCCGTACCGCGACATCAGCCGACCGCGCCCGGCTCGGCATGGACAAGGCCGGCAAGGTGATCGCGATCACCTGCCGGCACAGCGCCGACAACGTGCCGTTCGCCGTCGAGGACAGGCTGATCGATCTCTCCACGGTTCCGGAGGCCGCAAACGCGGACTTTGCCCGCGAGCCGCCGGGGTCGTGGCTGCTGCATCATGTGCCGTGGACCGAAGCCGAGCATACCATCAGCGCCGTCGTCGCCGACGATCGCACGGCCGCGGCGCTCGACATCGCGGTCGGCGCGCCCTGTCTCGTGATCGACCGCTACACCTGGCGCAGCGCGCGCACGGTAACGGCGGTGCGGCTGCATTATCCGGGCGAGACGCATCGCCTGGTCGCTCGCTTCAAGGGAGGCTGAGGGCAGCTTGCGCGGCATATTTCATGCAATGCATCATGGGCCATCATCCGCCGGCATGCGTCGTGCGGCAATCCGCCGCGACTGACGTGAAGACATCAACTGGGTTCAATCCATCGTTCAAGGGGTCGACAATCATGCGTTCCTTCAAGCTATTGCCCGCAATCGCAGTGTTGCTCGCGTCCACCGCGGCGTCAGCGGATGACGTCAAGGTCGGCGTCGGCATCTCCGGATGGACCGGCTTCGCGCCCCTGACGCTCGCCAAGGAAGCCGGCATCTTCAAGAAGAACGGCCTCGACGTGACCTTGAAGAAGATCCCGCAGAAGGACCGGCATCTTGCGATCGCCTCGGGCGACATCCAGTGCGCGGCGACGACGGTCGAGACCTGGATCTCCTGGAACGCCAACGGCGTCGCGACCAAGCAGATCTTCCAGCTCGATAAGAGCTATGGCGCCGACGGCATGGCCGTGCGCAACGACGTCGCCGCGATCAAGGACCTCAAGGGCAAGACCGTCGCGGCATCGGCGCCGGGCACCTCGCCCTACTTCGCGCTGGCCTGGATGCTGAAGAAGAACGGCCTCACGGTGAAGGACGTCACCGTGGTGAATCTGGAGCCCGCCGCCGCGGCGCAGGCCTTCGTTTCCGGCCAGAACGATGCCGCGATGACCTACGAGCCCTATCTGTCGACCGTGCGCGCCGCTCCCGACAAGGGCAAGATCATCGCGACCACGCTCGACTATCCGATGGTGATGGATACGTTCGGCTGCACGCCAAAATTCCTGAGCGAGAATCCGAAGGCGGCGCAGGCGCTGGCCGACAGCTATTTCGAGGCGCTCGACATGATCGCCAAGGATCAGGCCAAGTCCTACGAGATCATGGGCGCCGACGTGAAGCAGAGCGGCGAGCAGTTCGGCAACTCGGCAAAGTACCTGCGCTGGCAGGACAAGGCTGCCAACCAGAAATTCTTCGCCGGCGACTTCCTCACCTTCAACAAGGACGCTGCTGAGTTGCTGCTCGAGGTCGGCATCATCAAGGCCGCGCCGAAGGTCGAGGACATCTACGACGCAAGCTTCATCAAGTAACGCAGCAACCATTTCGGCCGGTCCCGCCTTGCGACACAGCGGGCGGGACCGGCGCATAAGATACGCCCGGATCATTTGATGCGTCCTCTCGAGCCCACGACATCGAAGCAGCGCGTGGTCTATGGCCTCGCCTTCTTCGTGCTATTCGTCGCCCTCTGGTCCTGGGCGACGTTCGGCGGCCATGTGTCGAAGACTTTCCTCGCCAACCCGCTGACGATGGTGCAGGAAGGCTATGAGCTGCTCGCCAAGCAAGGCTTTCTGTTCGACATCGGGATGACGATCTGGCGCGTGATCGGCGGGTTTGTGCTTGCTGCCGTCATCGCGGTGCCGCTCGGCGTTCTGATGGGAGCCTACAAGCCAATCGAGGCCTTTCTCGAGCCGTTTGTGTCCTTTGCGCGCTATCTGCCGGCATCCGCCTTCATCCCGCTGCTGATCCTGTGGGCCGGCATCGGCGAGTTGCAGAAGCTGCTGGTGATCTTTATCGGCGCGGTGTTTCAGATCATCCTGATGGTGGCCGTGACCGTCGGTGCCACCAGGCGCGACCTGGTGGAAGCCGCCTACACGCTCGGCGCCCGCGACAGCGGCGTGATCCGCCGCGTGCTGCTGCCATCCGCGGCGCCCGAGATCGCAGAGATCCTTCGACTGGTGCTGGGCTGGGCCTGGACCTACGTCATCGTGGCCGAATTGATCGGCTCATCGTCGGGCATCGGGCACATGATCACCGACAGCCAGGCGCTGCTCAACACCGGCCAAATCATCTTCGGCATCATCGTGATCGGGCTGATCGGCCTGATCTCCGATTTCCTGTTCAAGGCCTTCAACGCCTGGCTGTTCCCGTGGAAGCTCGCATGACCGCGCTCAGGATCGATCAGGTCTCGCGAACCTTCCCCGCCCGCGCCGGCAACGCGCCGACGAGGGCGCTCGAGCCGACCACGCTTGACGTCGGCGACAACGACTTCGTCACCATTCTCGGCCCCTCCGGCTGCGGCAAATCCACCCTGCTCCGGATCATCGCCGGGCTCGACCGGCCGACCAGCGGGCGCGTCACGCTCGACGGGCGTGAGGTCACGGGCCCCGGCGCCGACCGTGGCATGGTGTTCCAGTCCTACACCCTGTTTCCCTGGCTGACGGTGCGCGAGAACATCGCCTTCGGCCTGCGCGAGCGCGGCGTGTCGCAAGCGGAGCGCCATGAGATCGCCGATGCGTTCATTCGCCGGGTCGGGCTATCGGGCTTCGAAAATCACTGGCCCAAGCAGCTGTCGGGCGGCATGCAGCAGCGCACCGCGATCGCCCGCGCGCTAGCCAACGATCCAAAGATCCTGCTGCTCGACGAGCCGTTCGGCGCGCTGGACAACCAAACCCGCGCGCTGATGCAGGAGATGCTGCTCGGGATCTGGGAGCGCGACCAGAAGACGGTGCTGTTCGTCACCCACGACATCGAGGAAGCGATCTTCCTCGGCAGCCGCGTCATCGTCATGAGCGCGCGGCCCGGCCGCATCAAGGCCGAGATCGCGGTCGACCTGCCGCATCCGCGCTCCTACAAGATCAAGACCACGCCTGAATTCGTCGCCCTGAAGGAACGGCTGGTCGAGGAGATCCGCACCGAGGCCTTGAAGGTGGCCGAACAGGCCTGACGATCGGCCGCGCATCTAGAGCCCTTCCCGTTCCGATTCAATTGGAACGGCGAACCGGTATCCACTTCGCTCGAAAACGCTTCTAGTGGCTGATCATCCAGGGCCGCGCGGTCGGAAAGCCCTTGGCGCCGCTCTTGGTCTTGGTCATCAGCCGCGCCGGCTTCTTCTTTCCGGTGGAGCAGCAGCCGCAGCCTGGGCCGTGCGCCGCCTTGTACTGATCGAGCGTCTTCGGCGCGTGCCGGCTCTGCTCATTGGTGGCGTGCGCCTTGCGCTTGTAGGAGGGCATGCAGAAGAACGCCGGCGCAGTCAGGATCACGCGCGGCGACGTCGTCTCGCATTGCGGGCAATCCTGCGGCAGGTCGCATTCCGCCATCGGCCGCATGTCGGTGAACGGACCGCAGTCGTTGCAGAGATATTCGTAGATCGGCATTTCCTTAATCCTTGCGCAGTCGTGTGAAGTCCGGCGATGGATGCGGGGCGGCCAATACGCGGGCCGTCCCGCACCCTTCGCGCAGGGATCACTCAAAGGATCATTTGTCGGGCGAGATCGGCATCTGCACGTCGCCCTTGATATGCTTGATCGGTCCCGCCGACGACGGCATGACGTCGAAGTCGAAGATCTCCGTCGGCAGCCACAACGTGGCGCAGGCATTCGGCACGTCGACCACGCCGGAGATGTGGCCCTGGCACGGCGCGGTGCCGAGGATCGAATAGGCCTGGGCGCCGGAGTACCCGAACTTCTTCAGATATTCGATCGCGTTCAGGCAGGCCTGACGGTAGGCGATGTGGACGTCGAGATAATGCTGCTTGCCGGCCTCGTCGACCGAGATACCCTCGAAGATCAGATAGTCCTTGTAGTTCGGCGTGATCGGCGACGGCTTGAACACGGGGTTCTTGATGCCGTATTTCGAGACGCCGTCCTTGATGACGTCGACCTTGATGTGCAGCCAGCCGGCCATCTCGATCGCACCGCAGAAGGTGATCTCGCCGTCGCCCTGGCTGAAATGCAGATCGCCCATCGAGAGGCCGCCGCCCGGCACATAGACCGGGAAGTAGATCTTCGAGCCGCGCGACAGATCCTTGATGTCGCAATTGCCGCCATGCTCGCGCGGCGGCACGGTACGGGCGCCCTCGAGGCCGATCTTGGCCTTGACGTCGCCCTTGGCCTGGCCGACATGCGCGGTCGGCGCGAACGGCGGGTTGGCGAGGCCCGGCACCCGGGTCGGGTTGGTCGCGATCAGCTCGGCCTCGCGCTTGTTCCAGGCCACCAGCATCTTGGCATCGGGCAAACAGCCGATCAGGCCGGGATGGATCAGGCCGGCGAAGTTGACGCCGGGGACGTGACGCGACGAGGTGTAAAGGCCCTTGATGTCCCAGATCGACTTCTGCGCCAGCGGGAAATGGTCGGTAAGAAAGCCGCCGCCGTTCTGCTTGGAGAAGAAGCCGTTGAAGCCCCACAGGCTCTCCTTCAACGGACCGACGTCGAGCAGGTCGACGACGAGGAGATCGCCGGGCTCGGCGCCCTTGACGCCGATCGGGCCGGACAGGAAGTGCACGATCGACAGATCGATGTCGCGCACGTCGTCGGCGGAATCGTTGTTCTTGATGAAGCCGCCGGTCCAGTCGACGGTCTCTATGATGAAGTCGTCGCCGGGGCTGACCCACTCGACGATCGGAACCTCCGGATGCCAGCGATTGTGGATCTTGTCGTTTTCATAGGCCGACTTGCTGAGATCGACCTTGATCAGTGTATCTGGCATCGCGATGCTCCCCTTCGTTTACTGGTTAAACAGACAAATATTTCGAGATCTGTGCGGCGTCGACGCTGGCGCGCGGATCGTCGCGGACGATCTCGCCGTTCTCGATGACAAGGACGCGGTCGGCGATGTCGAGCGCGAAGCTTAAGACCTGCTCGGAGACGACGATCGATAATCCCCGCTCATCGCGGATCCGCTTCAGGGTGCGCGCCATGTCCTTGATGATCGACGGCTGGATGCCTTCGGTCGGCTCATCGAGCAGCAACACCTTCGGCTTGGTCGCCAGCGCGCGGGCGATCGCGAGCTGCTGCTGTTGCCCGCCCGAGAGATTGCCGCCGCGGCGGCCCTTCATCTCGAGCAGCACCGGAAACAGTTCGTAGATATCGCTGGGCACCTCGGAGCCGCCTGACACCACGAGGCCGGTCTCGATGTTCTCCTTGACAGTCATGGTGGAGAAGATCATGCGGCCCTGCGGTACGTAGGCGAGGCCCTTCGCCACCCGGTCGTAGCTCTTCATCGCGCCGAGCTCGGTGCCGTCCATGGTCACCTTGCCGCTCTTGGCCGGCAGGATGCCCATCAGCGATTTCATCAGCGTGGTCTTGCCCATGCCGTTGCGGCCCATGATCGCGACGATCTCGTTGGGCGCGACCGAGACGTTGAGGCCGTGCAGCACCTCGCTCTGGCCATAGGCGACATGAAGATCATTGATTGCCAGCATCGACAGCTCCTAGAACCGGGCACTGTTCTTCACCTCTCCCCTTGTGGGAGAGGTCGGATCGCATCGCCCGATGCGATCCGGGTGAGGGGTTGCGCTCTCTCTTGGGACCTGAAGGCCCTCACCCGGCGCTGCGCGCCGACCTCTCCCCGACGGGGAGAGGTGAACTGAGTTCGCGGCTCGACCGATCCTGATCATCCGTTAGTGGCCCAAATACACTTCGATGACTTTCGGATCGTTCTTGACGTGCTCCATCGTCCCCTCGGACAGGATCTGTCCCTGGTGCAGCACCGTGACCTTGTGCGCGATGTCCTCGACGAACTTCATGTCGTGCTCGATCACCAGCACCGAACGGTCCTTGATGATGCGGTTGAGCAGCTCGGCGGTCTTGGCGCGCTCGGACACGCTCATGCCGGCGACCGGCTCGTCGAGCATCAAGAGGTCCGGATCCTGGATCAGCAGCATGCCGATCTCGAGCCACTGCTTCTGGCCGTGGCTGAGCTGGTCGGCAAAGGTATTGAGCTTGTCCTTCAGGAAGATCATCTCGGCGACCTCCTCGACCCGCTGCTTGACGGTGTCGTCGCGCTGGAAGGTCAGCGAACCGAACACGGTGCGGCCGCGCGGAAAGGAAATCTCGAGGTTCTCGAACACGGTGAGATCCTCGAACACCGACGGCGTCTGGAACTTGCGCCCCACCCCGGCCTGCACGATCTCGTTCTCACGCAGCCTGGTCAGCTCCTGGCCGCGGAACTGGATCGAGCCTGACGTCGCCCTTGTCTTGCCGCAGATCAGGTCGAGCACCGTGGTCTTGCCGGCGCCGTTCGGGCCGATGATGACGCGGATCTCATTCTCCTCGACATAGAAGGAAAGATCGTTCACGGCCTTGAAGCCGTCAAAGGACACGGTGAGACCGGAGACCGCGAGCAGGAAGTCTTTGGGCTGATGGCCGACGAGCATGATGGTCCCTCCTCACTCGGCCGGTGCGCCGTCGGCGATCAGGCCGGCCGCCGATTTCGATTTGCGTGATGCCAACAGTCGATCGATGCGCGGCTGGACGTGGTCAGCCCAGATGCCGGACAGCCCGTTCGGGAAGGCGAGCACGACCGCGATGAATAGCGCGCCGAGACCGAACAGCCAGAGCTGCGGAAAGGACTCCGAGAGGCTGGTCTTGGCGAAATTGACCAACAGCGCGCCCCAGACCGCGCCGAAGATCGACATCCGGCCGCCGACCGCGGTGTAGATCACCATCTCGATCGACGGCACGATGCCGACGAAGGACGGCGACATGAAGCCGACCTCGAGCGTGAACATGGCGCCGCCGATCGCAGCGAACACGGCCGCGGCGCAGAACGCGAAGATCTTGAAGTTGGCGACGCTGTAACCGGAGAAACGCACGCGATCCTCCTGCTCTCTCATCGCCACCAGGATGCGCCCGAGTTTTGTCAGGCGGATGAACTGCGCGGCGCAGATGCAGCCGAACAACAATACCACCTCCACGAAATAGAGGATGTACTTGGCGTGATCGGTCCGGATATCCCAGCCATGCAGCGTTCGCAGATCGGTGATCCCGTTGATGCCGCCTGTGTAGCCCTGCTGGCCCACGATCAGGATGGTCATGATCGCGGCGATCGCCTGCGTGATGATCGCGAAGTAGACGCCACCGACCCGACGCTTGAACATCGCAGCGCCGATAATGAAGGAGAAGATCGCCGGCACCAGAATGATCGCGATCAGCGCCACCGGGAAACTGTGAAATGGCTTCCAGAAGAAGGGCAGCGAGGTGAGCTGGTTCCAGTCCATGAAATCGGGGATACCCGGCGTCGACTGGATCTTGGTGTTCGCGACCGAGGACGCCTCGAGCTTGAGGTACATCGCCATGCAGTAGCCGCCGAGGCCGAAGAACACGCCCTGCCCGAGGCTCAGGATGCCGCCATAGCCCCAGCACAGCACGAGGCCGATCCCGACGAAGGCATAGGTCAAATATTTGGCGACCAGGTTGAGGCGGAAGATATCGAGCGATAGCGGCAGGATGAGAAACAGCAGTACCGCGAGCGCAAGGAAGCCGAGCAGTTCGGAGCGATTGAAAAAGCGCGAGTTGATGATCATGACCAGCCTGCTTGTTCTTATTTGCGGACCTTGAGCGCGAAGAGCCCCTGCGGACGCACCATCAGGATCGCGACGATCGTCAGCAGCGTGATCACCTTGGCCATCGATCCCGACAGGAAGAATTCCAGCGTCGATTGGGTCTGCGAGATCGAGAAGGCGGAGGCGATGGTGCCGAACAGCGAAGCGGCACCGCCGAACACGACGACCAGGAAGGTGTCGACGATGTAGAGCTGGCCGGCGGTCGGTCCGGTCGAGCCGATCATGGTGAAGGCAGAGCCGGCGATCCCGGCGATGCCGCAACCCAGGCCAAAAGTGTAACGATCGACCTTCTCGGTATTGATGCCGACGGCGCCCGCCATCACGCGGTTCTGCACCACGGCGCGTACCTGCTTGCCCCAGCTCGACCAGAACAGCACGTAGGCGACCGCGATCGTGATCAGGATGGTCAGCGCCATCACGAACATGCCGTTGATCGGGATCTGAATGGAGTCGGTCGCCTGCCAGGAGCCCATCATCCATTCCGGCAGTTCGACGCCGACCTCGCGCGCGCCGAAGATCGAGCGATAGGCCTGTTGCAGGATCAGGCTGAGGCCCCAGGTGGCGAGCAGCGTATCGAGCGGGCGCTTGTAGAGATGGCGTATCAGCGCCCATTCGACCAGCATGCCGAGCGCACCGGAGGCGATGAACGCCAGGATCATTGCGATGAAGAAGTAACCGGGGAACAGCCAGGGCGCGGCATGCTGCACCGCGTTCGACGTCATCCAGGTGACGTAGGCGCCGAGGATCATGAACTCGCCATGGGCCATGTTGATGACGCCCATCTGGCCGAAGATGATGGCGAGCCCCAGCGCCATCAGCACATAGACGGAGAACAGGATGAGCCCGGCAAATCCCTGCATCGCAAGGATGGCGCCGAGATCACCGATCGAATAGTCGCCGAACATGATGTCCTCCAGTCCAAGGGGCACGCGCCGCGCGTAGCGGCGCCCGATCGGCGGCGTGGGCGGTGACGTCCACGCCGCGATGCGTTGTGGAGCTTCGTAGCCCGGGTGAGCGGGTGCGATACCCGGGACGGTCCCGCACATCGCTCCGCTCATGCGGGCTACTGGCTCACTGATAACCCTTGGGGAACGGATCCGGCTCGACGAGATCGGCGGTCTCGTAGATCAGCTCATACTGTCCATCGGCCTTGGCGCGCCCGACGCGGGTCTTCGACCACAGATGATGGTTCTCGTGGATCCGGACGTAACCTTCCGGCGCGCCCTTGAACTCGACGCCGGGCGACGCCGCCGCGATCTTGTCGATGTCGAAGGAGCCGGCCTTCTCCACCGTCAACTTCCACAGCCACGGGCCGAGATAGGCAGCCTGGGTGACGTCTCCGATCACGGTCTTCTCGCCCCACATCTTCTTGAAGGCGGGCACGAAGGCCTTGTTGTTCGGATTGTCGAGCGACTGGAAGTACTTCATGCAGGCATAGGCTCCGGCGATGTTCTCGCCGCCGATACCGTCGATCTCGTCCTCGGTGACCGAGATCGTGAGCAGCGTCTGCTTGGACAAGTCGATGCCGGCCGCCTTGAGCTGCTTGTAGAATGCGACGTTGGAGCCGCCGACGATGATCGCGTAGATCACGTCCGGCTTGGTCAGCTTGATCTTGTTGATGACCGAGTTGAACTGGGTCGAGCCGAGCGGGAAGTATTCCTCGCCGACCACCTTGCAGCCTTGCAGATGGTTCTCGATGTGCTTGCGCGCGATCTTGTTCGAGGTGCGCGGCCAGATGTAGTCCGAGCCGAGCAGGTAGAAGCTCTTGGCGCCCTTGGTCTTGTTGACCCAGTCGAGACCGGCGATGATCTGCTGGGTCGCCTCCTGGCCGGTGTAGATGACGTTCTTGGACTGCTCGAGGCCTTCATAGAAGGTCGGGTAGTACAGCATGCCGTTGTACTGCTCGAACACCGGCAGCACCGCCTTGCGCGAGGCCGAGGTCCAGCAGCCCATCACGGCCGCGCATTTGTCGTTGACCAGCAGCTTCTTGGCCTTTTCCGCGAAGGTCGGCCAGTCGCTGGCGCCATCTTCCTGGATGAACTTGATCTTGCGGCCGAGCACCCCGCCGGCGGCGTTGATCTGCTCGATCGCGAGCTTCTCGGCCTCGACCGACCCGGTCTCGGAGATCGCCATGGTGCCGGTCACGGAATGCAGGATGCCAACCGTGACCTCGCTATCGGTGACTGCAAGACCGGTGGTATTGACCGCAGAGGTTGCAGGAACGTCGGCAAATGCGGGACGGCCGAGCATCGACATGGCCGGCAAAGCGGCCATTCCCATCAAGAGCTTGCGGCGGAGCGGAGACGGCAGTCCTGGTTTTGTATCGTCTGACATGAGCACCCCATTGGTTCGAGAACGCTTATTGATGAGGCTAGGATTGCTCACTTTTGTGCAGCGCACTGATACGTGAGATCGCGTATACTGCACCGCAAAATAGCGACGTAGGTTTTTGGTACGGGATTTGCCCGCGATCAGCGCATCGTGGACCAGGAGTTGAAACGAGTGGCAGGGCGGCAGCGGATAGACCGCGTCAGGCGCCAATACAATCAATGGGTCGCCAACCAGACGCTGGAAGACTACGCGCTGCGCTTCACCGCCAAGAGCGCGCGGCGCTGGTCCGCCGCCCGGGTCGCCAACACCGCGCTCGGCGCAATCTCGTTCCTTGCGCTGGAGGCGATCGGCGGCACCATCACGCTGAACTACGGCGCAATGAACGCCTCCGCTGCGATCCTGGTGGTCAGCGTCATCATCTTCCTTTGCGGACTTCCGATCGCCTACCATGCCGCGAAAAGCGGCATCGACATCGACCTGCTGACCCGCGGCGCCGGTTTCGGCTATATCGGCTCGACCATCACCTCGCTGATCTACGCCTCCTTCACCTTCATCTTCTTCGCGATCGAGGCGGTGATCCTGGCCAGCGCGCTCGACATGTGCTTCGGCATCCCGCGGCCGATCGGCTATCTGATCAGCGCGGTCGTGATCATTCCGCTGGTGATCTACGGCATCACGCTGATCAGCCGCTTCCAGCTCTGGACCCAGCCGCTGTGGGTCATCCTCCACATCATGCCGTTCGCGGCGATCGCCTGGGCCAATCCGCATTCGTTCACCGAGTGGCGCAAATTCGCCGGCGATCACGGCGATCCCGCAGGAAATCTCGATCTGCTGCTGTTCGGCACCGCGGCCTCCGTGGTATTCGCGCTGGTGGCGCAGATCGGCGAGCAGGTCGACTTCCTGCGCTTTCTGCCGCGCGACCGCCGCACCTCGCGCAAGGCCTGGTGGATCGCGCTGCTCAGCGCCGGTCCCGGCTGGATCGTGCTCGGCGCGCTCAAGCTGCTGGCCGGCTCGTTCCTCGCCTTCTTTGCGCTCAGCCACGGCGTCTCGGCCGAGCACGCGGCCGAGCCCGCCAACATGTACCTCGAGGCGTTCCGCTACGTGCTGTCCCAGCCGGATCTGGCGATGGCGCTGACCGGCACGTTCGTGATCCTGTCGCAGGTCAAGATCAACGTCACCAACGCCTATGCCGGCTCGATCGCCTGGTCGAACTTCTTCTCCCGCCTCACCCACTCGCATCCCGGCCGCGTGGTGTGGCTGGTCTTCAACGTCGTCGTCGCGCTGCTGCTGATGGAGATCGGCGTCTATAAGGCGCTGGAGCAGACGCTCGCGCTCTACTCCAACGTCGCGATCGCCTGGGTCGGCGCGCTGGTGGCCGATCTCGTCATCAACAAGCCGCTCGGCTTGCGGCCGCAGCACATCGAGTTCAAGCGCGCCCATCTCTGCGATATCAACCCGGTCGGCGTCGGCGCGATGACGATCGCCACCGTGGTCTCGATCAGCGCGTTCTACGGCCTGTTCGGCCCGACCGCGAAGGCGCTGTCGGCCTTCGTTGCGCTTGCGGTCGCCTTCGTCACGGCTCCCCTCATTGCCTGGGCCACCGACGGCAAGTACTACATCGCCCGCAAGCCGAAGCGGAGCTGGCAGAACATCGAATCGATCCAGTGCTGTATCTGCGAGCATGCGTTCGAGCCCGAGGACATGGCTTCCTGCCCCGCTTATGCCGGCCCGATCTGCTCACTGTGCTGCTCGCTCGACGCACGCTGCCATGACCTCTGCAAGCCGCATGGCCGGATCGGCGCGCAGGTGTCGGATGCGCTGGGCAAGGTGATGCCGCAACCGATCTATGCCCGCATCAATTCGCAGCTCGGGCATTATCTCGGCGTGTTCGCCGTCTCGGCCGGGCTCGTGGCGATCGTGCTCGGCCTGATCTACCTGCAGACCACGGCGGCGGTGCATGCCAACGAATTGCTGGCCGACGTGCTCTGGAAGGTGTTCTTCGCGCTGACCCTGATCATTGGCGTCGTCGCCTGGCTGTTCGTGCTGGCGCAACAAAGCCGGCGCGCCGCGGAAGCGGAAACACGCCGGCAGACCACGCTGCTGATCCAGGAGATCGACGCCCACAAGCGCACCGACGCCGAACTGCAGCGCGCCAAGGAGGTCGCGGAGTCCGCCAATCTCGCCAAGAGCCGGTACGTCGTGGGCCTCAGCCACGAGCTTCGCTCGCCGCTGAATGCGATCTCCGGCTACGCGCAATTGCTGGAACAGGACGACAGCCTGCAGGTGCGGCCGCGTGAGCAGGTGCGCGTGGTCCGCCGCAGCGCCGATCATCTGTCGGGGCTGATCGACGGCATCCTCGATATCTCCAAGATCGAGGCCGGCCGACTCTACCTGTCGCGCGATGAAGTGCGGTTGAATGACTTCCTCGAGCAGCTGGTCGGCATGTTCCGCCTGCAAGCCGCAGCAAAAGGCATCGACTTCGTGTTCAAACGGCCGGCCGTGCTGCCGGTCGTGGTTTATGCCGACGAGAAGCGGCTGCGGCAGATCCTGATCAACCTGCTGTCGAATGCGATCAAGTTCACGCAATCCGGCCAGGTGCTATTCGTGGTGCATTACCGCAGCCCGGTCGCAGAGTTCGAGGTGATCGATACCGGACCCGGCATCCAGCCCGACGATCTCGAGCGGATCTTCGCCCCGTTCGAGCGCGGCGCGCTTGGCGTCACCCAGCCGCAGACCGGCACCGGGCTCGGGCTCACCATCAGCCGCCTGCTCGCGGGTGTGATGGGCGGCGACATCAAGGTCCTGAGTACGGTCGGCAGCGGCAGCACGTTCCGCGTCAAGCTGCTGCTGTCGGAGGTCACCAATCCGCGGCGCGATGCGCCGGTCGATGCTCCCGTGTACGGCTATCACGGTCCGCGCAAGACCATCCTGATCACGGACGACGACCCGACCCACCGCGACCTCCTGCGCGAGATCCTGACGCCGCTCGGCTTCATCCTGCTCAGCGCGCCGGACGGGCCAGGCTGTCTTGCCCTCGCGCAGCACTGCCGGCCGGACCTGTTCCTGCTCGATATCTCGATGGCGGGCATGGACGGCTGGACGGTCGCCGAAACCTTGCGCTCCGAAGGCCATCACCAGGCACGGATCCTGATGATCTCGGCCAGCGCGCTGGAGGCCCATGGCGCGCCGCTCGCGCAACCGTTCCACGACGGATACCTGATGAAGCCGATCGACATCCCGCGGCTGCTCGAGACCATCCGCCAGTTGCTCAAGATCGAGTGGCAGTATGAGGCCGAGCCGGCCTCGCCTCCGCAATGGAAGCCCGAGAGTGGCTCGCGGCCGCCGGTGAAATATGTCGAAGAGCTGATCAGCCTCGGCCAGCTCGGCTATGTCAGGGCGATCCAGCTCAAGCTCGACGAGATCGGCAATGAGTGTCCCGAACATGCCGATTTCGTCGGCCAGATGCACACGCTGATCGACCGCTTCGATCTCGATCAATATATGGCGACGTTGAAGACATTGCACAGCTATGACCATTGAACAGAGAAAGCGCGACGTCGCGCTCGTCGTCGACGACTCGCCCGAGACGTTGCGCCTGCTGACCGACGCGCTCGACGGCGCCGGCATGACCGTGATGGTCGCGCTCGACGGCGCCTCGGCGATGCGCATCGTCGACCAGATCACGCCCGATATCGTGCTGCTCGATGCCGTGATGCCCGGCATGGACGGTTTCGAGACCTGCCGGCGGCTGAAGCGCGACGCAGGGCTCGACGGCGTGCCGATCATCTTCATGACGGGCCTCGCCGAGACCGAGCATATCGTGCGCGGGCTGGAGGCCGGCGGCGTCGATTATGTGACGAAGCCGATCGTGGTCGAGGAGATGCTGGCGCGCATCCGGGTCCATCTCGCCAATGCGCGGATGACGCAGAGCGCCCGCGCGGCGCTCGACGTCTCCGGCCGCTATCTGCTCGCCGTGAACAGCGCCGGCGCGCTGCTGTGGGCGACGCCGCAGGCACAGCGACTGCTGTCGGATACGCTCGCCGACGCCGCCGACAATTTCGCGCTGCCGGATCCGATGCCGCAATGGCTCGAGCAGGCGCAGAAGGGCGGCACAGGAAAGAAGACAGCGACCGTGGCGTCATTCCCCGGCAACGAACAGCTTCGGCTGCAATATATGGGCAAGCTCGGGCCCAACGAATTCCTGCTGCGGCTCGCCAAGGACACCAGCGGCGACATGCCGGCCGAGTTCTCCAGCGAGCTCGGCCTGACCACCCGCGAGGGCGAGGTGCTGTCCTGGCTCTCCAAGGGCAAGACCAACCGCGACATCGCGCAGATCCTCGGCCTCAGCCCGCGCACCGTCGACAAGCATCTCGAGCAGATCTACGCCAAGCTCGGCGTCGAGAACCGCACCGCCGCCGCCGCGATCGCGGTCAACGCAAGGCATCGCAAGTCTTGATCGAGCGCACTCTGCGCCTCCCGCACCGAAACCTGAGCGAGGCACGGGGGACGCTACGCATCCACAGTCGGCGAACTGCCTTTCCGATCAGCCGGTGCAGCAGGTCCCAGCGACACCTCCTGTTCCGGCGGCTGCGATTTGCGCCACTGCGCCGGCGTCACGCCCATGTGGCTTTTGAAGGCGCGCTGAAAGGCGGCCTCCGATTGATACCCGACCATCTCCGCCACAGCGCCGGTCGAAAGCGATGATCCCTTCAACTCGTTCGCCGCAAGCGTCATCCTGATATCGGTGAGCAGATCGCTGGCCGATCGCCCGAGCTTGTCCTGGAACTGCCGCGCCAGCGTGGCGCGCGACATGTTGCAAAGCCGTGCGAGCTCCGGCAGCGACCACGCACGCGCGGGCTCCTTGAACATGGCGGCCACGGCCGGCGCGAGCCTGGGATCACCGACCAGGGCGAGAAGTCCCCGTGACGTTGCATCGGTCTCGCTCGCAAGCCGCAGCACAAGCGCGAACATTGCCGTGGACAGCGCATTCAGCATGGCGTGGCCGCCCAGATGATCGTCGGCCGTTTCGCTGCGCATCAACGACACGAGCCCGGCGAGCTGCGCAGCCGTTCCCTTTCCCGCACGCGCGCCGGCATGCACGACAAGACGCGGCGGAAGATAATTGCGCAACAGGCGGTCGTGCGGGGGTGCAATCGCGAAGTGCCCGCACAACAGGTCAAGCCGTTCGTCCGATCCGAGGTTTTCGCTGATCGTGAAATTCTCCGCCGCCCGGTTGCGCGCCGGCAGCGGTGTCGCGCCGCTTCCGTCGTGCATCACGTGTCGCGGGTTGCCGGGAAGCAGGAGGATGTCGCCGGGCTTCAGCAGCAACGGCCGTCCGCCCGCGGCGTCGTCCAGGATCGCCGAGCCGGCAAGCACCGCATGATAGGGGATCTCGTTGGTTAGGCCCGGTCCCTGCTCGATACGCCAGGGCACGCTGTAGCTGCAGCGCAGGTCGAGCCGCCCGCGCACCGGCATCATCTCGAACAGCCGGCTCAGCCAATCCATGGCCAATCCCCCTGAAGCAGCGCATGAGACGATTGAACATATAAACGAGCAATATGAACATTCAATGTCTCAAATCTCGATCCTATTGTCACTCTGCAATCGTTCACCACCCCGAACAAGGAGTGCCACCATGTCTCGTCTCTCAACCCCCAATCTCGAAACCGATACCGGCCCGTCGGGCCAGATCTACGCCCAGATCAAGAAGGCGATCGGCGCCGTCCCGAACACCTACGCGGCGATTGCGGCCCACGGTCCGGCCGCGCTCAAGTCGATCCTCGCCGCCGATGCCGTGCTGACTGGCGGCAGCCTGCCCAGGCGCGACCTGGAGATCGTCAAGCTCGTGATCAGCGCCGCCGGCGGCTGCGATTATTGTGTCGCCGCGCACTCGCATCTCGCCAGGCTCGCCGGCGTGAATGCGGATGTGCTCAAGCAGATCCGCGAGGGCGAGCCGACCGGTGACGCCAGGCGCGATGCGCTCGTCAATTTCGTCCGCAAGCTCGCGCAGTCGAGCGGCACCGTCAGCGAAGAGGATTTCGCCGCGATCAAGTCCGCCGGCTACAGCGACGCGCAGCTGGTCGAGATCAGCCTGGCGTTTGCGACCACAGTCTTCACCAGCGTCTTCAACCGCATCAACGACACCGACATCGACTTCCCGGCGGTCGCGTGAAGCGACCGAGCGATGTCACGCGAAAGGATCACGACCATGACCACGCTTGCCAACACCACACAAAATCCGCTTCTCCGCGCGCTCGACAGGTCCGGCCTGCTGGCGGAGGATCTCGACTATCACGTCGTCCGGGCCGCGATGGTGATCATGTTCCTGTTCTTCGGTTACCAGAAGTGGTTTCCGTACGAATTCGAACGGCTGGTCCCGTTCATCAGCAACGGGCCGCTGATCTGGTGGCTCTATCCAGCGTTCGGCCATGCCGGCGCCAGCTACTTCCTTGGCGCCTCGGAGTGGACGTTCGGTTCGCTGCTGCTCGCGGGCTTCTGGGACAAGCGGCTCGGCGTGCTCGGCGCCCTCGGCTCGACCGGCACCTTCATCGCGACCGTCACCATCATTCCGTTCATGCCTGACGGCTGGGACGTTGCCGCCGGTGGCTTCCCCGCGATGACCGGCAACGTGCCCTTCCTGATGAAGGACGTCGTGCTGCTCGCCGTCTCGCTCTACCTGCTGAGGCAGGACGTGGTTCGTCTGATCAGGCAATAGCTGATCGCGATTGATCGCCGGTGGGCCTCGGGCGTGCCGGCGATCGCGCATGGGACTGAGCAGACGCAGCATCTCTCGAACACAGCGACATGGCAGTCATTATTGTTATTGTTGCGGGGTCCGGCAGCCCTTGCTCTTTAAGGCCGAGCAATAACCCATTGCCGAACTTGCATAATGCGTTGAAAATCGGCCACCCGCTCCGCGCGATCGGCTGCGCTGCCGCCCGCTCGACGACGACGCACCGCCGCTTCCATGCACGAATGATCCGTCGCTCCGCGGCCATGAACATGGTTCCGCCGCGCGGTCTGCGCTAAAAAGCAGCGCCGGTGCTGTTCTGGGGTGAGTTGATGAAGAAGGACGACGTCACATGCCCGCGCTGCGGGGCCGGATTCCGACGCCTTGAGCTGGCGTCCGGATCTGGAAGCAAGGGCGAGTATCGCTGCCCGGTCTGCGAGACGACCCTCGAGCATTTCGATGGCGACAGGCTCGTCGCCTATCGCCTGACCATCCAACCTTCGATTCGCGGATTGAAGACCTAGCAGCCATCTGCACAGAATGCCGGAGCAAAATCTGGATCACGATTTCCGCTTCAGGACATAGCTGTCCATGATCCAGCCGTGCCGCTCACGTGCCTCTCGTCGCGCGGCAACGATGCGAGGGCCGACCTCTGCCAGTTCCCCCGCCATGATGATCTGATCGGGCATGCCGAGATAGGCGCCCCACCAGATTTGCAGCCCGGCAGGATCCAGCGTCTGGAAGGCGGCGCCGCCGTCGAGCATCACAACAATGGTGTCGATGCCGGGCGGCCAGCCGCCCTCGCGCAGCCGTCGGCCGGTCGTCACGAGGAACGGCTCGCCGATCTCATTGAGCGGCAGCGCATGCGCCGCGCACAGCGCCTGGATCGACGTGATGCCCGGGATCACCTCGATCGATGGCAACGGATCGAGCCGTCGCGCGATCCGCAGGCTCGAATCGTAGAGCGAGGGATCGCCCCAGATCAGCAGGGCGACGCGTCCCTCTCTGCCTAGGTTGCGCGCGATTTCCTGCGACCACGCCGCAGCGATGGCATCGTGCCAATCGTCCACACCCTTGCGATAATCCTCTTCGCCGGCGTCACGTACCGGCAGGTCGAACTCGGCAATGCGTGTGCGATCATTGCTCAACGCTTCCGCGCAGATGGTGCGACGCAAGTCGGCGAGATCCGACTTTGCCGTCCCCTTGCGCGGGATCAGGATCAGGTCGGCGGCATTGATCGCGGCGGTCGCAGCGAAAGTGAGCTGCCGGGGATCACCACAACCGATGCCGATCAGGGACAGCGTCAACATGGCCGCGTCACCCTCGTTCCGGCGCCAGCGCACCGAACAGAATAACGGCAGCCGCCGTTGCCGCGCCGGCATGCGTGAGCTGTTCGGCCAGCGCTGCGATCGTGGTGCGAAGCAGCCGCTCGTCGGCGTGGCCGAGCGATTCCGCCAGCAGCGCGGGCGTGTCGGGCGCGAGGCCGCGCGCGATCAGCCTTGCGGCCAATGCCGGGAAAGTTCGCCGCCCCATATAGACGACGGTGGTCGCTTCCGGATCGGCCAGTGCCGCCCAGTTCAGGTCCGCGGGCAATTCGCCCGTCACATCGGCGCCGGTGACAAACTGGACCCGACGCGAGGTCAGCCGTCGCGTCAGCGGAATGCCGGCCTGCGCGGCGGCAACCGACGCTGAAGTCACGCCGGGAATGATCTCGTAGCCGATGCCCGCTGCGCGCAGCGCTTCGATCTCCTCCTCGAGCCGACCAAAAATGCCGGCGTCGCCCGATTTCAGCCGCACCACCCGCACGCCGGCGGCGGCATAATCGACCAGCAGCCGGCTGACATGGTGCTGCTTCGCCGACAGGCGGCCGGCACGCTTGCCGACCGCGACGAGATTGGCGCCGGAGCGCGCGAGATCGAGGATCGCGCCCGAGGCAAGATCGTCATAGAGCACCACATCGGCCTCGCGCAGCCGCGCGGCGCCTTTCACCGTCAGGAGTTCGGGATCGCCCGGACCTGCCGAGACGAAGGAAACGAATCCGCTCACCGGTCCTCCGCAATCAGATGGAAGAATGTACCCGTCGCACAGCCACGCCGCGATCCGGTCTCCGCAACGATCGCGCCGGTCGCATCGCGCACCACCGCGAGCGGCGTGTCGGGCTGCGCGATGATCGTCGAATAGTGAAACTCGTGGCCGCGCAGGCGTGCGCCTGGGCCGTGGCCGGGCATCGGCGCGGCAAGCTCGGCGAGCCGATAGCCGAGATGCATGCGGCGCTTGGCATAGCTCGTCTCAAGGCCGAGCAATCCCGCCATCTCGTGGCGCACGCCGTCGGCATCGGTCAACGCGGCGCCCAGCACCATGTAACCCCCGCATTCGCCATGCACCGGCCGCATCTCGGCGAATGCGCGGAGCTGCCCTAGAAATTGCCTGTTGGCCGCAAGCCGGCCGGCATGCAGTTCGGGATAGCCGCCGGGCAGCCAGCACACATCGGCGTCCGCGTCGGGGCCTTCGTCGGCAAGCGGCGAGAACGTCACGATCTCCGCGCCGGCCGCGCGCCAGGCTTCCAGCATGTGAGGATAGACGAACGAGAACGCGGCATCACGCGCCAGCGCAATGCGCTGACCGGGCGGCGTGATGTCCAGGCTGCGCACGGCTGGTTGCGGCGGCGAGGCGCGCGCCGATCGCAGCACGGCGTCGAGATCGACATGCTCGGCGACGAAGCGTGCGGCTTCGTCAATCAGACCGTCGATCTGGGCCTGCTCCTCGGCCTGTACCAGGCCGAGGTGACGCTTCGGCAAGGCGATCTCGGCGTGGCGCGGCAGCGATCCCAATACCGGAATGCCCGCGCCGGCCATGGCATTGCGCACCAGGGCTTCATGCCGCGCGCTCGCGACGCGATTGAGGACGACGCCGGCAAGCTGCACACCGGCGCGGAAATCGCGCAATCCCGCCGCGACCGCCGCCGCCGTCTGCGCCTGACCGGAGGGATCGATCACCAGCAGCACGGGCCACTCCATCATTTCGGCGATGTCGGCGGTGGCGCCGGTCCCCGAAACGCCACGCGCGGCGACGCCGTCGAACAGTCCCATCGAGCCTTCCGCCAGCACGAGATCGGCGTCCGCGCCGCGGCCTGCCAAATGCGCGATCGCTTCGCGCGCCATCGCCCAGCTATCGATGTTGACCGACGCGCGTCCCGTGGCAACCGCGTGAAAGGCGGGATCGATGTAATCAGGCCCGCTCTTGAGGCATTGCACCCTCACGCCGCGATTGCGATAGGCGCGCGCCAACGCCAGGGTCAGCGTCGTCTTGCCGACACCGGATGCCGGCGCAGAGATGACGAGTCCCGCGGTCATTGCGATGATTCCGGCGACGATTCCGGAAAGCGCGGCGCCGCCCCGACCGGACGGTAGCGGCGGTCGTAGTCGGCTGCATAGAGACGGCTCTCGGCGAATTCGTCCGCGCCGAGCGTCTTGCCGATCAGAATGAGCGCAGTGCGTTCGAGCTCGGGGCCAACGGCGGTATCGAGCGTCGCGAGCGTGGCGCGCACAATGCGCTGGTCCGGCCAACTCGCGCGCCAGACGATCGCAACCGGGCAATCCGCGCCGTAGTGCGGCGTGAGTTCGGCGATGACCTTGTCGAGCAGATGGATCGAAAGATGGATCGCCAGCACCGCGCCGGTCGCGGCAAACGCTGCGAGTGCCTCGCCATCCGGCATCGCGCTCGCCCGGCCCGGCGTGCGCGTCAGCACCACCGATTGCGCAAGGCCCGGCAGCGTAAGCTCGGCCTCCAGCGCCGCCGCGGCCGCCGAGAAAGCCGGCACCCCGGGCGTGACCGAATACGGAATCTGCAACGCGCGCAGCCGGCGCAGCTGCTCGCCCATCGCCGACCAGATCGAGAGATCGCCCGAATGCAGCCGCGCGACGTCCTTGCCCTCCGCATGCGCGGAAGCGATCTCGGCGATGATTTCGTCGAGCGACAGCGGCGCGGTGTTGACGATGCGCGCATCCGGCGGGCAATGCGCCAGAACACCTGATGGCACCAGCGATCCGGCATAGAGACAAACCGGGCACGAGGCGATGAGATCGCGCCCGCGCAGGGTCAGCAAATCGGCAGCGCCGGGCCCTGCGCCGATGAAGTGCACCGTCATTCGCCGTCTCCTTCCGCGATCGCCGCAATGGCCATCCGATCCCGTGACGCGGTCCTCACCGAGATCAGGCGCGCACCGCGCCCTGCCGCAGCGATCGCCGCAGCTTCGGCGACAGAGCCTGTTCCGAATCTCGCCTTGATGATTTCGGACTGTGTCGCGGTTTGTATCTCGGCCAATATCCCGGCAGAAATGCCGCGGACTGGCAATCCCAATTCCTGGGCCAGCACCTTCAACGCCGCCGCATCCGTCTTGTCACTCACGGTTGCAATTGCCGCAAGGCCGTCGGAACCGCCGGCCGCGTCGAGCGCGTCGCGCAAGGACGCGACACTGGCATTGCGCCTGAATCCGAGACCGGCGACTTTCATCGGAGCGCGCTCCACTGCACGATCGGCCGCGCCGCCTTCCAGGCGCGATAGCGGCCCAATGGCTCGGCGTGGGCGACCTCCAGCCGCATCAGTTCGCCGCCATGGCGCTGATGCAGATCGGAGAGCAGCGCTTCGGTCTCCAGGGTCACCGCATGCGCAACCAGTCGCGTGCCCGGCGCAATCCGTGACCAGATCGCATCGAACATATCAGCATCGAGGCCGCCACCGATGAACACGGCATCGGGTGCCGCGAGGTCCGATAAAGCGCCGGGCGCCTCGCCTTCGATGACGGTGATCCGGTGAGTCAGGCCGAAGCTCGCCGCATTGCTGCGGATGTTCGCGGTGCGTTCGCTGCGGGCTTCGACGGCGATCGCCGTCCCTTCACACAGCGCCCATTCGATCGAGATCGAGCCCGAGCCCGCGCCGACATCCCACAGCCGCTCACCGGGCCGCGGCGCAAGCGCCGACAGCGCAAGCGCGCGGACCGGCCGCTTTGTCAGTTGCCCGTCATGCGCAAAGAGCGCATCGGCAAGTCCAGAGCTGCGTGCGATCCCTTGTCCTCCCTTCGCCTCCAGCGCAACCGTGACGAGGCTGTCGCCCGAATCCTCCACATAATTGTCAGCGCGATGCTGCGTGATGGATTCACGCGGTCCGCCAAGCGCGGCAAGCGTCCATATTGCCGACGCCCCCCAACCACGCTCCGTCAGCCAGCGTGCGAGATCGGACGCCGCCTTGCCGTCGCGCAGCAGGCAGATGATCCGTGCATCGCGCGCCAAATGCGGCAACAGCCGTTCGAACGGTGCGGCGTGAAGACCGAGACAGACAGCATTCTCGATACGCCAGCCCAAACGAGCCGCCGCCAGTGAGAACGTCGACGGCGCGGAGTGCGCGACCCAGTCGCCGGGCTGCAGCTTCTCGACAAGGCTTCCGCCGGCGCCATGCCAGAACGGATCGCCCGACGCGAGCACCACCGTCGGACGACCCCGGCATGCAAGCACGATGTTCGCATCGAACGGCACCGGCCAGGCACGGCCGCGGTTGGCCATGCCGGCGAGCGCGAGGTGCCGCTCGCCACCGAAAACCGTTTCGGCTTCGGAAAGCGCCTTTCGGCTTGCGTCGGAGAGGCCGTCAAGGCCATCTTCGCCGATGCCGATGATGGTCAACCAGGGATTATCCATGATGCGCGCCCTGATCCTGGGCGGAACGGCCGACGCCAATTTGCTGGCCGTTGCGATCGCTCGCGCGGGCATCGACGCGGTCTATTCCTATGGCGGCCGCACCCGTGCGCCGGCCGGCCAGCCATTGCCGGTCCGCAGCGGGGGTTTCGGCGGCGTCAGAGGTCTTGCCGATTATCTGCGTCGCGAAGCCATTACGCATGTGATCGATGCGACGCATCCTTTCGCGGCCGAGATGAGCCGCAACGCGATCGCTGCATGTGCGCAAACCACAACGCCCCTGATCGCGCTTGAGCGCGCGCCCTGGGACAAAACCGCCGGCGATCGCTGGATCGAGGTCGCGGACGTCGTATCCGCGGCCGCAGCCTTGCCGGACAGCCGCGCCAGCGTGTTCCTCGCGATCGGCCGCCAGCATATCGCGCCGTTCGGTAACCGGCCGCAACATGCCTATACGTTGCGTTTCGTCGACCCGCCCGACGAAACGCTGTCGTTGCCCAACGCGGACGTCATTGTGTCGCGCGGTCCCTTCACGCTCGAGGGCGAGCTCGAGATGATGCGCGCGCGTCGCATCGAGTGGATCGTCGCCCGCAACTCCGGCGGAACCGGCGCGCGCGCCAAGATCGACGCCGCCCGCGTGCTTGGCCTTCCCGTGATCATGATCACACGGCCGGCTCTGCACGACAGGCCGCGGGTGGCAAGCGTGCGCGAGGTGATGCAATGGCTCGGTCATCGGACCTGCCTCGGCGCATAGATCCAGCGGCCGACCCGCCGGGTCGCCGAATTGCCGACGATCACGAGCGTCCGCATGTCGGCCATCTCTGGCCTTGCGTCGCGCAGTTCGACCGTCTCGATCCGCTGCTCGGGCGTGCTGACGGCGCGCGCGAAAATCGCGATGCGCTCGCCACAGCCCGCCTCGCGCAAGATCTCGAGCGCGCGACCAAAACCTTCCGGCCGGCTGGCCGAGCGCGGATTGTACATCGCGATCGCGAAATCCGCTTCGGCCGCAAGCCGCAGGCGCTTCTCGATCAGCGGCCATGGCTTGAGATTGTCGGAGAGGTTGATCGCGCAGAAATCATGACCGAGCGGCGCGCCGGCGCTTGCCGCCGCCGCCAGCATCGCCGTCACGCCGGGCAGAACGCGAATCGGCAGGTCGCGCCATTGCGGCGCATCCTCCAGCGCTTCGAACACGGCGGATGCCATCGCAAACACACCGGGATCGCCAGAGGACACCACGACGACGTGGCCGCCTTCCGATGCAAGCCGCAGCGCGTCAGCGGCACGCTGCAACTCCACGCGATTGTCCGAGGGATGCAGCGTGAGCCCGGCGCGCGGCGGCACGCGGGTCACATAGGGCGCATAGCCGACGATGTCGGTCGCAGCCGCGAGCGCAGCAGAGACCTCCGGCGTGATCAGCGCCTCATCGCCCGGTCCGAGCCCCGCGATGGTCAGCGTGCCGGTCATTGCGCGACCTCCCTGCGCCGCCCCTGCCCGTGCACCAGCACGATCGCAAAATACGGACACTCGGCCTCGCCGACATCCGCAAGCCGGGCGACGCGCTGATCCGGCATGGTGCCGCGTTCGACGAGCCACGCATCATCGAGGCGCCCCGCGGACGCCAGCGCGCGGCGAATCTTCGGAAGATTGCGACCGGTCTTCATCACGACCAGCGCGTCGGAGCCGCGCATCCGCTCGGCGAGCTCCGGCTCCGGCAGCGTCCCCATCAGAACGGTCGTCACATCGTCGGCTAGCGCAATCGGCTGACCCACCGAATTCCAGCAACCGACCATGCCGGGAATGCCGGCGATCACCTCGATCTCGACACGCCCCTGCAGCCGCGCATGCAGATGCATGAACGAGCCATAGAAATAGGGATCGCCCTCGCAGAGCACGACGATGTCGATCGCGCGCGCAAATCGCGCCAGGCGCTCGGCCCATTCGTCATAGAAGTCGGCCAGCAGCCGCGCGTAGTCCGGACTGTCGAACGCGATTTCCGTGGTGACCGGATATTCCATCGGATATTCGCTGACGTCGGCGGCGAGCAAGCCTTCGACGATACGTCGCGCCTGCCCCGGCTGGCCCTTCTTGCGAAAATAAGCGACGTGCTTGGCGGCACGCACAACGCGGTCGGCGCGCACGCTCATCAGGTCCGGATCGCCTGGGCCGAGGCCGCAGCAGATGATGCGTCCCATCGCAAGTCGGAGGCCAAGCGGTCTTAGGAAGACAAATATGTCTGGCAACTCCTTGGCTCACAGAACGACATGGCTACGATCCGACTTATCAATGCCGCCTTGGATTCCGCCGCGCCGACAAAGCCGACCGGACAGCCGATGATCGCCGCCGGCCTTGGGCAATCGGCATCCTCCAGCATGTTGAGCAGATGAAACAGCGCGGTCGGCGCGTTGCCGATCGCGACGACGGCGCCGCCCAGATGCGGCCGCCACAGCTCGAGCGCCGCCGCGGAACGCGTGTTGCGCATCGATTGCGCGAGTGCAGGCACCTTGACATCGCCCAGCGTGCAGATGACGGCGTTACCGGCCGGCAGCCGCGCGCGCGTAATTCCTTCCGACACCATGCGCGCGTCGCAGAGGATCGGCGCGCCCTCCTGCAAGGCCGCTCGCGCGCACGCAGCCATGCCTGATGTGAAGCGCACATGCGCTTCCAGGCCCACCATGCCGGCGGCATGGATCATGCGCACGACCACCGGCTCTTCGTCTGGTGTGAAGCGGGCAAGGTCGGCCTCGGAGCGGATGGTGGCAAAGGACTGGCGATAGATCGTCGCGCCGTCGGTTTCGTAGACGTGCGGCATCAATGGCCTCCCGTCAGCACGGAGGGATTTGCGACGAGGTACGAACTGGTCAGTCCCCGGATGACCGGCACATCCCGTGTCGTGCCGCGGCGGATCAGATCAAAGCCGTCGCTTGTCGCAACGAGGGTGACATCCGCAGAACCGGAATGGGCACAGCCCTTGGCGCAGCCGGATACGTGAAGCCGCTCATCGGGTGGGATATGCCGCGCGAGCGCCGACGCCAGTATACGCGTATCCGCGTGCGCCTCGCCGCAGCGCGGCGCGCCGCTGCAGGCGACCACGCGCAGCCTGGGGTCACCGGCACCAGTCACGAGGTCCACCCCACGGGGCATCTCGCGCATCCCCTCCACCAGCATCGTCCGCCACGGCGTCATGCGAAGAGCCCGAGCGCAGCCGGCCAGATCGCTGAGCGTCTGGTGCGGCATCTGCCCGAAGGCGACGCCAACCATCGCGCCCGTCGGATAGAGGCCAGGCGCAGGGTCCGCCGATCGAGCCACGGGCTCGACATCACCGCGAAGTGTCTCCGGAACGCTCGCACCGCCGGCGAGATGAGCCGCCATCCGCTTTTTCTCACCCCTGATTCCGCCGGAAGCGACGAACCACTCGGCCAGCGCCAGCGCCGCCTGCACCGCCTCGCTCCGCGTGACCGAAAGCCCGCGCTGTGCGCCATCGGCCCGCACCAGCAGTCCCCCGTTCCGATCGCGCTCGATCCTGATATCCGCGGACGCACCGGCCAGCACCCGCGCGTTGCCATCATCGATTGCGAAGCCGAACTTGGTTGGAAGATCAAGCGAGGCACCGGCTAGCCCCTGCTCAAGCTCGGTCGCAAGCGAGCGTGTCTCGTCGGCGGCAGTCCAGAACGGCGTCACCAGAATGTTGCGCTGCGCCTCGGTACTCGAGTCGGTGTCCAGCAACCCGAGCTCAGCGAGCCCATCGACCAGGGACGGATAACCTTCATCGCTGACGCCGCGAATCTGGAGATTGGCGCGGCTGGTCAGGTCGATCAGGCCGTTGCCGTATCGCGCCGCCAGCTCGGCAATTCCCGCCGCCTGCGCCGCGTCCAGCCGTCCGGCGCGCGGGCGAATGCGCACCACGAGGCCATCGCCCGATAACATCGGCCGCAGCGCGCCGGGACACCAACCCTTGACCGCAACCGCGCTCATGAGGCCTCCTGCAGCGCAGCCGCAATCGAATTGCGCCGCGTCTGCCACAGCGACGCCTCATGCAATCGCGTGAAGCAGGTTTCGATCGCCGCCAGCGCCGCCGGATTCTCGCGCGCCATGAAGCCGCGAACCTCGTCATTGCCGAGCGTTGCATCGTAGTAGAGATCGAACAGATGCGCCGGCACCGCGCCGGCGAGATGGGCGAACGCAGCCATGTGCTCCAGCGTCGCTGATATCTCGGCGGCACCACGGAAGCCATGGCGCATCATGCCCGCGATCCAGGCAGGGTTGGCCGCGCGCGCCCGCACCACCCGCGAGATTTCCTCGGTCAACGCGCGGGCATGCGGCCGATCCGGCCGCGTTGCATCGAGGTGATAGAGCGACGGAACGTTTGTGCCAAGGCGCCGGGCCGCCGCCGCGATGCCCGCCTCGTGCGCGGCATAGTCCGCCGCCAGCAGCAGATCGGTCTCCGGCAGATCCTGGGTGTGAACAAAACTGTCCGCAGCCGCGAGCCGCGCCTCGATGCCGGCGCGATCGGGCCGCATCTCGCCGTCGGATGCGAGAGCCCACGACGATGCCGACAGCCAGGCTTCGCCGGCCGCCTCGCGCGCCTCCTCGGTGAAGACATCCGGCATCGACGCAATGCCAACGCCATAATATCCGGGGCGAGGACCGAACACGCGCGAGATGCGCCGCCGGTAAGGATTCTCGTCCGCCTCGTCGCCGCGTTCGGACAACGCCTCCGCCGCGGCTTCGAACAACTGGGCCAGCCCCGAGAAGACGTCGCGGAACAGCCCCGACACCCGCAACGTGACGTCGATGCGCGGCCGGCCGAGCTCCGCCGGCGCGATGATGTCATAGCCGGACACCCGCCCCGATCCATGATCCCAGCGCGGCGCGATGCCCGCGAGGTGCAGGGCCATCGCAAAATCCTCGCCGGCAGTGCGCATCGTCGACGAGCCCCAGAGGTCGACCACGAGCCCCTTCGGCCAGTCGCCGTGATCCTGCAAATGACGGCGCAGCAGCTCTTCGGCAAGTTTCACACCTTGCGCATGCGCCGACGGCGTTGGCACCGCGCGTGGATCGACCGCAAACAGATTGCGTCCGGTCGGCAGCACGTCGCGGCGTCCGCGATAGGGCGAGCCCGACGGCCCCGGCGCCACCCGCCGGCCTGCGAGCGCGGCGCGCAGCGACGCCCTCTCCGCCTCGCCGCAAGCGCCCTGCCCGAACACATGCAGGCCGTCGCCGAACTGGCTTTCCTTGAGGTCGCAGACGAAACGATCGATCTGCGGAATGGCCTCGGCCGCGGAGACCGATGCTGCGAGACCGAGATCGTCCTCCAGCCCGGCGATGCGGGCTTCGTCGCGGATCGCGGCGATCAGGCGCTGCCGCCGCGCCGGATCGAGACCATCGGCGGTCGAATACTCATCGAGCAAGCGCTCGAGACTGCGCAGGCCGTCCGGCAGCGCGGCCTGTGCCAGTGGCGGCGGCAGATGACCGATCGTCACGGCACCGATCCGGCGCTTGGCCTGCGCGGCCTCGCCGGGATCGTTGACAATGAAGGGATAGACAACAGGCAGATCGCCGATCAGCGCCTCCGGCCAGCATGCGGACGACAGCGCAACCGACTTCCCCGGTAGCCATTCCAGCGTTCCATGCGCGCCCATGTGGACGACGGCATCGATGGCCTGCTGCCTGAGCCACAGATAGAACGCGACATAGGCATGGCGCGGCGTGCGCGCCAGATCGTGATAATCGGCGTCGCGCTGTCCCACCTCACCGCGCTCCGGCTGAACGGCAATGACCGATTTGCCGCAGCAGATCGCCGCGAAATGAAATGCGCCGTCACGGCAATCGGGATCATCCTCCGGCGCGCCCCATGCGCGGCTCAGATCGTCCTGCAATTGTTGCGGAAGGCCGGAAAGCGCCGCGCGATAGTCGGCGACGTCCCACGTCAAATTCCCGCGCAAGAGAATGTCGCCCAGCGACGCCACCGGCTCAAGGTCAAATCCGGCGGCCGCGAGATCAGCCAGCAACGCCTCGACCGAGGCCAGCGCATCGAGGCCGACGGCATGCGCGATCTGATGCGGACGGCCCGGATAGTTCGAGAGCACCAGCGCAAGCCGCTTCTCTTGTGCCGGCTTGCCGGCAAGCCGATGCCAGGCGGCCACGCGTGCGGCAATTGCAGCGACGCGCTCGGCGTCCGGTCGATGTGCAAGATGCGCGAACTGCAGCTCGGGATCGCGCTCACCAGGCGATTTGAAGCTCACGACGCCTGTGAACAGGCGGCCGTCGACCTCCGGCAGCACCACATGCATCGCAAGATCGCCAGGCGACAGACCGCGCAGCGATCCGGCCCAATCCTCGCGCCGCGCGGTCGACAAAGCGACCTGGAACACCGGGCACGATGCAGCGTCGAACGGCGTCGTGCCGTCGTCGCCGGCCGCGGAGAACGCGGTCGCATTGACGATGGCGGCCGGCGGGCATTGCGCGAATTGAGCGCGCATCCAATCGGTCACGCCCGCCGCCTTCAACGAGGCGACGAACACGCCGTGAGCATCAAAGCCCCTCTCGCGCAATGCATCGATCAATGCATCGACCGGCGCCGTGTCGCCGGCCGCAAGATAAGAACGATAAAACGTCACCAGCACCCGCGGCCGGCCGTTCGGTGCGGGCAACGCCGCGATGGCACCGCGCCGGGAATCGTAGACGCCGATCTCGGGAAGATCGATCTCGCCGACCACAGGCCCGGCATAGAGTCCGGACGCCAGCGCCAATTGCGCGATCACGGCCTGCGCGGCAACCGGGCCGCCTTTGTCGCACAGCACCTTGAGACGGCGCAGCGTCGAGACCGGCAAGGTCGAGAATTCATCCAGCCGCAGATCGTCGCGGCCATCGGCCGGCAGCACCACCAGGGCGATGCCGCGCTCCTTCGCCAGCCGATGCACCGCGGCCAGCCCGTACGACCAATAGGGCTCGCCGCCGATCAGCCGCACCAGAATGCCGCGGGCGTGCGAGAGCGTCCGCTCGATATAGGTATCCACCGACAGCGGATGGCGCAGCTCCGCGAGATTGCCGAGCCGCAGCGACGGCAACGCAGCGCGGCCGCGCCGCCAGCCGGCCGCGAAGGCAGCAAGATCGCTGTCGGAAAACGACAACACCACGAGATCGGCCGGATCCTGGCCGAGGTCCCTTGGCGTCGCGGTCTCCTCAAGGCCGCGGCTCTCGCGGAAGACGACGTGCATCAGACACCAAGCCGTGCCCTGATCGCGGCTTCGTCGATGTCGGCATGTTCGCCGATCACGACGAGCTTCGACTGCCGCACCCGTGCGCCCCAGGGCATGTCGAACTGATGCCGCACCCGCTCGCCGACCGATTGCACCAGCAGCCGCATCGGCTTGCCCTCGACCGCGATGTAGCCCTTGGCGCGCAGCACGTTCTGCTCGCGCGCCAGTCCCTTGATCGAGGCGATCAGCGCGTCGACATCCGAAACCTCCGGAAGATCGATCACGACGGAATTGAAATCGTCGTGCTCGTGTTCCTCCTCGCCATCGTGATGCGACGGCCGCGACGCGAGATCGTTTTCCGCCGCCGCCTCGAGCCCGAGGATCACGCGCGCGTCGATCGTGCCGTCGACGACGGGCAGCATCGGCACCTCGCGCGGCATCTCGGCCGCAATCACCTCTTTCGCTGCCTTGATCCCCTCCGCCCCGGCAAGGTCGGCCTTGGTCAGCAGCACGAGATCGGCACAGGCGATCTGGTCCTCGAACACTTCCGACAGCGGCGTCTCGTGGTCGAGATTCTCATCGGCCGCGCGCTGCGCATCCACCGCCGCCGGATCAGGCGCAAAACGGCCGGCGGCGACAGCCTCGGCGTCGGCCAGTGCGATCACGCCGTCGACCGTGATCCGCGAGCGGATCTCCGGCCAGTCGAACGCTTTCAGCAGCGGCTTCGGCAGCGCGAGCCCTGAGGTCTCGATCACGATGTGATCGGGCTTCACGTTCCGCGCCAGCAACTGCTCCATCGCCGGGATGAAATCATCGGCGACGGTGCAGCAGATGCAGCCATTGGCGAGCTCGACGATGTTCTCGGCCGGGCAATTGGCGTCGGCGCACGACTTCAGGATGTCGCCGTCGACGCCTTCACTGCCGAATTCGTTGACCAGCACCGCGAGCTTCTTGCCATTGGCATTGCGGATCAGATGCTGGATCAGCGTCGTCTTGCCGGAGCCGAGAAAGCCGGTCACGACGGTGACCGGAATTTTGGCGAGCGTGGTCATTCTGCGGCCTCCGGCACGACGGGAAGAGGTGGAATGCGGGCGAGCGATTGCTTGCGGAAGATTTCCGGACGGCTGCGCCACGGCACGATGCCGTCAGGCGCCGCCGCATAGGCGGAGGCACCGGCGATCACATCCGCGGCATTGTCAGCGGACAAGCGGCCGTAGACATAGGACCACCGCCCCGGCGCGCTAAGCGCGACCGAGCAACCCTGGCTGCAGGCCGACAGGCACGCGACGGGAACCAGATTGACGTCATCGGGCACGCCGGCCTCAACGAGCGCGGCATGCAGGCGCGCACCGGGCGCGAGCTCACCTTCCGCCGGCGTCTGGCCGGCGCGGCAAGTGATGCAGACATGAAGTGTAACGCTCATCGCCCTTCCTGGATTGACAGCGGGAAGCGATGAGGCACACGAACCGATTTTGGACAGGTTCGTTCCCCGTCGCGGAACACCCCGTCCGCCGGTCTCACAACATGCTGCGTTGGCAGGTCTCCCGGCTTGCGGAGCAGGTTTTACCCTTCGATGCCCACCTTCCCGACTCCGTATGGAATCAGTGGCTTGGGCATCTCTCCGGTCACGGTCGCGGGGGCGGCTGCGCTTCGGGCGAACCTTGCGGTCTTCGCCCTATCGCATTCCCTCTTCGCCTGTCGTAGGACAGGAACCAACGCGGGCCCACCATTCGTCCAAGCCTCGCACTTGTCAAGCCGAAGGAACGTGATGATTTCAGATGGAAACGACGCTGAAGACGCCGCCGTCGGCACCGATTCTTCGCTGGATGCACGCCATGCGGACAAGATGGCGAAAAAGAAGGCCGCCCGCGACCGCATCATGGCGACCAAGAGCGGCGAAAAGGGCCTGATCATCGTTCATACCGGCGCCGGCAAAGGAAAATCGTCCTCAGCGTTCGGCATGATCGTGCGCTGTGTGGCGCACGGCTTTCCCTGCGCCGTGGTACAGTTCATCAAGGGCGCCTGGGATACCGGCGAGCGCCGCCTGCTCACCGGGCATTTCGGCGATCTCTGTCAATTCCACGCCATGGGCGAAGGCTTTACCTGGGAGACCCAGGATCGCGCCCGCGACATCGCGGCAGCGCAAGCCGGCTGGGAGAAGGCCAAGCAGCTGATCGCAGACCCGAGCCTGCGCATGGTCGTGCTCGACGAGATCAACATCGCGCTGCGCTACGATTACCTTGCGATCGCCGACGTCGTCGACTTCCTGACCACGTCGAAGCCGCCGATGACCCATGTCGTGCTCACCGGGCGCAACGCCAAGGAGGAGCTGATCGAGATTGCCGACCTCGTCACCGAGATGACGCTGGTGAAGCATCCGTTCCGCTCCGGCATCAAGGCCCAGCCGGGCGTCGAATTCTGACAGACATCACCATGGCGCGCGCATTGATGATCCAGGGAGCCGGCTCGGACGTGGGCAAGTCGCTCATCGTCGCCGGCCTTGCGCGCGCCGCCCGACGACGCGGCCTGCGCGTGCTGCCGTTCAAACCGCAGAACATGTCGAACAACGCCGCCGTGACCGTCGACGGCGGCGAGATCGGACGTGCGCAGGCGTTGCAGGCGCTGGCCGCCGGCGTCGAGCCGCACACCGACATGAACCCGGTGCTGCTCAAGCCCGAGACCGATGTCGGCGCCCAGATCATCGTGCACGGCAAACGGATCGCGACCGCACGCGCGCGCGAATATGCCGGCATGAAACCATCATTGATGGGCGCGGTGCTGGAGAGTTTTGCACGCCTGAAGGCGCGCGCCGATCTGGTGCTGGTCGAGGGCGCCGGCAGCCCCGCCGAGGTCAACTTACGCAAAGCCGACATCGCCAATATGGGCTTTGCACGCCGGGCTGACGTGCCCGTAGTGCTGGTCGGCGACATCGACCGTGGCGGCGTGATCGCTCAGCTCGTCGGCATCAAGACGGTGATCGCCCCTGACGATGCCGCGATGATCCGGGGCTTTGTCATCAACAAATTCCGCGGCGATCCGACATTGTTCGATGACGGCTACCGGCTGATCGAAGAGCGCACGGCGTGGCGCGGCTTTGGCGTGCTGCCCTGGTTCGTCCGCGCCGGCGAGCTTCCGGCGGAAGATGCGCTCGGGCTCGGCGAGGCGCGCAAGCCCGGTCAGTGCAAGATCGCGTTCCTTGCGTTGTCGCGGATCGCCAATTTCGACGACCTCGATCCCCTGAAGCTCGAGCCCGGCGTCGATCTCGTGATGGTACGTCCGGGCGAAGCCATCCCGGGTGATGCAAAGCTCGTCATCCTGCCCGGCTCGAAATCGACCCGCGGCGACCTCGCCTTCCTGCGCGCGCAGGGCTGGGACATCGATCTCCTCGCGCATCATCGCCGCGGCGGCCATGTCCTCGGCCTGTGCGGCGGCTACCAGATGCTCGGGCACACCGTCGCCGATCCCGATGGGATCGAGGGGCCCGCCGGCGAAACGCGCGGCCTCGGGCTGCTCGATGTCACGACCACGATGACCGAACAGAAGACGCTGACGCGCGTCAGTGCGGTGCATGAAGCGACCCATCAACCGATCACCGCCTACGAAATCCACATCGGACGCACCGACGGCCCGGATCGCGCGCGGCCTTTTGCGTTGCTTGATGGTGCAGCTGAAGGGGCGGTTTCGGCCAGCGGGCGCGTTCACGGCAGCTATCTGCACGGCCTGTTCGCCTCAGACGGATTTCGCAAGGCTTACCTTGCGCAACTCGACATCGCGGCGGCGGATCAGCCTTATGGCGCCAGGGTCGAGAGCGCACTCGATGCGCTTGCCGAGCACATCGAGACCCATCTCGATGTCGAAGGTTTGCTTGCGCTGGCGCGTTAAAGCGAGATGATTCCTTTTCACCTCGCCCCGCGTGCGGGGAGAGGTCGGAACGCATCGCTAGATGCGTTCCGGGTGAGGGGGAGCCTCCGTAACCGCAGCTGTCGCCGAATATGCGGATGCGGCCCCTCACCCCAGCCCTCTCCCCGTAAGAACGGGGAGAGGGAGCGCAGCGCCGTCGCAATCAGCGCGACAACACGGAGGAAAGGCGCGACCATTCCGCCTCGCCGCCCGGCAAGCCGAGCCGCAACCATCCCGGCTTTTGCCGGAAGACACGCGACCAGATCTGGCCGCGGGCAAGCTTCTCCTGCGCGGCCAGCGCATCGCCGACCTCATAAAGCCGGAACAGCGGCGTGCCGCCGCGCAGCGTCCAGCTCTGCGATCGCGCTGCCGCGTCGAGCCTGACGCAGTCGTCCGCGAGCCGCGCGGCTGTCGCCTCTGCCCAGTCGCGATCGAGCAACGCGCGCCGTCCGATCGCAATCGCGGCACCCGAAACCGGCCATGGGCCCGCCATCGCGGCAAGCGCGGCGATATCAGCCTCGCTGCCGACCGCGAAGCCGAGGCGCAAGCCGGCAAGTCCGTAAAACTTGCCGAATGAGCGCAGGATCAGGAGCCCCGCGCGTCCTGCTTCCGGTGCAAGGGACAGCTCAGGAACGGCGTCCGCAAAACTCTCGTCGATGACGAGCCGGCCAACGCGCGGCAGTAGTGCCAGCAACTCCTGCCGATCATGGCGTCGTCCATCGGGATTGTTCGGATTGACGACGATCGCAATGTCCGCTCCCGCGAGCGCGGTGAGATCGGACACCTCGGCGACGTCCCAGCCGGCGGCCGACAACACCGCGGCATACTCATTGTAGGTCGGCGCCAGGATCCGCGCCCGCCCCTTGAGCGCCAGATGCGGCAGCAACTGAATGGCGGCCTGCGCACCACCCATCGCCACCATCGGCGCGTCGGTGGCATAGGCTTGCCGCGCGGCGTCGTGGAGCGATTCAAGATCGGATCGCGACGGCAACGCGCTCCAGTGCCGCGGCTCGACATCGACCAGGGGATACGGCGCCCGATTGATCCCGGTCGACAGGTCGATCCAGTCGTCCGCGGCGCCGCCGAAGCGCTGCTGGGCGACATCAAGATTCCCGCCGTGCTCACGCATGCGCCGCTCCTTCACGCCAGCGCCAGGGCGACGAACGCCGCAGCCAACAGCACCATGGCGTAGCGATAGAGCTTCAGCCCGGTGAGGACGTCAGCGGCAGCCGGATCGCGCGCCCCCTCGTTCAGCCACGGCTCATCGGCGATGTGACCGTGATAGATGCGGGGACCGCTGAGCCGGACGCCGAGCGCGCCGGCCATCGCGGCTTCCGGCCAGCCGGCATTCGGCGAGCGATGGCGATGCGCATCGCGCAACATGCATGACCACGCCTGCGAACGGTTCGGCGCGAGCAGCACGAACAGAAGCCCGGTCAGCCGTGCAGGAACGAGATTGGCGAGATCGTCGATCCGGGCGGCTGCCCAGCCAAAGGCTTCGTGCCGCTCGGTGCGGTGGCCGATCATCGAGTCCAGCGTGTTGATCGCCTTATAGCCAAGGATCCCCGGCAGGCCGAACAGCGCGCCCCACAACACTGGCGCCACGATGCCGTCGGATGCATTCTCGGCAAGGCTCTCGATGGTGGCGCGCGCGATGCCGGAATCGTCGAGCGTAGCCGGATCACGCCCGACAATCTGCGCGACCGCCAAACGTGCGGCCGTGATGTCGCCGGATGCCAAAGGATTTGCCACCGCGGCGACATGGTCATGCAGCGAGCGCACGGCAACCAGCGGCCATGCCAGGACACCAACAAGGACAACGCGAACCCATCCGGATGCGAGCACGAACTGAACGGCCCAACCGAGCGCCACCACCAGCGCGATCACCGAGATCGCGGCCGCGACGCCAGCCAAACGCCGAAACGCCGGCGGATCGGAGGCGCGGTTCCAGGCGCTATCGACAAGATGGATCAGCCGGCCGAGCCATGTCACGGGATGGCCGATGCGGGCAAACAGCCACTCCGGCCAGCCGATCAGGGCATCCACCGCCATCGCCACCGCCATCGCTCCCGCAAAACCCACGATAACCCTCTCCTCGCCGCGGTCCCCCTGATGCGCAAGACATCGGCCGAGCGCAAGCCCTCCGTGACGGATTTCGGCTTTGTCTTTCTCCGCGATTGGTGGTTAGAGCGTTTGTGAACGACGTGCGTACCGGTCGCACAGGAGATGATATGGCCGTTATTCTGATCACGGGGGGAGCCCGGTCCGGCAAAAGCCGGCGCGCCGAACTTCGTGCGCGCAACTTTGCGGGGCAACCGGTCTATATCGCGACCGCCGAAGCGCTCGACGCGGAAATGGATGAGCGGATCGCCAAACATCGCGCGCGGCGCGGCAACGACTGGATCGAGCGCGAGGTGCCGCTTGATCTCGTTGAAGTGCTGTCCGAGACCGATGGCGGCGGCGCGAGGCTGGTCGATTGCCTGACGCTCTGGTTATCCAATCTGCTGCATGCCGGGCGCGACTGGTCGCAGGAAGTGACGCGTCTGGCGGATGCGCTGTCGCGCCAGCACGGCCCGGTCATCCTGGTCACCAACGAGGTCGGTCTCGGCATCGTGCCGGACAACGCATTGGCGCGGACTTTCCGCGACGCCGCAGGAATCATGAACCAGACTATCGCCGGCATCGCCGACGAGGTCGAGTTCGTCGTTGCGGGCCTGCCGATGAAGCTTAAATGAAGTCCGAGATCGATCCTGCCAAAGGCCCCACGATGGTCTCATTCGACGATACGTTTCGCCGCCAACTGCACGAGCTGTTCGTGTGGCGGCGGGACGTGCGGCGGTTCCGGGCCGATCCGCTGCCAGATAACACGATCGAGCGGCTGATCGAGATCGCCTGCCTGTCGCCTTCGGTCGGCCTGAGCCAGCCCTGGCGGTTCGTCATTGTCGACGACGAGGCACGACGCCGCGCTGTCATCGACGACTTCAAGGCCTGCAACGCCGATGCGCTGCGGTCCTATTCGGGCGAGCGCGCCGCAAAATATGCCGCATTGAAATTATCAGGCCTGGAGGAAGCGCCGGGCCATCTCGCCGTGTTCGCCGAGAAGACCGACCGGATCGGCGCCGGTCTCGGCCGCGCGACGATGCCGGAGACGTCGGAATATTCCGTAGTGGCCGCGATCTGCTCGATGTGGCTTGCCGCGCGCGCCGAAGGCATCGGCATCGGCTGGGTGTCGATCCTCAATCCGGAACGCATTCATGGCGTTCTGGAAATCCCGGACTCCTGGAAATTTATCGGCTATCTCTGCATCGGTTACCCTCAGACCGAATGCGACCGTCCGGAGCTCGAACAGGCCAAGTGGGAATCGCGGCGAGGTCCGGATGAATTCACCATCCGACGCTGACCGAGCCCCTGCCGGCGACGGCACCTCGAGCTGTGACGCGCACTGGCGCGCCGACATCGCCTCGCTGGTCTTTCCCGTGCCGGAGCACAACGCGATCTGCGCGGTGCATCGGGGCGCCTTTCGTACGCTGCTTGGCGCCGATCCGACGGTGGACGCATGTCTCGCCCATTTCAGACGGTTTGAACACGCCTTCAAGACAGCCGCGCGCGCCAAGATCGAGCGCAAGCGCATTCCCCTTGGAACAAATTTGCATCTTACCAGTCGCGACATCACCCGAAAGCTGCTAGAAGCCGATCAAATCGAATGTGGAGAACGACCATGAGCCAGTCCCAGACCGCGCAAACCCAGGTTACTCAAGCTCAGGTCACGCTGCCGATCGCTACCCGGCAGATCGGACGGCTTGCACAGTCGTTGATGGCCATGACGCTCGGCCTGTTCATCGTCGGCGTGGTCGGCTTCTCGCACATCGACGTGATCCACAACGCCGCGCATGACGTGCGCCATTCCAACGCCTTCCCCTGCCACTGATCCCCTTGGCATGAGCACGTTTCGCTCGATCGTCTTCTCGTCGGTCATTGCCGGATTCATCGTCGGCCTGATCGTCACCGCGGTCCAGCAGTTCGGCACCGTTCCCCTGATCCTCAGGGCCGAGGTCTATGAAAAGGCGGCCGCGCACAAGCACGAGGCCTCGGCGACACCGCAGGCGATCCTCGTGCATGATCATGCGGATCATGATCATGGCGCGGAGGCCTGGGAGCCGCGCGACGGTTTGGAGCGCAACGTCTATACCGCGGGGGCAAACATCCTGACCGCGATCGGCTTTGCGCTTCTGCTCTGCGGCTTCCTCGCGGTTCGCAGCGGCGCGACCGGCGAGCCGATCTCGTGGCATGAAGGCTTGATGTGGGGCCTTGCGGGCTTTGCCGTCTTCACCATTGCTCCGGGCCTCGGACTGCCGCCTGAATTGCCGGGCGTTCCCACCGCTCCATTGCTGTCGCGCCAGATCTGGTGGGTGACGGCGGTGCTGGCGACCGCAGCCGGCCTCGGGCTGATCGTGTTCCGGCGCTCGATGCCGGCCGCCATCGCCGGCGTGGTCCTGATCATGCTGCCGCATCTGATCGGCGCGCCCGAACTGGAGCATGTCGAGACCAACGTGCCTTCGTCCCTGTCGCATCAGTTCGTGGTCGCCGTCACGCTGACCAGTCTGGTGTTCTGGTCCCTGCTCGGCAGCCTGACGAGCGCCGCATTCGCCTATTTCGATCGGCCGGGCTCATCCGCTCACGGATGACAGCCGCTGCCTGAAAAACGCCAGGATCTCATCGCGGGCCGCGATGGTCGGCTGGCCGACCTCGTCGATCAGATGCACAGTCACGACGCTGTGCGGTGTCGTGACGAAATTCCGGAAGAACGGCGGCACATCGCGGTTCGCCGCGCTGTCGGGAAGCACTCGCCCGATGAATCGGTCGCCGAGCGCCTCGCGATAGGCCGCAAAGCGCTGCGCCATGCAGAACTTGTCACCCGCAAAGCGATAGGCCAGCACGGTCAGGTCTTCGCGCTCCAGCCGCTCACGCACCGCTTTGACTTGCTCCGGTGCGATCTCGATGCCCGCCGGATCGTTCAATGGCAATGACGGCTGCGAAAGCACCGGCGCCAGCATCGACGGCTCCAGCATCATGGTGAGCGCGAAATTGCCGGTAAAGCACATCCCGATGGCCCCGACACCGGGACCGCCGCATTCGCCATGGGCAAATCGCGCCAGCGCGCGCAGCCATTGCGTCACGGGACTGGACTGGTTTGCGGCCATCGCACGAAACTCCGCGCTGACGCAGGCGCGCTGAAACACCGCGGCGCCCTCCTCCGCGCTCGCGACGGCGCCGTCGCTGCCGAACAGCGACGGCATATAGACGGTGAAGCCGGCATCGCGAACCCAGCGGGCGAAGCGCGCCACATGCGGGCTGATACCCGGCATCTCCGCAATCACGATCACCGCGGGACCTCCGCCGCCAACATGGACGGTCTTGCCGGCCCCATCGAGGGTAATCTGGCGGCGCTCGAAATCCTCGAGCGGATCGTCCTGGGTCATCGGCCGGTTCGGCATCGGCGGTCCTCCTGATCGAGATCGGCAGCGTCTCGTCGTCAGAGTTGCGATTTTCCGGCCGGGCGGCTAGTGTCAAAAATGACATTGATCGCGGATTTTATGACATGACCAGGATCGCGGTTGTCGAGATCGACGGCTGCCTCGCGTCGGCGGCCGCCATCACCCACGACGTGCTGGCCACCGCCAACCGGATCAGTACGACGAAGCGCGCGCGCTTCGAGGTGACGACGCTGCGTTATGGGCCGAGGCGGCAAGGCGGCCGATTGCGCGGCGCCGACCTCGTCATCGTTCCCGGGCTCGGCTCGGCATCGGCCGGCGAACTGGAGCGGAAGCTCGCGACACCGGCATGTCGGCACGCCCGCGACATGCTGATCACGGCGTTCGCGAACGGCGCGATGCTCGCCGCGTCCTGCGCCAGCAGCTTCCTGCTGGCGGAGACCGGCCTGCTCGACGGCAAGCGCGCGACCACGACGTGGTGGTTCGCGCCGCTGTTTCGGCAACGCTATCCGAATGTCGAGCTGATGACGGAGCGGATGGTGGTGGCCGACTGGCCGATCGCAACCGCCGGCGCGGCGATGGCGCAGATGGACCTGATGCTTGCGGTGGTCACGCGTTTCGGCGGCCCGGCGCTGGCCAAGGGCTGCGCCAACTACCTGCTGCTTGGCGAGCGGCATTCGCAGGCGCCGTTCATGGCGATCAATTATCTTGCCAGCCAGGACCCCAAGGTCGCCAGGGCCGAGAAATGGGTGCGCAGCAACATCGCGCGCGACTTCACGATCGGGGACGTCGCCGCTGCGGTGGCGCTGGCGCCGCGGACATTTGCCAGACGGCTCGAGTCGATCTGCGGCGTGTCGCCCATTCAATTCGTGCAACGCATCAGGATCGAGACGGCGCGGTCGCTGCTCGAGACCACGCGCCTGTCGGTCGAAGAGATCGCGGGCAAGGTTGGATATTCCGAGCCATCGACCCTCCGCCGGCTGATCCGGCGCGAAACGCAGCATTCGCCGCGGCATTTCCGCTCAGGCTGACGATCCGCAACGACGCCGCATCCGCGATGAAATCATCACGCCGAGAGCCACGCGAAGGCGCGGCGCAGAAATGCCGGCGCATCCTTTTCGACTGGCGTGCCATGGGCCATCAGCACCTTTTCGGCGGGCCACGCCAGAATCCTTTGCAAACCCGCACGCGCGGCGCGGCGGCCCGTGAAGGCAACGCGGAACTTGCGCGGCACCGACGGCTCCGGCCCGACCATCAGGTCGAGTTTCGCGATCGTCGCCCGCCAGCCGGAGACCAGTTCGGGAGGGATCTGCTGCAGCAAGTCGGTGAACAGCACGGTGCCGCTTTCAACATGGAAGAACACCACCTCCGAGGTGATCAGGTTGCCGCGCATCACCACCTGATCGATCTGGCCGGCCCAGTCGAGGCTCGGCGCGTCCGCGAGATCGGCATCGAAGCCGAGGTCACGGCGCCGCTTGCGCAGACCCGGCGGGGCGTGAAGCACAGCGGCCGGACAGGCCTGCTTCCACTCGGCGAGGAACAGATGGTGCAGCGAGTTGGGGGCCACGATGTGCCTGACCTGACCGAGCGCCGCCACGCCGGCCTGCAATTCCTCCGTCCACCGGACCGGCGACCAGATGAAAAGGCCGCCGTCCGATAATCTGACGACGGCCATCCGGGTCGGATAGTGAAACCCGGCGACCGCAAGGTTCGGTCCCCCGGCAATCCAGATGTCGTGGCCGAACTGCTGCAATACCGCCATTCGCGATGAACCTTGACCGTCAAGCGCCGCACGCTCCGCCGGCGTTGCGGGTTCATTTACCATGCCCGGCGTGACAGGCCGCGGACAAGGGGCAATGTCGATCATCGGTTCCGATTGCGCCGCGGCCAATTGCAGCGATCGGGTTTACGCAACCTTAGACGATTTGATCCAAATGTTGCGCGTGCACGACGCGATTGGGATGAAGCGGCCGATGTCGCAGAAGTCGGACCTCGAGGGACACAGGCTGGCCTTCGCTGATGACGCCGCGCGTCACCTCGCGGCGAATGACGCGGATCGTGGCACTGTGATGCCACGCGCAACCACCGGCCGGATGTCAAGCGCGTCCACGAGTCGGCCGCAGGCGGCAACCGCGCATTCACCGCGGTCCGGCGCCGGCGCGCTGGTCTCCGCGCTGCGCGAGGCCGACTGGCTTACGGCTGACCGTGTCACCGCCTTCACCCGCGTATTTCTCGTCCTGTTCATCGGCTGCATCGCGATCATCCCATGGGCTGCACCGACGATGGATGTCGGCCATGATTTCGCGGCGTTCTGGACCGCGGCAAGGCTCGCGCTCGAAGGCCGCGCCGGCGACGCCTATGGCGACGCAGGCCGCGCCGCTGTAGCCGCCGTGCTCGGTCAGAACACCTACGCACCATTCTTCTACCCGCCGACGTCGCTGCTGTTCTGGCTGCCCTTCGCACTGGTTCCCTTTGCAACGGCCGCCGTCATCTGGATCGTCGCGACCGGCGCCGCCTATGCGGCCGCGGTGAGGGCCATGCTCGAGCGAGGCTCCGTCGTTCCCGCGCTCGCCTTTCCCGCCGTGTGGGTGTGCGCGCTGTTCGGACAGAATTCGCTGTTCTCGGCGGCCCTGCTCGGCGGATCGGCCGTCACGCTGGACCGCTATCCGGTGATCGCCGGCGCGCTGATCGGGTGCTTCAGCTACAAGCCGCAGATCGCCCTGCTTGCACCGCTGGTGCTGATCCTGGCGCGGCGCTGGCGCGCGCTCGCCGCGGCGGCCGCAACGACGCTCGTGCTTGTGCTGGCGGCCACCGCCTCCTTCGGGATCGATCCGTGGATCAAGTTTGTTGCCGTTCTGCCGGAGGCAAGCGCCTGGAGCCTCGGCGGCGGACCCGGTTTCGAGAAGTTCGCCAGCCCCTATGCCGCGGTCAGGCTGGCCGGCGGATCCAGCAGCACGGCCTGGCTCGTCCAGGTGACCGCGGCCGCGATCGCGATCGTCGTCCTGATCCTGGTGCTGCGAAAACGTCCCGGCGGCGCCGCCGAGATCGCGCTGATGGTGGCGATGACCGGCCTGTGCGTACCGTCGCTCGGCAACTATGAGGTCGTGATCCTGGCGATCCCGGGCGCGTGGCTGATCGCGCAGGCGCTTGCGCAGGGCTGGCTGCCCTATGAACGCATCGCCCTCGCTGCGCTTTATTTGACGCCCTTCGCCATGGTGCCTGCGGGCGCCAACGGCCTGCAACTGGCACCGATCGCCGCTGCGGCCGTTGCCATCCTTGTCGTGCGCCGCATCAGGCATCTGGCACTGCTGGATGCTCCGGCCGAAATCGCCAAGCACTGATTTGCCCGACGGCGCAAGCTCCTTTGCGAAGACGCGAGGCGGACGGCGAAATCGTGCAGGCCTGAAGCCCTGAGCGAAGGCATGACCCACAAACGACGACCCATATTGGGTGTCGTCCCGGCGAAAGCCGGGACCCATAACCACAAATGCTGATTGTTGAACGATGTTGGGACGACGAGTCCCGTTCACAACACCTGCCGCGGGGTATGGGTCCCTGCTTTCGCAGGGACGACACCGAACAAGCTGTTTGACAGTTGAATCCGAAAGCGAAGCAACGAACCGCACGTCCTGCTTCTTATCCCGCTGGCACCATGATCGCCTGCCGCGCCGCGTGCCAGCTCGCCTCGTCGGGTGCGCAGAGCAAGCCGCCGGTCAGATTGACCGGCCGGTAGGGTGATCCGTCGAAATGCGCGCTGTAGCCGCCGGCCTCGCGATGCAACAGCCAGCCCGCGGCATGATCCCACGGCATCAGCTTGTTGTAGAACAGCACGTGGCAATGTCCGGACGCCGCCATGCGATACTCGTGCGCGGCGCATCTGAGCCAGGCGCTGCCGCCGAGCCTGGAAAGATTGCCGGCGACAATCGTGCGCAGCGGCTCGGGCAGGAAGTTGACGCCGACGATCGCATCCATCTGCTTGACCCGCACGGCGGGAGCCACCTTCAGGTCATGCCGCCGGCCGTCCGGCATCGCGAGCCACGCGCCCTCGCCGCGCAGCGCGAATGCGGTGTCGTTGCTGACCGGATCATGGATCGCGCCGAACACGATCTCGCCGCGCATGGTGGCGGCCACCATGGTGCCGAACAGTGGCAGGCTCGAGGTGAAGTTCCGCGTGCCGTCGATCGGATCGATGATGAAGGCAAGTTCCGCGGTTCCGACCTGATCGAGCGCGGCCGGATCACGCGCAGTGCCTTCCTCGCCGATCACAACCGCATTCGGAAACGCCCGCAGCAGCGCCGCCGATATCGCCTGCTCGGCCAACTCATCGGCTTCGGTGACGACGTCGAATGCCGACGTCTTGGTGCGGACCTCGATCTCGCGCACGCGGCGGAACCGCGGCATGATCTCGCTGCGGCCGACTTCGGCAAGGATGGCTCCGATATCAAGCGCGTCGGCATGGGACAGTTTCACGCGGTATTCTCCTGCGTTGCGCCGGCATCCTATCGCGGCATTGTGACTGCGTGGCGGTCAGCGGCGCTGGTTGTAGACATCGATGCAGACGGCGCCAAGCAGGACGAGGCCCTTGATCACTTGCTGATAATCGATGCCGATACCGAGGATCGACATGCCGTTGTTCATGACGCCCATGATCATGGCACCGACCACCGCGCCGCCGACCCGGCCGACGCCGCCATAGGCCGACGCACCGCCGATGAAGCAGGCGGCGATCACATCGAGCTCGAAGCCGAGGCCGGCCTTCGGTGTCGCGGTGTTGAGCCGGGCTGCGAACACCAGCCCGGCGAGCGCGGCCAGCACGCCCATGTTGACGAAGGTGAAGAAGGTCAGCCGTTCGGTCTTTACGCCCGACAGTTTCGCCGCCTTGGCATTGCCGCCCACCGCGTAGATCTGCCGCCCGATCACCGTCCGCCGCGTGACGAAGCCATAGAGCGCGATCAGGACAGTCATGATCACGAGCACGTTGGGCAGGCCGCGATGCGAGGCGATCAGGTAGGTGAAGTAGAGCACCGCGCCCGCCAGCGCGATGCTCTTGACGATGAAAAACGCGTAGGGCTCGACGGCGATGCCGTGCGCCTGCTCGCGCGCCCGACTCCTGGCGGTGGCCAGGACCAGGACAAACGCCAGGACGATGCCGATCGCGAGCGACGTCGGATAGAGCGTGCCGGCGCTCGGGAGCAGCTCGGGGATGAAGCCCGACGACAGCTTCTGGAAGGTCGGCGGGAACGGCCCGACCGACTGGCCCTGCAGCACCGCAAGCGCGAGACCCTTGAACACCAGCATGCCCGCCAACGTCACGATGAAGGACGGAATGCCGAAATAGGCCACCCAATAGCCCTGGGCCGCGCCGATCGCGGCGCCGACCAGGAGGCAGGCGACGAAGGCGATCGGGTAGCTGACATGGTAGCGCACCATCAGCACCGCCGCGACGGCGCCGACGAAGCCCGCGACCGAGCCGACCGAAAGATCGATATGCCCGGTGACGATCACCAGCAGCATGCCGAGCGCCATGATGACGATGTAGCTGTTCTGCAGCACGAGATTGGTGAGGTTGAGCGGCTGCAACAGCGTGCCGTCGGTCACGATCTCGAAGAACAGCATGATCGCGAGCAGCGACAGCAGCATGCCGTAGTTGCGCAGATTGTTCTTGATGAAGCCGGAATGCCTGGGGGTCTCGGGAAGTGATACCGTCTTGTCAGTCATGGTGCCCCTCCTCCGGCGCGTGCCGCCCTTTCGTCGGCGCCGCGTCCGGACATTCTGACATTGCGCATGATGGCGCGCATGATCTTCTCCTGCGTCGCGTCGTGACTTGCGAACTCGCCGACGAAGGCGCCGTCATTCATCACGCAGATCCGGTCGCAGATGCCGAGCAGCTCGGGCATCTCCGAGGAGATCACTACGACGCCCCTGCCGGCCTCGGCCAGCTCGTTGATGATGGAGTAGATCTCGTATTTCGCCCCGACGTCGATCCCGCGTGTCGGCTCGTCCAGCAACAGCACCCTCGGATCGGTCATCAGCCATTTCGACAGGACGACCTTCTGCTGGTTGCCGCCCGAGAGGTCGCCGGTCGCCTGGTAGACGTCGGAACAGCGAATCCGCATCCGGGTGCGGTAGTCGCTCGCGGCTTTCAGCTCGGCGACATCGTCGATCACGCCGCGCTCCGACACCTGGCGCAGGCTCGCCACCGTCACGTTCTTGCGGACGTCGGCGGCAAGGATCAGCCCGAGCTGCTTGCGGTCTTCCGTGACATAGGCGATGCCGGCATCGATCGCGGCCGGCACGCTGGACAGATCGGCCTCGCGTCCATCGAGGCGGACCCTGCCGGAGACGTTGGTGCCCCAGGCGCGGCCGAACAGGCTCATCGCGAACTCGGTGCGGCCGGCGCCCATCAGGCCGGCGATGCCGACCACCTCGCCGCGCCGCAGCGTGAAGTCGACGTTCTTGATCACCTGCCGCTCGGGATGCAGCGGGTGATACACCGACCAGTTCTCCACCGTCATCACGGGTTCGCCGATCTCCGCCTTCCGCTCGGGGAAGCGGTGCGCGAGATCGCGGTCGACCATGCTGCGGATGATGCGGTCCTCCTCGATGCGCTCGATCCGGCAGTCGATGCTGTCGACGGTGCGGCCGTCGCGCAGCACCGTGATGCGGTCGGCGACGCGCGCAACTTCGTTCAGCTTGTGCGAGATCAGGATCGAGGCGATGCCCTGCTCGCGGAAGGCCGGGAGACGCTCGAGCAAGGCGGCGCTGTCGGCTTCATTCAGACTGGCGGTCGGCTCGTCGAGGATCAGGAGGCGCACCCGTTTGGACAGCGCCTTGGCGATCTCGACGAGCTGCTGCTTGCCGACGCCGAGGTCGGTGATCAGCGTGTCCGGCGGCTCCCGCAAGCCGACCTGCGCCAACAGTTCGGCGGTCCGCCGATGCACCGCGTTGCGGTCGATGACGCCGAACCGCGACGGCGGATGCGACAGAAAGATGTTCTCGGCAATCGACATCAGCGGGATCAGCGCCAGCTCCTGATGTATGATGATGATCCCGAGCGCCTCGCTGTCGTTGATGTCGCGGAAGCGCCGCTCCTCGCCGTCGAACACGATCGACCCATCGTAGCTGCCGGCCGGATAGACCCCGCTCAGCACCTTCATCAGGGTCGACTTGCCGGCGCCGTTTTCGCCGACCAGCGCATGGATCTGCCCGGCCTCGACGGTGAAGCTGACGTCGCGCAACGCCTGCACGCCGGCAAAGCTCTTGCTGACGCCGCGCATCTCAAGCATTGCCGTCATCGGATCAGGTCCCGCAACGTCGATCGTCCCCGGCGCGGCTCGCCGCCGCTTGCCCGGCGATCCGCCTAGAGCCTATTCCGTTCCGATTAAATCGGAACGGGGCTCTGGATTCTAGTTTTGACGCGTTTTCCTCACGCGAACCGGTAGCCACTTCGCTCGAAAACGCTCTAGTCGAATTGCGAGCGCTTGTAATAGCCGCTGTCAATCAGGACTTTCTCCCAATTGGTCTTATCCACCACGACCGGCTTGAGGAGATAGGACGGAACCACCTTGACCCCGTTGTTGTAGGTCTTGGTGTCATTGACGCTGACCTCCTTCTTGCTCAGCACGGCGTCGACCATGTCGGCCGTCACCTTGGCGAGGTCGCGGGTATCCTTGAAGATGGTCGAATATTGCTCGCCGCGCAGCATCGCCTTGATCGATGGTACCTCGGCATCCTGCCCGCTGATGTACGGCATCGGCTGGTCCTTGCTGCCGTAGCCGACGCTCTTCAGCGAGGAGATGATGCCGATCGACAGGCCGTCATAGGGCGACAGCACCGCATCGACGCGCTTCTTGCCGTAGAACGCACTGAGCAGGTTATCCATGCGCGCCTGCGCGGTCGCACCGTCCCAGCGCAGCGTCGCAACCTTGTTCATGCCCGTCTGGCCGCTGCCGACCACGAGCTTGCCGCTGTCGATATAGGGCTTCAGCACCGACATCGCACCGTCGTAGAAGAAGTACGCATTGTTGTCGTCGGGCGAGCCGCCGAACAGCTCGATGTTGAAGGGCCCCTTGCCCTCCTTGAGCCCGAGCGCGTTCTCGATCGACTGGGCTTGCAGCACGCCGACCTGGAAATTGTCGAAGGTCGCGTAATAGTCGACGTTGGGGGTGTCGCGGATCAGGCGGTCATAGGCGATCACCGTGATGCCCTGGGCCTTGGCCTGCTTCAGGACATCGGACAAGGTGGTGCCGTCGATGGCGGCAATGACCAGCACCTTGGCACCCTTGGTCACCATGTTCTCGACCTGGGAGAGCTGGTTCGGAATGTCATCTTCGGCATATTGCAGATCGGTGCCGTAGCCGCGCTCCTTCAGCACCTTGACCATGTTGTTGCCGTCGTCGATCCAGCGTGCCGAGGATTTTGTCGGCATCGCGATGCCGATGGTCGGCTTGCTCTGGGCCATGGCGTCGCGATCCGACACCGCCGCGGCAAGGCCGGCCAGCACGAGCGCAAACAAGCTGGTCTTCAATTTGGACATGCTTCACTCCCTCGTTTTTTTGAGTTGGGATACCCTTGCCGTGCACAGCGTCCATCGACGGCTATCGTTCGTGGGCGGACCGCAGATCTACGGCGGTGTCGGATCGGCGCCGGGACCGTCACGAACCGAAGTTGCGGAATGTCGATCGAACCCGTCAACAGCGCCAATGCTCGCTCCGCACGATCGGCCATGTCGATCCTGCAAGGCCGGGTTCAGTCGCGAGTCATGTCGTGGGACGAACGCGGCGCAGGAATGACGTGGAGGATCATGGGGCGCCAGTCTCCCGGAATTGTTGGCGAGCGCCAGCATGCGCCAGAACTTCTGGCGGTGTGGCACGGCTTTCTGCGCCCTTTGATTGATGTTGCTCCCACCGTACGGATGCAAGCACCGACTGGCCATTTATTTAATTATCCGAATAAATTGATCGGAGGCGGGGAGGATTGTGAGGCGCTATCCGGAAATGTTGACAAGTCCCATTGCCCTCCAGGTGGCGCGGCATCACTTTTGGCAACCTTCGGTGGGATTGTGCCCCATACCCCGCTATGGACGCAAGCGCCATTTATTTAACAGGCAGAATAAAATTGCCGGAACTGCCGGCCAGCGGCCTCAATCTTCAGGCGTCGATGTCAGAGAGATCGTCAACAACCAGCAGCGCCTCGGCAAAATCGTCGTCGCTGAAATAGGTGCTGCGGGTGATGACCACGGGGATGCCGGCGCCTGCCGCGGCGGCAAGGCCGTTGCCGGAATCCTCAACGGCGACGCAATCTCCCGGCCCGAGCCCGAGCCGCGCCAGAACCTCGACATAGACGTCCGGCGCCGGCTTCTTCCGCGGCACGTCGTCACCGGCAACGATCGCCTCGAACTGATCGGCCCAGTCCAGCCCGAGCGAAACCGAAAGCAGCGCATCGATATTGCCGTGCGAGGTGGTCGTTGCGATCGCCAGGCGCTGGCCGCGGCTGCGCGCGCCGGCGAGCCAGGCCCTGACGCCCGGCCGCAACGGACAACCGCCCGCGGCAATCAGCGCGGCGTAGCGCGCGGTCTTGATCCTGTGCAGGTCGGCGATCTCGGCGAATGTCAGCATTGGGACCGCGTTGCGCTGGTCGAAGGCGCGGATGCGCTCCTTGCCGCCGGCCACCCGAATCAGCCGCGCGTAAGTGACATGGTCCCAGAACCAATCGAGGCCGGCTTCGGCAAAGGCTTCATTGAAGGCGCGGCGGTGCACCTCCTCGGTTTCGGCGAGCGTGCCGTCGACATCGAAGATCAAGGCGCGGGCGCTCGCGATGATGTCGCGCATCCCGGCGGACCGGATCACGGCGAGCGCCTCGTTCATCGTGCCTCGCCCGGCGCACCGGCGCCTTTGACGAACACCCGGCTGGCGAGCACGTCGCCGGCCTCGATCGACATCACGTCGTCGGCGGTGAGCGTGCGGTCGAGCTTCGCCACGATCCGGTTGGCCTGGCGCAACCGGATGCGATCGAGCGCATTGCGGATCGAGCGTGCATTGGAGAACAGCGGTTGTTCCTTGCGAATGCCGATGTATCGGGTGAAGGCATCGCGTGCTTCCGGGGAGAAACGATAATTCTGCTGTTGCAACATCAGCTCGGCGATCCAGAGCAACTCGCCGTCCGAATAGTCCGGGAAGTCGATGTGATGCGCGATGCGGGAGCGGAATCCCGGATTGCTCTGGAAGAATTTCTCCATGCGGTCGCCATAGCCGGCCAGGATCACCACCAGATCCTCGCGCTGCTGCTCCATGATCTGCAGCAGGATCTCGATCGCCTCCTGTCCGTAGTCGCGCTCGTTTTCGGGGCGATAGAGGTAATAGGCCTCGTCGATGAACAGCACGCCGCCCATCGCCTTCTTCAATATCTCTTTCGTCTTCGGCGCGGTGTGGCCGATATATTGCCCGACAAGGTCATCACGCGTGACGCTGATGACGTGGCCGCGGCGGACGAAGCCGAGCTTGTGCAGGATGCCGGCCATCCGCAGCGCGACCGTGGTCTTGCCGGTGCCGGGGTTGCCGGTGAACGACATATGCAGGGTCGGAAACGTCGTCGCCAGCGCCATCTTCTGCCTGATGCGTTCGACCAGCAGCAGCGATGCGATCTCGCGGATACGGGTCTTCACCGGCTTCAGGCCGATCAATTCGGAATCGAGCTGGTCGAGCACGTCGCCGATGCCGAGGTCGGCGAATTCATGACGAAGGTCGATGGTCTCGAGCGGGGTCTCGCGGATTTGTTCGCTGATCTGTTCTTGCGCCTGGGTCATGATCCTCTCGCCTGGAAAAGCTCCGTCGCCGCGGCGGCGACGACGGAGAAGTGCATCCGGACCAAGACGGTCGAGGGAGCAACCCGCCTGGTTTGCAAGCCGGACGCGGTCAATGATCGGTGTAGCGTTCGCCTTCAGGGCGGCCCGCTGCATAGGAATGGGTCGCGTAACGCAGATTGCGTCCGGCGGCCTCCTGGCGGTCGAGCCGGAAGCCTGGCTCCTCCTGCGGCCGGTTGACGATGAAGGAGATGCGAACCGACTCCCAGCCCGGGCTGGAATCAAAGCCGGAGACCCGGATATAGCGGTCGCCATAGACCCGCCGGCAGTCGGCGAGCTCCTTCATGATGCCCGCCGCATCGCGCAGATCGAACATCGGCAGGCCCCACATATCCCAATAGGTGTTGCGGGGATGCGGATCGTCGGTGAACTCGATGTTCACCGCCCAGCCCTTGTCGAGACAATATTGTACCTGTGCGGCGATCTGCTCGTCGGTCAGATCGGGCAGGAACGAGAAGCAGCCTTGGGTAACGCGCATGAGAACCTCCTCTCAGACCGCCATGCTCGGCGTGGGAACGAAATCGGGGGCGTCCGTCGACTCGTAGTTGAAGGTGACGTCCTTCCAGACGTCGAGCGCCTCGCGCAGCGGCGTGCAGGTCTGCGCCGCCTTGGCCAGGATCTCCGGCCCCTCGTGGACGTAGTCGCGCCCCTCGTTGCGGGCGAGGATCATGGCCTCCAGCGCGACGCGGTTGGCGGTGGCGCCGGCCTGGATGCCGCGGGGATGGCCGATGGTGCCGCCACCGAACTGCAGCACGACGTCCTCGCCGAGCAGGTCGAGCAGCTGGTGCATCTGGCCGGCATGGATGCCCCCGGAGGCCACCGGCATCAGCTTGTTGAGGCTCGCCCAGTTCTGGTCGAAGAACACGCCGTGCTCCAGGTGCAACGGATTGAAGTCCTCGCGGCAGATGTCGTAGTAGCCGCGGGTGGTGTTCGGATCGCCCTCGAGCTTGCCGACCACCGTGCCGGCGTGGATGTGATCGACGCCGGCGAGCCGCATCCATTTCGCGATCACGCGGAACGAGACGCCGTGGCTGCGCTGCCGCGTGTAGGTCGAGTGACCGGCGCGATGCAGATGCAGGATCATGTTGTTCTTGCGCGCCCACTTCGCCATCGACTGGATCGCGGTGTAGCCGATCACAAGATCGATCATGACGATGTTGGAGCCGAGCTCATGGGCGAACTCGGCGCGCTCGTACATGTCCTCCATGGTCGCCGCGGTGACGTTGAGATAGGTGCCCTTGATCTCGCCGGTCGCGGCCTGCGCGCGGTTGACCGCCTCCATGCAGTAGAGGAAGCGCTCGCGCCAGTGCATGAAGGGCTGCGAGTTGATGTTCTCGTCGTCCTTGGTGAAGTCGAGCCCGCCTTTCAAGGCTTCATAAACGACGCGGCCATAGTTGCGGCCGGACAGGCCGAGCTTTGGCTTCACGGTGGCGCCGAGCAAGGGACGGCCGAACTTGTCGAGCCGCTCGCGCTCCACCACGATGCCGGTCGCCGGCCCCTGGAATGTCTTCACATAGGCCGTCGGCAGCCGCATGTCCTCGAGCCGCAACGCCTTCAGCGGCTTGAAGCCGAACACATTGCCGATGATCGAGGCCGTCAGGTTAGAGATCGAGCCCGGCTCGAACAGGTCGAGGTCGTAGGCGATATAGGCGAAGTAGCTGCCCGGCGAATTCGGCACCGGATCGACGCGGTAGCATTTCGCCCGGTATTTCTCCGCGGCCGTCAGCCGATCGGTCCACACCACGGTCCAGGTCGCGGTCGAGGATTCGCCCGCCACCGCCGCGCAGGCTTCGGTCGGATCGACGCCGTCCTGCGGCGTGACGCGGAACAGGGCGATGACGTCGGTGTCCTTGGGCTCGTAGTTCGGCTCCCAATAGCCCATCCGCTTGTATTCCATCACGCCGGACTTGTAGCGATCCTTGCCGCGCACCGTCATCGACTGCTGCATGTTCATCGAAATCTCCTGTGGTTCGTCGCCATTTGCTCAGGCGGCCTGGGTCATCTTTCCAATTTGCGGATCGAGCGCGCCGGCGCGATAGCGACGGGCCATCTCCGGCAGTGCAACCACCTTGATCCTGGCGGCATTGCCGGCCGTGCCGAACTGCTCGAAGCGGTCACGGCAGAGTTCGCGCAGCGCATCCATCGCCGGCTTCAGGAATTTGCGCGGATCGAACTCGCTCTTCGACTGGACGGCGACCTTGCGGAAGGCCGCCGCCATCGCCAGGCGGCAATCGGTGTCGATATTGACCTTGCGCACCCCGTGCTTGATGCCGCGGACGATCTCCTCGACCGGGACGCCCCAGGTCTGCGGCATCTCGCCGCCGAACTGGTTGAACATGTCCTGCAGCGGCTGCGGCACCGAGGACGAGCCGTGCATCACCAGATGCGTGTTCGGCAGGCGACTGTGGATCTCCTCGACCACACGCATCGCCAGGATCTCGCCGTCGGGCCGCCGCGTGAACTTGTAGGCACCATGCGAGGTACCCATCGCGATCGCGAGCGCATCGACCTTGGTGGCGCGAACGAAATCGACCGCCTGGTCTGGATCGGTGAGCAGTTGGTCGTGGCTCAGCTTGCCTTCGACGCCGTGACCGTCCTCCTGCTCGCCGCCGCCATGCTCGAGCGAGCCGAGCACGCCGAGCTCGCCTTCGACCGACGCGCCGACCCAGTGCGCCATGTCGACGACCCGGCGGGTGATATCGACGTTGTAGTCGTAGTCGGCTGCCGTCTTGGCGTCGGCCTTGAGCGAGCCGTCCATCATGACGGAGGTGAAGCCGTAGCGGATCGCGGTGGCGCAGGTCGCCTCCTCGTTGCCGTGGTCGAGATGCAGGCAGAGCGGAATCTGCGGATGCATCTCCTCGAGCGCGTCGATCATCTTCGCCAGCATGATGTCGTTGGCATAGGACCGCGCGCCGCGCGAGGCCTGGATGATGACAGGCGCATCGCAGGCCGCGGCCGCCTCCATGATGGCGAGGCCCTGCTCCATATTGTTGATGTTGAAGGCCGGCACGCCGTAGCCGCGTTCGGCGGCGTGATCCAGCAACTGTCTCAGGGTTATCCGCGCCATGGTGGCGTCCTCCTTTCAATTCGCTCGTTGAATGAGCTGTTTTGCTGCAGCAGCGATTGCCGCGGGCGTGATGCCGAATTCGCGGTAGAGCACGTCGGCAGGCGCGGAAGCGCCGAAGCCGGTCATGCCGACGAAGGCACCGTCCTCGCCGACCCAGCGCGCCCAGTCGCCCTCGACCGCAGCCTCCACGCCGACGCGCGGGGCGCTGCCCAGCACCTGGGCGCGATAGTCGCTCGGCTGCTGGCGGAACAGGTCGAAGCACGGGGCCGAGACGACCGCCGCCTGTACCCCGTCTTCCGCCAGCAGCTTTGCGGCTTCGAGCGCGATCGCCACCTCCGAACCCGTTGCAATCAGGGTGACGTCACGCGCGAAGGCCGGCTCGACGAGAACGTAGGCGCCGAGCGCGACCTGGTTGTCCTTGCTGCCGTCGCGAACCGTCGGCAGCGCCTGCCGCGACAGGCAGAGGATCGACGGCGAGGTCTCCGCCTTCAGCGCGCAGTCCCACGCTTCCGCGGTTTCGACGGCATCGGCCGGGCGGAACACCAGGACGTTCGGGATCGCGCGCAGCGCCGCCAGATGCTCGACCGGCTGATGCGTCGGCCCGTCCTCGCCGAGCCCAATGGAATCGTGGGTCATCACATGGATGACGCGGATCGCCATCAGCGCCGCGAGGCGGATCGCCGGCCGGCTGTAATCGGCGAAGCTGAGGAAGGTGCCGCCATAGGGAATGAACCCGCCGTGCAGGGCGATACCGTTCATCGCCGCGGCCATGCCATGCTCGCGGATGCCGTAATGGATATAGCTGCCGTCGAGCGTTTCCGGCCGCACCGAAACCTGCGACTTCGCCAGCGTCAGATTGGAATGCGTGAGGTCGGCCGAGCCGCCGAGGAGATTGGGCAACGCCTCCGCGATCACGTCGATGACCTGCTGCGAGGCCTGTCGCGTGGCGAGCTTCGGCCGCTCGGTCGCGAACCGCTCCACCAACTTCACCATCGCCTCGGCATAGGCGCAGGGCAATCTCCGGTTCAGCGCGTCATGGAACGGAGACCGCTCGACCTTGTCGCCCTTGCAGGCGCTGCGCGAACGCTCGATCCAGGCCCGCCGCGCGTCGCGGCCGCGGCCGCCGAGCTCGCGCCACTCCGCCAGCACCGCGTCGGGAATTTCGAATGCCGGATACGGCCAGCGCAGCGCGGCACGGGTCTTCGCCACCTCATCGGCACCGAGCGGCGCGCCATGCACCTTTTCGCTGCCCTGCCGGTTCGGTGCACCGAACCCGATCACCGTCCGGCAGGCGATCAACGACGGACGATCGCTCGATCGTGCCTGCCTGATCGCCGCGGTGATCGCCTGCGGATCGTGGCCGTCGATGCGGTTGACGTTCCAGCCGCTGGCCTTGAACCGCGCCGCCTGGTCGTCCGAACAGGACAGCGAGGTGGCGCCGTCGATCGAGATATGATTGTCGTCGAACAGCACGATCAAGCGGTTCAGCCGCAAATGGCCGGCGAGCGAGATCGCCTCATGGCTGAGGCCTTCCATCAGGCAGCCATCGCCGGCGATCACATAGGTGTAGTGGTCGACGAGGTCGTCGCCGAAGCGCGCGTTCATCAGCCGCTCGGCAAGCGCCATGCCGACCGCGGTCGCAATCCCCTGCCCGAGCGGCCCGGTCGTGGTCTCGACACCCGGGGTGTGGCCATACTCGGGATGTCCCGGGGTTTTCGATCCCCACTGCCGGAACGCCTTGAGCTGGTCGAGCGTCATGCTCTCGTAACCGGTCAGATAGAGCAGCGCGTAGAGCAGCATCGAGCCGTGACCGGCCGACAGCACAAAGCGGTCGCGGTCGGGCCAGGCCGGATCAGCCGGATCGAACTTCAGGAAGTCCGTGAACAGCACGGTCGCGACATCGGCCATGCCCATCGGCATGCCGGGATGACCGGATTTCGACTGCTCCACCGCGTCGATGGCGAGGAAGCGGATGGCGTTCGCCATCTCGTCGTGGCTGATTTCGGGGCGACTGGCAACGGACGCAAGTGCGGTCATATCGTTCGCCTCTTTCGTTCGATCAGTTGCAGGATCAGCGGGGTCAGGATGAGCTGCATCGCGAGGTCGAGCTTGGCGCCGTGCACCACGATCGAATTGGCGCGCGACATGAAGCTGTTCGGAATCATCGAGAGCAGATAGGGAAAATCGATGCCGCGCGGGTTCTTCAGCCGGATCACGACCATCGATTCATCCGGCGTCGGGATCCAGCGCGCGATGAACGGGTTCGACGTGTCGACCGTCGGCACGCGTTGGAAGTTGATGTCGGTCTCGGTGAATTGCGGGCAGATGTAATTCACATAGTCCGGCATGCGGCGCAGGATGGTGTCGGTCACTGCCTCGGTGGAGTAGCCGCGATGGCTGCGGTCGCGATGCAGCTTCTGGATCCATTCGAGGTTGATGACCGGCACGACGCCGATCTTGAGGTCGGCATGCTGCGCGACATTCACCTTGTCGGTGACCACGGCACCATGCAGGCCCTCGTAGAACAACAGGTCGGAATTCTCCGGCAGCGCCTCCCAAGCGGTGAAGGTGCCGGGCTTGGCGCCGTAGAGCCGCGCCTCCTCCTCGTCGTGCACATAGTGTCGCGTGGTTCCGGTGCCGGTCTCGGCGTAGTCGCTGAACAGCTTCTCCAGCTCCTCGAACAAATTGGTCTCGGGGCTGAAATGGCTGAAGTGCTTGTTGCCGCGCTCGGCCCTCTCCGCCATCAGGCTGCGCATCTCGGCGCGGTCGTAGCGGTGGAACGCGTCGCCCTCGATATAGGCGGCGACCACGTTCTCGCGGCGGAAGATGTTCTCGAACGTCTTCTTCACCGAGGTGGTGCCGGCCCCGGAGGAGCCGGTGATCGAGATGATGGGATGCCGACGTGACATGCGGTCCTCCTCAGCGGAACAGGCCGCGCCGCGCGAACAGCGGGGCATCGCTGCTTTCGAACAACGGCTCGACGGTCAGGTGGATCGCATCGACGTCGCGCACGGCGCGCGTCGATCCCATGATCAGCGGCACGCGCTGATGCGGCGTACGTGCCGACAGTTCGAGAATCCGCGACCGGCCGTTCGACGCGGCGCCGCCCGCCCATTCCATGATCAGTGCGATGGGATGCGCCTCGTACAGCAGACGCAACCGGCCTTCGCGGTAGCCCTGGCGCGCATCCGCCGGATACAGGAACACGCCGCCGCGCATCAGGATGCGGTAGGCCTCAGCGACCAGCGAGCCGATCCAGCGCATGTTGAAGTCCTGCCCGCGCTCGCCGTTCGCCCCGGCGAGGCACTCGTCGATGTAGCTGCGCACCGGGCCGCTCCAATGCCGCCGGTTCGAGGCATTGATGGCGAATTCCGACGCATCCTGCTGTACGCGCAGGTCACGCGCGGTCAGGACGAACTCGCCGGTTCGCGGGTCCAGCGTAAAGCAGTCGACGCGCTGGTCGAGCGCCAGCACCAGCACGGTCTGCGGACCGTAGATGAAGCAGCCGGCGGCACATTGCGCCGTGCCGGGCTCGAAGAAGGTCGAGATGACGTCGTTTCCTTTCGGCCGGATCGAGAAGATCGTGCCGATCGAGATGTTGTTTTCGAGATTGGCGGATCCATCGAGCGGATCGATCGCGACGCAGAGCGGCGCGTCGGGATCGAGCGTCTCGGGCAGTTCGACCTCCTCCGACAGCACTGCGGCGACCGGCGCGGTGCGCAACGCGTTCCGCATCAGATCGTCGGCGACGATGTCGATGGTCTTCTGCCGGTCGCCGTCGGGATTGACCCCGCCGCTCTCGCCGCCGATGCCGGCGAGCGGCCCGACGGCAATGATGCGCGAGAGCTCGATCGCGGCGCCCGCGAGGGCCTCGATCACCACAACGGTCGCGGCGCGCAACGGGTTGTGTTGCGTCGGCCACTCCAGATGGGCATGCAATGCAGGACGAATCTCCACCGGCCTCTCCCTATGATCGCGCCCTCTGTCCCGAGGCTTCGAGAGGCGACCTCAGGGAGTCGCCTTCGCCCTATCAACGCGCGAATTGCCCAATTAGGGAAATTTTATTATCTTTGGTCCGGGCAAAGTATTTCTTATGGAGCTTGTCATGGCCGGCAACTTCTCGCGGGATCTCACCATCCGCCAGCTGCGTGCACTGTCGACCTTGCACGAGGCTGGTTCGATCACGTCCGCCGCCAACCGGTTGAACCTGACCCAGCCCGCGGTGACGCTGCAGCTCCGCAACCTGCAGGCGCTCGCGGGGTTGCCGCTGATCCAGCGCACCGGCGACGGCATGGCGCTGACGGATGCCGGCGCGCACGTGCTGACGCTGGTCGAGCGGATCGAGGCGGCGCTGAAGGACTGCGAGCAATCGCTCGACATGATCGCCGGCCGCAGCGGCGGCCGCGTCGCGATGGGCGCGGTCTCCACCGCCAAATACTTCGTGCCGTTTGCGATCGCGGCGTTCTCGCGCCGCTTTCCCAAGATCGAGGTCACGCTCAGGATCGGCAACCGCGAGGAGATTCGCGACGCGCTGCGCGGCTACGATCTCGACATCGCGGTGATGGGGCGGCCGCCGGCCGATGTCGAGGTGGAGATGAAGCCGCTCGGCCGGCATCCGCACTTCATCATCGCCGCGCCCGATCATCGGCTGGCGCGGCGGCGGCACGTCGCCCCATCGGAACTCGCCAACGAAACCTTCATCACCCGCGAGCAAGGATCGGGCACGCGGATGCTGATGCAGCAATATTTCGAGCGGGTCGGGCTGGAGCCGAAGCTCGGCATGGCGATGGACAGCAACGAGACCATCAAGCAGGCTGTCATGGCCGGGCTCGGCATCGCCTTCATCTCCCAGCACACGGTGTTCCATGAGCTGGAGGATGGCCGGCTGGTGGTGCTCAAGGTGAAAGGCCTGCCGATCGTCCGGCAGTGGCACGCGATCAGGCGCACCGACAAGATCCTGCTGCCGCCCGCGCAGGCCATGCTGGACTTCCTCGGCAAGGAGGGCTGGCGCTATCTGCCGAATTCGCACTAGCGGCCGCACGACGCCCGATCGATCGAGAAAATCGAGCCAGTGCCGTATGTTAGGCATTGAAGTTCCACGAAACGCATGTCACATCTTGGCTGCGGTCACCCGGCGGACCGCACCCTGCGAGGGAGGTTGAGCTGCAGAACCAGTCCCCGCCGACGCCCGACTTCAAGGCGTTATTCGAGGCGGCGCCCGGCCTCTATCTGGTGCTGACTCAGCCCGACTTTCGCATCGCGGCAGTGAGCGACGCCTATCTGCGCGCCACCAAGACCGAGCGCGCCGCGATCCTCGGGCGCGGGCTGTTCGAGGTGTTTCCCGACAATCCGGACGATCCGGCCGCCGACGGCGTGCGGAACCTGCGCGCCTCGCTTGAGCGCGTGGTCCAGTTCCGTCGCCCCGACACCATGACGGTGCAGAAATACGATATCCGCAAGCCCGAGTCGGAGGGCGGCGGATTCGAGGAACGCTACTGGAGCCCGCGCAATTCGCCGGTGTTGGGGCCGAACGGGCAGTTCACCTACATCATCCATCGGGTCGAAGACGTCACCAGCTTCATCCAGCTGAAGCAGCGCGGCGCCGAGCAGGACCAGCTGACCGACCGGTTGCGCGAGCGCACCGAGCAGATGGAAGCGGAAATCTTCATGCGCGCCCGCGAAGTCGAGGCCGCCCGCGAACAGCTCGAAGCCGAGCAAAAGCTCCGCCAGGTGCAGAAAATGGAGGCCGTCGGGCATCTCTCCGGCGGCATCGCGCATGATTTCAACAACATCCTGACCGTCATCACCGGCCTGATCGACATCCTCGCGGAAGCCGTTGAACATGATCCCGCGCTGTCGTCTGTCGCCAAGATGATCACCGACGCGGCGTTTCGCGGTGCAGAAGTGACCAAGCACCTGCTGGCCTTCTCGCGGCTGCAGCCGCTGCAACCGCGTGAAGCGAATCTCAACACCCTGGTGCAGGACACCGCGCGGCTGCTGCGCCCCTCGCTCGGCGAGCAGATCGAGATCGATACCGCGCTCGAACCCGACGCCTGGACGGCCTTCATCGATCCGAACCACATGGCGACCGCGCTGCTCAATCTCGCCGTCAATGCCCGCGATGCGATGCCCGATGGCGGCAAGCTGATGCTGGAGACCAGCAACGTCATCCTCGACGAGGTTTATGCCGTCGCCAACCCCGACGTGCGGGCGGGTGAATATGTGATGGTCGCGGTCAGCGACACCGGCGGTGGCATCCCGGCGGGGATCCGCGACAAGGTGTTCGAGCCGTTCTTCACGACCAAGGACACCGGCAAGGGCACCGGCCTCGGGCTCAGCATGGTGTACGGCTTCATCAAGCAGTCCAACGGACACCTCAAGATCTATTCCGAAGAGGGCCACGGCACCTCGATCAAGCTCTATCTGCCGCGCAGCAGCGGCGACATGATCGACGTCGAGCCGCCTCCTCCGGTCGACACGCGCGGCGGCAATGAATCCATCCTGGTCGTCGAGGACGATCCGCTGGTGCGCAATTACGTCAGCGCCCAGCTCGAGCAGCTCGGCTATCGCACCATGGTCACCGCCAACGGCCCGGAAGCATTGGCTGCGGTCGACAACGGGTTCGTCTGCGACGTGCTGTTCACCGACGTCATCATGTCCGGCGGCATGAACGGCCGACAGGTCGCCGATGCCGTGATCGCCAAACTGCCCTCGGTGCGCGTGCTCTTCACCTCCGGCTACACCGAGGACGCGATCATCCACCACGGCCGTCTCGATCCGGATGTGACACTGCTGCCGAAGCCTTACCGCAAATCCGATCTCGCGCGGATGATCCGGCAGGTGCTGGCCCAGCCGCCGGCGGCGGCAATGGGCAAGTAACGCGGGGCGTCACGCGTCTCCGTTCTGCTTCTTGGTCTGGTCGGCCGGTGCGGCGCATCCGGACAGGAACAGTGCCGCACAGGCCTTGGCGCGGGCCTCGATCTGCGCCCGCGACGGCGGCGGCCTGTGGCCGTACATCACGTCGCGTTGCGGCTGGAACACCAGCATGCCGAGCAGCATGCCCGCAGCGGCCTGTGCGTCGTCCACCGCGATCCGTCCCCGCCGCTGCTGCACGCCCAGCCACGCGGCCAGCGCGCCAAGGGTCCGCTGCATCGCCTTCTCGTAGAACATCTCGGCAATGTCGGGGAATTTGTCGCTGTCGGCCAGAATGATGCGCTGGAGCGCGATGACCTCGGCATCGAGGATCAACTCGCCACAGCTCGAGAGCGCCGCCTCCAATGCCGCCGCGATATCGCGGCCGTCGCAGGCGCCGAGATTCACGGCGGATATGAATCGGTCCATCCGGTCCGTCACCGTGCCCTCGAACAGCGCCAGCTTGGTCGGGATCAGCCGATAGAGTGTCTTGGTGGAGACGCCGGCGCGGCAGGCCACGTCGGCGATGTTGGCCGCCGCGAAGCCGCGCTCGGAGAACTCGCGTCGTGCGGCGTCATAGATCAGCGCACGCGTCTCGTCGTCGGAACGTAGCTGCGGCCGCCCGCGGCCGCGCCGCGCCGGTGCGCCTTGCTCAGTCTGATCCTTGTCATTCCGGTTCATCCGCGAGCCATGCTTTTAAATGATGCCTGTCATTCTATTGACACTCCCAATATGGGCTCTATTTTGGAAAACATCAAGTTTCCTAATTAATCCCGCGGGCACCGGCCGAAATTGGCACGATTTTCCAGTGGGATAGACGGATCAGGAGCACCGCCATGAGCCAGCATGAGACATCATTCAAGGCCGAGAGCCAGGTTCCGGCCGAGACCGCCAGGCAATTGATCGCAAATCCGGAGGCCGCCAAGCCGCCTGCCGCCAAGGGCAGGCTTCGCCGCCTGCTGCTGGCCGGCGCGGCGCTCGCCGTTCTCGCGGGCGGAGCCTGGTACGGCTGGGATTACTGGACGGTCGGCCGTTTTCAGGTCTCGACCGACGACGCCTATGTGAAGGCCGACAACACGACGATCGCGCCAAAAGTCTCCGGCTATCTCAGCGCGGTGCTGGTGGGCGACAATGAGCATGTGCGCGCCGGCCAGATGCTGGCGCGGATCGACGATCGCGATTTCAGGGTCGCGCTGGATCAGGCCAAGGCCGACGTCGCCGCCGCCGAGGCCGCGATCGCCAGCAAGCATGCGCAGCTCGATGTGCAGCAGTCCGTGATCGAAGCGGCACGCGCGACCCTCGCCGTGGACACCGCGACGCAGACCTTCGCCGAGCAGGAGAACAAGCGTTACACCGACCTCGCCGGCACCGGCTTCGGCAGCGTGCAGAACGCGCAGCAGGCACAGTCGCGCTACGCCAGCGCACAGGCCGCCGTGGCCCGCGATACCGCGAACCTCGCCTCCGCACTCCGCCAGGTGGAGTTGCTCAAGGCCGACATTGCCCAGGCCGTCGCGTCGCAGGCTCGCGCCACCGCGCTCCAGCATCAGGCCGAGCTGAACCTCGGCTACACCACCATATCAGCCCCGATCGACGGTGTGGTCGGCAACCGCACCCTGCGCACCGGCCAGTTCGTCCAGGCCGGCACACAGCTGATGTCGCTGGTGCCCGCCACCGGCGCCTATGTGATCGCGAACTACAAGGAGACGCAGCTCACCAATGTCCGCAAGGGTCAGCCGGTCGAGATCGCGGTCGACATGTTCCCGGGACAGGTGGTGCGCGGCCATGTCGACAGTCTCGCGCCCGCCAGCGGCCAGGAATTCGCGCTGCTGCCGCCCGACAATGCGACCGGCAACTTCACCAAGGTGGTGCAGCGCATTCCGGTGAAGATCAAGCTCGACGCGACGGCGGTCGAATTGCGGCCCGGCATGTCGGTCATCCCGACCATCGCAACCTTGTCGCAACCTGGCGAGGCGCCGCGCTCCAACGCCTCTCCCAAGCTCGCTGTCGCCTCCTTCAAATAGGTGATGTCATGTCCGACCTCGCGCTCTCCTCCCCTTCTGCTGCGCCCCGCGCGGCAGCCGTAGCGGCCGATCCCAACCGCGCCAGCATGGCGGTCTGGATCTCCATCGTCGCCGCCATGATCGGCGCGTTCATGGCGATCCTCAACATCCAGATCACCAACGCCTCGCTCCTCAACATCGAGGGCGGCATCGGAACCGGCGTCGACAACGGCTCCTGGATCTCGACCTCCTATCTGATCGGCGAGATCGTGGTGATCCCGCTGACCGACTATCTCAGCCGGGTGTTTTCCTTCCGCAAGATCATCATCGGCTTCGCCACCCTGTTCGCGATCTTCTCGGTCGCCTGTGCCTTCACCCACGACCTGCCCTCGATGATCGCGATGCGCGGCTTGCAGGGCTTCTTTGGCGGCGTGCTGATCCCGATGGCCTTCACGCTGGTCTTCACCAAGCTGCCGAAGGCCCAGCAGCCGGTCGGTCTTGCCATGTTCGCGCTCGCCGTGACCTTTGCGCCCGCGATCGGACCGACCATCGGCGGCTACCTCACCGAGAATTACGGCTGGCAGACCATCTTCTTCGTCAACGTGATCCCGACCGCGGTGATGGTCATCACCCTCTATTTCACGCTGGAACGCCAGCCGATGCAGCTGCACCTGCTGCGCGAGGGCGACTGGCTCGGCATCGTCACGATGGCGATCGGTCTGTCGTCGCTGCAGGCCGTGCTCGAGGAAGGCAACAAGAACGACTGGTTCGGCTCGCCCTTCATCGTCAAGCTCGCGGTGATCGCCGCCGTCAGCCTCACTCTGTTCGTCTGGATCGAGCTCGTCGTCGAGAAGCCGCTGATTCGGCTGCGCCTCCTGACCCAGCGCAGCTTCGGTTTCGGCACCATCTCGGCGGTGTTCGTCGGCTTCGCGCTGTTCGGCTCGGTCTACCTGCTGCCGGCCTATCTCGGCCAGGTGCAGCGCTACAACGCCGAGCAGATCGGCCAGGTGCTGGCCTGGACCGGCCTGCCGCAGCTGATCCTGATCCCGCTGGTGCCGAAGCTGATGCAACGCTTCGATCCGCGCTTCATCGCCTTCACCGGCATGATCCTGTTCGCGGTCTCCTCCTTCATGAACATCGCGATGTCGCTCGATTACTCCGGTGACCAGTTCTTCGTCCCGAACATCGTCCGCGCGATCGGCCAGGCAATCATGCTGGCCCCGCTGTCCGCCGTCAGCCTCGGCAGCGTCGCGCCGCAGGACGCGGCGGCGGCCTCCGGCATCTCCAACATGATGCGCAACCTCGGCGGCGCGATCGGCACGGCCTTGCTCGCCACCATCGTCACCAAGCGCGAGCAGTTCCACTCCAACATCATCGGCCAGTCGGTCGACCTCGGCCGCGAGGAAGTGCGCACCCGGATCGCCGAGGTCACCAATTACTTCCTCAGCCACGGCATCTCCGATCCGGCGACCGCGCATCACCAGGCGATCGTGGCGCTCGGCAATATCGTCAAGCGCCAGGCCCTGGTGCTTGGTTTCAGTGACACCTTTGCCGTGATCGGCATCGTGCTGGTGTTCGCGGCAATCGCGATCCTCTTGACCGGCAAGCCGAAGAACGCGGCCGGCGGCGGCGCGGCGCATTGATCTATCGTTGATCCCCGAGGCGGCGGCCGCAAGCCGTCGCCCTCCCATTTTGCTTGTCAGCTTGCTTCGCGCAGCTTGAAGCGCTGGATCTTCCCGGTCTGGGTCTTCGGCAGCGCCTCGACGAAGGCGATCGCGCGCGGATATTTATACGGCGCGATCGTCGCCTTGACGTGATCCTGCAGCAGCTTGATCTCGACATCGTCGCAGCGCGCGCCCTGCTTCAGCACGATGAACGCCGAGACGATCTGCCCGCGCTCCTCGTCGGGTGCGCCGATCACGGCGCACTCCGCGACATCGGGATGGCCGAGCAGCGCGGCCTCGACCTCGGGGCCGGCGATGTTGTAGCCCGCTGAGATAATCATGTCGTCGGCACGCGCCACGAACGACAGCCGGCCGTTCTCGTCGCTGACGAAGGCATCGCCGGTGATGTTCCAGCCGTCGCGGACATATTTGCTCTGCCTGGAGTCCGCGAGATAGCGGCAGCCGGTCGGGCCGCGAACCGCCAGCTTGCCGACCTGCCCCGCCGGCAGCTCGTTCATGTCTTCGTCGACGATCCTGGCCTCGTAGCCCGTGACGGGCGTGCCCGTGGTGCCGCCGACGGCGCTGCCGGTGCGGTTGGTGATGAAGATGTGCAGCAGCTCCGTGCTGCCGATGCCGTCGAGGATCGGCTTGCCGGTCTTCTTGGTCCAGTTCTCGAACACCGGGGCCGGCAACGTCTCGCCGGCCGAGACCGCGAGTCGCAGCGAAGACAGATCCGCGCCCTTGTCCATCGCGGCCATCATCGCCCGATAGGCGGTCGGCGCGGTGAAGCAGATCGTCGCCTTGTAGGTTTCGATGATCCGGATCATCTCGCTCGGCGCCGCGTTCTCCAGCAGCGTCGCGGTGGCGCCGAAGCGCAGCGGGAAGATCGCGAGCCCGCCAAGGCCGAACGTGAACGCAAGCGGCGGCGAGCCGACGAACACATCGTCCGGCGTCACCTTGAGCACTTCCTTCGCATAGCCGTCGGCAACGATCAGGAGATCGCGGTGAAAGTGCATGGTCGCCTTGGGCTCGCCTGTCGTGCCCGACGTGAATCCGAGCAACGCAACGTCATCGCGGCCGGTCTTCACCGCATCGAACTTGACCGGCTTGTTCAGCGCGATCCGGTCGAGCTCGGCATCGTGGTTCTGCGTGCCGTCGAAATTGACGACCTGCTTGAGGAATTTGCTGGTCTTGGCGCAGGCCACCAGTTCATCCGCGATGCGGCTGTCGGTCAGCGCCAGCGCAATCTCGGCCTTGTCGACGATCTTGGCCAGTTCGCCGGCGCGCAGCATCGGCATGGTGTTGACGACAACGGCACCGGCCTTGGTCGCCGCGAGCCAGGCCGCGACCAGCGCAGGGTTGTTGCCCGAGCGGATCAGGACGCGATTGCCGGGCTTGACGCCATAGTTCTCCACCAGCGCATGCGCCAGGCGGTTCGACCAATCGGTCAGTTCCTTGTAGGTGCGCTGGCGGCCGTTGCCGATCAGCGCGATGCGATCGCCCATCCCCTGCGCTACGATGCGGTCGGTCAGTTCGACCGCGGCGTTGAGATAATCGGGATATTGAAACTCCGGCCGGTCGAGCAGCAGCTGCGGCCATTGCGCTGATGGCGGCAGGTTGCGCCGTGCGAAATCGTCGACATGCCCGGATGGGCCGAGCCCGGGAAATTCACCTGACATTCGATCGCCCCTCGCTTTCCATCCAGAAAGGCCAAGACCAATATCGAGAAGACCAACATCAACATCGAGGACGCCCGGCAGCGTTCCAATCGCCAATCATTTTATACTTAAAATAATTTGGCGCAAGGGCGGAAATCGCGTGGAAATCGCGTGGCAATCGCTGGCCGATCCTTCAGCACCTCAGACTTGCGTAAGCTGCTTCAGCCGCGCCACCATCGCCGAGCCCGGATCGGCGAGCGGCGCGATCGCGGTGAAATGATTGGCGTCGGGCACGACGCCGAACCGCGTTGCAACGCCCGCTTTGCCCCAGACATCGACGACGGCCCGGCTCTGCCGGTGATATTCCGCGCTCTCGGCGCCGCCGACGACGGCATCGAGCGTCGCGCCCGCGGGCGGCGTCCAGAACAGCGGGCTCGCCGCCCGGGCGGCGGCGCGGTCGAGGCCAAGCGCCTTGTTGATGGAGGTGCCGACCAATGGCTCGAGCTCGAACAGACCGGAGATCGCGTAAGCAGCCCTGACCAGGTCCTTTGGCAGCGACGCATCATGGGCCGGCCAATCGGTCGCGAGCATGCATGCGGCAAGATGTCCGCCTGCGGAGTGTCCCGACACGACCAGCGGCCGGCCGAGCCTGGCCAGCTCACGGCACGCCGCACGCATCTCGCCGATGATATCGCCGACCGTGACATTGGGGCAGAGATCGTAGCTCGGCACCGCGACGCTGATGCCGTGACCGTTGAGCCCTCGCGCGCAGTGGCTCGATGACGAGCCGTCGAGCGCCTGCCAGTAGCCGCCATGGATAAAAACCACGAGCGGCCCGTCACGATCGCCTTCGAACAGGTCGATGACGTTGCGGCTGCCCGGACCATAGGTCAGCCGCCGCGGCGGATGCTGCTCGCGATACGCCGCGGAGTCCCTCGCCCAGCCGGCCATCAGCGCCGGATTTTCCGGCACCCGCGCCCGATTGTTGTATTCGACCTCGTAGTCGACCTCGGTCACGGCTTAAGCGCTCCTCGCCTTGGCGGAGCGCTGCGCCGAGCCCTTGGCCTTGGCGAGCAGCCGCATCAGTTCGCGGATATCCTTCGGCGAGAGATCGCCGAAGATATCGGCGATCCACTTCTCGTGCTCGGCGGCCATCTTGCGGAATTCGGCGCGGCCGAGTTTTGTGAGCCGGATGAACTGCACGCGGCGGTCCGTCTCCGAGGTGCGGCGATCGAGATGGCCTGATTCAACCAGGCGCTCGACCAGCCCGGTGACGTTGCCGTTCGACACCATCATCCGCTTCGACAGGTCCGACAGCGTCATGCCGTCGGACACCTTGTCGAGTTGGGCCATCAGGTCGAAGCGCGGCAGCGTGACGTCGAACTTCTCGCGCAGCCGGCTGCGCACCTCGCCTTCGATCAGCGTGGTGCAGGTCAAGAGGCGCAGCCACAGCCGCAGCTCGGTGCCGTGATCGTCGGGCAGTTCGACGGCTTTGGTTTCGGAATCGAGGATCATGCGGCGATCGTGCCTCCGCGGCGGGTTCCGGTCGGACCAATTGTTTTGAGCTTCAAGCAATTCGCGGCGTCCCGCAAGGACAATTGCGAATCGCGCCTGATACGCCTGGGCAATCCTGCAATTTCTTTAAACTTCAAGCAATTGGCGCGGCGCTTGCATGTGCGACGCCCGCATGGTCCGCGGCGATCATCCTGACGCAATGCCACATCGCTTGCAGCGGTCGCGCGCGTCAGACTAAGCTGAAGCCAAATCGGCCGCCGAAGCATCAGGCCAATGGTTGGGGGAGTGAGATGAAGCAATTGACGAAGCTCGCGGGATTGGCGGCGCTGCTCGGTGTCGCGGTCACCCCGGCGACCGCGCAGGAGAAGATCAAGATCGGCGTGCTGGTCACGACCTCCGGCCCGGCCGCGGCGCTCGGCCAGCAGGTCCGCGACGGCTTTGCGCTCGCGATCAAGGACCTCGGCGGCAAGATGGCCGGCCGCGATGTCGAGATCGTCAACGCCGACGACGAACTGAAGCCCGACGGCGCGGTGGTCAAGGTGCGCGGCCTGCTCGAGCGCGACAAGGTCGATTTCGTGGTCGGCCCGATCTTCTCCAACATCCTGCAGGCGATCCACCGCCCGGTCACCGACAGCAAGACCTTCCTGATCAGCCCGAACGCAGGTCCCTCCAGCTATGCCGGCAAGGAGTGCAACCCGTTCTTCTATGTGACGTCGTACCAGAACGACCAGGTGCACGAGATCCTCGGCAAGGTGGCGCAGGACCGCGGCTACAAGCGCGTCTACCTGCTGGTGCCGAACTATCAGGCCGGCCGCGACTCCGTCGCCGGATTCAAGCTCGACTACAAGGGCGAGATCGTCGAGGAATCCTACACGCCGCTGAACACGCTGGATTTCCAGCCCGAGCTGTCCAAGATCGCTGCGCTGAAGCCGGACGCGCTGTTCACCTTCATGCCGGGCGGCATGGGCGTGAACCTCGTGAAGCAATACAAGCAGGCCGGCACCACCGTGCCGGTGCTCTCCGCCTTCACCGTCGACGAATCCACCCTGCCCGCGCAGCAGGACGCAGCGGTCGGCATGTTCGGCGGGGCGAACTGGGCGCCCAACCTCGACAATCCCCAAAGCAAGAAGTTCGTCGCCGCCTATGAGGCGGCCTACAACGGCGTGCCAGGCACCTACGCCATGCAGGCCTATGACGCCGCGCTGTTGATCGACAGTGCCGTCAAGGCCGTGAAGGGCGACCTCTCCAACAAGGACGCGGTCGCCGCCGCGCTGAAGAAGGCCGACTTCACCTCGCTGCGCGGTAACTTCAAGTTCAGCAACAACGGTTATCCGATCCAGGATTTCTACCTCACCAAGGTCGCGAAGCGGCCGGACGGCAAATTCCAGACCGAGATCGTCGAAAAGGTGTTTTCGAATTATGGCGACCGCTACGCCAAGGACTGCGCCGCCAAGTAGATCACAGGAGCAAGCATGAGCATAAAAGACGAGATCGCCGGCATCACCCGCGCCAATGAAGGCATCCAGGGCATTTCCTGGAGCATCCTCGGCCAGACCTACGTGCCGAAGAGCCGCACCGAGCATTCATTCTCCTGGCACGCCACCTTCCCGCCGGGTACCTTCGTTCCGCCGCATATCCACCCCGACCAGGACGAGTACCTCTACATCCTCGAGGGCAAGCTCGACTTCATGCTCGACGGTGCCGATGAATCTGCAACTCCAGGCGATCTGGTGCGCCTGCCGATGGGCAAGCCGCACGGCATCTTCAACAAGTCGCAGCAGGCGGCCAAGACGCTGTTCTGGGTGTCGCCGACGCGGAGGCTCTACGACCTGTTCTGGGCGATCCACAACATGAAGGAGCAGAACCCGGATGACGTGGTGCGGCTCGCCGCCGAGCACAACATCCACTTCCTGCCGCCGCCTCCGGCGTAACAGCATCACCAGCTCTGTCCCCTCATCCCGAGGAGCGCGAACGCGCGTCTCGAGGGATGAGGCCGCAGGCCGGGCCTCATGGTTCGAGACGGCGCATGCGCGCCTCCTCACCATGAGGGGGTAATGAAGCGAACCGACTTTGCGAAACGTCCGCTCCTTTCCAGGCTACTGCCGCGCCACCACGCGCGCGGCAAAGCCGGCCTTGGCGGCATAGCCGCGTACGATCGCCTCGCGCGCTTCGTAATTGAGAATAGTGTCGACGTCGGTAAAGCCCTGCGGCGCGAGTTGCTCGACGGCGTCGATCACGCCCTCCGGCCCGCCGCGGCGGTTGGAGGCGACAATGTCGGCGGTCATCGGCAGCCGTTGCCGCTCATAGGCCGCCAGCGCCTGCCGCGGATGCTCCGATCGCGCCAGCATGTCGGCCAGACAGCGCGCATCGAGAATGGCTTGAGAAGCGCCGTTCGAGCCGACCGGATACATCGGATGCGCGGCGTCGCCGAGCAGCGTGACGCGGCCGCACGACCAATACGGCAAGGGATCGCGGTCGCAGCACGGATACTCCCAGAACTCCGGCGTCGCGTTGATCAGGCCGGTAAAGTCGACCTGCGGGATCGTGAAGCTCGTGACATAGGGCATCATCTCGTCGCGCCGTCCGAGATTGGACCAGCCCTCACGGCGCGGCGGCGGCGAGGTGCCATCGCCGATCCGCACCAGCACCGCCCAGTTGGTGAGGCGGCTCGCCGGGCTCGAGCCCGGCGCGATCGGATAGATCACGGCCTTGGCGTTCAGGCCGCCGGCGATGATCATCGAGCGTCCGGTCAGGAAGGCCGGCCAATCGGTGGCGCCGCGCCACAGCATCAGGCCGTTCCAGCACGGCCCGCCCTCATCCGGAAACAGCGTCTGCCGCACCTTCGAGTGGATGCCGTCGGCGCCGATCAGGATGTCGCCGCGCGCGGTGTGCACATGGGCGCCACTGCGATCGAAGAAATAGGCCGAGACGCCGCCCTCGTCCTGGGTGAAGGAGCCGAGCCGGCAGCCGGTGCGGATCGCATCCGCGCCAAGCCGATCGACCACGGCCTGATGGATCACACTTTGCAGACGGCCGCGATGAATCGAGAATTGCGGCACGTCGTGGCCGGCATCGAGCCCGCGCTTCTCGTGCCAGACCTGCTGGCCATGCCGCGTCAGATAGAACAGCTCATAGGTGCGGATCGCCACCTCGTCGAGCTTGTCAAGCAAACCAAGCCCCGCCAGCTCACGGATCGCATGCGGCAGCGTGTTGATGCCGACGCCGAGCTCGCGGATCGTCTCGGACTGCTCGTACAGCTCGCAACTGATGCCGCGCGAGCGCAGCATCAGCGCAGTGGTGAGGCCTCCGATTCCGCCTCCGACGATAATCGCCTTCATCGTCCTCACCTCCACTCACAACAGGACGCTTTTACGCTTTGGGCTAAGGTCGCATGCCCCGTTGTCCGGCCGCAAGCGGGTTTGCGGCCCGGGACGAGGACTGGCCCACGACGATTGGGCTTAGCCTTAACATTGCTTCAGCGTACTCCGATCTATCCCCGTCACCCCCGCGCAAAGGCTTCGCCTTTGTCGCTGAAGGAGCCGCGTAGCGGCGTCTCGAAGGGTCGACGGCCACTACCCGGGCCGTGCATCCTTCGAGGCTCGCTCCGCTCGCACCTCAGGATGACGGGTCTACCAATGGCGTCACCCTCAATCCGGCACGACCGCAATTGCCTGGATTTCCACCTTGGCGCGGTCCTCGATCAGGCCGGCAACCTGAATCGCGGTCATCGCGGGGAAGCGCCGGCCAATGATGTCGCGATAGACCGTGCCGATCTCCTTCAGCCGCGCGGAATATTCCTTGCGGTCGAGCAAGTACCAGGTCATCGACACGATGTGCTCGGGGCCGGCGCCGCCGGCGGCGGCGACTGCGACGATGTTGCGCAGGGTCTGGCCGATCTGCGCCACGAGATCGTCAGTCTCGAACACGCACTGCCCGTTCCAGCCGATCTGGCCCGCGATGAACAGCTGTTTGCCGCGCGCGGCCATGCCGTTGGCGTAGCCGATCGGCTTGGCCCATCCTTCCGGTTGCAGGATTTCGATCATCTCAATTGCCCTCGAAGGCCGGTTTCTGCTTGGCGGCGAACGCCTCGAAGGCGCGGCGGAAATCGCCGGTGACCATGCAGATCGCCTGCGCCTGCGCTTCCGACTCGATCATCTCGTCGACGCCCATCGCCCATTCCTGGTTGAACATCGTTTTCGTCACGCCATGCGCGAACCACGGCCCATCCGCGAGCGAGCGCGCCAGCTCCTGCGCGGCGCCGGCGAGCTCCGCCGGCGGAACCAGGCGGTTGTGGAAGCCCCACGCAAAGCCTTCCTCGGCGCTCATCGCACGCCCCGTGTAGAGCAGATCGGCCGCGTGGCCCTGCCCGATCACGCGCGGCAGCAACCCGCACGCGCCCATGTCGGCGCCAGCAAGGCCGACGCGGGTGAACAGGAACGCGGTCTTGGCCTGCGGCGTCGCCAGCCGCAGGTCGGACGCCAGCGCCAGCATCGCACCGGCCCCGGCGCAAATGCCGTCGATCGCGGCGACGATGATCTGCGGGCATTTGCGCATCGCCCGCACCACCTCGCCGGTCATCCGCGTGAAGGCGAGCAGGTCCGGCATCGCCATCCGCGTCAGAGGCTCGATGATCTCGAACACGTCGCCGCCGGAGCAAAAATTGCCCTCGGCGCCGGTCAGCACGATCGCGCGGACATCGGAGGCGTATTTGAGATTGGTGAAGAGATCGCGCAGCTCCTCATAGGACTCGAAAGTCAGCGGATTCTTCTTGTCCGGCCGGTTCAGCGTGATGGTCGCGACACGGCCGCTCGCATCGACCTTCCAGCGGAAGTGCTTGGCGGGATAATCCTTGAACGGCCGGAGTTTTGCTTTCATCTCGGACATGACGTGTTCCTTCACCCGGTAAAGACTTCGCCGCCGGCGACCGCGACGGCTTGTCCGTTGATTGACGATGCAGTCTCGGAGGCAAGCCAGAGGACGGCGTCGGCGACCTCCTCGGGCGTGACCAGCCGCTGCATCGGATTGACTTTTGCCAACGCTGCGCGCGCTTCCTGTTCGCTGCGGCCGGTCTTGGCGACGATGTTCGCGGCGGCATCCGCCACCAGCGGCGTATCGGTGTAGCCGGGGCAAACCGCATTCACGGTGACGCCGCGTCGTGCATATTCCAGCGCCAGCGAGCGCGTGAGGCCGATGACGCCGTGCTTGGCCGCGACATAGGCCGAGACATAGGCATAGCCGGTGAGACCCGCGGTCGAGGCGACATTGATCACGCGGCCGCGGCCGCGCTGCGCCATGCCGGGCAACACGGCATGCGTCACCAGGAACACGCTGGAGAGATTGCTCGCCAGCATGTCCGCCCACAGCGCCGCGCCGGTTTTGTCGAACGGCGCGCTCGCGGCCTTGCCGGCATTGTTGACGAGAATATCGATCGGGCCAGCCTCGGCCTCGATCTGCGCGATACCTTTGGCGACCGCAGCTTCATCCGTCACGTCGATCGAAACCACGGCGCCAACCTGCTTGTCGAGCGATGCCGCCGTCGCTTTCAGCGCGTCGATCCGCCGCCCGGCGATGCTGACGCGCACGCCGGCTTTTGCCAGAGCGATCGCCGTCGCGGCGCCGATGCCGGAACCGGCACCGGTCACCAGCGCATGTGCGTTGGCCCAGAACCTCATCATGCTTTCACTCCCGCAGCCGCGCGTTCGAGATTGGCCTCGTATTGCGACTTGCCCGACAGATACTGCTTCGGCCAGGCGATCTGCTTGACGCCGATCTTGGCGGCCTCATGCAGCGTCCAGGCCGGATCGGCGAGATGCGGCCGCGCGATGGCGCAGAGATCGGCGCGGCCGGCGGCGATGATCGAGTTGGCGTGATCCGCCTCCGAGATCGCGCCGACCGCGATGGTGGCGATGCCGACCTCGTTGCGGATCTTGTCGGCGAACGGCGTCTGGTAGAGCCGGCCGTAGACCGGATGGTCGTCGGCCCAGACCTGCCCCGAGGAGCAGTCGATCAGGTCGGCTCCCGCCCCCTTGAACAGCTTGGCGAAGGCCAGCGCATCCTCGGGCGTGTTGCCGCCCTCGGTCCAGTCGTGACACGACAGGCGGACCGACATCGGCTTGTCCTCCGGCCACACCGCGCGGACGGCGCGGAACACCTCCAGCGGATAACGCGCGCGGTTCTCGATCGATCCGCCATAGTCGTCGGTGCGGCGGTTGGTCAGCGGCGAGAGGAAGCTCGACAGCAGATAGCCGTGCGCGCAATGCAGCTCCAGGATATCGAAGCCCGCGGCCGTACCGCGCCTGGCTGCGGCGACGAACTGGTCACGTACCTCGTCCATCTCGGCGCGGCTCATCGGCTCCGGGATCTGGCCGTCGGGCAGATAAGGCACTGACGAAGCCGACACCAGCGGCCAGTTATGGTCCGGCAGCGCTTCGTCCATGCCTTCCCAGGCGACGCGCGTCGAGCCCTTGCGGCCGGCATGGCCGAGCTGGATGCCGATCCTGGCTTGCGAATTCTGATGCACGAAGTCGACGATGCGCTTGTAGGCCGCCGCCTGCGCGTCGTTCCAGAGGCCGCAGCAGCCGGGCGTGATCCGCGCCTCCGGCGAGACGCAGGTCATCTCGGTAAAGAGAAGGCCGGCGCCGCCGAGCGCGCGGGAGCCGAAATGCACCAAATGGAAGTCGGTCGGCACGCCCTCCTCGGCCGAATACATCGCCATCGGCGAGACGATGATCCGGTTATGAAGCGACAGGCCGCGGATCTGGAACGGCGTCAGCATCGGCGGCGTGACGCGGTCGTTGGTCGCGGCCACGCCGCTGCGCTCCGCGAACCAGCGCTCATAACCCTCGAGCCAGGTCTTGTCGCGCAGCCGCAGGTTCTCGTGGCTGATGCGCTGCGAGCGGGTCAGCAGCGAATACATGAACTGCTCCGGCTCCAGCGTGTCGGCATAGCGCGAGCCGACCACCTCGAACCATTCCATCGCGTTGCGCGCGGCATTCTGGATCCGCGCCACGTCGACCCGGCGCAGCTCCTCGTAAGCCTTGAGCACCGCGGGAATACTGTCCCGCGCCGCGCCGTGGATCTTGAACTGGTTGGTGAGCTCGATCGCATCCTCCAGCGCGAGCTTGGTTCCCGAGCCGATCGCGAAATGCGCGGTGTGGGCGGCATCGCCCATCAGCACGACATGGCTGTTGCCGTTGAACGTGGTCCATTTGCCGCAGATCAGCCTGGGGAACGACAGCCAGGCCGAGCCGCGCAGATGCCGCGCGTTAGAGACCAGATGATGCCCCTCGAGGATTTCCGCGAATACGTTCTCGCAGAACGCGATGGAGTCGCCCTGCTCCATCTTGTCGAGGCCGTGGGCGAGATAGGCCTCCTCGGTGGTCTCGACGATGAAGGTGGCCGCCCCCTCCTCGAACTTGTAGATGTGCGCCTGGAACCAGCCGTGCTCGGTCTTGCGGAAGTCGAACGTGAAGGCGTCGAACGGACGGTTGGTGCCGAGCCAGATATAGCGGTTCGGCCGCATCAGCATGTCGGGCTGGAAGGCATCGGTGTATTTGGTGCGGATCTTCGAGTTCACGCCGTCGCATGCCACGATGAGATCGGCGTCGGGGAATTCGAGATCGGAATTCACCTCGCGCTCGAAGATCAATTCGACGCCGAGTTCCTCGGCCCGCGCCTGCAGGATGTTGAGCAGCCGCTTGCGGCCGATGCCGACGAAGCCGTGGCCGGTGGTGCGCATGCGCCGGCCCTTGATCAGGACCTCGATGTCGTCCCAGTGGTTGAAGGCCTGCTCGATCGTGTCAGCGGTGACCGGATCCCATTTGCGCATGTTGTCCATGGTCGCATCCGAGAACACCACGCCGAAGCCGAAGGTGTCGTAGGGCCGGTTGCGCTCGACCACCGAAATGACGTGCGCGGGATCTAGCATCTTCATCAGGATGCCGAAATAAAGCCCGGCCGGCCCGCCTCCAATGCAAACGATACGCATGGCGTTCTCGCCTTTCCGTTTGAGCATGATCGCCTCGGAAAACCGGGTGCCACTTTTCCGGATCATGCTCTGGCTTCGGCGACCGGGGGCATTTCCCCATCGGAGCCGATGGGGGATATTATTTTATACTTAAAATAATTGTCAAGGGCGGTTCGGCCCCACCCGCAGCGTCGTCCCGGCGCAGGCCGGGACCCATACGCCGCAGCAGAAATTGTCGACGGGACTCGTCGTTCCAGCGACGTGCAACAATGACAATCTGTGGTTATGGGTCCCGGCCTGCGCCGGGACGACACTGAACTTGTTGTTGCTGATTTGCCCATCGAAGGCGTGGCAAGATGGCGGATTGCGCTGCGCTAATCCGCCCTACGCCGATGCCAGGCCGCGCTGCGCGCCCTCAATGCACCGCGGCGTACAGGATCTTGTCCTGCGTCGCATCCGCCGCGTTGAACTCGGCGACGATGCGGCCGGTGCGGGCGACCAGGATGCGGTCGGACACCGCGAGGATCTCCGGTAGGTAGGACGAGATCACCACCACCGCCTTGCCCTCGTCGGCGAGACGGCGGATTTCGCCGTGGATGTGCGGGATGGTGCCGACGTCGACGCCGCGTGTCGGCTCGTCGAAGATGATGATCGAGGGGTCCTGCACCAGCGTCTTGGCCAGCACCACCTTCTGCTGGTTGCCGCCGGACAGCTCGATGATCCTGGCCTTGCGCTGCAATGCGCTGATCTTGAGCCGATCGACCCAGTAGCTGGCGAGCTTGCTGCGCCGTGCGCGCGACAGCAGGAAGCTCCAGCCCTTTCCGGTGGCGAGGCTGCCGATATAGACGTTGTCGTCGACCACCATGGTCTCGAAGAAGCCGTTGGCCTTGCGGTCCTCGGTGATGTAGGCGATGCCGTCATTGATCGCCTGCCGCGGCACGCGGTAACGGATCGGCTTGCCGCGCAGCCGGATGGTGCCGCCATTGACCAGATTGCGCTTCAGCGCGCCGTAGATGATCTTGGCGATCTCGGTGCGGCCGGAGCCGATCAGGCCGGCGATGCCGACCACCTCGCCGGCATAGACCGAGAACGACATGTTCTTGACCGCCATGCCCATGGTGACGTTCTCGACCGTCAGCACCTTCTCGCGGCGCTGATGGGTCTTCTCTCTTCCGCCATAGACCGCCTGCGCCACCTCGCGGCCGACCATGTGCTGCACCAGCGCGTCGCGGGTGAGCTGTCTGGCCGGCGCCGTGATCACCAATTTGCCGTCGCGCAGCACGGTGATGCGGTCGGCGATCTGCAGCGACTCCTCCAGCGCATGCGAGATGTAGATGATCGAGACGCCGCGGGCGCGCAGGTCGCGCACCAGATGGAAGAAGTGGACGATCTCCTCCGGCGTCAGCGACGCGGTCGGTTCGTCGAAGATGATGATGCGCGCCTTGTTGTAGATCGCGCGCGCGATCTCCACCATCTGCTTCTTGGCGGTGCCGAGCAGCGCCACCGGCGTCGCCGGATCGACGTGGAAGTTGAGCGACTGCAGCAGCTGCTGGGCCTGGATGTTCAGGGTGCGGAAGCGCGTCAGCAGCTTTTCGTTGCCGAGCTCGATGTTCTGCGCAGCGGTCATGGTCGGCACCAGGCTGGTCTCCTGATAGACCATGCAGATGCCGGCATTGAGCGCGTCGCGCGGCTGCTCGAAACCGGTCGGCTTGCCGTCGAGCAGATAGTCGCCGGAGGTGAGCTGGATCGCGCCCGCGATCGCCTTGCATAGCGTCGATTTGCCGGCGCCGTTCTCGCCGACCAGCGCATGCACCTCGCCGGGATAGAGGTCGAAATTGACACCCTCGATGGCGTGGACGCCGCCATAGATTTTCGAACCGTTGGTGATCCGCAGCACCGGCTCACGGGCTGCGGAGGTCTCTGCCGTCTTGGCGCCGGGGGCCGCCTGCATCACACCGTCATTCATCGCAGCTCTCCTGTAGTGCGCAGCAGGCGTCCGGCGCCGCGCGCCGCGATCACGACGCCCGAGGGCGTGGCGCAGGCGGCGGTGATGCCGTGGAAGCGGCCGCCGGCGCGGCTGTGCAGGCTGTCGGTCGCATCGCCCTCGGCGTCGAGATGCACCAGCAGACCGTAGGAGCGCGGCGGCGCCCACGGCTTCTGGATGCCGAGCGCCTTGACGCTGCCGATCTGCATCGGCTCCAGGCAATCGCTGCCGCCGGCGAGCGCCGGCGCGACCCAGTAATCGGGCGGCATCGTCGCCATCATCTCCTCGCGGAAATCGTCTTCCTTGAGCACGAACTCGATCAGATGGGTGCGGCGGGCGAAGATGCCGAGCAGCAAGCCGCCGTGGCCGTCCGGATGCAGCCGCGCCGGATAGCCCGGCATGTTGGCGGCGACGGTCTCGCGCGGACCCAGCCCGTTGCCGCCGAGCGCGAACCGGCTGAGACAATGCGCCCAGCTTTCGGTGAGCCAGAGGCTGCTACCATCGGCCGAGACGCTCACGCCATAGGGATAGGGCAGATCGCGCAGCAGCACCTGCGGATTGTCGAGGCCGGCGCCGCAGCTGATGAGCCGGCCATTGGCGCGCTTCTCCATCAAATCGTGCCGCCATTCGCCCGGGCGTCGGCCGGCGCTGCCTTCAACGGCATAGATGCGGCCATCGGGCGCCGCCGTCACCGACAACAGCCCCGTGAGCGCTTTGCCGCCGGCGGACTCCAGCCAGCGCGGATCGGGCTTGGCCGGATCGATCGCGGCAAGGCCCCTGCCCGCGACGCAGACCAGGAGGCGGCCGTCCGGATGCAGCGCGAGCCCGCCGGCATCATCCTCGAACTCGGCGACGACTGTACGTGTCGACAAATCATTGCCGCCGAGCTTCAGCACCCGGCGTCCTGCGGAAACATAGACCGTGCCGTCGCCGGCGGCGATCACGTCGTCGATGCCGGGCAGCGGCTCGCCGATCGGGGTGGCGGTGTCGAGCCGGTCATTTGGGCTCAGCGCGCCGTCGAGCGGCGGGATCGCGTTCTGGCCGCCGTCGCGGTCGATGACGCTGCGGATGTCGCGCAGCAGATGATCGAAGAATCCCATTACGTCGTCACCCTGCTCTTTGCGCCCCAATAGGCATCGTAGCCGGTCCAGCTGTCGTCGACGCCCTCAAGCTTGATGCGGCCGATCCGGTTGTTCTCGAGCCCGCCGAGATAGAGATAGCCCTGGTGCTCGCGCATCGACGTCAACGTCGAATGCGAGATGCCGGTCGGGTCCCACCAGGATTCCAGCGCCTCGCCCTTCTCGTTGAATTTCAGCACGCAGCCATGGTTGAGCGCCGGCGCCAGCCATTCGTCGGTCGGCACCTGCTTCACCATGCGCAGGCGGAAGCCGGGTTTTCGCGCGGCAAGGTCGAATGTTGGGGTGCGGATGCCGACCAGCGCCAGCCAGTAGGTGCCGTCGGAAGCGCGGTTGATGTTGTCGGGGTTGCCCGGCAGCTCGTCCATCAGCACTTCGGTCTTGCCCTTGTTCGGCCCGTCGATCCAGTGCCGGAACACCTTGCACAGCGAGGTCGACGCGATCAGGATCGATTTGCCGTCGTGCGAGACGCAGATCCCGTTCGGGAAATAGAAGTGGTTGATCACCGTGCGCGTGGTCCTGGTCGCCGGGTCGTAGCAGACCACACGGCCGTTCGGCCGGCCCTCGAGGATGTCGAGGGTGTTGGTGGTCATCTCGTAGCGCGTGGTGCAGTCGCTGAAATAGATCTTGCCGTCGGGCGCGATGTCGAGGTCGTCGGCCATGCGCAGGCGGGAATCGTCGTTCAGCTTGTACCAGGTGCGGTTGGTCTCGTCGGTAACCTTGAAGATGCGGCCATCGGGCGCGACGCCGTAGACGCCCATGCCGGCGACGGCAACGATCAGATTCTCGTCGCGATCGAACTGCATGCCGAGCGGCCGGCCGCCGATATGGGCGAACACCTCGCGCGTCTCGAAATTCGGCCCGGAGAAACGGATCACATTGCCGTCGCGGGTCGAGCCGTAGAGCCGGCCCTGGCGGTCGAGGATGACGTCCTCGGGCCCCTCGACCTGATCGACGCCGATCGCCTGCGCGTTGATCAGCCGATCGTTCTGCGCGTAGGGCGAGGCCGCGCCGGGCTGCACCCCGGGCGCCGAGGCGAGCGGCACGAAGGCCGGATTGACGTAGATCTTCTGGATCGCCTTGCCGCGGTTCTTCGACCATTTGACGTCGATGCCGACGGCGGCGAGCAGGATCATGCCGGTCACCGCCGAGGTGACGTAGCCCGGGATGCCCATCCGCACGAGGCCGTTGATCAGGAGGAAGATGATCAGCGCGCCGATCATCGCCCGCCATACCGTACCCTTGCCGCCGGCGAGCGACACGCCGCCGAGCACGACAGCGGTCAGTGCCTGGAACTCCCACCCCACGCCGGTGGTGGAATCCGTCGAGGATTGCCGCGCGGCGTAGAAGATGCCGCTCGCCGCGCACAGCGTTCCCGACAGCACATAGGTCATGAACAGCATCACGCGGACGCGGATGCCGGCGTGACGCGCCGCCTTGCGGCTGGCGCCGATCGCGGTGAGATGCCAGCCATAGCGCGAGCGCGACAGGAAGATGTGGCAGATCAACAGCACCACGAACAGCGTCGCCGCATTGACGGGAATGCCGAGCACGCTGCCGCCGCCGATGAAATCCCAGGCGTCGCTCTCGACCGAGTTGGTCGCGAACACCTGGGCGTAGCTGGTGTTGAGCAGATTGACCGAGGCGCGCAGGATGATCAGCGTCACCAGCGTGGTCAGGAACGGCCGCGTCTTCAGGAAGCCGATCAAGAAGCCGTTGATGCTGCCGAGCAGGGCGCCGACCAGAAGCGTCGCCGGCACGGCGAGGCCGACCGGCCATTCGCGCACCAAGAGGAAGTACAGCGCCGCGAAATTGCACAGCGCGAAGATCGCGCCGACCGAGAGGTCGATGCCGCCGGTGACCAGGCAGAAGCCCATCGCGAGCGCGACGAAACCGAACTCGGCGAACAGCCGCAGCAGCGACACCGAATTCTGCACCGAGGCGTAGTCGGGAATGGTGAGCGCGAAATACGTCCACAGCCCGATCATCACGGTGAAGGGAACGACCGGCTCGAACCACTGTTTCAGCAACAGCTCCGACAGCAGGAGCCGGGGTGAAAATCGCCGCACCGATGCGGCAAAGGAATCAACGGCCATCGACATCGCCAAAGCACCCTCTTGATTGAGCACGATCTTGCGGAAAACCGGTTTCCACTTTTCCGGATCGTGCTCGTGATTGAGCACGACCTTGCGGAAAACCGGCTTCCACTTTTCCGGATCGTGCTCGTGATCGAGCACGATCTTGCGGAGAGCCGGCTTGCACGTCCCGGATCATGCTCCCGGTCATGACGCGATCGGCCATCGCATCGCGACCTCGTCCCCTTGATTGAGCACGCTCTCCGTGAACGCTGCGCGTCGGTCGGAGAAAAACCGGCTCCACCATGCCGGATCGTGCTCTTTGATACAGCCGGCGCGGGAATGCCCCCCGCGCCGGCTGTCCGCGCCTTGTTAATTTTTCTTGGGTAGCGCGAAGCAGTTGGCGCCCGAGGCGTTGGACTTATCGAGCCAGATCGGACGCGTGTAGTAGACGAGATTGCGGCTGCCCGGCTTCTCGCCTGATACCAGCAGGGTCTCGGCCGCGAACATCAGGTCGTGGCCCTGCTCGGTCGCCTTGTAGCTCAGGAACTTGTAGAAATTGCCCGAATTGACCTGGTCGCAATCGAGCTGCGAGCCTTCGCCCGAGGCGAACACCTTCACATCGTCGATCTTGCCGGCATTGCGGATCGCCTGCGCCGCGCCCGACTCCATGATGCCCCAGAACCCGATCGAGGCGCAGAGGTCGGGATGCTGCTGGATCACCGTCGCGGTGACGTTGAGCGCGGTGTTGGCGTCCCAATTCGCGGCCTGGTTCGAGACCACCTTGATGTTCGGATCCTTGTTCAACACCTCCATGATGCCGCCGACCTGGTCGACGCTGGCGGCCGCGGTCAGTTCGCCCTGCACGATCTGGACCTTGCCCGACTTGCCCGAGCCGGTGCCGCAAGCCTTCACGGCTTCGTTCGCCAGCATCCTGCCGATCTCGCGCCAATCGGCGCCGACAAAGGCGCCGGACTTGTAGTTCGAGGACATGTTGATCTGGATCACGTGCGTGCCCTGGCTTTCGGCGCGCTTCAGATCCTTCATCAGCAGCGTGACGCTCGGATTCTGCACGATCAGCACGTCGGGCTTCTGGTCGACCAGCGCGGTCAGGGCCTGCTGCATCGCCGAGGGGTTGTTGTTGGGATCGCGCACGACATATTTCATGCCGCGCCACTCGGCTTCCTCCTGCACCACCCGGCCCCATTCGTCGGACAGCGGCACGCCGAGCGCGATCGGCAGATAGGCGATGGTCTTGCCCTGCAGCGCCTTGTCGTAGACGGCACGCAGCTCGCGCGCGGTCTTGGTGCCTTCCTCCTGCGCCGATGCCGCAAATGGCATCGCGGCCAGCGTCACGCCGGCCAGCAGGATCGTCCAGAATTTTGTCGTCGTCTTCATCGTCTCCCTCCACAAAGCAATTTCTTTTGATTGATTGATTTGGCGCGGCGGCCGGCTCAGTCGCCTTGTTTCAGTCGCCTTGCCGCGCTGTCTCCTCGTCGCGGGGGTGCAGCCAGTTGTCGAGCACGATGGCGGCCAGCAGCACCACGCCCTTGATGATGTTCTGCACCTCGCTGTTGACGTCCATGATGGTGAAGGCGTTGAGCAGCGTGCCGATCAGGATGCAGCCGACCACGACGCTGAACACGCTGCCGCGGCCGCCGATCAGGCTGATGCCGCCGATCACGACGACGAGCACGACATCGAAGATCATGGTGCCCTGGGTGATCGCCATCTGCATGCTGCCCGTGGTGCCGACCCAGACCAGGCCCGCAATCCAGGCGAGCAGTGCAACCAGCACGTGCTCGAGCACGATCAGCGGTCGCAGCGCGACGCCGGTCAGCCGCGCGGCCTCCGGATTGTCGCCCTGCGAATAGATGAAGCGGCCGATCGAGGTGCGCGACAGGAACAAATGCATCGCGATTGCACAGGCCGCGAACACCAGGATCGGAACCGGAATGCCGAACAGCCGTCCGGCGCCGAGATACATCAGGCCCGGCGCATCCTTCGGCGCATAGACCACCCAGGCCGGCGCGATCCAGAAGGCGAGGCCATAGATCACGAAGCCGGCAGCCAGCGTCACGAACAGCGCCGGCGCCTCGACGAAGGCGACCATCACGCCGTTGACGACGCCGATCAGCACCGCAACTGCCAGCGCCAGCAGCACTGCCGTGAAAACGGGCATGCCGTTCTGCATGTAGATCAGCGCGATCGCCCAGGACCCCGCCATGATCGCGACCTCGGAGAGGTCGATGCCGCGGCTGATCACGATCAGCCCCATGCCGAGGCCGAGCACGCCGAGGATGGAAATACTCCGCAACAGATTCAGGAGATTGGAGACGGTGGCAAAGCCGTTCAGCGTCAGGCCGAACACGATCAGGAGCGCGATGGTGATCAGGAGCACGATCTGCTCCTGGCTCGGCTTTGCAAACATTGCGCCCAGGCGAGATGATGCCGCAGGGACAGCAACGCCGCGCGATGGCGATTGCACGCTCATCGTTTCCTCCAGGTATTATTTTGCTTGAGACTTTAAGAGTGCCGATTAGTATTCGTCAAATGCATTCGGCGGATACGGATTGATCATTTCCATGCATGTACGTGACGTCGATCTGAACCTGTTCGTCGTGTTCGACGCGATCTATTCCGAGGGCGGCGTCAGCCGCGCCTGCTTCCGCCTCAACCTGACCCAGCCCGCGGTAAGCCATGCGCTGAGCCGGCTGCGCGCGATGTTCAACGATCCGCTGTTCGTGCGCCGCAACCACGTGATGACGCCGACCCCGCTGGCCCGCCAGATCATCACCACGGTGCGCCAGGCGCTCAACGGCCTCGAGACGACGCTGACCCACACCCACCGGTTCGATCCGGCGAAGACGCCGAAGCGGTTCGTGATCGGGCTGCGCAACAATCTGGAGGCGCCGATGCTGAGCGCGCTGGTCAATAGGATCAGCACGGTGGCGCCGCTGGTCGAGATCGCCACCGTGCGCAGCGAGCGCAACAATCTCGAGCGCGAGCTTGCCGCCGGCACCCTCGACGTCGCGATCGATACGCTGTTGCCGCTCTCGGCGGAGGTGCGGCGCGAGCAGATTCTGACCGAGCATATCGCGGTGTTCGCGCGGCGCGGCCATCCCGAGCTCGGCAGCCGGCTCGACAAGAAGGCTTATTTGCGCATGGAGCATGTCTGCGTGACGTCGCGGCGCAGCGGCCTGTCGTTCGAGGATTTTCAGCTCCAGCGCCTCGGCCTGACCCGCACTGTTCGCCTGACCTGCCAGAATTTCGCAACCGCCTGCCACGTCGTGAGCCGCAGCAACATGCTGCTGACCGCGTCGGAGAGCGCCGCCTCCGTGCTCGAAGATCCCGGGCTGCTGCAATGCTTCCCCTGCCCGTTCCCGATCAGTCCGCACGTCAATTATCTCTACTGGCACGCCACAGCCGAGGACGACACCACCAATCAATGGCTGCGCGAGCAGCTGCGCGCGGCCGCGGCGCTGCTGGCCGGCAGCCAGTTCGGCAAGAAGAATCGCCGCGCAGCGAAAGCGCGCCCCAGGGTCGGCATCCCGCTGCCAACCAGCCTCGCCGCGGAATAGCGGCGCGCTATCGAGCCGAAAAGGCGGTGGGCTCCCTCTCCCGCTTGCGGGGGAGGGCTGGGGTGGGGGCTCTCTCCGCGAATCATATCGTGGAGAGAGCCCCCACCCGCCGCGCTACGGACGACGCTTCGCGTCGCTCTTCGCGCGTCGGCCTAAGAGCGAGCTTCGCTCGTCTCGACCCCGCAAGCGCAGGGCTATCGCATTTGGAAAGAAATCTGTCGGGCAGCGTCCTCGCGGCCGTCCTTCGAGACGCCCACCTTCGGCGGGCTCCTCAGGATGAGGTCTTATTTTTGCGGCACAATGGTAGACCCTCATGGTGAGGAGCGCCGCTTGCGGCGCGTCTCGAACCACGAGGCCAAGCATTTGCGCGGTCGCCAAGGGGCATCTGCGATAACCCTGCCCGCAAGCGTGAGAGGCAAAGCGAATCTGCGGACACATCGATGGAACCAAGCTTCAGCACACCGCTAAAGCCCGCTCAGCCCACTATCCACCGCGAGCGTCTGCGCGGTGACATAGACGCTTTCATCCGACATGAAGAACAGCGCGGCATGGGCGATCTCCCACGCTGTCGCCTGACGGCCGAACGGGATATGCCCCTTGCCGCGCGAAGGACGGCCCGCGCCGGCATCGCCGCCGAATAGCCGCGTCAGCCCACCACGCGGATCGGGTCCGAGCCGTCCCAAGTCGCGGCGACGGTCCTGATCTTCTCGAAGAACCGCCCCTTCGATCCCGAGATGTCTGAGATTTCGATCACGGTGCCGGCATGGCCGGCGGTGTCGAAATAGGCGAAGCGTCCCTTGGGGCCGCCGATCTGGCCTTCATGACCGACGGTGAAGCCTGCCGCGATGGCGCGGTCGTAGAGCGACTGGTAGTCCGTGCTCCAGTACGACATGTGCTGCAGGCCCTCGCCGTGGCGCGCCAGAAAATCCAGATACATCGACGGCGCGTCGTTGCGCTGTTGGATCAGCTCGATCTGCAGATCGCCGGAATTGGCCAGCGCGATCGACATCTCGACCGCGGAGTCCACGCCGCGATAGCGGAACCAATCGACCTTGACCGAGGGGATCAGGAAGAATGGCCCGACCCGCAGCGTCTCGGTCCAGAACTTCAGCGCCGCATCGATGTCGCGAACGACGTAGCCGTTCTGACAGACCTTGCCGAACAATGCACTCATGCGCCCTCCCGCCGCTCACAAACCGCTGAGGCCGCTGTCGACCGCGAGCGTCTGCGCGGTGACATAGACGCTTTCATCCGACATGAAGAACAGCACCGCATAGGCGATCTCCCACGCCGTCGCCTGACGGCCGAACGGGATATGCCCCTTGCCGCGCGACGGCCGGCCCGCGCCGGCCTCGCGGCCGTTCGGGGTGTCGACCAGCCCGGGATAGACCAGGTTGGCGCGGATGCCTCGCCGCGCGCCGGTATGCGCGATGTTGCGCATCAGGCCGCCGAGCGCCGCCTTGGAGGAATCATAGACCGCCATCTGCGATCCCGCCTTCAGCGCCGCGATCGAGGAGATGAAGACGATCGAGCCGCCATCTTCGAAATTCGGCAAGGCCGCGCGGCAGCACAGCATCGGGCCGCGAACATTGACGTCGTAGATCCTGTTCCACTCCTCCGCGCTGACATTGTCGAGCCCGGTCTTGCCGAAGGTACCGATGTTCAGCACCATGCCGTCGAGCCCGCCCATCGTGCGATGAGCCTCGTCGACCATCCTGATGACGTCGGCCTCTTGAGTGACATCGGCGGCGATCGCGAAGGCGCGGCCGCCGTCAGCAGCGATGCGTGCAACCGTGTCCTCGGCCGAGGCACGGTTGAGGTCGGCGACCGCGACATGCGCGCCCTCGCGCGCGAACAGCAGGCTCATGGCGCGGCCGTTGCCGATCGGATCGGTGGCGGCATCGAACACCCGCTGGCCGCCGCCGACCACGAGGATGCGGCGGCCGTCAAGGCGTCCCCTGCCGGGCGCGGTGCCCGAGGATTCCGCGCTCAGCGGACGGACATAGCGCTCCGGTTTAGAGTCTTGCGAGGTCGCTTGCGAAATCTCCGACATCCGATTCAACCCCGCTTCTTGCCACCCTCGTAGACCGCCATGCCGGCGGCCGGATCGAGATCGGTCTCGGTTGCCTCCGTCAGGCGCGCCATCATCATGTAGAAGCCGAGCGCGACGATCGCCTCGACGATCTCCTGATCGCTGAAATGCTCGCGCATGCCGGCGAAGGCGGCGTCGCCGACGCGCACCTTCTCGACCACCTCGCGGCCGAAGCCGAGCAGCGCGCGCTCGGCGGCGTTCAGCGCCGCATCGTCGTAATTGCCGCGCTCGACGGCATCGATCTGCGCCTGGGTGACGCCGACGCCGAGCGCAATCGGCATGTGCTGGCGCCATTCATAGGCGCCGCCCTCGAGCTGCGCGGCCTGCAGGATCAAGAGCTCGCGGTTGACCGCCGACAGCTTCTGCTTGTGCAGGATCGAATTGCCGAGCCGCATCAGCGGAATGGCATTGGCCTCGGCATGGGCCATCATGCGGAAGATGTTGAGCTTGACCGGCATGCGGTCGAACGCGGCGCGGATGTCGCCGTCCGTCGTGTCCGGATCAATCAGAGGCAGCCTTGCCACGCGTCTCTCCCTTTTTGCGTCTGTTCGTTGTTCTTGCCGTCGGTGCGTCCAGCTAATGCACCGGGCCGACCGAGATCAAGCCGACCGTTCGACATTGCCCGAATTGCGGGGTTCAGCCATGCGGTTCCGCGCTTGAATCCGCATCCACGGGCAGGCATAAGGAGCGCTAACTCCCCTAAAAAATGCCCTTAGCCCAAGGATTTGAGAAGGATTTACGATGCCCGCCTATCGCTCCCGCACCACCACTCACGGCCGCAACATGGCGGGTGCACGCGGCCTCTGGCGCGCCACCGGCATGAAGAACGAGGATTTCGGCAAGCCGATCATCGCGGTGGTCAATTCCTTCACCCAGTTCGTGCCCGGCCACGTCCATCTGCAGAATCTCGGCCAGCTCGTGGCTCGCGAGATCGAGAAGGCGGGCGGCGTCGCCAAGGAGTTCAACACCATTGCGGTCGATGACGGCATCGCGATGGGTCATGACGGCATGCTGTACAGCCTGCCCTCGCGCGAGCTGATCGCCGACAGCGTCGAATACATGGTCAACGCGCATTGCGCCGACGCGATGGTCTGCATCTCCAACTGCGACAAGATCACGCCCGGCATGCTGATGGCGACGCTGCGGCTCAACATCCCGACCGTGTTCGTCTCGGGCGGACCGATGGAGTCGGGCAAGATCCTGCTCAAGGGCAAGAAGCGCGCGGTCGACCTGATCGACGCTATGGTCGCGGCCGCCGACTCCAACGTATCGGACGAAGAGGTCGAGGTGATCGAGCGCTCGGCCTGCCCGACCTGCGGCTCCTGCTCCGGCATGTTCACCGCGAACTCGATGAACTGCCTGACCGAGGCGCTCGGCCTCGCGCTGCCCGGCAACGGCTCGGTGCTGGCGACCCACGCCGACCGCAAGAGCCTGTTCGTCGAGGCGGGCCATCTGATCGTCGACCTCGCCCGCCGCTACTACGAGCAGGACGACGCCAAGGTGCTGCCGCGCAACGTCGCGAACTTCAAGTCGTTCGAGAACGCGATGACGCTCGATATCGCGATGGGCGGCTCGACCAACACCGTGCTGCATCTGCTCGCCGCCGCACGCGAGGGCGAAGTGCCGTTCACGATGACCGACATCGACCGCCTGTCGCGCAAGGTGCCGGTGCTTTGCAAGGTCGCGCCCTCGGTGCAGGACGTCCACATGGAGGACGTGCATCACGCCGGCGGCATCATGGCGATCCTGGGCGAGCTCGACCGCGCCAAGCTGCTCACGACCGACGGGCCGACCGTGCACGCCGCGACGCTGGACGATGCGCTGAACCGCTGGGACGTGGTGCGGACATCAAGCGACAAGGTGCGCAACTTCTACCGCGCCGCGCCGGGCGGCGTGCCGACCCAGGAAGCCTTCAGCCAGGACCGCCGCTTCGACGAGGTCGATCTCGATCGTGAAAAGGGCGTCATCCGCGACGCCGAGCATGCCTATTCCAAGGACGGCGGCCTCGCCGTGCTGTTCGGCAACCTCGCCGAGGACGGCTGCATCGTGAAGACCGCCGGCGTCGATCAGAGCATTCTGAAGTTCTCGGGCCCGGCCCGAATCTTCGAGAGCCAGGACGCATCGGTCGACGCCATCCTCACCAACAAGGTGAAGGCGGGCGACGTCGTGCTGATCCGCTATGAGGGTCCGCGCGGCGGCCCCGGCATGCAGGAGATGCTGTACCCAACCAGCTACCTGAAGTCGAAAGGTCTCGGAAAGTCGGAGGCCAAGCGGTCTTAGGAAGACAAATATGTCTGGCAACTCCTTGGCTCACAGAACGACATGGCTACGATCCGACTTAAGGCGGCCTGATCGGCCTCGTCGAGGAAGGCGACATCATCGAGTTCGACATCCCGAACCGCAAGGTCAATCTCAAGGTCGACGATGCCGAACTGAAGCGTCGCCGTGCAGCGATGGAAGCCAGGGGCAACGCGGCCTGGAAGCCGGCGGCGCCGCGCAAGCGCGCCGTCTCGACCGCGCTGAAGGCCTACGCGGCGTTCGCCAGCAGCGCGGCCAAGGGTGCGGTTCGCATCCTGCCGGAGTGATAAGGGCGAGCTGAACTCGGCCGTTCACTTCGCAAGAGCGAGTTGGCTTCTCTTGTGTCATTGCGAGCGCAGCGAAGCAATCCATCTGTCCGCACATGCGGAACCATGGATTGCTTCGTCGCTATCGCTCCTCGCAATGACGGCACCATTGGGTCGCGCCCCACTCCCACAGGGAGAGGTCGGATGCCGCCACACGCGATCGATCTGGTTCAGGCGTGCAAGTCGGCCGCCTCTATCCGGATGCGGTCGGCATGCAGTGACCAGTCGCATAGCGATTGTTCCTGGCAAAACTTGACCTTGGCCATCTCGGTGGCCTGGCCCTCGCTCGAGGCGTCGATCTCAAGCGCGCCCTGGCAAACCTCGCGCTCGCGGCCATTGCCGCCGAGCACGTCCTTCATGAAATGAACGACGAAGCGTGACATGGAACCCTCCCTGCTGCACCGGCAGAGCCCGGGGGTACCACGCTAGCACTAACACGAAAGGGTAGTGAGTTAATTCGGCTGATACGTGTGCGACTGTTCGCAGCGGGGAAAACTACGCGCCGGCCTGCGGCAGGCTGGCGGCAGCGATCGCGACGATCTGCGCAAGACGGCGGCCGATCCTGGCGGGCGCGTTGCGGAGCAATGACTGAACCTGTCGCATGAACTTCTTCCTTCCGTGCCCGGAATGGTCGGGCACGCAGGGAAAATGGCGATTTCCGGCTAAGCCGTCGATATCTCAGGGAAAATAGCAACGGACACGCTGCGAGGCGGCCGTTTGGCAGTGGGTTTATTGCCTCGATCGAGGCTACGACGAAGGAGATTTTCTCCGGTGTTTTGGCGCGCGCAACAACGCTCGCACGGCTGGCCATTTGTGCGAGGGACGCACCGGCGGAAGGGTTCCCCCTGCCCTTGCGGTAATATCTCCCCGCAAGGCCTGGCGCTCGTACGATTTCTGAATATTGGAAATGTACCCCTGAGTTGCCCGACGCGTCAAGTTGCCTGCGCGAACGCCGGCAGCCGCCAGCTCCTTTGCATGGGGTTGTTTTCGATATTTTGGCCGCGCGCGGCCGCGGCCCCCGCAGGGGCAGGGCTGACCCTACCCCGGCATGAACCCGAACGCCTTCTCGAACCGTCTTGCGTAGACCGGCCACACCTCGGGATTGATGATGCGCGGCGGGCGCTTGCCGTCGAGCGCGTCGAGGATCTGCTCGGCGGCGATCCGGCCCATGTTGATGCGCGCCTCGCGAGTGACGCCGGCGGTGTGCGGGCTCGCCAGCACATTGTCGAACTGCAGCAGCGGATGATCCGGCGGCGGCGGCTCCTTGTCCCAGACGTCGAGCCCGGCGCCGGCGATGCGTTTGTCACGCAGCGCTTCCTCCAGTGCCTTCTCGTCGTGGATGAAGCCGCGCGCGGTGGTGACGAAATAGGCGTGCGGCTGCATCAGCGCGAACTGGCGCGCGCCGATCATGCCGCGGCTGTTCTTGTCCAGCGGACACGAGATCGAAACAAAGTCCGCGCGACGCAGGAGATCGTCGAGCTCGACCTTCTCCCCGCCCCGCTTCGCCATCTCATCCGCTGCGAGATAGGGATCGTAGGCGATCACCTTCATGTGCAGGAGGCCCCTGCACAGTTCGGCGATGCGGCGGCCGACATTGCCGAGACCGACGATGCCGACGGTCTTCTCCTTAAGCTCGTTGCCGATCAGATCGTTGCGGTTGACATTGGCCTCGCGCCGCAGCCTGCGGTCGGACTGGATGATCCGCTTCGACAGCGTCAGCATCATGCCGAGCGCGTGTTCGGCGACCGAATTGGCGTTGCCGCCGGACTGGTTGACGACAAGCACGCCCGCCGCGGTGCAGGCATCGACATCGACGGGATCGAAGCCGGCGCCGTTCGACGACACGATCAGAAGATTAGGCGCACGCTTCAGCAGCTCGGCATGGGCATGGAAATGCGGCGCCAGCTCATCGCGGGCTGCGCCGATCTGATAGGCATGCGCGTCAGCGAGGACGGGTCCGAACGTCGCCTCCGGCGTCTCGTTCTCGAGACGATCGAGCCGGACGTCCGGCCGCTTCTTCAGGATTTCGACGTAGATCTCGTGGGCGAGGTATTTGACGTAGAACACGCGCTTGTTGTTGACGGTCATGTCTTCGAGCAGCTTTCAGTTTGGGAAGCCATAGAGTCGTGCGGGATTGTCGACGAGGATGCGGTGCCGTGTCGCCGAATCCGGCGTCCATTCGTGAAACAGGTCGAGCAGATGGCCGGCATCGGGCATTTCACCATCGACCCGCGGATGCGGCCAGTCGCCGCCCCACACCAGCCGTTCAGGATTGGCTGCGACCAGCGCCTCGTGGAACGGCCGCGCATCGGGATAATCAGGAGCCCGCTGACTCAGGCGATGCGCACCTGACAGTTTGGCCCAGCACCAGCCTTCGTCCACCGCACGCAGCAAGCTCTGAAAGCCCGCGGTGTTGATGCCGGCGGCAGCATCGGTGCGGCCCATGTGATCGACCACGACCGGCAACCCGAGCGCCTTCAGCGTCGGGATCGTGTCGGGCAGATCCTTCACGTCGATCCAGAGCTGCAGATGCCAGCCGAGCTCGGCCATCACGCCCGCGTGCGTTTCGGCAACATTCAAGGGAATGCCGCCGCGATAGTGCAGCTGCCCGCCGCGGAAGAAATGGTTGAAGCGCAGGCCGCGGACGCCGAGCACATGCCATTGCCGCAGCGTGCCCGCCGCCACATCGGCATCGGCCACCGCGACGCCGCGCAGACGCGCGGGCTCGCGCTGCAGCGCATCCAGCATCGCCGAATTGTCGTGGCCGTGCGCGCTGCCCTGCACCAGCACGCCGCGGGCGAAACCGAGCGCATCGAGCATGCCGAGATAGGTCGCGAGCGGCGCGTCGGGCGGCGTGTAGCTGCGATCGCCGGCATAGGGAAAGCGGTCAGCCGGGCCGAACACATGCGCATGCGTATCGCAGGCCTTCGGCGGCAGCTTGTCCTTTGGCGGCGTCACGGGACGCGGCGGCAGGCAGGCGGGAATTTCCGACGCAGCCATGTTCTATTCCGCCTTCATGCCGGCGGCCTTGATGATCGGCCCCCATTTGTCGTAGTCGGCCTTGATCTTGGCGGCGAACTTGTCCGGCGTGGAGCCGATCGGGATCGCACCGAGCTTGCCGAGCCGCTCCTTCACGGCATCGGTGTTCACCGCCGCGACGAAATCATGCGAGATCTTGGCCACGAGATCAGCCGGCATGTTGCCGGGTCCGAGCAGCCCCCACCACACCTCTGTGTCATAGCCCGGCACGGTTTCCGACATGCTGGGCACGTCAGGCAGGAGCGGCGCACGCGAGCCGGTCGTCACCGCCAGCGCGCGAACCGTGCCGGCTTGCAGCTGCCCGACCGATTCCGGCCCGTTGTTGAACGACATCGGAATTTGCCCGCCGAGCAGATCGTTGATCGCGGGCGCACCGCCCTTGTAGGGGATCGCGTCGAGATCAATCTTGGCGAGGCTCTTGAGCAGTTCGCCGGCCAGATGGGTCGAGGTGCCGTTGCCGGCATGGGCGAAGGACAGGCTGCCCGGCTTTGCCTTCGCCGCGGCGATGACGTCGCCGACCGATTTGAACGGCGAATCCGCGCGCACCAGCAGCACGTTCGGCGACGACGCCAAGAGCGAGATCGGCGAAAAATCCTTGAAGGTGTCGTAGGGCAGCTTCGGATAAAGGAACGGATTGGTGGCGTGGCCGCTCGCCACCATGATCAGGTTGTAACCGTCGGGCGCGGACGTCGCGATCGCCTGCGAGGCGATCACACCGCCGGCGCCCGGCCGGTTCTCGACCACGATCGATTGCGTCCAGGTCTTCGACACCGCTTCGGCGAGCGTCCGCGTCAGCACGTCGACGCCGCCGCCGGGCGGATATGGAACGAGAACGTGAACGGCCTTGGCCGGGTACGGTTGCGCAGACGCAAGGCCGGCCACAATCATGGCCGCTGCCGCAATGGCGGTCCGCCAGACCCATCCGGCCATCGACGCCTCCCGTCCCTTGATCGCTACCGTCCCTTTTCGTTACGCCTGTATCGCACGTTGGTTCGGCGCTGCGATGGCCGAATTCCGCAGATCGCGTTGCGGCCGCGACATGTTGACAATCGCAGGTACCGCGTCAAGTTTCGTGCGGCAAGCGGCCACCAGCGTCGCGCAAGCAGGGAGAACAGGATGGCGGCCGCGGAACAAGCCTCGTCCAAAGATAAAGCCAAGGACAAGTCCCAGGATGCGGCGACGACCTGGCACGGCATCGTGCTGCAGACGCTGAAGCGGAACGAGATCAAGCTCGTGCCCTATGTGCCCGACCGGGTGCTGACCACGCTGATCAAGGACCTGCACGCCGATCCCTATTTCACGACGTTTCCGACCGCGCGCGAGGAAGAAGCGGTGGGCATCGTCTCCGGTGCCTGGATGGCGGGAACGCGCGGCGCGGTGCTGATGCAAACTTCGGGCTTTGCCACGCTCGCCAACGTGCTGGCCTCGCTCGCGGTGCCCTACCAGATCCCGCTGATCATGTTCGTCTCCGAGCGCGGCACGCTCGGCGAGTTCAATTACGGCCAGGCGCTGGTCTGCCGCACCATGCGCCCGGTGCTGGATTCGCTCGCGATGGAGCATCACACCATCACGCGGCTCGACGAGCTCGAATTCATCGCCGACCGCTCGATCAAGCAGGCCGTCACCACCCAGGCGCCGGTGGCGCTGATCCTCTCGCCGCTCTTGACCGGCGGCAAGACCTTCGACAAGTGAGATCAGCCATGACCAGCACCCACGCGCGCAACACCAAGGTGATGAACCGCTTCGAGCTCACCCGGCGCCTCGTCGCCGGGCTCAAGGACGAAGCCGTGATCGGCGGCATCGGCAACACCAACTTCGATCTCTGGGCCGCCGGCCATCGCCCGCAGAATTTTTACATGCTGGGCAGCATGGGCCTCGCCTTCCCGATCGCGCTCGGCGTCGCGCTGGCGCAGCCGAACCGGCGGGTGTTCGCGCTGGAAGGCGACGGCTCGCTGCTGATGCAGCTCGGCTGCCTCTCGACCATCGCGACGCTGGCGCCGAAGAATCTCACCATGGTGGTGATGGACAACGGCATCTACCAGATCACAGGCGCGCAGCCGACGCCGGCCGCGGGCCATACCGATATCGTCCAGGTCGCAATCGCCAGCGGGATCGCGAACAGCTCCTGGGCCGCCGACGAGGACGATTTCGAGCGGCTGATCGAACAGTCGAAACAGGCCTCCGGCCCGACTTTGATCGGCGTCCGCATCGACGACAAGCCCGGCACCGGCACCACCCGCCGCGACCCCGTGCAAATCCGCGAGCGGTTCATGAGCGGGATGGGGGTAAGGCAGTTGCTGTAGGCAATCGGCCCACAATCTCCACGTCATTGTGAGCGAAGCGAAGCAATCCATCCAACCGCCCACGTTGATGCATGGATTGCTTCGTCGCTTCGCTCCTCGCAATGACGGCGGATAGTCCCACCGCTCAATTCATCCGCAACTCCGTGATGTGCCGCGGATCCGGCGCGAGCTCGCCGCGCTCGACGCGCTTGACGATGTCGGTCAGCGCGGTATTCGCCGCGCAGGTGATGCCGCGCTTCTCGCCTTCGCGGACCACGAGGCCGTTGAGGAATTCGATCTCGGTGCGGCGGCCCTTCTGCATGTCCTGGCCCATCGAGGGACGCTGCGCAGACGAGGTGCGCTTGGCATCCTTGAAGCGCTGCTCGTCGCACACGCGCGTTGCGGCCTCGTCGCCCTCGCCGGCCCGCGCGATGGTCTCGGGCGGCAGATGCAGGATCTCCTCCAGCTGATAGCCCTGCGCCTGGCCGACGCGGATCGCCTCGCTGCCGAGCCGCGTCGAGAAGCGGCGCAGCGGCTCGCTTTGCAGCACCTCGCCGCCCGCCAGACCGGTGCAGGCCGAGAGCCCGTTGCCCATCACGTTGGCAACCAGCTTGGACCAGCGCTCGCCCCAGAGATTGGAGGTCACCTTGGCGCTGTCGGAATAGCCGACCAGGCGGCACACTTCTTCGGCCCGCGCGGTGATCCGGCCATGCACCTCGCCGGCGCGAAACACGGTGTGCGCGGCGCCACCCTTGCCGGCGCCGCGGTGGATATGACCCGGCTCCGGCAGATTGACGGTGATGCTGCTCGCGATGCAGCCGAGCGTCTTGCCCCAGCCGACGACGCCGGCGATGGTCTCCTCGTTCATGCAGTTTTGCAGCGAGACGACGTAGCCATCCGCCGCCAGATATTGCCGGATCAGCATGGTGGCCCAGGCGGTGTCGTAGGACTTCATGCAGACGAAGGCGATGTCGACGGGTTTCTCTTTCGCCAATTGCTGCGCCTCGGTGACATCAAGCGCCCGCACCGGCACCGAGAATTCCGCAACGTCCATCGCGTGCGTGACGCGCAGTCCGTGCTTGCGCATGTGCTCGACATGCGCGGGCCAGGGATCGATGAAGGTGACATCCTCCCCTGCCTGCACCATGTGCGCACCGGCGTAGCCGCCGACCGCACCCGCGCCGACGATCGCGATCTTCCGAGTCATGCTTCCATCCCCTGCTTCTTGACCAAGGCAGACGCTTGCTGCGTCCGTCCGTTGCAACCCAGTCTAGGGGATCGGGCCGCCAGGCCAACCGGCCGCTTCATGAAAAAACGGGCCTGTGCCATGCCGGTATTCATGGGGCCCAAGAAAATGGGCCCAAGAAAAATCCCCGCGGGCGATGCGCCCGCGAGGATCTTCGTAGTCAGAAGTCTCGATGCGATCAGTCGATGATTTTGACGATCCGGCGGGTGCGCGGCTCCACGATCACGCGGCGATCGTTGACGACCGCGTAGCGATACTCGGTGTAGCGCGGCACCGGGCGCAGCACGACGGTGTCGGGCAGCGGCTCGCCGACCACGACGCGTTCACGCACCACCACCGACGGCTCGTTGCGCGGGATCGACGTGATCACCGCATTCGGAATCTCGAGGCCGGCGCCGACCGCGGCACCCACCGTGCCGCCGACGATCTCGCCGACCGGCCCCGCGATTTCGCCGCCGGTTCGCGCGCCGTTCGCGGCGCCCGCCGCAGTCGTGGACTGCGCGAAGGCCGAACCGGACGCGAGCAGCGACGCAGCAGCGACAAGGGAAACAGCAAAAAGCTTGTTCATGATTGTCCTCCTCCGAATTGATCGATGCCCCCTCAACATCGCAAGCAACGAGAACGTTCCAGTTCCAATGCTGCAACCCGCGCAACTCCAGTTCCGCGCGCAATTCGCTTGATTCCAGCACGAATGAAAATGCTGCTCCGGACAATGTCCGAAGCGGCATTCATCCTGCGTTCAGATTCAGGGATAGTTCAGAACAGGAGCGCGCTGCGCGCCGTTCATTCCGGCGGTTTTTGATCGGCTCGCCGTCTTGGAGCTCGCCGTCTTGGCGGCCGTGCAGCTGATGGCTTGATGCGGATTCGCATCGTCCCGCCCTTCGACTCGATCTCGAAAGCGTTGGTCCTGCGAACCAGTTCGCCGAGGGTGCGGAAGCCGTAGGTCCGCTGATCGAAATCCGACGCGAAATTGGCCAGCTGCCGTCCGACCTCGCCAAGCGTCACCCAGCCGTCCTCGCTTGCCATCTGGCTGATGACCTTCTTGATGATGGGCGTGGCGGCCTCGGGCGGCTGCAACGGCTGGGTCCGCACGGCGGCATCCTGATTGCTCGGCGCGCCGCCGCGCAGATTCTCGGTATAGACGAACCGGCGGCAGGCCTGCCGAAAACTCTCCGGCGTCTTCTGCTCGCCGAACCCGAACACGTCGATGCCGTGCTCGCGGATGCGGGCGGCTAGCCTGGTGAAATCGCTGTCGGACGACACCAGGCAGAAGCCATCGAACCGGCCGCTGTGCAGCAGGTCCATGGCGTCAATGACCAGCGTGATATCGGACGCATTCTTCCCGGTCGTATAGGCAAATTGCTGCTGGGGAATAATGGCGTGCTTCGACAGAATGTCGGCCCAGCCTTTGGACCTCGGATTGGAGAAGTCGCCGTAGATGCGGCGCACACTGGCCTCGCCGATCTTGGCGATCTCCTCGAACAGCCCATCGGCGATCCTTGCAGATGCATTGTCGGCGTCGATCAGGACGGCCAGACGCGGCGAACGGAGTTCGGAAGGCATGGCATTTCTCGGCTGGGACACGATGGATCAAGGCTCCACGAGACGGCTCCGGAACCGGCGCGCCGTCGTATCGGAGCACATCGCGCGTCCCAAGCATAGGCTCAGTGCATCGCCGGACTTTCGCGGCGATGGCAAGCCTTGAGGTGACGAGATCAGATCACCTCGCCCAGGTCGATCGCCCGCCTCGCGAACTCGATGGCCTTCTCGGCGGTGATCGCGTCCGCTGTGGTGGTCGCCTCGTCGCGCACCGACGGCGGCGAAGCGATCCGGATCTTCTTGCCGTTCGAACGGCGGATGGTCGCGCGCCAGCGGTCGACATCGCGCCGGTAGGCATCGATCACAAAATCCCGATAGGTGACGCCGCTCATCAGCGGCTGGATCGATGCCGCTTCGACAGTGGGCGGCCGGCTTGCGATGTCGCGCACCATCTCGACAATCGTCTCGACGGCATGCTCACGCGTGACGCCGGTCGCGTCCCTGAGCAGATAGCTCACCGCCGCGCCGATCTGCGCCCTCGCGCGATCGTCGCTCGCAAAATCCAAATCGGCCTGAACTGACATATGGGGAAAACGCCTCCGCCCGACGCAACATCGGATACCTCCAGGCATCCGGTACCTTGCAACCACATGACGTTTAGTCGGCTCCCCATTAAAGCCGGATTAGCTGTTAGCCCCCGATTTCTCGGATGCCGTTAACCGGCTCTTGATGCCGCTTCGCGGGATGCCCGAAGCGGCAAGGATGGTCGACCGGATCACGGGAGGACCGCGCTACGCGCCGATTTGTCCGCGGCCCCATCCGGTGCCGCAGCCTGGTCCGTGCCCTCAATTCGCGTGTGATCTTCAATTGACATATCACTGCTATTCGTGTGACATTTTATGAAAAGGCCGAAAAGAGCCGTCAGCATCCACTTGGGGAGGCAGCAATGACCATTTCCGACGTCACCGCAGCAGCCGGAAGCCGGGCTCCGGCCGTTGCGCGAACCGCGCAGGCGCAGCAGGTCGCCGACATCGCGGCACGGCTCGAACGCCTGCCGCTGACCTCCTATCAGCGCTGGATCTTCGGAATCATCGCGACCGCGTGGTTTTTCGACAGCATGGACCTGGCCGCGCTGACCTTTGTGCTTGGCTCGATCCGCCAGACCTTCGGCCTGTCGACGGCGGAAGCCGGGCTGCTGTCCAGCATGAGCTTCCTCGGCATGTTCGTGGGCGCCGCGTCCGCCGGCCTGCTCGCCGACCGTTTCGGCCGCGCCCGCGTCTTCCAGGTCAGCATGATCTTCTGGGGCTTGGGCAGCCTGTGCTGCGGTCTCTCGACGACGGCGACCGCGCTCGGCGCGTCCCGCCTGCTGCTCGGCTTCGGCATGGGCATGGAGTTTCCGGTCGCGCAGTCGATGGTCTCGGAGATCATGCCGGCGCGCAACCGCGGCCGCTACATCGCGTTCCTCGAAGGATTCTGGCCGCTCGGCTTCATCGCGTCGGGCCTGCTGACCTACTTCGTGCTGCAGGTCGCCGACTGGCGCTGGGTCTTCATCCTGCAGGCGATCCCGGCCGTCTTCGTGCTGGTGGTGCGCCGCTTCGTTCCGGAATCGCCGCGCTGGCTCGCCTCGCACGGCTATTCGGAGCGGGCCGAGGCCACGGTGCGCGACATCGAATCCAGGGTCCGCGATCGTCTCGGCGGCAAGGACCTGCCGCCGGTGGTGCGCCAGGCCGCCGCCCCCACGTCCGAAGTGACCGGCCTGAGAACGCTGTTTTCTGGCATCTACGCCAAGCGGACCACGATGTTGTGGACCCTGTGGTTCTTCGCGCTGCTCGGCTTCTACGGCCTGACCACGTGGCTCGGCGCGCTGCTGCAGGCCAAGGGCTTCCCGATCACCAAATCGGTGTTTTACACCATCCTAATCTCGCTCGCGGGTATCCCCGGCTTCCTGGTCTCGGCCTGGCTCGTCGAATCCTGGGGCCGAAAGGCGACGCTGGTGATGAACCTGCTCTGCGGCGCGATCGCCTGCCATTTCTACGGCTCGGCGGCGGACCAGACCCAGCTCATCATTGCCGGCCTCTGCATGCAGTTCTTCCTGTTCGGCATGTGGTCGGCGCTCTACGCCTATACGCCCGAACTGTATCCGACCCATGTCCGCGCCACCGGAACGGGCTTTGCTTCCGCGGTCGGCCGAATCGGTTCGCTGATCGGCCCCTATGTGATCGGCGTGATTCTGCCGGCCGCCGGACAAGGCGGCGTGTTTGCGCTCGGCGCCGGCGCGTTCGTGGTGGCGGCGCTCGCGGTGCTGTTGCTCGGCGAGGAAACCCGCGGCCGGACGCTGGAAAGCATTTCGCACTGATGGGCGCGCTGCGCGCCGTCCGATTCGGCTTAGGCCGATCGACCGGCCTTGTCAGTGCCATCGGGCGTGTGAGATATCTGCTGTAGAGCAGCACTCGCGATCCAGATGGCACATTCGAGTAAACGATCCAGCACGGTGCGCGCGCGCGCAGCAGGGAGCCGCCGGCCGGCACGGCAATCGTCCGCCGCCGGCGACAAGCCGCGCGGTTCCGCGCCGGCCCCTCTCCCGCAAAGCGACGTCACGCTCACCGATCGCGCCTATGCCGAGCTGGAAGAGCTGATCGTGACGCTGCAACTGCCGCCGGGCACCGCGCTCTCCGAGCTCGTACTCGCCAAGCGGCTCGACATCGGCCGAACCCCGATCCGCGAAGCCTTGCAGCGCCTGTCGCGCGACGGCCTCGTCAATATCCTGGCCCGCCGCGGCGTGCTGGTGTCCGAGATCGACCTCAGGGCCCAGCTGCGCCTGCTCGAAGTCCGGCGCGAGCTGGAACGGCTGATGGCGCGCGGCGCCGCCGAGCGCGCCACCAGCGAGCAGCGCACGCAGTTCTCCGAGATCGCCGCCGGCATGCGGCGCGCGGCGGAGAAATCCGACGATCTGCTGTTCATGCGGCTGGATCACCAGTTCAACACGCTGATCTCCACGGCGTCGCGCAACGAATTCGCCTCCCGCGCGATGGGCCTGATGCATGGCCTGTCGCGCCGGTTCTGGTACCAGCATTACAAGGAAGCGGCCGATCTGCCGCTCGCGGCGCGGCTGCATGCCGACGTCGCCGAAGCCATCGCCGAGCGCCGCGTCGACGCCGCGGGCGCGGCCTCCGACAGCCTGATCGACTACATCGAGAGTTTTGCGCGTTCGACGCTGTAACGGCTCTCAGAGCTCGACGACCGTGCGGATCGAACGTCCGCGCCGCAGCGCCTCGAAGCCGTCATTGATGCCGTCGAGGCTGCAGCTTCCGGTGATCAGTTCGTCGAGCTTGAGCCGGCCGTCGAGATAGGCTTGCGCCAGCAAGGGAAAGTCGCGCCGTGGCCGCGCGCCGCCGTAGCTCGAGCGGCGAAATCGCTTCTCGCCCATCAACGCGCCCCAGCGAAAACTCACGTCCTGCGTGACGTCGATCTTGCCGAGCCAGATCACCTCACCGCCCGGCCGCACCGCCTCGGCGGTCTGCCGAAACGCGTTGGGATGGCCCGCCGCTTCAAGGATGACGTCGGCGCCCCGGCCGCGCGTCGCCTCTTTTACGAACTGGACCGGGTCCTCGCGGGCCGCGTTGACGACGTGCGTGGCGCCGAGCTGCCGCGCCAGCGCCAGCTTTGCATCATCGAGGTCGACCGCGATAACAGCACCGGCGCCGGCAAGCCGGGCGCCCTGCACCGCCGCCAGCCCGACCGCGCCGCAGCCGGTGACCATCACGGTATCGCCGTGGCTGATGGCGGCGACGTTCAGCGCGGCGCCGACGCCGGTCATGACGCCGCAGCCGATCAGGCACGCGCGGTCGAACGGGATGTCGTTCGGCACGACGATCGCCTGCTGCGCCGGCAGCACGACATATTCCGAGAACGCGCCGAGGAACATCAGGTGTGCCAGGTTGCGGCCGTCCACGAGCTGCGCCTTCGACGCGCCGTCGAAATGCACGCCTTCCGCGCCCCGCGCGAGATAGGTCTCGCACAGGATCGGCTGAGCGCGGTCGCAGTGAAAGCAGTGCCCGCAATGCGGATTCCAGGACAGGACGACGCGATCGCCGACGCGGATGTCGCGGACCGCGCTGCCGATTTCCTCGACCACGCCGGCGGCCTCGTGCCCGAGGATCATCGGCAAGGGATAGCGTAGCGATCCGTCGATGACTTCGAGATCGGTGTGGCAGAGCCCGGCGGCACGCACCTTCACCACGACATCGGTCGGCATCGGCTGCGCAAGCGATACGCGCTCGACGGAGAGCGGCGTTCCGCTTTGATGCAGCACCGCCGCGCGACAGGTCAGGGTCATCTCAAGAATTCTCTGTCGGGGACATCAGCACGGGCTCAGGCCGTCTGTCCGGAGCGCAGCGCCGCAACCGCCTCGTCGAGATCGGCCGAGGAGAGCTCCCATTCATTGTCGAAATTGGCGACGACGCGCCGCATGAAGCTCTCGTGCAACGCTTTCGCGGCAGCGGCATCGTGCAGATGATCATAGAGCAGCGCGAAGGCCAGTTGTGCCGGCTCGGGCCCCTCGTAGCTCCATTCAAAGCCGTGCTCGGTGAGACGAAGCTGGTCGTAATGCGGTGACAGCGGCTTGCCGTCGACCAGCACCGAAATGCCGTCGATGGTGCGGTCCCCGGTATAGCTCGCCATCGGATCCTCCCTGTGCTGCAGCATCATATCAGGAGCTCGGTCAGGATCCCGGCGGACGCATCTTGAGGTCCTTCTTGACGACCTCGGGGAAGATCCACATCGCGACCGTGGCGAACACGCCGAGGAAGGCGACCGCATAGCTCGGTCCCTGCTGTCCCAGATAGACCATGAAGAAATATCCGCAGGCCGCCGTGGCGAGGCACGCCAGCGACAGCATGAGCTTGATGTGGCTTGGCATCGAGACCTCCCTTCAGATCAACTACGTGGGAAAGGACGGCGCCGCCACGCCGACCAGCAGCGCGAGCGCGGCGATCATGGCGCAACAGGACAGCCGCAATCCCGCCCGTCCGTCGCGCCACCATTCCGGCAGCGCCTGAAACAGCCCGGGCAGAAACAGGAACAGCACGCCGCCGACGACAACGATTGTGGTCCAGCGCAATTCGGCCAGCGCGAATGCCAGCGTGCCGGCGAGCAACATCACCCACACGATGGTCGTCATCGTCACCGGCAGAACCGCGCGCCCGCGCAGCGGGTACATGCCGGCCAGCTGCAGGAAGCCGATGCAGCACACGCTCCACAGCAGACCGAACCAGGCGAGGCCTGCGAGATTGGGTTCAAGCTGCGGCATGCGGCACCGATTGCTCCTTCGCCACGACCCGCGGCGTCCGCGCCGTCCGGCGCATGTCGGTCTTCACGTAGCGCGTGCTGTAGCCGTTGAAGATGTGGCCAAGCAGGCCGCGATTGAGGTCGGAGGTACCGAACACATAGTCCATCACCGGGAAGGTCAGGTTCATGTTCCGCTCCATCATGATCGACTGGTTGTGATGGGCGGTATGATGCCGGCGGATGGTGTTGACGAAGGGCATGTTGCGCACGAAGGCGTTTTCCTCGACGTGGCAGCAGAAGTGCATGAACTCGTAGATCAGGTACATCGAGGTCGTCGTGGTGATCAGCAGCCAGCCGGTGTTGGCCGAGATCACAAGGCCCGCGACGATCGCCGGCAGGATCGACATCAGGGTAAACACCACCAGCGCATAGGGCGGGAAGAAGGTAACGCGCCAGTCGTGATGATCGGCAAAGCGCATCTCCTCCTCGGTGAAGAATTGATGGTGCATCAGCGTGTGGCGGCTGTAGACCGCGCGCAGCAAGGGCACATTCGAGGGCCGATGCATGACGAAGCGGTGCACCGCCCATTCGAAGAAGTTTGCGATCAGGAAGACCACGGGAATGGTGAGGTATTCCCACCACCGCACGTCGTGCACATTGGCCAGATAGACATACAGCGCCGTGAAGCCGATCGTGTAGATCAGCACGACATGCAGCCAGCCATTGTACCAGCCCACCACGCGCTCGCGGTAGGTCGCGCGATATTTGCGCTGGCGGTCGGTCATCCCTGTTGCAGCCAACTCCATCGTGGGTCCTCCATCGCGCGTTAACTGACATATCAGTAGCACATCAGATGCGGAAGGCAAGCCGCCTTCGACTGTCGCGGGTGGTTCCGGAAAAAGAAGATGGTGCACGGAACCCGCGGGAGAATCAGGAAAGCCTGGCTTGGTTTCGCGCGATCGGGCTGATCGCGCCCTTCCCGCTCATCTCGGCGGCACGTTGCAGATGGGGGCAGCCCAAAGAAAAGGCCGCCCCGGACCGTGTCCGAGGCGGCCTGTGGTATTCGACAGATCAGAAGATCAGAGCAGACCGGCGCCTCGGGCCCACTTGTACTTGGCGCCGAGCACCTCGACCGGCAGTTCGGTCGAATAGGCATAGGCCGGGATGCCGTTCTGGTAGAGATACTCGGCGGCTTCCTCGACCTCGACGTCGCCGGCGAGCGAGGCGACGATCGGCTTGACGAAGCCCTTGGCCTCCATCTCCTTCTTCACCTCGACCATGTTGCGCGCGAACACCATCGGCGGCGTCACGATGGTGTGCCAGTAGCCGAGGATCAGCGCATGGATGCGCTCATCCGACAGGCCGAGCTTCACGGTGTTGACGTAGGTGATCGGCGGCTCGCCACCGGTGATATCCACAGGATTTCCGGCCGCGCCGAACGGCGGGATGAACTTGCGGAACGCCGCATCGAGATCCGGCGGCATCTGCATCAGCGACAGGCCGTTGTCGACCACGGAGTCGGAGAGCAGCACGCCGGAGCCGCCGGCGCCGGTGATGATCAGCACGTTCTCGCCCTTCGGCGTCGGCAGCACCGGCACGCCGCGGGCGAATTCGAGCAGCTGCCGCAGGCTGCGGGCGCGGATCACGCCCGACTGCTTGAACACGTCCTCATAGATCTTGTCGTTGCCGGCGAGCGCGCCGGTGTGCGACGAGGCCGCCTTCGCACCCGCCGACGTGCGGCCGGCCTTCAGCACAACCACCGGCTTCTTCTTGGAGACGCGCTTGGCGGCCTCCGCGAAGGCGCGGCCGTCCTTCAGGTCCTCGCAATGCTGCGCGATCAGGTTGGTGTTGGGATCCTGCTCGAAGAAGGCGAGCAGATCGTCCTCGTCAATGTCGGACTTGTTGCCAAGGCCGACGATCGCCGACACGCCCATCTTGGCGGAGCGCGAGAAGCCGATGATCGCCATGCCGATGCCGCCCGACTGCGACGACAGCGCGGCGTGGCCCTTGACGTCATAGGCGGTGCAGAACGTGGCGCAGAGATTGGCAGGGGTATAATAGAAGCCGTAGATGTTCGGCCCCATCAGGCGGATATTGTACTTCTTGCCGACCTCGACGATCTCGGCCTGCAATTCCGGCGCGCCGGCCTCGGCAAAGCCCGAGGGAATCAGCACCGCGCCGGGGATTTTCTTCTCGCCGCATTCGGCGAGTGCGCCGGCGACGAACTTCGCCGGGATCGCGAACACCGCCGTGTCGATCACGCCGGGCACGTCCTTGACGCTCTTGTAGGCCTTGTAGCCGAGGATTTCGTCGGCCTTCGGATGGATCGGATAGATCTCGCCCTTGTAGCCGCCGTTGATGAGGTTCTTCATCACGGAGTTGCCGATCTTGCCGTCCTCGGCGGAGGCGCCGATCACGGCAACGCCCTTCGGCTGCATGATGCGGTTCATCGCGGCGACGATTTCTTCGGTCGGACGCGGCGCCGGGCGCGGCTTGTAGTTGAAGTCGACGACGATGCGGACGTCGGCGGCGATCGCGTTCTTGCTGGTTGCGAACACCGGGTTGAGGTCGAGCTCGACGATCTCGGGGAAATCGCTGACCAGCTGCGACACCTTGACGATGACGTCGGCGAGCGCCTCGCGATTGACCGGATCGCCGCCGCGCACGCCCTTCAGCATCTCATGCGCCTGGATGCCGTCGAGCATCGACAGCGCGTCGTCCTTGGTCGCGGGCGCGAGGCGGAAGGTGATGTCCTTGAGGATTTCGACCAGTACGCCGCCGAGGCCGAAGGCGACCAGCTTGCCGAACGAGCCGTCGGTGATCGAACCGACGATCACCTCGGTGCCGCCGCCCAGCATCTGCTGGACCTGGATGCCCTCGATCTTGGCGTCGGCCTTGTACTTCCTGGCGTTGGCCAGAATGGTCTCGTAGCTCTTCTCGGCCTCGGCGGCGCTCTTGACGCCGACCACCACGCCGCCGGCCTCGGTCTTGTGGAGGATGTCGGGCGAGACGATCTTCATCACGACCGGGAAGCCCATGTCGGAGGCGATGCGGGCGGCCTCGGCCGCCGACTTGGCGACGCCCTCTTTCGGCACCGGAATGCCGTAGGCGTCGCACACCACCTTGCCTTCGGGCGCGGTGAGGCTCGTGCGCTTGTCGGCCCTGACCGCATCGAGAATTTTGCGGACCGCATCCTTCGAATTTGACATTGGCTTCCTCCTGGGACAGATTTCGTGGCATTTGGTATGCCAAAAACGTAATTGTCAAGGTCGGTCGAGGTCCAAAAAGATCGAAAAATATAGGTAGCTTGACATTCTGGTATTTGGCATGCCAAAAATCTAAGGTAATTTCTTCTGCTAAGAAGACGTCTCCAAGAGGAGGAGACGAGTCGTGCCAGAACCGAAACAGACCAAGGCGTCGCCCACCATGGCTGACACAGATATCGCCATCGTCCGGATCGCGCCGGAGACGAGCTTCAAGAACAAGGCCTATGAAGCCTTGAAGGAAGCGATCCTGAAGATGGACATCTACGCGACGCCGGAGCCCGTGATGCTCGACGAGCGCGCACTGTCCGAGCGCCTCGGCGTCAGCCGCACGCCGATCCGCGAAGCGATCGCGATGCTCGAGCAGGACGGATTCGTGAAGACCGTGCCGCGCCGCGGCATCGTCGTGGTCCGCCGCACCAAGGCGGAGATCGTCGACATGATCCGCGCCTGGGCGGCGCTGGAGAGCATGGCGGCGCGCCTGATTACGACCACCGCGCGCAAGAAGGACATTTCGGCGCTGCGCGACTTCTTCAAGGACTTCAGCGACGATCGCCTGCCGCAGGATCACGTCGAGGAATATTCCAAGGCCAACATCGCCTTCCACCAGGCGCTGATCTCGCTGTCGGAATCGCCCGTTCTGGTCGACCTCACCAACGACCTGCTGCTGCATGTGCGCGGCTATCGCCAGCTCACGATCGGCCGCAAGGACCGCACCGCGACCTCGCTGCCCGAGCATCTCGGGATCATCGAGGCGCTGGAAGCGCGCGACACCGAGCTTGCCGAGAAGCGCGCGCGCGACCACACGCTTGGGCTTGCCGCCTATGTCGAGGCGCACGGCCAAGAATTATTCACGTAGAGAACCGTTCACGTAAGTTTGAGAGTCCACACCCGCTTCAGACGACAATCAGATCGTCCGAACAAAGAACGATCAGGGAGACGATGCCGATGCTGAATACCGCTACGAAGTCCGAGGCACCGGGCACCGAACAGGAACTGACCGATGGCTTCCATCTCGTCATCGATGCGCTCAAGCTCAACGGCATCGACACCATCTATGGTGTGCCGGGTATCCCGATCACGGACCTGGGCCGCATGGCCCAGGCGGCGGGTATTCGCGTGCTCTCGTTCCGCCACGAGCAGAATGCCGGCTATGCGGCCTCGATCGCCGGCTTCCTGACCAAGCGGCCCGGCGTCTGCCTCACGGTGTCGGCGCCCGGCTTCCTCAACGGCCTCACCGCGCTCGCCCACGCCACCACCAACTGCTTCCCGATGATCCTGGTCTCGGGCTCGTCCGAGCGCGAGATCGTCGACCTGCAGCAGGGCGACTATGAAGAGATGGATCAGCTCGCGATCGCCAAGCCGCTGTGCAAGGCCGCGTTCCGCGTGCTGCACGCCCAGGACATCGGCATCGGCCTTGCGCGCGCGATCCGCGCCGCGGTGTCGGGCCGTCCGGGCGGCGTCTATCTCGACCTGCCCGCAAAGCTGTTCTCGCAGGTGATGAACGCCGACGCCGGTCAGAAGTCGCTGGTCAAGGTGATCGACGCCGCGCCCGAGCAGATCCCCTCCCCGTCTTCGGTCAAGCGCGCGCTGGACGTCCTGAAGAGCGCAAAACGTCCGCTCATCATCCTCGGCAAGGGCGCGGCCTACGCGCAGGCCGACGAGGCGATCAAGAATTTCGTCGAGAAGAGCGGCGTGCCGTTCCTGCCGATGAGCATGGCCAAGGGCCTGCTGCCCGATCTGCATCCGCAATGCGCCGGCGCGGCGCGCTCGACCGTGCTGAAGGAAGCCGACGTCGTGATGCTGATCGGCGCCCGCCTCAACTGGCTGCTCTCGCATGGCAAGGGCAAGACCTGGGGTGAAGCTCCGAAGAAGTTCATCCAGGTCGACATCGAGCCGAAGGAAATGGATTCCAACGTCGAGATCGTCGCCCCCGTGGTCGGCGATATCGGCTCCTGCGTGTCGGCGTTCCTCGACGCCATGGGCGCGAACTGGACCGCGGCGCCCACCGACTGGCTCTCGACCGTCGCCAAGAAGCGCGACGACAACGTCGCCAAGATGGCGCCGAAGCTGATGAGCAACGCTTCGCCGATGGACTACCACGGCGCGCTCGGCGCGCTGCGTGCCATCATCGCGGAACGTCCGGACACCATCTTCGTCAACGAAGGCGCCAACACGCTCGACCTCGCCCGCGGCGTCGTCGACATGCACAAGCCGCGCAAGCGGCTCGACGTCGGCACCTGGGGCGTGATGGGCATCGGCATGGGCTATTCGATCGCCGCCGCGGTCGAGACCGGCCTGCCCGTGCTCGCGGTCGAGGGCGACAGTGCGTTCGGGTTTTCGGGCATGGAGGTCGAGACCATCTGCCGCTACAAGCTGCCGATCTGCGTCGTGATCTTCAACAATGACGGCATCTATCGCGGCACCGACGTCAACAGCGCCGGCGACGATCCGGCGACCACCGTGTTCGTCAAGGGCTCGCGCTACGACAAGATGATGGAAGCCTTCGGCGGCGTCGGCGTCAACGCCACCTCGCCGGACGAGTTGAAGCGCGCCGTCAATGCGGCGCTGGATTCCGGCAAGCCGACGCTGATCAACGCGGTGATCGACCCGGCGGCGGGCTCGGAGAGCGGCCGCATCGGCAACCTCAATCCGCAGAGCGTTCTGCAGCAGAAGAAGAAGTAACCCATCACTCCCTGCGGGTGCAGGGGCAGACAGAGTACGGAGCAAACATTATGACCAAGGCGCTGAAGGGCGTTCGCATTCTCGATTTCACCCACGTCCAGTCGGGTCCGACCTGCACGCAATTGCTGGCCTGGTTCGGCGCCGACGTGATCAAGGTCGAGCGTCCCGGCGTCGGCGACATCACGCGCGGCCAGCTGCAGGACATCCCGAACGTGGACAGCCTGTATTTCACCATGCTGAATCACAACAAGCGCTCGATCACGCTCGACACCAAGAACCCGAAGGGCAAGGAAGTGTTGACGGCGCTGATCAAGCAGTGCGACGTGCTGGTCGAGAATTTCGGTCCCGGCGTGCTCGATCGCATGGGCTTCCCCTGGGAGAAGATCCACAGCCTCAACCCGAAGATGATCGTCGCCTCGATCAAGGGCTTCGGCCCCGGCCCGTATGAGGACTGCAAGGTCTACGAGAACGTCGCGCAGTGCACCGGCGGCGCCGCCTCGACCACCGGCTTCCGCGACGGCCTGCCGCTGGTCACCGGCGCGCAGATCGGCGACACCGGCACCGGATTGCATCTCGCGATCGGCATCCTTGCTGCGCTCCACCAGCGCACCAGCACCGGCAAGGGCCAGAAGGTCACCGCCGCAATGCAGGACGGCGTGCTCAACCTGGCGCGCGTCAAGCTGCGCGACCAGCAGCGCCTCGCCCATGGGCCGCTGAAGGAATACAGCCAGTTCGGCGAAGGCATTCCGTTCGGCGACGCCGTGCCGCGCGCCGGCAACGATTCCGGCGGCGGCCAGCCCGGTCGCATCCTGAAATGCAAGGGCTGGGAGACCGACCCGAACGCCTACATCTACTTCATCACCCAGGCGCAGGTCTGGGAGAAGATCTGCGACGTGATCGGCGAGCCGACCTGGAAGACCGATCCGAACTACGCCAAGCCGCCGGCCCGCCTGCCGCGCCTCAACGAGATCTTCGCCCGCATCGAGCAGTGGACGATGACCAAGACCAAGTTCGAGGCGATGGAGATTCTCAACAAGGACGACATCCCCTGCGGCCCGATCCTGTCGATGAAGGAGATCGCCGAAGACCAGTCGCTGCGCGCGACCGGCACCGTCGTCGAGGTCGATCACCCGACCCGCGGCAAGTATGTCTCGGTCGGCAACCCGATCAAGCTGTCGGATTCGCCGAGCGACGTTCAGCGCTCGCCGCTGCTCGGCGAGCACACCGACGAGATCCTGCGCGAGGTGCTCGGCTTCAGCGATCACCAGGTCGCCGAGATCCACGACTCCGGCGCGCTCGACCCGCCGCGCAAGCAGGCGGCCGAGTAAGCGCTCGCACTCAAGCAAGACACAAATGGCCGCGGGCAACCGCGGCCATTTTCGTTCCGGCTGTCGTCAGTTCCGCCGTCGTGGCGCGATCGAGGTCCCCGGCGAAAGCCGTCGCTCATTGCCAGCCCGGAACTCCGCGCATGTCGGGCAAGTGATGTGCAATGCCCTTGTGGCAATCGATGCAGGTCTTCTCGCCGGTAAATAGGAAGCGCTGGTGCGCCACCGAAGCGCGCGGCGACTGCTTGGTGATATCCATTGATTCCGCGCTGTGACAGTTGCGGCATTCGAGTGAATCGTTGGCCTTGAAACGCGCCCACTCATGCAGCGCGAGCTCGAGCCGCTTGTCGACGAACTTGTCGCGGGTGTCGATGACACCGAACAGGTGGCCCCAGACTTCCTTCGAGGCCTGCATCTTGCGCGCGATCTTGTCGGTCCAGTTGTGCGGAACGTGACAGTCCGGGCAGGTGGCGCGGACGCCGGAGCGATTGGTGAAATGGATGGTCGACTTCAGCTCTGTAAACAGATTTTCGCGCATCTCATGGCAGCCGGTGCAGAATTTTTCGGTGTTGGTCAACTCGAGCGCGGTATTGAAGCCGCCCCAGAAGATAACGCCGGCGACGAAACCCGCGATCACCAGCACGCCGAGCCCGAACACCGTGCTCGGCCGCACCAGCACGTCCCACAGCTCGCGCGCGAAGGCCCATGCGCGTCGGAAGAGCCCCTCCTTCGAGGTTTGCGGGTCGGCCGCCTTCATCGACGGCCGCCCGGAGCCGCGCGGCTCAGCATGGTGTCGATGTCGACGAAGTCGTTGCTGACGGGCGGATTGCTCACGCTCTGCGGTACGTGACATTCAGTGCAGAAAAAACGGCGCGGCGAGATCGACGCAAGGAACTGGCCGTCGCGGTCCATGAAATGAGTAATCGAGACCATCGGCGCCTGCGACTCGCCTGTGCGGGCGCGCGCGTGACAGGACAGGCATTTGTTGCTGTTCAGATCGATCTGGTAGCCGTCGATCGAATGCGGAATCACCGGCGGCTGCTCGGGATAGTTCCTGACCTCCCGCTCGGACGTATTGCGCGTCGGCATCATCGGCGGAGCCGGGCCTTCATTATCGAGCGGCGTCGGCCCGCGCAGCCCGGAATTGAGCGATTGCGCCGCCAGCGTACCGGTGCCGGCCCCTATCGCCAGGATGAGCAGAACGACGCGCAGGTTCCTGATCATGACGGCAGCACCTTCTCGATGCGCACGGCGCATTTCTTGAAGTCGGTCTGCAGCGAGAGCGGATCGGTGGCGTCGAGCGTCACCTTGTTGATCAGCTTCGACTCGTCGAACCAGGGGACGAACACCAGACCTCGCGGCGGCCGATCGCGGCCGCGGGTCTCCAGCCGCGCCCGGATGAACCCGCGGCGAGAGATTACCTTGACCTCATCGCCGCGTCGTAGCTTGGCCTCCTGCGCATCATCCGGATGCATGAAGCAGACGGCCTCGGGAAACGCGCGATAGAGTTCGGGCACGCGGCGGGTCATGGTGCCGGAGTGCCAATGCTCCAGCACCCGGCCGGTGGAGAGCCACAAGGGGTATTCGCTATCAGGCGATTCCGCCGGCGGTTCGTAGGGAAGCGCAAAGATCCGCGCCTTGCCATCGGCAAAACCGTAGAACTGCACGTCTCTGCCCTGCCCGACATACGGGTCCGAGCCTTCGCGGAAGCGCCACTTCGTCTCCTTGCCGTTCACGACGGGCCAGCGCAGCCCGCGCTCGCCGTGATAGGCATCGAACGGCGCGAGATCGTGGCCATGGCCGCGGCCGAAGCTGGCATATTCCTCGAACAGTCCTTTCTGGACATAGAAGCCAAACGCCTTGGATTCGTCGTTGGCGTAGCCCGACGCGATGTCGGAGACCGGAAACTTGTCGACCTGGCCGTTGCGATAGAGCACATCGAACAGCGTCTTGCCACGATACTCCGGCTTCTTTGCCAGCAACTCTTCCGGCCAGACCTCCTCGATCTTGAAACGCTTGGAAAATTCCATCAGTTGCCAGAGGTCCGAACGCGACTCGCCCGGCGCGGTGACGAGCTGGTGCCAGAACTGGGTGCGCCGCTCGGCATTGCCATAGGCGCCTTCCTTTTCCACCCACATCGCGGTCGGCAAGATCAAGTCGGCGCCGAGCGCGGTGACGGTCGGATAGACTTCCGAAACCACAATGAAATTGTCGGGGTTGCGGAAACCGGGATAGGTTTCCTCGTTGATGTTGGGACCGGCCTGCAAATTGTTGTTGACCTGCACCCAGTAGGCGTTGAGCAGACCGTCCTTCAGCATCCGGCTTTGCAATACCGCATGATAGCCCGGCTTGTCCGGAATCGTGCCTTCCGGCAGCTTCCAGATCTCCTCCGCCTTGTCGCGATGCGCCTTGTTGGTGACGACCATGTCCGCCGGGAGGCGGTGCGAGAAGGTGCCAACCTCGCGTGCGGTACCGCAGGCCGAGGGCTGCCCGGTCAGCGAAAACGGGCTGTTGCCGGGCTCCGCGATCTTCCCGGTCAGAAGGTGAAGATTGTAGACCAGATTGTTGCACCAGACGCCGCGGGTGTGCTGGTTGAATCCCATGGTCCAGAAGCTGACGACCTTGGTCTTCGGATCGGCGTAGAGCTCGGCCAGCGCCTCCAGGCGATTGAGCGGAACGCCCGACATCTTCGCCGCCTTTTCCAGGGTGTAGTCGGCGAGGAATTTGACGTAATCGTCGTAGCTCATATCCGTGGCATCGTTGGCCTTGGCCGCGCCCGTCGCCTTCTTCTGCAGCGGATGATCGGGCCTCAGGCCGTAGCCGATGTCGGTCTGGCCGCGCTTGAACACGGTATGCGCGGTGACGAAATCCTTGTTCACGCGCCCGGTCTTGATGATGTGATTGGCGATCGCATTCAGGATGTAGAGATCGGAGTGCGGCGTGAACACGATCCCGATGTCGGCAAGGTCGAACGATCGGTGCTCGAAGGTCGAAAGCACGGCGACCCGCACATGCGCCGCCGAGAGCCTGCGGTCGGTCACCCGCGTCCACAGGATCGGGTGCATCTCCGCCATGTTGGAGCCCCACAGCACGAAGGCATCGGTGGCCTCGATGTCGTCGTAGCAGCCGGCCGGCTCGTCCATGCCGAAGGTGCGCATCATGCCGACCACGGCGGAGGCCATGCAGTGGCGCGCGTTGGGATCGATGTTGTTGGAGCGAAAGCCGGCCTTGAACAGTTTTGCAGCCGCATAGCCTTCCCAGACCGTCCATTGGCCGGAGCCGAACATGCCGATACCGCTCGGCCCGCGCTGCTTCAGCGCCGCCTTGAACTTGTCGGTCATGATGTCGAACGCCTCGTCCCACGAGACCGGGGTGAAGTCTCCGTTCTTGTCGTACTTGCCGTTGGTCTTGCGCAGAATCGGCTGCGTCAGGCGATCGTGGCCGTACATGATCTTGGAGAGGAAGTAGCCCTTCACGCAGTTGAGGCCGCGATTGACCTCGGCCTTGATATCGCCATGGGTGGCGACGACGCGATTGTCCTTGGTTGCCACCATGACGCTGCAGCCGGTGCCGCAGAAGCGGCAGGGAGCCTTGTTCCAGTCGAGCTCGCTGGCATCGCGTTCGGTGACGAGGTTTGCCGCGACCGACGCAACCGGCATTCCACCGGCCGCTGCGGCGATCGCGGCGGCCTCCAGCTTCAGCATCTGGCGGCGGTCGAGCTTGGTTTCGGTCATGGCTTGCCTCCCGGCACTTCAGCAGACGTCGATGGCGTGAAACACCAGCGAGGCGGAATGAACGTGCGGTAACAGGGCGATCGTGTTCAACGTCGCGCCGAGCGCACCGGCATCGGGTGCATCGACAACCACGACGAGCTTGCCTCTGGGGTCGCGGCCGAAAATCTCGCAGCCGGAAACGGCGAGGATGTCGGCTTCGACCGCATCAAGGCGCTCGGGCCGGGCCTGCACCAGGATGCTGGCGATCTCGCCCCCGGGTGGCGTCACGACGCGCTCCGCTGTCAAGGCGCGGCCGGTAATCAACATACGGCGATTGATCGCGGTCTTGCGCACAACGATGTCTCTCCCTGTCAATGCGGCGGGGGCGGACCGGGAGGGCCGGCCACCATTTGGTAGATCCAGACCGCGAGCCCGTATGACCCCACCGTCGCGACCGCGAGCCCCGGCATCAGGATGGCGGTCAGGAACAGGAAGGCGAAGATTTCCATTCGCGTTCGGCGACGCCGTGCATCTGCGTCGCCGTCTGCGACCGCCATGATCGTGTCTCTCACTTGGGACGTTGGGGGGACGGCATCCGGGCCGCTGCCTTGGACATGAACCTAAGGAGCGGCGGTGAGCGGACATTGATTCAGATCAAAGTGCGGAGCGATGGCCTCACGCAGCAAACATATCTCGGGTGAACGAGACGACGCTGCCTGGCAATCAATCGCAGGCCGGATCAACCACCCTCGCCGTTCTCGCTGTCGCCGCCCTCATCGCCCGGCACGTATTCCAGAATATCCCCCGGCCGGCAGTCCAGCTCGCGGCAGATTGCCGACAGCGTCGAGAAGCGCATCGCCTTGGCCTTGCCGGTCTTCAGGATCGACAGGTTCTGGATCGAGATGCCGATCGCGTCCGCGAGGTCTCCGAGGCGGCGCTTGCGCTTTGCGAGCATGACATCGAGGTTCACCACGATGGGCACAAGCATCACCCTCAGATCGTCAGATCGTTTTCGGACTGCAACAGGATGGCCTGCTCGATCACGAATTTCAGCGCCATCAGGAACACGCCGCCCGCGACGGTGCCGACGTCGACGCCGTAGCTCGGCAGGAAGAACTTGATGTCGCCGAGCTGATACAGCGCATAGGTCACCGCGATGGTCGTGATCGTATCCACAAACGGCCAGACCACCAGGAAGATCCCCATCCACCAGACACCCTGCAGCGTTTCGGACACGAAGATCCGCCCGTTGGCGAATCGGTTCACCATGCGATGTAGGATGCCGATCAGCACGGCGTAAAACGATACCCCAAGCGCGAACAGCGACCAGAACAGCACCTGGCCCTTGGCCGACATGGTGAGCGGGTTGGCGACGATGGCCGCGCACTTCGCCTGCTCGCCGATCAGGCTCTCGGCGATCGTCGCCGATGCGGTGGTGGTGCGGTAATAGGCCAGCCACAACACGACCGGCAACGCCGCCCAGATTAACCAGAACGCCCGATCGAGCCTTCGAAACCAGAGCTGGCGCTGCTCACGAACCGATTTCCCCATCGCATCCATCCAAAAAATTCTTTGCCAAAAAAGCCGTTACGGCCGGATCACATCATGCCGAGGCAATGTCATTGACTCAACCTTAAACGTGATTTATTTCATGTTTATCATGAAATTTTTCATGAAGAAGGTGGATGATGACGGTAATCCCAGACCAAAACGGCCTGCGCAAGGCCCTGAAGCAGTTGATCCACGCTCACCTCACGCGCCGCCTGATCGTGGCCGCGTTCCACATCCCGCTGCTCGGCAGCCCCGCCGATGCCGCCAAGGCGAGCGACAAGGCCAACGATCCGGCCGGCGTCTGGCTGACCCAGTCCGGCGACGCCAGGATCAAGATCCATCGCTGCGGCAGCGCGCTGTGCGGCCGCGTCGTCTGGCTGAAGGAGCCGACGGACAAGGCCACCGGCAAGCCGCAGCTCGACGACAAGAACGCCGATCCCGGCCAGCGCACCCGGCCGGTCATGGGCATATCGTTGTTCATCAACATGCAGTCCGCCGGCCCGAACAAATGGGCCGGCCGGATCTACAACGCCGACGACGGCAAGACCTATGAGAGCTCGGTGACGCTGGTCTCGCCGGGCACGCTGAACGTTCGCGGCTGCATGGGAACGCTGTGCGCCGGCGAAGACTGGACGCGGTGAAGCGAATGCGGCGAAGGGACTTGGCCCCGACCCTTCATCGGCCAAGAAGAAAAGCAAACCCGCTCACTCGAGGCCGCCGCATTTGGGCGGCCTTCTTTTATGAACTAGTGTGCTGAATGCGAAGTTCGTGCGATTTCGCGGCAGCCACTTTCACGAACTTCTTCACGAACTTCGCATTCATAAAGCACACTAGAATCATAAGTTTGCTAGTGTCCTTATCGAATCCGAAGTTCGCTCCGAAGGTGCGGCAAATGATGCGAACTTCGGATTCGGGACACTAGCCGCGCGCCCTCAACCTTCCACGCCGAGCTTCCACAGCGGCGGCAGGTCGGCGAAGGGCGGCGTGGTGTGGGCGATGACGATCGCGGCGCGCCGGCTGTCGGAATCGATCTTGCTGTTGATCGCCTTGACGTGCGCCTTCACGGCATCGAGCCCGACACCGAGGATAGCAGCGATCTCCTCGTTCGACTTGCCCTGGGCGATCCACGACGCCACCTCGATCTGGCGCGGCGTCAACGCGGGAAATGCCAGACGCAGGCGGTCGCTCGGCGTCAGCGCCGCCAGCGTTCGCTCCTGCGCCTGGCGGTAGCCGCGTAGGATGTGGGGACGAAACCCCTGCATCCGGTCGCGCTCCTCGTCGCTGAACGCCGGCCGTCCCACCACGCGATGGCCGACAACCGTGACCACATAACCGGCGTGCTCGAACGCGATCCCCATGATCCGCCGCGCCCCCGACGGCAGGAACACCTCCTTGGCAATCGGCAGCTCGACGAATTCCTCGTCGCTGAAGAAATCCGACTCGCGCAGCGCGCGTTCGCCATAGAACGCCGGATCGTGCTGCCAGAACGGATGCGAGTGCATGTGCTTCGCAAACGCCTGCATGCCGCGGGCACGAACCTCCGGATCGTCGCCGACCGAAATCAACGACCGGAAATCCCAGCTCGGACGATGGAACTCGGTGAAGCTCACCACCTCCGCATCGACCAGGCGGCCGACGCCGGCGAACAGGACACCAGGCAGCGTGTGCAGGTTGGACTCAGATTCGTAGAGACGAATGATCTCGTCGTTGAGCTTGCTGTCCCGTTGCATGGGATTCTGATCGACCAGGTTTGATTTGATTTTTTGGCGATCGCTGCAACGTCACGACGTGCCCACATGTTGCAGCAAAGCCTCGCTCGCCGTCTTATCGTTCGTGCGCGCGTTGGTATACCCCTTAGGGTAATGGCCAGATCGCATTCGATTACGGAATCTCTCGGCTGTGTCGAGTCCGACACATCGCGCGACATCGTCAGGGGCAGCAACACGCATGGCCCGGCGAAAGTTGCAACAATTCGAGTTACTACCGGGACTGAATGCGGTGACCCCATTGGAAGACGCAGCGGAACGTCCCGCTGTAGGACAATTCGACGACACATGCACTGATTGTTTCGAGGCAAAATCGCTCGCGCGCCACGGGCGCGCGTTGTTCCGCGGCGCCCTGCTGGGCACGACATCGCTGGTTGCGCTGGCGCTGCTCGCGGTAACACCGGTGCCATCCCATGCGGCCGACATCGTCTGGACCGGCGCCACCTCGTCCAGCTGGACCGACACCAGCAACTGGCTGCCGAACACGCTTCCGGCCAACCCCAACAACGCGGTGATCGATACGACCTCGCCCAACCCCACGGCGATCGCAGGGACCGCAGGGCAAGCCACCAATGTCACTATCGGCCAAAACGCCAACGGCCAGCTGACGATTTCGGGCGGCGGAACGCTGAACGACCTTAATGGCTTCATCGGAAACAATGCCGGTTCGAACGGCACCGTGACGGTCGATGGCTTCGGCTCGGTGTGGTTCAGTCCCGGTGTCACTGTCGGCGTGGCCGGCACCGGCACGCTGACGATCCAGAACGGCGGCACCGTTGCCGGTACCAACGGCCTGATCGGGTCTTTGCCTGGCTCGAGCGGGACTGCGACGGTCACCGGACCCAACTCGTCCTGGAACATGACTGACGATCTCGCTGTCGGCGCAAACGGAACCGGTGTGCTGACAATCAAGGCTGGCGGCACCGTGAGCGATCGCAACGGCCGCGTGGGCTTTGTCCCCGGTTCGAGCGGGACCGTCACCGTCACCGGCCCCGGCTCGTCCTGGACCAACTCCGCCGAACTCTATGTCGGCACCGCCGGCACCGGCACGCTGAACATCGAGAACCGCGGCGTCGTGAGCAACGGCGCCGGCTCAAATACCTACCTTGGCTATATCTTCGGATCCAACGGCAACGTAACCGTCGATGGCGCCGGTTCATCGCTTCTCGTCGGCAAGGAGCTTCATGTCGGCTATGTCGGCACCGGCCTACTCAACATCCAGAACGGCGGCGCGGTCAGCAACGACACGACCTTCATCGGCTCCAATGTGGGCTCCAACGGCAACGTCGTCGTCAACGGCGCCGGTTCGTCCCTGAGCAGCGCCGACTTCCTGTATGTCGGCTACTCCGGCACCGGCACGCTCGACATTCAAAATGGCGCCACGGTCACCACCGCCCCCAGCGCGACTCGCGGGATTGCCGGTATCGGCGTCATTGCAGGCTCGAACGGCACGGTGACGATCGACGGCCCCGGCTCGTCCTGGACCCACGGCGGCATTCTCAATGTCGGAGGTGGCGGCACCGGCACGCTGACCATTCAGAACGGCGCGGTGGCCAGCATGATCGGCAGCGACATCGGCTTCCTCGCCGGCTCGAAAGGCACGGTCACGGTCACCGGCTCCGGCTCGTCCTGGACCAACAGCTTCGCCCTGTTTGTCGGCGATGCCGGCACCGGCACGCTGACGATCCAGAACGGCGGCATCGTCACGACGCCGCTTTTCGGTGTTGCCAATCAGGCCGGCTCGACCGGCACCGTCAACATCGGCGCCGGGCTCGGCCAGGCTGCCGCAGCGCCGGGCACGTTGAACACGCCGACCGTCACGTTCGGCGCCGGCACCGGCAGCATCGTCTTCAACCACACGTCTGCGAACTACACCTTCGACCCGATCATATCAGGCGCGGGCTCGGTGCTGGTGGAGGCCGGCAAGACCATCCTGACCGCAAACAGCACCTACACCGGCACCACCACCGTCGACGGCGGCACGCTCAGCGTCAACGGCTCGATCGCGTCCTCGTTGCTGACCACAGTCAATGCCGGCGGCACGCTCGGCGGCAACGGCACCGTCGGCAATCTCAGCATTGCGAGCGGCGGCACCGTGGCGCCGGGCAACTCGATCGGCACGTTGAACGTGTCGGGCAATGTCAGCTTCGCGGCCGGCTCGATCTATCAGGTCGAAGCCAGTGCCGCCGGCCAGTCCGACAGGATCGTCGCCACCGGCAAGGCGACACTCGGCGGCGGCAGCGTGCTGGCGCTGGCGCAGAACGGCACCTATGCGCCGCAGACCACCTACACCATCCTCACCGCGAACAGCGGCGTCACCGGCAGCTTTGCCGACGTCACCAGCAGCCTCACCTTCCTCACTCCGTCATTGAGCTACGATCCCGGCAACGTGTATCTGACGCTGGCGCGCAACAGCACCACCTTCCCCGACGTCGCGCAGACGCCGAACCAGCTCGCGGTGTCGAACGCCCTCGAGGCGAGCGCGCAGACCAGCCCGCTGGTGATCAGCATCCTCAATCAGAACGCCGCCGGCGCGCGGCAGGCGTTCGATGCGCTGTCCGGCGAAGTGCATGCCAGCGCGCAGACCGCGATGCTCGACGACTCGCGCTATCTGCGCGACGCCGTGCTCGGCCGTCTGCGGCAGGCTTCGTTCGCCGGCGGCAGCGGACCGATGGCGGCGCTCGGTTCGGGTGGCCCGCAGACCGCTGCGATGGACCAGCTGTCGGTGAGCACCGCGCTCGCCTATGCCGGCACCGAGCGGTCCGCGTTTCCGGTCAAGGCGCCGCCGCTCGCGCGCCCTGCGCAGATTCCGGACACCACGTTCTGGGCACAGGGGGTCGGCGCCTGGGGCCGGTTGAACGGCGACGGCAATGCCGCGGGAATGACGCGCGACCTCGCCGGCTTCTTCAGCGGCGTCGATCACAGATTCGCGCCGAACTGGATCGCCGGCATCGCCGGCGGCTACACCAGTTCGTCGGTTCATGTCGGCGATCGCACAAGTTCGGCCGATATCGAGACCGCACATCTCGCTGGCTATGTCGGCGCGAGCTACGGCGCAGTCAATCTGCGCGGCGGCGCCTCGGCAAGCTTCAGCACGCTCGACACCAGCCGTTCGATCGTGTTCCCGGGCTTCTTCGACACGGCGCGCGCCCGCTATGACGCGACCACGGCGCAGGTGTTCGGCGAGATCGGCTATGGGCTATCGCTCGGCCGCGCCGCGCTCGAGCCGTTCGCCGGCCTCGCCTGGGCCCACCTCAACACCGACAGTTTCGCCGAGACCGGCGGCAGCGGCGCCGCCGCGCTGCGCGGCGCCGGCAGCAACCAGGATGTCGGCTACTCCTCGCTCGGCGCCCGCATCGCCACCAGCTTCGCCCTCACCAACGGCATGCAGCTGACGCCGCGCGCCTCGGTGGCCTGGCAGTACGCCTTCGGCGACGTGACCCCGACGGCGGCGCTCGCGTTCCAGAGCCTGGGAACCGGATTCACCGTGGCCGGCGCCCCGCTGGCGCGGAACGCGGCGCTGGTCGAAGGCGGGCTCGACCTGCGGGTCACGCCGCAGGCCAGCATCGGCATCGCCTATGTCGGCCAGCTCGCCGACCGGGTCCAGGATCACTCGGTAAAGGCCAGTTTTAGCTGGAAATTCTGACCCGGCGGCGCCGCCGGGCTGCTCCCCTTCCACGCCAATCCGGAGTGCCAATCAGCCGATTTTGCTGCATTGCACAGTCGTGAATGCTGCTATGCAAACAAGCTCGTTGTATCTGGCATCTGGTATACATAGTTTGGCTGCAGATGATGAGCCGGCCCATTGCTGGCCTCCAATGAAAGGGGACACCAATGTCCAAGACCACCGTACTGACGCTCGCGCCCTCCTCCACCCTGTTCGGCCGCCTGCTGGCCTCGATCGACCGCCTGCTGATGAAGAGCGCGGAGATCTCGAATCGCAACGGCGACCTGCCGCGCTTCGGCCTCTAAGCCAAGGGATTTCCGGCGCTCTCCGCCGGATGCAGCTTCCGTCGCAAGATGCGACCTGACATTGAACCTTCGACCAATGGCCCCGATTTTCGGGGCCATTTCCTTGCGCGCTGAACTAGTCTCCCGGGGTGCCCGGGCTGAGTCCTGTGCGGCATAAGCGCGCGCTGCCCCTGCGACAGCTTGAACCTTGGCATATCGGATACCAAGATGGCCGTCGCGCGCTCATAAGCAACGACAAGGGGCGCACTGGGAGGATCTATGTCGGACATGGTTCAGGCAACTGCGGCCCCTGCGGCCGCGCGTGTCAGCGACACCTATCGCTGGACGCAACTCGCGATCGGCGTCGCCGCGATGGTGATGATCGCAAATTATCAATACGGGTGGACGTTCTTCGTCCCCGACATCCAGAAGAAATTCGGATGGGATCGCGCATCGATCCAATGGGCCTTCACGCTGTTCGTGCTGTTCGAGACCTGGCTGGTGCCGGTCGAAGGCTGGTTCGTCGACAAATACGGTCCGCGCATCGTCGTGCTGGTCGGCGGCATCCTCTGCGCGCTCGGCTGGGCGATCAACGCGCAGGCGACGACACTGAACGGCTACTATCTCGGCATGATCATCGCCGGCATCGGCGCCGGCGGCGTCTACGGCACCTGCGTCGGCAATGCGCTGAAATGGTTTCCGGACAAGCGCGGACTTGCCGCGGGCATCACCGCTGCCGGCTTCGGCGCAGGCTCGGCGCTCACGGTCGCGCCGATCCAGGCGATGATCAAGGACTCCGGCTTCCAGACCACCTTCCTCTATTTCGGTCTCGGCCAGGGCATCATCATTGTGCTGCTCTCCTTCTTCCTGCTGGCGCCGAAGGCCGGACAGGTGCCGGCCGTCGTGGCGAATGCCAATATCATCCAGACCCGGCGCAACTATCAGCCGACCGAAGTGCTGCGGCAGCCGATTTTCTGGCTGATGTACTTCATGTTCGTGATCGTCGGCGCGGGCGGCCTGATGGTGACCGCGAACCTGAAGCCGATCGCGGTCGACTGGAAGGTCGACAGCGTGCCGGTCACGCTGATGGCGGTGACGATGACGGCCGTGACCTTCGCCGCGACCATCGACCGCGTCCTCAACGGTCTGACGCGTCCATTCTTCGGCTGGATCTCCGACATGATCGGCCGCGAGAACACGATGTTCATCGCCTTCGGCATGGAAGGCATCGGCATCTGGATGCTCTACCTCTGGGGACACGACCCGGTTTGGTTCGTGCTGCTCTCGGGCTTCGTGTTCTTTGCCTGGGGCGAGATCTACTCACTGTTCCCCTCGACCTGCACCGATACGTTCGGCGCCAAGTTCGCCACCACGAATGCGGGCCTGCTCTACACCGCGAAGGGCACCGCGGCGCTGCTGGTGCCGATCGCCAACTACATGCAGCAATCGTCGGGTAACTGGGACAAGGTGTTCATCATCGCGGCAGGCGCCAACATCCTCGCCTCACTGCTCGCGATCGCCCTGCTCAAGCCCTGGCGAAAAATCGTGGTCGCGAAATCGGCTACGGCGTAAGCAACCGCCCTTCACCACAGACTGCGAAGCGCCCGGTCAAAAGCCGGGCGCTTTTCATTTTGCCGTTAGGAAGAGGCCGTCCGGAGCGGCGCGTCTAAGGGCAGATTTGCTGCATTGCAGCAGAATGAAGGGCTTGCTTTCTGGAATATAGTATACCAACTTCCGCCGCGCGCTTGCGACGATACGCCACAATAATTGCGACACTCGGTCACAAGACCAGCGCGCTCGGGAGGACTTGATGGTTTCCAGCAATACTGCCGTCACACAAGCTCAACCTTCGTCCAGCGGCTTCCGCTGGCTGCAGCTCGTCATGGGCATCGTCTGCATGGCGATGATCGCGAACCTGCAATACGGCTGGACGCTGTTCGTCGATCCGATCGACGGCGCGCACCACTGGGGCCGCGCGGCGATCCAGTTCGCCTTCACGATCTTCGTGGTGACCGAGACCTGGCTGGTGCCGGTCGAGGCGTGGTTCGTCGACAAATACGGCCCGCGGCTCGTCATCATGTTCGGCGGCATCATGATCGCGCTCGCCTGGGTGTTGAACTCCTATGCCGACTCGCTCGCCTTGCTCTACACCGCCGCGGTGTTCGGCGGCATCGGTGCCGGCGCGGTGTACGGCACCTGCGTCGGCAACGCGCTGAAGTGGTTTCCCGATCGCCGCGGCCTCGCCGCCGGCGCGACCGCGGCCGGCTTCGGCGCCGGCGCCGCGCTCACCGTGGTGCCGATTGCAAAGATGATCGCCGCGAGCGGCTATCAGACTGCGTTCTTCGATTTCGGCATCGGACAGGGATTGATCGTCTTCCTGCTCGCCTTCTTCATCCAGCCGCCCGCGGTCTCGATCCCGCCGAAGAAGAAGCAGCTCAATCTGCCGCAGACCAAGGTCGACTTCACGCCGCCGCAGGTGCTGCGCAGCCCAATCTTCTGGGTGATGTATCTGGTGTTCGTGATGGTCGCCGCCGGCGGCCTGATGGCGGCGGCGCAGATCGCGCCGATCGCGCACGACTACAAGATCGCGAACACGCCGGTCACGCTCGCCGGCTTCCAGATGGCCGCGCTGACCTTCGCGATCTCGCTCGACCGCATCTTCGACGGTTTCGGGCGGCCGTTCTTCGGCTGGGTGTCCGACAATATCGGCCGCGAGCACACCATGTTCATCGCGTTCGGCACCGGCGCGCTGATGCTGCTCACGCTATCCACCTGGGGTCACAACCCCGTGGTGTTCGTGCTGGCGACCGCGGTCTATTTCGGCGTGTTCGGCGAGATCTACTCGCTGTTTCCGGCGACCTGCGGCGACACCTTCGGCTCGAAGTTCGCGACCACCAACAACGGCATGCTCTACACCGCGAAGGGCACCGCAGCGCTCTTGGTGCCTGCCGCCAGCATCGTTGCCGCCAGCTATGGCTGGCAGGCGGTGTTCGTGATCGCGGTCGCCCTCAACGCCACCGCGGCGCTGATGGCGCTGTTCGTGATCAAGCCGATGCGCCGCGCCTTCATCAACGGTAACGAGGTTGCCGCCGCGGAAGAGACCGCGACGAGCGCCAAAACGGCTTAACAAGACGGCTTAACAGGACGGCTTGGCTAAAGACCACCCGATCAGGACCGCTTGGTCCCGACATTTCCCCGGAGACTGATGGAGGCGCATTTCGGTGCGCCTCTTTTCTTTTGCCAAGACAGGGATGCCAGATACCAGGACGCTTAGCGCGCCAGATCGCCCTCGCCGCTCACAATCGTCGGAAATGTCAGCAAACCTGCCTATTTAAGCCGTTTCCTGATGGTAGATTCCTGTGACAGTCACGTTGACAATTGGCATTTTGTATACCAGACTCCAGTCAACGATAACCAAGGAGGTTGCCATGCAAGTCGGAGATATCCTGCGCAAGAAGACCCCCCGCGTCGCCACGGTGCGCATGAACGAGACCGTCGCGATCGCCGCGCAACTGATGCGCGCCAGCAATATCAGCGCGCTCGTGGTCAAGGATGTCGTTCGCACCGAGGGCAACACCGCCGTCGGCATGTTCACCGAGCGCGACGTGGTGCGCGCGATCGCCGAGCACGGTGCGGCCGGCGCGAGCATGAAGGTGTCGCAATTCGTCTCGGTGCAACAGCTGGTCTCGTGCACATCGAGTGACACGCTCGAGCACATCCGTCATCTCATGACCAAGCACCACATTCGCCACGTGCCGGTCATCGACAATTACAGCCTGATCGGCGTCGTCAGCATGCGCGACATCGCCGCCGCGTTCGACGAGGAGACCGCCGCGTCGAAGAAAGACGCCGTGCCGGCGTAACAGCGCCTTCTTTGCCTTGCTCTCAGCCAGGCGCTGCGTGTTCGATCACGAGCGCCTGAACAGATGACGAAAGATTTCCGTCCCGCCCTCGCCTGACCGCCGCGGCCTGTCATTTCCGCATGGGCGCGCCGCAGGTCGCCGGTAGACAATTGCCGGACAGGACTGCATCCTTCCCTCGACATCCCATAACAACACCGTGCGCCACCGTCCGCGTCACGGAAAATTCCGATGGAAACGAGGGCAGAATGATCAAGACACGTTTCACCGAGATGTTCGGCGTCGACCACCCGATCGTGCAGGGCGGCATGCAATGGGTCGGGCGCGCCGAATTGGTTGCGGCCGTCGCCAATGCCGGCGCGCTCGGCATGATCACCGCGCTGACGCAGCCGACGCCGGACGATCTGCGCAAGGAAATCGCGCGCTGCCGCGAGCTGACCGACAAGCCGTTCGGCGTCAACCTGACCATCCTGCCCGCGATCAAGCCGCCGCCCTACGCCGAATACCGCCAGGCCATCATCGAGAGCGGCATCAAGATCGTCGAGACCGCCGGCAACAAGCCGCAGGAACATGTCGACGAGTTCAAGAAGCACGGCATCAAGGTGCTGCACAAATGCACCAGCGTGCGCCACGCGCTGTCCGCCGAGCGGATGGGCGCCGACGCGATCTCGATCGACGGCTTTGAATGCGCCGGCCATCCCGGCGAGGACGACACCCCCGGCCTGATCCTGATCCCCGCCGCCGCCGACAAGGTGAAGATCCCGATGATCGCCTCGGGCGGCTTCGGCGATGCGCGCGGCCTGGTCGCCGCGCTCGCGCTCGGCGCCGAAGGCATCAACATGGGCACGCGCTTCATGTGCACCAAGGAGAGCCCGATCCACCAGCTCGTGAAGGAACGCATCGTCGCCAATGACGAGCGCGAGACCGAGCTGATCTTCCGCACCATGCGCAACACCTCGCGCGTCGCCAAGAACGCGATCTCGACCAAGGTCGTGCAGATGGAGAAGGAAGGCGCCAAGTTCGAGGACGTGCGCGAGCTGGTCGCCGGCGCCCGCGGCAAGATGGTCTACGCGTCAGGCGATGCCGACGAAGGCATCTGGTCGGCCGGCCAGGTGCAGGGCCTGATCCACGACATTCCGTCCTGCGCCGAGCTGGTGTCGCGCATCGTCCACGAAGCGGAAGCGATCATCCGTGAGCGGCTGGAAGCGATGATGTCCGGCGCCAAGCGTCAGGCCGCGGAATAGGCGTTTTGATCGCGCGCGGCTCTATCTCCTCATCCTGAGGAGCTTGCGAAGCAAGCGTCTCGAAGGATGAGGCCACAGTCGGGCCTCATGGTTCGAGACGCGCGAAGACGCGCTCCTCACCATGAGGATTCAGACCGAAGGGAATGCCCCCATGAAAGCCTATGTCTACGGAGCCAACGGCCCTGAAATCACGGACGTCGCCAAGCCCGTGCCGAAGGGCACCCAGGTGCTGGTCAAGGTCCATGCCTGCGGGCTGAACCGCGCCGATCTCGGCATGACCAAGGGCCATGTCCACGGCGCGGCCGGCGGTGTCGGCACCGTGCTCGGCATGGAATGGGCCGGGGAGGTCGCCGAGCTCGGCCCCGATGCCAAGGGCGTCAAGGTCGGCGACAAGATCATGGGCTCCGGCGGCGCGGCGTTCGCCGAATACACGCTGGCCGATCACGGCCGGCTGTTCCGCGCGCCCTCGAACATGAATTTCGACGAGGCCGCAACCCTGCCCGTCGCGCTCGCCACCATGCACAACGCCGTCGTCACCAACGGCGCGCTGCAGCCGGGCCAGACGGTGCTGATCCAGGGCGCGAGCTCCGGCGTCGGGCTGATGGCGATGCAGATCGCCAAGCTGAAGGGCGCCAGGCTCGTGGTGGGCTCATCGACCGACGCGATGCGGCGCGGCCGGCTGAAGGAGTTCGGCGCCGATCTCGCGGTGGATTCCAAGGATCCCGGCTGGGTCGATCAGGTGCTGCAGGCGACATCAGGCGAAGGCGTCGACCTGATCGTCGACCAGATTTCCGGACCGGTCGCGAACCAGAACCTCAAGGCGACCAAGGTCAAGGGCCGCATCGTCAATGTCGGCCGGCTCGGCGGCACCCATGGCGACTTCAACTTCGACCTGCACGCGGCGCGCCGCATCCAGTATATCGGCGTCACCTTCCGCACCCGCTCGATCGAGGAGATCCGCGAAATCTTCGAGGAGGTGCGCAAGGACATCTGGCCGGCGGTCGAGGCACGCAAGCTGCAGCTGCCGATCGACCAGGTCTACAAATTCGCCGACATCGGCAAGGCGTTCGAACACATGGACGCCAACAAGCATCTCGGCAAGATCGTGGTGACGCTGTAGCAGCAGGCTCTGGCGATTGTCATCGTCATTGCGAGCGAAGGGCGGATCAGCGAAGCGCAATCCACCATCATTTGCGGAATGCAACGGCCGATGATGCCGGAGCCTGTCATCGGGCCGCGCTTCGCGCGGATCCGGTGGATTGATCCGCGCTGGCTACGTGCCACGCCCTGGCTCTTTCGCGTGCGGTGTTCAGCCGACCGGTCCGGGAATCCAGTAGTCTCCCGCAAGCGGGCTGACCTTGACGCCACCAATGACTCCGAGCTCCAGGCTTGGATCGAAATAGCGCATCGTCCGCTCATTAAGGTCGATGATGCGGCCAGGCCGTAGCGGCCCCACGTCATTGATCTTCACGATGACCTTCTTGCCGACAGCCTCGACGAGGGCATATTTCGGCCTCTCGCCAAATTGGACCCCACCAAACTTCCGACGCAAACTCGTCTTGATGGCGGCCGCCCAGACCGAGTGATCATAGCGCTCGCCGGAGGCTGTGCTCGGACCGCCCTCCTCCTTGCCGGGCTTGAACGGATTGTACATGGATGCCGCGCCAACGATTGCATCCCCACACGCGGCATTGACGACGGCGCTTGAATGAACCGCAGCGATTTCACTTCGAGCAGCGGTGCCAGAAAAGGCGAGCGCAACCAGGGCGCCGCAAATCGCGGCGCTCGAGCCGAACAGCATCATAACTCCTTGATTGATTTTCTTCGATCTTCCGGTTCCCGATGCCGCAAAACATGGTCAAGCGAACGCGGAGGCGCTAACTCGTGCCAATTCCTTGCGGATTCGTGCCAATTCCGGCGACGGAACCGTTATGAGAACCAGGCGGTTCTCACACAGCGTTTTCAGTTTCTCGCCCGACTAAGACAGAGAATGCGTCAGCAAAATGACTGAATGGAGCTGTCTTCGACAGCGCATGACCAGCATATCGGCGTCACCTTCCGCACCCGTTCGATCAGGGAGATCCGCGCGATCTTCGGCAAGGTGCGCAAGGACATCTGGCCCGCGGTCGAGGCGCGCAAGCTGCATCTGCCGATCGACCAAATCTACAAATTCGCCGACATCGGCAAGCCGTCCGAACACACGGAAGCAACAGTCACCTCGGCAAGATCGTGGTGACGCTGTACTCGGCGCGCACAGCTGCGTAGGATGGGCAGAGCGAAGCGAAACCCATCGATGTATCCGTGCAGCGAGATGATGGGTTTCGCTTCGCTCTACCCATCCTACAGCTACCGCGTTGATCCGCCCTACGTGCTCGGTCTCACCTGCGTGATGGCGACGCCGGAGATCGCGAGCAGTCCGCCGACAACCAGTTTCGGCGTCACCTGGTCGCCAAGGAACATCACGCTCGAGATCAGCGCGAACACCGGCAGCAGCAGCCCGAACGGCGCGACGCGGGCCATGGAGCAGCGGGCGATCAGCCAGAACCACAGGCCGAACCCGACAATGCCACCGATGAAGACGGTGTAGGCGAGCGCCAGCCAGCCCCGTTGATCCGCAGTGCCAAGGCTCGCCAGCTGTCCGTATTCCAGCAACAGCGACATCAGCATCACCTGCGGCACCGTGAGCAGCGACGACCACCCCATCAACATCAGCGGATCGAACGGGCCATAGCGTTTCGTCAGGACGGTGGACACCGCGAATGCGAAGGCAGCGGCAACCACGAGCAGCAGCGGAAGCACGTTGGCCGACAGCCCCGGCCCCGCCGCCAGCACCACCACGCCGACGAACGCCAGTACCACGCCGGCGGATGTGATGAGCGACGGCCGCTCCGCGAGCAGCGGCCAGGCGAGCAGCACGGTGAAGGGCGGCGCAAGTTGATAGGCGACGGCCGACATGCTTCCCGAGCCGAGCCCAAGGCCGACATAGAACAGGCCGAAGTTCAGTCCGCCAAGGAAGACCGAAATAGCCGCGACAGGGCCGAACTGTTGGCGTGTCGGCCTTCTGACGAACGGAACAAGCAGCAGCGCGATGGCCAGGAAGCGCAGCGCGAGGAAGAACAGCGGCGGAAACTCGGTGACGCCGACCTTGATGACCACGAACTGATAACCCCAGAGCAAGGGAACGGCCACCGCGCAGACGATCTGGATCGCAGACATCGCATCTTTCCTTTCAAGACCGATCGGTCCATATATCGGCGCGCCGATCGCACAGACGTCCAGAGGACATCAAGGGTCATTCCAACAGTTGCTTATTTGATGAAGCGATCGAGCAGCGCGTCGGCAGTGGCTTGCGACGTGGTGCGCGCCGGCGCCGTTTTGGCGACCACGCGCAGCCCCCAAAGGAAACAGATCAGAATTCGGGCGGCACTCGAAGGCTCGACGCCAGCGGCCAATCTGCCCGCGGTCTCCGCACGGGAAAATGCGTCCGCCACCCTGGCCTCCATGATCTTGAAGAAGCTCGCGAAGCGACGGCCAACCTCGGCATCCTGGCCAGCCAGTTCCATCGCCGTCGCCACCAACAGGCAGCCGCGCCGGCCATTGGCACCGCACGCGCGTTCAACGTAGCCGGCAAGGTAGGCTCGCAGGCCGTCGACCGGATCTCTGCGGGGGTCGAGTTCATCATCCATCCGCGTCAGGGCATCGGCAATGTAGCGATCGAGCGCGCGCAGGAACAGCGAGTGCTTGTCGCCGAAAGCGGCGTAAAGGCTGCCTCGCGAGAGCTTCGTCGCACGCAGCAGGTCCGGCAGCGCCGTGGCGTGATAGCCGCGCGACCAAAACACATTCATGGCGCGCTCGACCGCGGCCTCCATGTCGAAGCTTCGCGGGCGCCCACGGGGCGACTGCGTGGCGGTTTGGCGGCTCATTGCCGATATATAGACCAATTGGTCTTTAAATAGCAAGTGCCGGCTTCGGATAACAACCCGGCGGGTCCGTAGGATGGGTAGAGCGAAGCGAAACTTCACGTTACCGCGCGGAAACAACTGATGTGTTTCGCTGCGCAACACATCCAGTGTCGTCCTGGCGAAAGCCAGGACCCATTACCCCGAATGCGAGTCATGAGGCGATGCAATTGCACCAGCACTTCAACAACACAACCCTGTGGTTATGGGTCATGGCTTTCGCCAGGACGACGGCATGATTTTGGCGCAAGGATGCAATTGCAACTGAGTGGCGATTGCGCGTGGCGAATGACACTTGATGTTCACCAACTCCCTGCTACACCGCCGCCCATGAGCTCTTCAAAGACCAGCGCACCCTCCACCAAGACATCCGTCGCCGCGATCTCGATCCTCGCCAGCGGCAGCATGGCGGTGGCGAAGTTCGTCGTCGGCATCGCGATCGGATCGCTGGCGCTGATCTCCGAGGCGCTGCACTCGTCGATCGACCTGGTCGCCACCATCATCACCTGGGCGGTGGTGCGGGTGTCCGACCAGCCGGCCGATGCCGAGCATCATTACGGCCACGGCAAGTTCGAGAGCGTCTCGGCGCTCGGCATCATCGCGCTGCTCTATGTGCTGGCCGGCGGCATCCTGGTCCAGGCCTACAGCCATCTGCGCGAGGGCGCGCCGCCGCCGTCGATATCGGCCATTCCCTTTGTCGTTCTGGTCATCGATATCGGCGTCAATCTGTGGCGGGCCCGCGCGCTGCACCGCGCCGCGCGCGACACCAAGAGCCAGGCGCTGGCCGCCGACGCGCTGCATTTCGCCTCCGACGTGATGGGCTCGACCGCCGTCATCGTCGGCCTGGTGCTGGCCGGCTTCGGCTTCTGGTGGGGCGATGCCGCGGCGGCGATCGCGGTCGCGGTGATGATCGCCCTGCTCGGCCTGCGCATGGCGCGGGAGACGGTCGAGACTTTGCTCGACCGCGCGCCCGAAGGCGCGCTGGAAAAGGCCACCGCCGCTATCAAGGCCGTGCCGGGGGTGGTCGATGTCGACCGGTTGCGCGTCCGCATGGTCGGCGCCACGCATTTCATCGATGCCATCGCCAAGGTGCCGCGCACCTACCCGATCGACCGCGTCGAGGACATCAAGCGCAGGGCGCAGGCGGCGGTGACCAAGACGTTCGGCGACGCCGACCTCACCTTCACCGCGGTGCCGGTGGCGCGCGACAATGAGAGCGTGCGCGAACGCATCATGGTGATCGCGCGCAATTCCGGCCTCGCCATCCACCACGTCACGGTGCACGATATCGGCGGCAAGCTGATCGTCGGCATCGACCTCGAGGTCGACGGCGACATGGCGCTGGACGCGGCGCACGACATCGCCCACGAGCTCGAGCGCGCGATCCGCGAGGACTTTGGCGAGGACGTCGAGGTCGACACCCATATCGAGCCGCTCGAGCCGGAACTGCCGTGGGGAACCAACGCCGCGCCCGATCGCGTCGAGGCCATCAAGGCGGCGCTGACCGGCTTTGCCGATGGCGGCGCGATCCATGACATCCACAATGTGCGGGTCCGTAACACCGACGCCGGCGAGATCGTCAACTTCCATTGCCGCGCCCGGCCTTCGATGAGTGTGATCAAGGTGCACGAAAGCGTCGACGAGATCGAACGCAAACTGCGTCGTGCGTTCCCCACCGTGAAGCGTGTGATCAGTCACGCCGAGCCGACGCGCGCGTAATTCTACGGAGCCGTTCCTGTTTCGGACTCACTTTGCGCCGCCTGATTCTGTTTTGGACAAGAATTATTTCGCATTAACGAATCGTTGACTCTCGACAGTCCCGGAAATCTGGATTCAAATGATCATGATTCGGATGCATCGTGGGGAGCATCCGAACCGGGTAAAAAATCAGCTTAGAGCGGGGGTCTAAGGCATGGCGCGCGCGCATGCAGCGAACGCGTGCGTCCAATCCGATTCGATCAAGGGATTGGCGCAGTCGATCGCGAAACCGGCCTATCACAGGCTCTTGACGGCCGAGCCTGCACTGCGCCGCGCTGTCCCTACCCTCATCATCGCCTTCCTCATCACGATCTGCCTCGGCGCCTTCGTCCAGGTGATCGACCAGAACCGGCAGAAGCGCGGCGCGATGAAGCGCGACCTTGCCGCGCTCTCCGACATCCTCGCCGAACGTCTCGATCGCCTGACCTCGGTGCGGCGCGACCGGCTCGCCAACATCGAGCGGATGCAGGAACTGCTGCCGGACCTGATCCCGTCCTGGGGCATCGCCTACGGCCGCCACGTCATCATCACCAGCGCCGATCACCGCGTGCTGGCGCGCGTGCCGGTCGATGGCGCCGGCGAGAACGACCGCATCCTCGACATCGTCTCCACCGCGCAGCTGCTCGTCGCGCCCGGCCAGCAGGGCACGGTCAGCGACATGACGCTGCCCGGCGGCACCGGCGCGCTGGCGATCTCGCAGCTCGTCAAGTCGCTGCCCGGCCAGGTCGTCGTGATCCAGGAGATGAACGAGCCGATCTGGGGATCGGACGCTGCGCTCTCGGTGACGCTGTCGGCGACCACGAGCTTCGTGGTGCTTATCCTCGGCTTCGCGTTCCACTGGCAATCGACCCGCGCCCGCGAGGGCGACCTGATCAACGACGCCGTGCGCGGCCGCATCGACACCGCGCTCAACCGCGGCCGCTGCGGATTGTGGGACTGGGACCTGTCGCGCGGCCGGATCTTCTGGTCGCAGTCGATGTTCACCCTGCTCGGCCTCGACACCCGCAACGACCTCCTCACCTTCGGCGAGGTCAACGCGCTGGTGAATTCGGACGACATCAACCTGTTCGACATCGCCGACCAGCTGATCTCGGGCAAGATCGATCACATCGACCAGAGCTTCCGCATGCGCCATGTCGGCGGCCACTGGATCTGGCTGCGGGTGCGCTGCGAGCTCAGCCACGCCGCCGCCGACGGCGGCCTGCATCTGATCGGCATCGCGGTCGACATCACCGAGCAGAAGAGCCTCGCCGAGAAGTCGGTGGAAGCCGATCTCAGGCTGCGCGATGCGATCGAGACCATTCCCGAGGCTTTCGTGCTCTGGGATGCCGACGACCGCCTCGTGCTCTGCAACTCGCACTTCCAGCGGCTGCACAAGCTGCCCGATTCCGCCGTCAGCCCCGGCACCTCCTACGAGACCGTGATCGAGGTCGGCAGCATGCCCGAGGTGCGCACCCGCCTGCACGAGAGCGGCGTGCCGGCGCCCGGCGCCCGCACCTTCGAGGCCCAGCTCGACGACGGCAGCTGGCTGCACATCAGCGAGCGCCGCACCAAGGACGGCGGCTACGTCTCCGTCGGCACCGACATCACCCGCATCAAGGCGCACGAGCAGAAGCTGGTCGACAACGATCTGCGCCTGCGCGCCACCGTGATCGACCTGCAGCGCTCGCAAGCCGAGCTCGAACGGCAGGCCGTCGAGCTCGCCGACCTCGCCGAAAAATACTCGCAGGAAAAGACCCGCGCCGAGGACGCCAACGCCGCGAAGTCGAAATTCCTCGCCAATATGAGCCATGAGCTGCGCACGCCGCTCAACGCCATCATCGGCTTCTCCGAGATCATGGGCAGCGGCCTGTTCGGCACGCTCGGCTCGGACAAGTACGCGGAGTACTGCCACGACATCCTGACATCGGGGAAATACCTGCTCGAGGTCATCAACGACATTCTCGACATGTCGAAGATCGAGGCCGGCCGCATGAAGTTCGACATGGAGCCGCTCGACCTCTCCGGCATCCTCGCGGAGTCGCTGCGGGTGGTCTCCGGCCGCGCCGAGCACAAGGGATTGTCGCTGGAATCGGATATCGAAAGCACGATCTCGGTCGTCGCCGACCGCCGCGCGGTCAAGCAGATCATCGTCAACCTGCTCTCCAATGCGGTGAAGTTCACGCCCGACCACGGCCGCGTGCTGGTGCGCGGCCAGATGCTGGACGACTCGATCGTGCTGTTGATCGCCGACAGCGGCATCGGCATCGCGCCGGAATCGCTGCGCCGGCTCGGCAAGCCGTTCGAGCAGGTCGAGAGCCAGCTCACCAAGAGCTACCAGGGCTCCGGCCTCGGACTTGCGATCGCGCGCTCGCTCACCAATCTGCACGGCGGCTCGATGCGGCTGCGCTCCAGGCTCGGCGTCGGCACCGTCGTGCGCGTCACGCTGCCGCGCGATCCGCGGTCCCTGCAGACGAAGCTGCCGGAAGCGGCCTGACGCCCCACGCTACTTCGCCAGCACTCCTTCCAGCAGAGCGGCATCACCGAGCACGGCCAGCGTCTCGCGAGGCGTGAGATGGCGGACTGCCTGGTCGAAGCTGTCGCTTGCCTCGATCCGCGCCCGCGCCACCGCGAGGTGAAGATCGATCTCGCCCGGACCGCCGCGCCGCGCCGGCGGCAGCGACGAGAGATGGCGATGCAGCAGGTCGGAATCCTGCCGCAACGTCGCGAGCGCAGGGGCCGATGCGTGTGCCGGCGACGCCGCCAGCTCATTGGCGCGGACCAGCACGCGCGGCGGTTTCACCTCCTCCGGCGTCACGAACAGCGCGTGCATCGCGGGCCTGGCGGTCCAGGCGCCGATCGGGATCGCAAACAACAGGCCGATGATCACCGGCGACATCCACAGCAGCAGCGGCAGCGACACCGCCCAGGCGCTGATCGCCATCGCGACACCGCAGGCGGTGGGAACGCCGTACTTCCGATAGAGCTCCCGCCGCTCGACCGCGCCGTCGTCGCGCCGCTGTGTCTGCCAGCCGGCGTCCCGGCCGAGCAGGATCTCGACGACGGCGATCGACTGGAACACCATCATGACCGGCGCGATCATCGCCGAGATCAGCACCTCGGCGAGCACGCCCGTCAACGCCCGGAAGCCGCCGCCGAATTGCCGGCGCACGTCCGACCGTGTCAGCAACAGGAGGAAACCGAGCAGCTTCGGCACGATCAGCAGCGCCATCGTGAGGCCGAACACCCAGGCCGCGAGCACCGGGTCCTGCGCCGGCCAGTTAGGGAACAGCGAAAAACCCTTCGGAAAATATTCGGGGCGAATGAAGCGCGCCTGCAACGAGATCAGGATTCCGAGCAGCAGGAACGACAGCCAGAGCGGCGCGGTGATGTAGGAGCCGATCCCGGTCATGAAATGCAGCCGCGAGATCCAGTGCAGCCGGCGCGTCCTCAGCACGGCGAGATGCTGCAGATTGCCCTGGCACCAGCGCCGGTCGCGCGCGGCAAAATCCAACAGCGACGGCGGCACCTCCTCAAAACTGCCGCCGAGCATCGGCGCCATGTAGATGCCCCAGCCGGCGCGCCGCATCAGCGCCGCCTCGACAAAGTCGTGGCTCAGGATATGTCCGCCGAACGGCTTGCGTCCGGAGAGCTCGGGCAGGCCCGCCTGCTGCGCAAATGCCTCGATCCTGATGATGGCATTGTGCCCCCAGTAATTGCCCTCGGAGCCGTGCCACCACGCAACGCCGGCGGCGACCATCGGTCCGTAGAGCCGGCCGGCAAACTGTTGCAGGCGGCTGAACAGGCTGCGCGCGTTGACGATGACCGGCAGCGTCTGCAGCAGCGCCGCCTGCGGATTGGACTCCATCGCGTGCACCATCCGCACCATGGTGTCGCCCGACATCAGGCTGTCGGCGTCGAGCACGATCATGAACCGGTAGGCGCCGCCGAACCGCGTGATCCACTCGCCGACATTGCCGGACTTGCGCGCCGTATTGTCGGCGCGATGCCGGTAGAACAGCCGCTGCGCGCCGCAGGTCTCGCACAGTTCGAGGAACGCCCGTTCCTCGGCGATCCAGATATCGGGATCGCGGGTGTCGCTGAGCACGAACCAGTCGAAGCTGTCGCCCTGCCCGGTCGCCTCGACGGACTCGTAGATGGCGTGCAGGCGCGCCATCAATTGATGCGGATTCTCGTTGTAGGTCGGGAGCAGCACCGCGGTCCGGCTCGCGAGCTGCGGCAACGGACCATCGTCGCGGATCGGCAGGGCGTTGCCGTTGCGCCGAAGCAGAGCGAAGAAGCCGGCGAGCGCCGAAGCGAACGAAAACGCGATCCAGGCGAGCAGCGCGACGAACAGCACCAGCACCATGCCTTCCATGATCGTCACGCCGCCGACCTGGACCACCATGTACATCTCGTAGGCACCGGCACCGGTCAGCGCCGCCGTCAGCACCAGGATGAACGCGCGGCGCATCAACATGCCCGCACCGACCGAGACCGGCTTGCCCACCGCGTGCGGCGGCCGGCCGAGGTCGGCCGCCGACATCGCAAGCGGGCTCTCTTGTGGCAGGAAGCCGTCCGCCGCCGCGGCGACGTCGGACTGAGGCGACGTGACTATGGCGCCCATCGATAGACCCAGATCTCGGAGAGCGGCTTGTCATCTTGCGCCAGATGCGCACGCAACTCGATCGGGTCCTTCTTGACGGCGCATTGGAAGCTGAGCCGCCATCCGCCGGTATTCGGATTTGGCTGCGTGACGACATTCGTGATCTCGGACTTCTCGGCCGTCACGACGCCCTTGACGCTATTGAGATCGATCCCCTTCAGATTGTCCCCGAACAGGTCGAGCACGAACAGCTTGCTGTTCTCGCCATGCGCGCCGATGCCGCTGCGCGTGAAGCGCGCGAGCGAATGCGGCTTCGGCGCATCCGGCCCCCAATGCAGGCGATAGGTGAAATTGGTCTCGCTCTTGGCCTTGGGCGGCGCCTTCGGCCGCCAGAACGCGGCGATGTTGTCGTGGATCTCTTCCTTGGTCGGGATCTCGAACAGGATGACCGCGCCCTCGCCCCAGTCGCCGATCGGCTCGACCCACAGGCTCGGACGCTTCTCGAAGCGCGATTCGATGTCCTGATAGGCGAAGAAATTCTTCTCGCGCTGCATCAGCCCGAAGCCATGCGGATTGACGTCCTGGAACGTGCTGATCTGGAGGTCGCGCGGATTGCTCAGCGGGCGCCACAGGCTCTCCCCCTTGCCGTTATAGATCGCAAGCCCGTCGGAATCGTGCACGGACGGCCTGAAGTCGTCGACCTCGTTGCGATCGTTGGGTCCGAAGAAGAACATGCTCGTCATCGGCGCAAGGCCGACATGCTCGAGATCGGCGCGCGGATAGAGCGATGCCTCGACATCGAACACCGTGGTCGCTCCAGGCCTGATCGTGAACCGATAGCTCGCCGCGCAGCTCTTGCTGTCGAGCAAGGCGTGAATGACCAGCGAGGTCGCGTTGGGCACCGGGCGCTCAAGCCAGAACGCCTTGAAGAACGGAAACTCCTCGCCCTTGGCCTCGCCGGTATCGATCGACAGGCCGCGCGCCGACAGGCCGTAGGTCTCGTCCTTGGCGACGGCGCGAAAATAGCTCGCGCCGAGGAAGACGCAGACCTCGTCGTAATAGTCCCGCTTGTTGATCGGCGCGTGGATCCGAAATCCGGCAAAGCCGAGGTCGGTCTCGGTGAAGTCAGGCACGGTCTCGCCGAACGAAAACATGTCCTTGCTGTACTTGACTTCGCTGACCTTGCCGTCGGCGACCTCGAAGATATTGACCTTGTTCTTGTAGAAGAAGCCGCGGTGGAAGAACTGCGCTTCGAACGGCAGCTTCGCGCCGCGCCACAGCCCGCGCTCGGACGTGAAGCGGATCGTGCGGTACTGGTCGTAGTTCAGGTCCGTCAGGCCGTTCGGCAACTTCTCGTCCGGCGCCTCGAACGACTTGCTGGCGAGATTGCGCGCAAGCTCCCTGACCATGGCGGGGTTGAAGGGTGCGTCCGTCGCGCTCGCTGCGGCGGCGGCCTGGCGCTGTGGCAAGAACATGAGTGTCGGCAATACGGCCGATCCGTGGAGTAACTGGCGACGATTCAAAGCAGCTCCTGCTCGCTGACCGGGACGCCGCAATGCAACCGCCGAGCCGGCGCTGAGTTCCATCTTTGCTGCGAGCAAGCGAAGATTGTCGGCCGGCTGAACACCAGGACTTGCTTCAACGCAACCACACAACGCGTGGTCGCGGCTGTGCCGGAACCGTGGCGGAACGGCCGCGAGAGAGTGCCGGGAGCTACGCGCTCTCCAGCGTCGGCGCGACCTCGCGTGCGACCTGCACCAAGGCTGCGATCAGCGGCGTCATCGGATCGCGCTGCGGGATCACGAGGCCAATGCTGTAGTCCACGACCGGATCGATGATTGGAATGCTGCGCACGGCATCCGCAAGACCGAGCGTCTCGGCGAGCTTGGCCGGCATCACGCTGGCCCAGCGGCCGGTCTTCACATGGGTGTAGAGCACGAGCAGCGAGTTCGATGTCAGTGTCGGCGTCGCCTCCGCGCCGACCGAGGTCAGCGCGCGATCGATGATGCGGCGGTTCTGCATGTCGGGCGTGAGCAGGCACAGCGGCACGGTGCCGACTTCCTTCCACGTCACCTGCTTGCGGTCGCCGAACATCGCATCCGGCGCCGTCAGCAGGCGATAGCTCTCATTGTAGAGCGGGATGGTGCGGACCTTGCCGATCGGCTCGTTCTCGATATAGGTCAGCCCGGCATCGACCTCGAGATTCTCGAGCAGACCGAGCACGTCGGCCGAGGTGCACGACTGGATCCGGAAACGCACATCGGGATGGCGCGCCCGGAACGGCGTGGTCAGCGAGGCCACCATGCCGAGCGCGGTCGGAATCGCCGCGATCCGGATCTCGCCCGACAGCTTGTCCTTGAGGCTGTTGATCTCCTGCTTCATCGCGCGCGCATCGCCGACGATGCGCCGCGCCCAGTCCAGCGTCCGCTCCCCTTCCGGCGTGAAGCCCTGGAAGCGGGATCCGCGCTGCACCAGCATGACGCCGAGGATTTCCTCGAGCTGCTTGAGACTGGTCGACATCGTCGGCTGGGTGACGCCGCACGCCTCCGCGGCCCGGCCGAAATGCCGCTCCTTGGCCAGCGCCAGCAGAAGTTCCAGCTTGTCGATCAAGGTTCAAATCCCTTCGGAAAACGGCGCCCCAAGCGGCAGCCCAACACGTCCATAGGTAGCACGATCCGGGTGCGATCCCGAAATCCAAAGCGCCCCGGAAGTGCGTGATTCCAGAACATTATTGCGATCCCGGATCGATCCATTCGACAGCGCTATTAATCGCGTTTCGCAATCGCCGCATGAGACAGCTTTATTGATGTTTCGAAGGATTCCAACTCTCATGTGCGAAGCAAAAAACTGATCGTGAGAAGCGCTGATGACGGTGGGATACGAACCTTGGGACAAGGCGCGCGGCGCTGAAATCATCGCCGAGCATGCCGGGCTTGAAGGCGCGACGCTGGTGATCCTGCACGCGCTGCAGGAAGCCTTCGGCTATGTGCCCGAGCCGGCGATCCCAATGGTGGCGGAGGCGCTCAATTTGTCGCGCGCCGAGGTGCACGGCGTCTTCACCTTCTACCATGATTTCCGGAAGCAGCCTGCCGGACGCCACGTCCTCAAGCTGTGCCGCGCCGAGGCCTGCCAGGCCGCCGGCGGCGACGCGCTGGCGGCGCGCGCGGAGGCCAGGCTCGGCATTGCCCTGGGGCATACCACGGCGGATGACCGCGTGACGCTGGAGCCGATCTACTGCCTCGGGCTGTGCGCCACCGCGCCCTCGGCAATGCTGGATGGCCGTTTGGTCGGCCGACTCGATGAAGCGCGGATCGACGCGCTGGTCGCGGAGGCACAGCGATGACGATGCGAATCTTCATTCCCCGCGACGCCGGCGCGGTTGCGGTCGGCGCCGACGATGTCGCCCGCGCCTTCGAGCAGGCCGCAGCAGGACGCGGCATGCCGATCGAGATCGTCAGAACCGGTTCGCGCGGCCTCTATTGGCTGGAGCCGATGGTCGAACTGGCGACCGCCCAAGGCCGTGTCGCGTTCGGCCCGATCAGCCCGGCCGACGTCCCGTCCCTGCTCGATGCGATGGCCGGCAGCGGCCAGCACGCGCTGCGGCTTGGTGTCACGGACGAGATTCCCTGGCTGAAGCGCCAGACCCGGCTAACTTTCGCCCGCTGCGGCGTGATCGATCCTCGCTCGGTCGATGACTACCGCGCCCATGGCGGCTACAAGGGCCTGGAGCGGGCGCTGACGCTGACCTCCGACCAGATCCTCGCCGACGTCACGACGTCCGGTCTGCGCGGCCGCGGCGGCGCCGGCTTCCCCACCGGCATCAAGTGGAAGACCGTGGCGCAGGCCAGCGCCGACCGCAAATACATCGTCTGCAACGCCGACGAAGGCGACAGCGGCACCTTCGCCGATCGCATGATCATGGAAGGCGACCCCTTCGTCGTGATCGAGGGCATGACGATCGCAGGTATCACGGTAGGCGCCACCAAGGGCTACATCTACATCCGCTCGGAATATCCGCACGCGGTCGAAACTATGAACGCGGCGATCGTGGCGGCCCGCCGCGCCGGCTTGCTCGGCAAGCGCATCGGCGGCTCCGCCCATGAGTTCGATCTCGAGGTGCGGGTGGGCGCCGGCGCCTATGTCTGCGGCGAAGAAACCTCGCTGCTGGAAAGCCTCGAGGGCCGCCGCGGCATTGTGCGGGCCAAGCCGCCGCTGCCGGCGCATAAGGGCCTGTTCGGCCGCCCGAGCGTGATCAACAACGTGCTGTCGTTCGCGGCGATCCCCTTCATCCTCGACAACGGCGCCAAGGCCTACGCCGATTTCGGCATGGGCCGCTCGCGCGGCACGATGCCGATCCAGCTCGCCGGCAACATCAAATATGGCGGGCTGTTCGAGACCGCGTTCGGCGTCACCCTCGGCGAACTCGTCGACGAGATCGGCGGCGGCACCTTCACCGGGCGCGAGGTGCGCGCGGTCCAGGTCGGCGGCCCGCTCGGGGCCTACTTCCCCCGCGCGCTGTTCGACACGCCGTTCGACTATGAGGCGTTCGCTGCGCGCGACGGCCTGATCGGCCATGGCGGGATCGTGGTGTTCGACGACAGCGTCGACATGGCGAAGCAGGCCCGCTTTGCGATGGAGTTCTGCGCGGTCGAATCCTGCGGCAAGTGCACGCCGTGCCGGATCGGCTCGACCCGCGGCGTCGAGACCATCAACAAGATCATCAATGGCGAACGCGTGGCGGAAAACCTCGCGGTTGTCGAAGACCTCTGCAACACCATGAAGTTCGGCTCGCTGTGCGCACTCGGCGGCTTCACGCCCTACCCCGTGATGAGCGCACTGAAACACTTCCGGGAAGATTTCGGCGGAGATCTAGGTCCCGCACCGGCCCACCTGCAGGCCGCGGAATAGCAAGGAAATCACGATGTCGCTGATCCAGGAAACCGATTTCGGCACGCCCAAATCCAAATCCGAGACGATGGTCACGCTGACTATCGACGGCAATCAGATCACGGTGCCCGAAGGCACCTCGATCATGCGCGCGGCGATGGAAGCCGGCACCCAGATTCCAAAGCTCTGTGCGACCGACATGGTCGACGCCTTCGGCTCCTGCCGGCTCTGCCTCGTCGAGATCGAGGGCCGCGCCGGCACGCCCGCCTCCTGCACGACGCCGGTCATGCCCGGCCTCGTCGTGCACACCCAGAGCGAGCGGCTGAAGAAGCTGCGCAAGGGCGTGATGGAGCTCTACATCTCCGACCACCCGCTGGACTGCCTGACCTGCGCCGCGAATGGCGACTGCGAATTGCAGGACATGGCGGGCGCGGTCGGCCTGCGCGACGTGCGCTACGGCTATGAAGGTGAGAACCACGTCTTCGCCAAATCGCACGGCTGCGAAAACGACAACTGGATGCCGAAGGACGAGTCCAATCCGTACTTCACCTACGACCCCTCGAAGTGCATCGTCTGCTCGCGCTGCGTCCGCGCCTGCGAGGAAGTACAAGGCACCTTCGCGCTGACGATCTCCGGCCGCGGCTTCGACAGCCGCGTCTCGCCCGGCATGAACGAAAGCTTCCTCGGCTCTGAATGCGTGTCCTGCGGCGCCTGCGTGCAGGCCTGCCCGACCGCGACGCTGACCGAGAAATCCGTGATCGAGATCGGCCAGCCCGAACACTCGGTCGTCACCACCTGCGCCTATTGCGGCGTCGGCTGCGCCTTCAAGGCCGAGATGCGCGGCGAGGAAGTGGTGCGCATGGTGCCGTGGAAGGACGGCAAGGCCAACCGCGGCCACTCCTGCGTCAAGGGCCGCTTCGCCTGGGGTTACACCACCCACAAGGAGCGCATCCTGAAGCCGATGATCCGCGAGCGGATCGAGGACCCCTGGCAGGAAGTGTCGTGGGACGAGGCGTTCAACTTCGCCGCCGCCAAGTTCAAGGGCATCCAGCAGAAATACGGCCGCGACGCGGTCGGCGGCATCACCTCGTCACGCTGCACCAATGAAGAAACCTATCTGGTGCAGAAGCTGATCCGCGCCGGCTTCGGCAACAACAATGTCGACACCTGCGCCCGCGTCTGCCATTCGCCGACCGGCTACGGCCTGTCGCAAACCTTCGGAACTTCGGCGGGCACGCAGGATTTCGACTCGGTAGAAGACACCGACGTCGTGCTGATCATTGGCGCCAATCCGGCTTCCGCCCATCCGGTGTTCGCCTCGCGGCTGAAGAAGCGGCTGCGCCAGGGCGCCAGGCTGATCGTGATCGATCCGCGCCGCACCGAGATGGTGGAATCGCCGCATGTGAAGGCGCTGCATCTGCCGCTGATGCCCGGCACCAACGTCGCCGTGCTCACTGCGCTCGCCCATGTCATCGTCACCGAAGGGCTCGTCGATGAGGCCTTCGTGCGCGAGCGCTGCGACTGGAGCGAGTTCGAGGACTGGGCCACTTTCGTCGCCCAGGAGAAGCACAGCCCGGAAGCCACCGCGATCATGACCGGCGTCGATCCCAAGGTGCTGCGCGAGGCGGCCCGGGTCTATGCCACCGGCGGCAACGGCGCGATCTATTACGGGCTCGGCGTCACCGAGCACAGCCAGGGCTCGACCACGGTGATCGCGATCGCCAACCTCGCGATGGCAACCGGCAATATCGGCCGGCCCGGCGTCGGCGTGAATCCGCTGCGCGGCCAGAACAACGTGCAGGGCTCCTGCGACATGGGCTCGTTCCCGCACGAGCTGCCGGGCTACCGCCACATCGCCGGCGATGCGGTACGCGAGCAGTTCGAGGCGATGTGGAACGTCAAGCTCAACAACGAGCCGGGCCTGCGCATCCCGAACATGTTCGATGCCGCGATCGAAGGCAGCTTCATGGGGCTCTACGTGCAGGGCGAGGACATCCTGCAGTCCGACCCCAACACCAAGCACGTGGTGGCGGCGCTGTCGGCGATGGAATGCGTGATCGTCCACGATCTCTTCCTGAACGAGACCGCGAACTACGCCCACGTCTTCCTGCCCGGCTCGACCTTCCTCGAGAAGGACGGCACCTTCACCAATGCCGAACGCCGCATCCAGCGCGTCCGCAAGGTGATGACGCCGCTCAACGGCTATGCCGACTGGGAGGTGACGATCATGCTCGGCAAGGCGATGGGCTTTGAGATGAACTATACCCATCCATCCGAGATCATGGACGAGATCGCCGCGCTGACGCCGACCTTCGCGGGCGTGTCGTATGCCAGGCTCGACGAGCTCGGCTCGGTGCAGTGGCCCTGCAACGAAAAGGCGCCGGAAGGCACCCCGGTGATGCACATCGGCGGCTTCGTGCGCGGCAAGGGCAAGTTCATCCTCACCGAATATATCGCGACCGACGAACGCACCGGCCCGCGCTATCCGCTGCTGCTCACCACCGGCCGCATCCTCAGCCAGTACAATGTCGGCGCGCAGACCCGCCGCACCGAGAACGTGGTGTGGCACGCCGAGGACCGGCTGGAGATCCATCCGCACGACGCCGAACAGCGCGGCGTGCGCGACGGCGACTGGGTGCGGCTGGCGAGCCGCGCCGGCGAGACGACGCTACGCGCCGAGATCACCGACCGCGTGGCACCGGGCGTGGTCTACACCACCTTCCACCACCCGGACACCCAGGCCAACGTCATTACGACCGATTTCTCGGACTGGGCGACCAACTGTCCGGAGTATAAGGTGACGGCCGTGCAGATCTCGCCGTCGAACGGTCCGTCCGACTGGCAGAAGGCCTATGACGAGCAGGCACGCCACTCCCGCCGCATCGCGCCGGTGGTGGAAGCCGCGGAGTAACGATGCGCGAGCCCGTCCACCAATCGAGGCGGAAAGTCTGGCGCGACGGCGTCTTCAGCGACGGCGCGCGCCTGATCCCGGAAGAAACGCCGCTCGCGCTGACCTATAATGGCGGCACCTACGCCGTGATGATGGGCTCGCCCGAGGACCTCGGCGATTTCGCCGTTGGCTTCAGCTTGAGCGAAGGCATCGTGCAATCGGCCGACGAGATCGAGACCCTCGATATCGTCGAGCTCGATGACGGCATCGAGCTTCGGATGTGGCTCAGGCCCGACAGGGCCGAGCGGATCGCCGAGCGGCGGCGCAACATCGCCGGCCCGACCGGCTGCGGCCTGTGCGGGCTCGATTCGATCAGCGAGGCGGTGCGACCAGCTGCGATCGTTCCCGCGGGACGCGTGTTCGCGCCGCGCGAGATCATGACCGCGGTGGCGGCGGTGGCGCCGCTGCAGGAGATCAATCACCAGACTCGCGCGGTGCACGCCGCCGCGTTCTGGACGGCGACGCGCGGCATCGTCGCGCTGCGCGAGGATGTCGGCCGCCACAACGCGCTCGACAAGCTCGCCGGCGCGCTGGCCCGCGACAAGGTCGCAGCCAGCGATGGCATGGTGCTCTTGACCAGCCGCGTCTCCGTCGAAATGGTGCAGAAGACCGCCGCGATCGGCGCGCCGCTGATTGCCGCCGTGTCGGCCCCGACCGCGCTTGCGGTCCGGATGGCGGATGCCGCCGGCATCACGCTTGCAGCGATCGCCCGCGCCGATGGATTTGAAATCTTTACGCATCCGGAACGCGTCACAGGCGCGGTGCCCGGCAAGGAGTCCGCTTATGTCGTCGTCGCCTGACAGACTGGTCTATATGGCGAACCAGATCGGAAAGTTCTTCCACAGCCAGGGCCACGACCGCGCCGTGCAGGGCATTTCCGAGCACATCTGGAAGTTCTGGGACCCGCGGATGCGCAAGCAGATCTTCGCCCATCTCGACGCCGGCGGCACCGGCCTCGACCCCGACGTCCGCGATGCCTTGCAGAAGCTGAAGCAGCAGGCGTAGAGTTCCCAGTCCCCGCGAACTCACTGTCACCTCGAGAGGCTGTGACGCGTCGCACCGCCGTCATTGCGAGGAGCGATAGCGACGTCTCCGCTTGCGGAGCGATGGATTGCTTCGCTTCGCTCGCAATGACGTGGATGGATCGACGCGTACTATCACCGTCACCCTGAGGAGCGCGTAGCGCGTCTCGAAGGGTCGACGGCCCCGCTGGTGGCCGATTCATCCTTCGAGGCTCGCAAGAGCTCGCACCTCAGGATGACGGGTCCAGCAGGGTCTCGCTACTCCCCTACCCCACGATCGTGTTGAAGACGCGGCGCACCTCGCCCTGGGTCTCGCGCAGGCGCGCTTCCAGTGCGGAGAAATCCGGCGTGTCCCCGGCCCGCGCCATCACGCGCAGCAGATCTTCGCCCGCGGTCTCCGGATTGAACTTGCCGGTGACGCAGAGCCGCAGGATCTGCGTCAGGTCATGATAGAGCCGCGCCGCCGAGCGCAGGATCTCGGCCTCGGACTGGCCGAGCAGGCCGAGCTTGGCGGCATTGTCGAGCACCTGCAGCGTGGAGACGCTGAGAATTTCCGGCTTCACCGAGGCATGCGCGAGCTGGAGATATTGCGCGATGAAATCGATGTCGACGAGCCCGCCGGCGGCGAGCTTGAGATCCCAGACATCGTCCTCCCCCTTCTCCAGCGCGATCGCGCGCCGCATGTCGGCGACGTCGGCCGCGGTCGACGCCGCATCGCGCGGCCGGGTCAGCACGCTGCGGATGATCGCCTCGATCTTCTCGCGAAACTCAGGCGACGACGAGATCACGCGGGCGCGCGTCAGCGCCATGTGCTCCCAGGTCCAGGCCTCGCGCTCCTGGTAGTCGGCAAATGAATCGATCCGCGATGCGACCGGACCGGCGCGCCCCGACGGGCGCAGCCGCATGTCGACCTCGTAGAGCACGCCGTAATTGGTCCGGGTCGTGAAGGCGCTGATCAGGCGCTGGGTGAAGCGGGCAAAATACTGCGCGCCGTGCAGCGAACGCTCGCCGTCGGAATCCGGCGCCTCGCTGTCGAAATCGTACAGCAGGATCAAATCGAGGTCGGAGGACGCCGTCATCTCGCGGCTGCCGAGCCGGCCCATCGCGACGATCGCGGTCTCCTGCCCCTTGATCCGGCCATATTGCGCGGCGAACTGGTCGGTGACGAGGCCGTGCACGGTGTGCACGATACCCTCGGCCACATCGGCAAAGGCGGTGCTGGCGTGCTGCGCCGACACCGTGCCGGACAGGATGCGGGTGCCGATCAGGAACAGGCTCTCCTGGCCGAACAATCTCAGACGATCGAGGAAATCCTCGTAGGACGACGCATCCTGCAGCGTGGCGGCGAGCCGCTCCGACAGTTCCTTCTTGTCCGGCATCGCGCCGAAGAAGCGCGGATCGACAAGGCCGTCCATGATCTGCGGCTGCCGCGCCAGCATGTCACCGAGCCGCGGTGCCGCGCCGAGGATCAGCGCCACCAGCGCGACGAAATCGCGGTTCTGGCTGAGCAGCGAGATCAGTCGCCCGCCCCGCTGCAGCGCGCCGAGGAAACGGTCGAACGCCGCCACCGCATCGTCAGGCTCCTCGGCATTCGCCAGGCCGTCGATCAGGCCGGGAATGAATTCCAGGAACGCGGCGCGCGTCGCCTCGACGCGCAGCGCGCGATAGTCGCCCTCGATCCATTGCTGCACGGTGCCGGCAACCGCAATGGGCTTCTTGAAGCCGAGATTGGCGAAATGCTCGATCAGGCGGGCGTCCTCGGGCCCGGCGCCATAGTCGATATCCGGCAGCTTCGCGGTGCCGGTCGGATCGTCGCCCTCGAACAGCTTGCCGTAATGGTTCTGCACGATCTTGAGCTGGCCGAGCAAATCCCTGGCGAAGGCCTCGCGATTCTCGTAGCCGAAGAAATGCGCAAAGCGCTCGACGTCCTCAGGCGCTTCGGGCAGCGAATGAGTCTGCTCGTCGGCGATCATCTGCAGCCGGTGCTCGACCCGGCGCAGGAATTCATAGGCCGTCGTCAGTTCGTCGCGCGCTTCAAAGGTGATCCAGTTGCTGTTGGCGAGCACGTTGAGCGCCTCCAGCGTCGGCCGCACCCGCAACTCCGGATGACGGCCGCCGGCGATCAGCTGCTGGGTCTGGGCGAAGAACTCGATCTCGCGGATGCCGCCGCGGCCGACCTTGACGTTATGGCCCTCGACCGAGATCTCGCTCTGGCCGCGATAGGTCTGCATCTGCCGCTTCATGTCGTGGACATCGGCAAGCGCGGCAAAATCCAGATGCTTGCGCCAGACGAAGGGCGCGAGCTCGGCGATCAGCGCCTCGCCGGCCTTGGGATCGCCGGCGCAGGGCCGCGCCTTGATCATCGCGGCGCGCTCCCAGGTGCGTCCCTCGCGCTCGTAATAATGCAGCGCGGCGTCGGTCGAGATCGCGACCTGGGTCGAGGCCGGGTCCGGCCGCAGCCTGAGATCGACCCGGAACACGTAGCCGTCGCCCGAGCGCTGCTGCAGCATCCGCGCCATCGCCTGGGTGACGCGCACGAAGAACGGCTGCGGCTCGATGTCCTCGGCGAGCGAAGTGGCCGCGCGATCGAAGAACACGATCAGGTCGATGTCGCTGGAATAGTTCAGCTCGCCGGCCCCCATCTTGCCCATCGCGAGCACGATCAGGCCCGAGCCTGCCTCGGGGTGATCGGGGTCGGCGGCGGTCATCCGGTCGCGGGCCACTTCCTGCCGGAACAAATATCGCAGCGCCGATTGCACCGAATTCACCGCGATGTCGGTCAGTGCCGCCGTCACCCGCATCACCGGCCAGACGCGGCCGATGTCGCACAGCGCGATCATCAGCGCGGCCTCCGCCTTCATGCGGCGAAGCAGGACCATCACGTCGGCCTCGCTGCCGGCGGCGAGCACCTCGCGCGACGTCGTCTCGATCAGGCCGGCAAGATGCGACTCCGGGTCGCATGACAGGATCCGGATCAGCCGCGCGGCATCGGCGCGGGCGAGCTCGAACAAATAGGGCGAGAACTCGGCGATGCCGCGCAGGATGTCCCGTGCGAACGGATGTTCGAGCAACGCATTGAGCGCGGCCGATTGCGCCGGCTCGAGCTCGGCGAACCAGTCAGTCAGGCGCTGATCGGCGGATACGGGCGCGGCGACACGCGGTCCGTCCGCGAACCGCGCGGCCAGACGATGTCGATCCGCGTTTCCCGGCGCGGCGGCATTCATGCCGCCTTCTGTGGCACATCCTGCGTTTGAGCCGCAAGCCTGTCACTGCCGCCCGCCCGCGCCGGCAACACCAGGGTGGCGACCAGCCCCGGATGGGCGTCGCCGAGCCTGAGCTCGCCGCCATGAAGCGTGGCAACCGCCGAGGCCAGGCTGAGGCCGAGACCGGAACCGGGTAAGGTCCGGCTCGCCTCGAGGCGGACGAAGCGCTCGACCGCGTGCTTGCGGTCGGCCTCGGGAATGCCCGGGCCGTGGTCGGTGACGCTGAGCAGGACCTGGTCGCCCTCGCGCCGCGCCTCGATCAGGATCTCCCGCGCATCCGCATTGAGCGGCTGCACGCTCGCGTCGGACTTGCCGTATTTGATGGCATTCTCGACCAGGTTGGCGACCGCCTGGCTGATCAATTCGCGGTTGCCGTGAATCGGCGCCGGCACGGTCTTCACCTGCAGCGTCATGCCGTCGTCCTCGGCCAGCGGCTCGTACAGTTCGTGGATGCCGTTGGCGACATCGGCGCCGTCGAAATCGTCCATGTTGCCGCGTGCCTGGCCGGACTCGGCACGCGCGATCATCAACAGGGCGTTGAAGGTGCGGATCAGCCCGTCGGATTCCTCGATGGTCCGCTCCAGCGCCGCGCGATAGTCGGCCTCGCAGCCCGACCGCGCCAGCGCCTCCTCGGCGCGGTTGCGCAGCCGCGTCAGCGGCGTCTTGAGGTCATGGGCGATGTTGTCGGAGACCTCCTTCAGCCCCGTCATCAGCGCCTCGATGCGCTCGAGCATGGCATTGAGATTTTCCGCCAGGCGATCGAGCTCGTCGCCGCTGCGGCCGACCGGCAGCCGGCCGGACAGATCGCCCGCCATGATGCGCTTGGTGGTGCCGGTCATGGCGTCGATCCGGTGCAGCACGCGGCGGGCGACGAAGATACCGCCGCCGATGCCGAGCACGACGACGACGAGGATCGACCATTGCGCGGCCTTGGCGACGATACCGAACAGCCGCCGCCGTTCCTCGAGGTCGCGCCCGACCAGCAGGCGGAAGCCGTTGTCCATCTGGGTGACCCGCACCAGCGCGCGGTGATCTGTCTTGTCCTGGTCGTCGAGCCGGCGATAGGCGGTCTCCGTCCAGCCCTGCGTGCTCATCACGCCCGGCGCCAGCGCGCCGACATTGCCGGCGAGCATCTGCCCGTTCGGCGCCGTCACCAGATAGAGGTTGGCGCCCGGCCGCAGCGCACGGTTGCCCATGGTGCCCAGCAGGCCGCGCAGGCCGCGGCGGTTGTAGATGTCGGTGATCTCGCTGATCTCGACGTTGACCGTCGTCGTGATCTGCTCGGTGATCAGCCGCCGCGTGTTCCAGGCGAAGTAAGCCAGCAGCGAGGCGGCGAACAGCGCGAACAGGAACAGGTAGACCAGCGTCAGCCGAAACGCCGTGGTCCGGATCAGTTTACCGAATGCCGTCACGGATCATATACCCCGCGCCGCGGATGGTATGCAGCAGCGGCCGCTCAAAACCCTTGTCGATCTTGGAGCGCAGCCGCGAGATGTGGACGTCGATGACGTTGGTCTGCGGATCGAAATGATAATCCCAGACATTCTCGAGCAGCATGGTGCGCGTCACCACCTGCCCGGCATGCTTCATGAGATATTCGAGCAGGCGGAACTCGCGCGGCTGCAAGGTCAGCTCGTCCTTGCCGCGGGCGACGCGATGGGACAGCCGATCGAGCTCGAGGTCGCCGACCCGGTAGGTCGTCTCCTCGGCCGGGCCGACATTGCGCCGCGACAGCACCTCGACCCGCGCGAGCAGCTCGGCGAAGGAATAGGGTTTCGGCAGGTAGTCGTCGCCGCCGGCACGCAGGCCCTTGATGCGGTCATCGACCTGGCCGAGCGCCGAGAGGATCAGCACCGGCGTCCGGTTGCCCTTGTCGCGCAGGCTGCCGATCAGCGACAGGCCGTCACGCTTCGGCAGCATGCGATCCACAACCAGCACGTCGTAGTCGCCGGTCTCGGCCATCGACAGCCCTTCCTCGCCATCGGAGGCGAGATCGGCGATGTAGCCGACTTCGCGGAATGCCTTGACCAGATAGTCGGCTGACTCACGGTCGTCTTCGATGATCAGGATGCGCATTTGCGGAGCGATTGCGGTCACGGGAATTGGCCCTCTGTCAGCATGACGCGGCCGGCCTGCACATGCAAGACGACCGCGCATATTCCGGGAATCTCGTGGGCGCATGATCTCCGCGCAAACCCGTTCCGGGTTTGTCGCGGGGGAAAACCGGTCTCCACTTTTCCGAATCATGCGCTGAAAAAAGTGGGCGGTGAAGCTGGGGGACCTCACCGCCCTGAGACCTTCCGACAGAGGGGGGCATATTCCATCGAAAGGCAACGTAGGGAGCGAGCAAGGGGCCCGCCCCCCGGAAAGCGCCGTCGGCGGGGGCGACTGATGCCGGCGACGCTTTCCAACTCATAGATAGTTATCCCTTCGCCAGCGGCACTGCCACAAAGCGCGACGAACCGCCGCTCTTCACGCGCATGAGAACGCTGTTCTTGCTGTCATTGCGCGCCGCGGTGATCGCATCACGCACTTCACCGGCGGTGCCGACGGACTTGCCGGCGACCTCGAGGATCACGTCGCCTTCCTTGAAGCCCCGCTCAGCGGCAGCACTCTTGGGATCGACTTCGGTCACGACCACGCCTTCCTTGCCGGCGCCAGCCACGCTGTTGGCGGGCGCGACGGTGAGGCCGAGCTTCGGCACGTCGGTGCCGCGGGACGAATTGCCCTTGTCGCTCTTGTCGGTGTCAGCCTTGGCCTCCAGGTTGTTCGGCAGCTGGCCGAGGGTGAGGTTGACGGTCTTGTCCTGACCCTTGTGCAGGACGTTCAGCTTCACGGCGTTGCCGGGCGCGAGGCCACCGATGGTGCGGGCGAGCTCGCGCGCATCCTTCACCGGCTCGCCGTTGACGGCGGTGATGACGTCACCGGACTCGATGCCGGCCTTGGCCGCGGGGCCGTTGGCCTGCGGTTCGGCGACCAGCGCGCCTTCGGCCTTCTTCATGCCGAGGCTGTCGGCGATGTCGGAGGTCACCGGCTGGATCTGGACGCCGATCCAGCCACGGCTGACCGCGCCCTTGTCCTTCAGCTGGGCGACGACGCTCTTGACGGTCTGGGCCGGGATCGAGAACGCGATGCCGACGCTGCCGCCGGACGGCGAGTAGATCGCCGTGTTGACGCCCATCACCTCACCGGACACGTCGAACGCCGGGCCACCCGAATTGCCCTTGTTCACGGGCGCATCGATCTGGATGAAATCGTCATACGGGCCGTTGCCGATGTCGCGGCCGGAGGCCGAGACGATGCCCGCGGTCACGGTGCCGCCGAGGCCGAACGGATTGCCGACCGCCAGCACCCAGTCGCCGATCCGCGGCTTGGTTTCGGACAGCTTGGCGAACTGGAAGTTGGAGCCGCCCTCGACCTTGATCAGCGCGAGGTCGGTGCGCGGATCGGTGCCGATCACCTTGGCGGAATAGGTCTTGCCGTCGTCGGTGGTGACTTCGACCTTGTCGGCGCCGTCGACGACGTGATTGTTGGTCACGGCAAAGCCGTCAGCCGAGATGAAGAAGCCGGAGCCCTGGCCCGTCACCACGCCACCGCCACGCGGTCCACCGCGCAGGCCCGGGGGCAAGCCATCCGGACCGCCGAAGCGGCGGAAGAAGCGCTCCATCGGCGAACCCGGCTGGAACGGCGAATCGTCATTGTTGTTGCTGTCATCCTTCGCGACCTTCTCGCGAATGTTGACCTTGACCGAGATCACCGACGGCTTCACGCGCTCGACGATGTCGGCAAACCCGACCGGCTGCTGAACCTTATTGACCTCGTTATTGACCTGCGCATGCGCGGGCGTCGTGAACAGGTCGGCGGGGTTGTGCGAGGGGCTGAAGCCATAGGTGGCGGCACCGAGGCCGGCCACGACCGACGCCATCAGCGCGAGTTTGCGGGCAGAGAACAGCGAGCGCTTCGGCGCCTTGTAGGACGGAAGGGTCGAGAGGTCGGGACGGTCGGTCATGTCTTGAAATCTCCAGGGCCAGAATCATTGGTGCCGGGGGCGAGCACCTGATGGGTCTGAACATGGGGTCATCAGCCTTACAGCGCGCTGGCTGCGGAATTAAACTTTGGTAATTGAGCAGGCCGCCGCTGCGGCAGAATAGCGCAGGTAAATAAAGGACTTAAAAGGGAACTAAAGCGGCTTGTCCGGCGCGGATTCCGCCGCCAGCAGGCGTTTGAGGCGCGCCTGCTCGTCGGACGTCAGTCCGGCGGCGGAATCGCCGCTGCCGGCGGCCGAATTTGCCTTGCGCCGGCCGAGCCGCCAAAGCGCAAAACCGCCCAGCAGAAGCGCCAGCGGCGGGGTCAGCCACAGCAGCAGCGTGTGCTCGTTGAGGCGCGGCTTCAGCAGCACGAATTCGCCGTAGCGGGCCACCAGGAAATCGATCACCTGGGCGTCGCTGTCGCCGGCCGAGATGCGTTCACGCACCAAAAGACGGAGGTCGCGCGCCAGCGGCGCCTCCGAATCGTCGATCGACTGGTTCTGGCAGACCATGCAGCGGAGCTCTTTGGAGAGCTCGCGCGCCCTCGCCTCCTTGGCCGGATCCGCCATGATCTCGTCGGGCAGCACCGCCCGGGCGGGCATCGCGCCGAGCATCAGGGCCGCCGCAAGCACGGCGGCTGCAAGCGCGCGCGGCCGCATCACTCGGCCGCCTGCAATGCGCGCGCCGCTTTCGCCGGCTTCGGCGCGCCGACCCGCAAGCGGCGGTCGGACAGCGACAGCATGCCGCCGAACGCCATCAGCACCGGGCCCCACCAGATCATCAACACCAGCGGCTTGTGATAGATGCGCACCGCGATCGCGCCGTCGGCCGAGGTATCGCCGAGCGAGATGTAGAGCTGGCTTGCACCGCGCGTCATCAGCGCGGCCTCGGTCGTCGAGGCGCCCCGCGTCGTGAAGTTGCGCTTCGACGGCGTCATCACGCTGACCTTCTCGCCGTCACGCGTCACGGTGAATTGCGCGACCATCTCGCGGAAGTTCGGACCCTGCCGCGGGTTCAGGCCGTCGAGCCGCAGCTGGTAGCCGGCGACGCGGGCGACGTCGTCCGGCTTCATCGCGCCGATATATTCGCTGTTCCAGGTGGTCTCGCAGACGATCCCGATCAGGGCGACGCCGAGACCGGCATGCGCGAAGGCGGTCCCCCAGGTCGCACGCGGTAAGCCGCGCGCCCGGCGCAGCGAGAGCGACAACGGAATCCGGAACAGCGCGATGCGCTCGGCGAGATCGCACAGCGCGCCCATGATCACGAACACCGCAAGCGCAATGGCGAGCGGCGCCAAGGTCGCGCCGCCATAGGTCCACGCAAACACCAGCGCCATCGCAGCCAGCGCGACGATGCCGGCCACCATCAGCCGCTGCGCCGCGCCGAGCAGGTCGCCGCGCTTCCAGGCCAGCAGCGGCCCGAACGGCACCGCGAGCAGCAGCGGCACGAACAGCGGCGCGAAGGTGAAATTGAAGAACGGCGCGCCGACCGATATCTTTTCGCCGGTCAGGACCTCGAGCGCCAGCGGATACAGCGTGCCGATGAACACGGTCGCGCAGGCGGTGGTGAGCAGCAGATTGTTGAGCACCAGCGCGCCCTCGCGCGAGATCGGCGCGAACAGCCCGCCCTGCTTCAGCGCCGGCGCGCGCCAGGCGTACAGCGACAGGCTGCCGCCGATGAAGACGAACAGGATCAGCAGGATGAACACGCCGCGTGTCGGATCGGTCGCGAAGGCATGGACCGATGTGAGCACGCCGGAGCGCACCAGGAAGGTGCCGAGCAGCGACAGCGAGAAGGTCAGGATCGACAGCAGGACGGTCCAGACCTTCAGCGCGTTGCGCTTCTCCATCACCAGCGCCGAATGCAACAGCGCGGTGCCGGCAAGCCACGGCATCAGCGAGGCGTTCTCGACCGGATCCCAGAACCACCAGCCGCCCCAGCCGAGCTCGTAATAGGCCCAGTAGGAGCCCATCGCGATGCCGAGCGTCAGGAAGATCCACGCCATCAGCGTCCACGGCCGCACCCAGCGCGCCCAGGCGGCGTCGATCCGCCCCTCGAGCAGCGCCGCCACCGCGAACGAGAACGAGATCGAGAAGCCGACATAGCCGAGATAGAGCATCGGCGGATGCACGGCGAGGCCGATATCCTGCAGCACCGGATTGAGGTCGCGGCCTTCCAGCGGCGGATTGGCGATGCGCAGGAACGGGTTCGAGGTGATCAGGATGAACAGATAGAAGGCGCTGGCGACCCAGGCCTGCACCGCCAGCACATGCGCCCGCAGCGACAGCGGCAGATTGTTGCCGAAGGCCGCGACGAGGCCGCCGAACAGCGCCAGGATCGACACCCACAGCAGCATCGATCCTTCATGGTTTCCCCAGACGCCGGTGATCTTGTAGAGCAGCGGCTTCAGCGAGTGCGAATTCTCGTAGACATTGGCGACCGAGAAGTCGGAGGTGACGTGCAGCGTCACCAGCGCCGCGAACGACGCCGCGACGAACAGCAATTGGGCGAGCGCGGTCGAGCGCGCGACGTTCATCAGCGCTGCATCGCGCCAGCGCGCGCCGACAATCGGCACGATGGACTGGATCAGCGCAAGCCCAAGCGCGAGCACCAGGGCGTAATGTCCACTTTCGGCAATCACCGCACGGCTCCCTGGGTCGGCGCCGCGGAGGCGCTCGGCGTGTTGCTTGATTTGGCACCGTAATCGTCCTTCCAGTGGCCCTGCTTCTTCAAGGCGTCGGCGACGTCCTTCGGCATGTAGGTCTCGTCATGCTTGGCGAGCACGGTGTCGGCGCGGAACACGCCGTCAGCGTCGAGCGCGCCTTCGGCGACGACGCCCTGCCCCTCGCGGAACAGATCGGGCAGGATGCCCTTGTAGGCGACCGGCAGCGTCGCGCCGCCGTCGCCAACGGTGAAGGTCACGGCGAGATTGTCGCCGCGCTTGAGCGAGCCCTGTTCCACCAGGCCGCCGAGGCGGAAACGCTTGCCCGGACCAAGATGCTTTTCGGAGACCATCGACGGCGTCGAGAAGAACACGATGGAATCGCGCAGCGCGTTCAGCACCAGGCCCGCGGCGATCGCGAGCACGACGAACGCGCAGCCGATCAGTGTCAAACGCCGTTGCTTCCTGGTCATGTTCCATCCTTGCGCATGACGTTCTCCGAAACCCGCTGCGCACTTTTCGGCGTCATGCGTTATCCATCCAGCCCGAGATTCTTCAGCCCCTCATTGAGCTGACGCAACCGGTCCGCATCGTTGCCGACCGCCTGACGGGCATCCGCGAGCGCGCTCATCGCCTTGTCGCGCTCGCCCATCACGAGATAGGCGCGGACCAGCCGCAGCCAGCCCTCGACGTCGTCGCCATTGGTCTTCAGCCGCGTCGCCAGCCGATCGACCATGCCTTTGATCATGCTACCGCGATCGGCCTCGCTCATGTCCCTGGCCGCAGCCACCGCACTGTCCGGCAGCGCCGGTGCGCTGACGCCACCGGGCGAGCTGGCGCCGCCGGGCACGCTGCCGCCGACCCGGACCAGCGCGGCCTGCACCAGCGGCCGCCACGGCGCGTCCGCCGGCGCCTTCGCCAGCATCTTCTGCCAGAGCGTCGCGGCATCAGCCTTGCGGCCGTCCTGCTCGGCGGCGAGACCGAGGAAATAGTTCGCCTTGGCATCGTCGCCATTCAGCGCGACGGAGCGCTCGAACTCCGCCTTGGCGTCCGCCGTGACGACGCCGCCGGCAGTCCCCATCAGCGCCTCGCCGAGATCGGCGCGGCGATCGGCGCTGTCGCCGGCATAGGTGATGGCATTGCGATAGGCGCGGACGGCGTCATCGTAGCGGCCGAGGCGCGACAGCACCGGCGCCAGCACCGTCCAGCCGCGGCCGTCGGTCGGGTTCTTTTCGAGATGCGCCTCGACCTGCGCGACCAGATTGGCGAGCGGCTGGTTGGCGTCGGCCACCCGGCCGCGTTCGGCGAGCGGAAAGTCACCAAGGCGCGGCGAGCCGAGCGCGAGATAGAAGCCCGAGGCAATCACCGGCAATCCGACCAGGCCGACGATCGCGGCAGTGCGCCGCAGATTGAGGCTGCCTTGCACCGGGGTCTCACGTCCGCCCTGATCGGCGGCGGCCAGCAGCCGCCGGCTGATCTCGACCCGCGCGGCATCGGCCTCGGCGGCGCCGATGATGCCGGCGGCCATGTCGCGGTCGATTTCGGCGAGCTGGTCGCGGTAGACCACGACCTCGCTGCCGCCGGTATCAGCGCGCCCGCGGCGGCTGAGCGGCCACAGCACGGCAAAGATCGCCGCGACCGTCATCAGCGCGAACACAAACCACAGCGTCATCAAGCGGTTCCCGGATGGAACGGCGGCTTCCGGCAAGCCGCCTTAGAATCGCTTTACACTACCGGCGGCGAGCCCGGCAATTGACAATTGCTGGATCGACCGAAGGTCGAAATCAGCCGGTTTCCGGTGCCGTTCCGGCGGTATTGCAACGGCACTTCCGGGCGAAGGCGCGCGCGACCAAAATATCGAAAACAACCCCATGCACAGTAGCCGGCTTCCGCCGGTACTCGATCGACGCTTGACACGTCGGGCAACTCAGTGCCACACTTCCATTATTCCGAAATTGCGCAAATGCTTGTCGTCCCGACCTGCCAGGCTCGTCGGTTTCCCGCCCGCTTTCAGGGCAAAGTGGACACGCGACCCGACCCCGGCAATATCGTCCTGCGACCCTTCTGCGACATCCAGGGATGTTCGCATTAGCGCGACGCGGCGACGGGCGGCGGATGAACGCGTCACGCCGTCACCGAGGATCATTGTTATGCAGCGTGGCATTTGAGCACCCAGGCCGGCTGCCGCGCGGGATGGTAGGTCGCTTCGAGCTGCTATTCGACGGAAACTGGGAGCAGAGGCCGGGCGAAACTGAGTTCGTGGCCATCGGGATCAATCAGGTGGAAGTAGCGCTCACCCCATTCGGCGTCGCGGGGGACAGTAGCCGGCTGGTATCCGGCTGCAAGCGAACGGTCGTAGAGTTTGTCAACATCGGCAACATAAAAGATGATGCGTCCCCACCAGGACCAGCACCGATCGGCAGGCTGGGCGATGAGGTTGAGATAACTCGCACCAGCCCGAAAGCTGGTGAATGACGACTGTTCGCCGCCATGCAGGACCTCAAATCCCAAGGCGCGGTAAAATCGGACAGCCCGTGGCATTTCGTGGGTGCCAAGCGTGACCGCGCTGATCCCCTCGATCATGGAAACAACTCTCCTGCACTATTTCCTGCGTCGTTTGTAGGTAAGACTTCTCTCGCGGTCAGAGTGCGACTGTTTCCTCGACAACATGTTTCAGCGGCGTCCCCTCAGCGGACAGGGTCATTCGCAGTTTGAGCTCGCCACCTTTCACCGCCCCGCTACGCACCAGGTTCTCGATTTCACGCTGCGATGTAACTCCGACATGCTTCAGAAATTTACGGATAGCCATATTGAAGCGGTCTTCATCGAACTCGGCGGTCATGGCTGTTCTCCCTGATCGGGTAGCCAAAGTCTAACACGAGGTGAGCAAACCCCAAACATCGAGGCCGCGCTCGCGTCGCCGCCGACTTCCTCCTTACCTGGATCGCCTACCAACCTCGGCCCGGATCTGAAGACTACACCTGACGCTGCAATGTCGGCACGCTGAGGTGGACCGGACACGGCTGAGCGCGGTCCTCGACCGCTGCTTGTGACCCATCTGCGACATTACCCCTCCGGTACTCCTGCCAATCGCATGCCTTCATAAATGCGCTCACGTTTGGCGAGATAAGCTGGATTATCGCTCGACGGGCTGGCGCGGAAGCGGCGGATGCTGAAATTAGGTTGAAGCACGAGCCCTGCTTGCGCCGCGGCCCGCGCGTCATCGAGTGCTCCAAGCAGTGCTAGGGCAGCGGCGAGCCCAAGATGCGCAAACGGATAATTTCGGTTGGCGTCGATGCTCCTGCGGAGCCAACAGACGGCTTCCCTATCGGCACTAAGTTGCAACTTAGCGAAACCGACATACTGCATCCACATGAAGGCATGAATGTCGCGGGGAGACAGGCGGAGTGCCTCTAAGACATGCGCCTCAGTGTCCCCGCCGCGACCGAGGAAAATCTTGGCTTGACCGATTAACCCGTGCGCATGGGCCAGATTTCGGTCCAACGCCAAAGCGTGTTGTAGTTCGTCAATGCCCTCGGACACGCGGTTCGTGAAAATTTTTGCTGTTCCCAAATGTAAGTGAGCCAAGGCGTGGTTCGGCGCGAGGGTCAGGACATGCATAACGGCCACTTCTGCTACGGTAAGGTACTTTATCCGATTGTCGGTCATGTAGCCGGCACCAACAATGCCATCAACATGCGCTAAGCCCAGACACGCTTCGATATTGCCGGGATCAAGCGTCAGGGCACGCTCGAAAAAGTGGCGCGCCTGCAAGATATATTCGGAAGTCAACCCCATATTGAGCTTAGCTCTGCCCTGGAAGTACAACTCCATTGAATTGGGATGCGCCGAACGTTGTGCTCTCACGGCCTCGGCTGCGACGAGCTGCGCATCTAAGGAGTTAGCTAGCCTAGATATGATCTCGTCCTGCATATCGAACAGATCGGCGACGGGTTTGTCAAAGCGGTCCGCCCATAAGTGCGCGCTGGTTTCAGCGTCTACCAGCTGCACGTTGACGCGAAGTCGGCTTTCGTGACGCTGCACGGAGCCTTCTAGCACATACCGGATGTTCAACTCGCGACCGATTTGCTTGAGGTCAACTGCTTTGCCCTTGTAGGTGAATGCGGTGTGTCGCCCGATCACCAATGAGCCGCTGATCCGCGACAAGTCCGTAGTGAGGCTTTCCGTTACACCATCGACGAAATAGTCGTGCTCTGGGTCGCCGTTGAGGTTGGCGAAGGGCAACACAACGATGGAGAGGTGAGGCGATGAAAGTGACATTTGTGCCGTGCCGTCGTTCTGCGCCGCCGAACTAGCCGCCGCAGTTTCGGGCGTCTGCCCTTCGTGCACTACGCCAACGAAGCGAAAGCCTTTGCGCGGCAACGTTTTGATTAGGCGCTGCTTGTCACCATCGTCACCGATTGCGGCGCGAGCGGCATTCAAGCGGGTCGTCAACGCGGCATCTGAGACTATGCGTCCGTTCCAAACTGCGCTGATGAGATCGTCCTTGCTGACGACGCGCTCCCTGTGCCGGATCAAATGGTCTAGTAGATCGAAGACCTGCGGCGTGATGGGAACAGGGATGGTCCCGCGATGTAGCTCGCGACGGTCAGTATCGAATGCGTACTCCTCGAAGAAATAGCGCATCTGGCGATCCCTTAAAGGGCGTTCGATTTTCAGGCTTTAACGCCCTCGAACGCAAAGAATAAGCCGCTGGTAAGGAAAATGTAAGCCGGATGTCAGGCGCGGTGGCTCGTCGTACAGCATGTTCGTCCTCCGAAAAGTAGACAGGACACACGGCAATGAGCACAGTCCAAGAGATCACCAAGTTGCAGCACAGAGCAACTGCCGACCGGCCGGTCTATAGTCCGCTCGAAGCATATTGGAAGGCATTTCAGGAGTGGCGCAAACGCCGGAGGCTGCAAACGGAATTATGCCGCCTGACGGACCGCGAGCTGATGGATATTGGCACGACGCGAGGCGAGATTGACTACGTCGTGTCGAACAGAGATATCGACCCGCGAGGCATACGAGCCGAATGGGTCCAATACCTGCCAACAGTGGACGGCCAAATCCACCCACATTGGGACAAGCACCTCTCAGAAACACGCGTCAAACCTCGCTAGTGCAATGCGCGGAAACCATCGCGGTCTGCTACGCAAGCCGTTATGGCTGCTTCTGGCCCCTTAGCCGACATGACCAAGCGCGCCTGTTTTGTCAGCTTACCGTTGGCAATGCGGACGTTGGTACAGCGGACGGATTTACAGGTACACGCCCTGGTAAGTGGGATTTTGGAGCGCTCGAACAGGGTTCGAACCGTATCTAGGCTATCGCTACCCCGCGCGCGACGACTTCCGCTCGCCGGTGACGGCATTCTCCGCCGCCCGGTTCATCAGGGAGGCGTAGTCGTGGCCGAACAGCACCTCGCAGAACCGGATCGCGGCCTTGACCTGCTGCTGGCGGAAGGCGCGGACCCGGGCATCGCCGCCGCGCAGCGACTGCACCAGCCCCTCGGTCGACTGCTCGACATAATGTTGCAGATCCGAGAAGGTCCGCAGCGTCACCTCGTTGATGGCGAGCTCGCTGGCATAGGTGCGGCATACCGCGACGAAATCGATCAGGGCGGCGGCGTCCTCGACCTCGGTCGCATCGATCTTGGCGCCGGCCGTAATGTCCTTGTCGGCGCGCTGGCGCAGGATGCGGCGAACCCGGCCCGGCACGCTGTCGATCTCCGATTGCAGCGCATTGGAGGTATCGGCGCGCACCGAGGTGAGCTGGCGGCCCCAGGTGGAATCGTTGCGCAGATCAAGCTCGGTGCGCAGGCCGCGGACGCCGTCATGCAGGGTCTTGAGCTGCTCGCCGACATAATCGAAATGGCCGCGCCTGATGTCGGTACGCAGGCAGGCCGCGACGAACGACAGGTCATGCAGCGCGATGGTGACCGCGACGCCGTATGGCGTTGCCGCGACGCGGAGCTCATCGTCCGAGGCCGCCATCTTGATGGCAAGGCGGACGATCTGCCATGGCGCGGCGAGCCGCTGCGCAATCAGTGACAGCGCGAACGGCAATAGCTGCGGCGTCTGCAGCGACGGCAGCTTGAGCGCTTCGGTCGCTGAAGCGATCTGGGAATCGGCAAACACCCGGATCTGGCTCGGCAGCCGGCTTCCCAGGGTTTCCAGCGCTTCGCGGGCCTGCAGAACGAGGCCGATCGGCAGCAGGTCCTCGACCACGTTTGGCGGGCCAACGCGCGACAGCGCGCGCTGACGGTCGTCCTGACTTGGCGCCGCGATCTTGAGGATGGCGTCCGCGGCGGCAAGCTGGAACTTGCGCGCGGCGGTCTCCATCGGACCGCTCTCCGTGGCTGCGGCGAGCGCGGCCTCGAACGCGCGGGCCGCTTCGGGCGCGCCCTCGCGGGCGAGCCATTGCCAGATCGGCAGCAGCGAGGCGCGCCGGATCTGGCCCGCTCGCGTCGGGAAATTGGTCTCGGCGAGGAATGGCTCGAGTGGCCGGAACAGGAGCCGCGCCGGATCGTCGCTGCGCGGCTGGATCTGCTCGTCCTCCTCGGCCCCGCGCACGATCTTGCGCAGCTGCTCGAGGACCAGATTGGCGACGGCGACGTCATCGCCGCGTTCGACGGCGCGCTCCAGCTCCCGCATCAGCAGCGCCTGCGATTGCGGCGGAAGCTGCGCGAGATAATCCCTCAGCCGCTCGATCGATTTCTGGCTCATGCGCCCGGTCGTGAAAGCTTGGTGCCCGGCAAACGCCGCAGCCCGTCCGCCCGCGATGATAGCGGCCGGCGCGTTAAGAAGCCGTTTAGGAATAATAGCAGCGTCGACCCTCCCAAGGCAGACTAGAGCGAGATGGGTTTAGGTCGGATGGCGACCGCGGCGGTGCTGTGCTCCCTCGCCCCGTTCTTACGGGAAGAGGGTTGGGGTGAGGGGCCGCCTCCGCGTATCGGGTGATAGCTGCGTTTACGGAGACTCCCCCTCACCCGGAACGCATCTAACGATGCGTTCCGACCTCTCCCCGCGCGCGGGGCGAGGTGAAGCGGAATCCGCCGCTCGATTCAGAGTAAAGTCATCTTGCACTAGACCGCCGGCAGCGTGAGCTCGGCCCGCAGGCCGCCGATCGGCGCGTTGTTCAGGGTTAGATTGCCGCCATAGAGGCCGGCGAGATCGGTCACGATCGACAGGCCGAGCCCGGAGCCGGGTTTCGACTCGTCGAGCCGTTGGCCGCGCCGCGACACCTGGGCCCGCTCGGCTTCCGACAGGCCGCGCCCATCGTCGTCGACCACAATGCGCAGCCTCGGCCCGGCGCCCGAGGCCTCGGGCGGGACCACGGTCACCTCGACGAACACCTGCGAAGCCGCCCATTTGCAGGCGTTGTCGACGAGATTGCCGACCATTTCCTCGAGATCCTGCCGCTCGCCGCGAAACCGTGCCGCCGGATCGGCCTTTGCCTCGATCGAGAGGTCGCGATCGCGATGGATCTTTTCCATGGTCCGGCGCAGCGCCTCGATCACAGGTGCGACGTCGGTGATGGTGCTGACAATGGTGGCGCGGGCGGCGATCCGGGCGCGCTCGAGGTGATGGGCGACCTGGTCACGCATCAGATCGGCCTGCTCCAGCACCTTGCTGGCGAAAGGATCGGCGGCATGCGCGCCCGCCTCGTTCACGATCACCGAGAGCGGCGTCTTGATCGCATGGGCGAGATTGCCGACATGGGTGCGCGAGCGCTCGACGATCTCCCGGTTGGCATCGATCAGCGCATTGGTCTCGCGCGCCAGCGGCGCGATCTCGACCGGAAACCGGCCCTCCAGCCGCTCGGCGCGGCCGGAGCGGATATCGGCAATCGCATCCGAAATGCGCTTGAGCGGCGCGAGGCCGTAACGCACTTGGAAGACCGTGGTCAGCAGCAGCACGACGCCGAGCGCGGCGAAGGTGCCGCCGAGATAATAGTCGAAGCTGCGCGTCTCATCGAAGATCTCGGTGGCATCGCCGGCGACGCTGACCAGGAACTTGCCGTCGGCGCCGAGATCGACCGGCCGCTCCACCACACGCAGGCTCTGGCCTTCGGGCCCGTCGACATAACCGAGGCGGACCCCGGCGGCGGTCAGCTCGGCGCCGTGCTCCTCGAGCTTGGGCAGCTTCTTGTCCCACAGCGAGCGCGAGGCGCGGGTCTCGCCCTTTTCGGTATCGGTCCGGGTGATCTGCCAGTACCAGCCCGACAATGGCAGGTCGAACAGCGGCTCGCCGAGCGACTGGAACTGGCGGTCCGCCGGCTCGTCCGGCGTCGCCACCTCGGCGATCAGGGTGCGCAGATAGAGATTGAGCCGGCGGTCGAAGGCGCGCTCGGTCGCGTCACGATAGACCGACGACAGGATGACGCCCGTGATCGCCAGGATCACCACCACCCAGGCGGTCGCCGAGACGAACAGGCGTGTCGCGAGCGAGCTGCCGCCCATCAGGGCACGAGCTCGAACATCGCGTCAGCGGGCCGCGACAAGGCGAGTTCAGACATGGCGAATCCAGTCCTCCTGGCGCGGATCATGCCAATGCCCGCATCGCGATCAAGCACCTTAAGAGCATGATCCGATTGAATAGGACATGCTCTTATCCCATTGTTTGGTCCGCGCTTTCTTCGCGCGAAGACGTTCCAGCACTACAATTGTCATTCCCCGCGCATGCGGGGAATCCAGTACGCCGCGGCCCCTCGATAAAACATCGGCGTCTCGGAATACTGGATCGTCCGCTTTCGCGGACGATGACACCGAATGAAATGCAACTGTAATATTAGGTCGGCGGCGACAGCATGTAGCCGAGGCCGCGAACGGTCTGGATGATATCGACTTCCAGCTTCTTGCGAATGCGCCCGACGAACACCTCGATCGTGTTGGAGTCGCGGTCGAAGTCCTGGTCGTAGAGATGCTCGACCAGTTCGGTGCGCGAGACCACCCGCCCGGTGTGGTGCATCAGATAGTCGAGCAGATTGTACTCGTGCGAGGTCAGCTTGATCGGATTGCCGTTGACGGTGACCCGCTTGGTGCGGGTGTTCAGCGCCACCGGCCCGCAGTTCAGCTCGACCTGGGCATGCCCGGTGGCGCGGCGCAGCAGCGCACGGATCCGCGCCAGCACCTCCTCGAGATGGAACGGCTTGGCGACGTAATCGTCGGCGCCGGCATCGAAGCCCTGAACCTTGTCGCTCCAGCGGTCGCGCGCGGTGAGAATCAGCACCGGCATCACCCGCTTGTTCCGCCGCCAGGCCTCGAGCACCGAAATACCGTCCATCTTCGGCAGGCCAATATCCAGCACGACCGCGTCATAGGGCTCGCTGTCGCCAAGGAAATGCCCCTCCTCGCCGTCGAACGCGCGATCGACCACATAGCCGGCGTCCGTCAGCGCGGTGGTGAGCTGGCGGTTCAGATCCGGGTCATCCTCAACGACGAGCAGACGCACATTGGCCTCCGAGAGTGAGCATTGCGATATCCGGCATCAAATGAGGCTTCCCGCCGTGAACGGCTTATGAATGGACCCGCAAGGCGCAGCTAATTTTTTCGTCAGGTGCACCATCCCGGGAACCCGCGCAAGCACCCCTGGTTCCCTCTATGAGATGCGCGCGAAGTGAGATCGGGTTTCATTTTAGGGTATTTTGATACCTTAAACTTGACGACAATTGTTGCTGGCAACCTTCCGGCGGACCAGGGCACCGACATCATGTCGGGTCATTTGCAGTCGACCTGCAAGTTAACCTTCGACGACCATTTTCATGTCGCTGACACGAGCGATGCGCTAATTCAACGGCGGCGCGCCGAGCGCACATGGACCGGGAAGAACGCGTTGCTTGTTTCAAAAATACGGAGGTTCGGCGTGATTGCAGGCTGGCTTGCGCTTGCCTTCATCGCCTTCGTGACACTGTCCCCGATCCAGGACCGTCCCTCGCTATTCCATCCGCAGATCGAGCATTTCGCGGCGTTCGCCGTGATGGCGCTGGCCTTCGTGCTGGGCTACCCGCGTCGCACCGCGCTGATCGTGCTCTTTGTGATCTTCAGCGCGTTCACGCTCGAAGCAATGCAATTCCTGACACCGGACCGTCACGGCCGCCTGATCGACGCGATCGTCAAGGTGGCGGGAGGTCTCGCCGGCGTCGGCGTCGGTCGCTTCATGCTGCTCGTGCTGCGCAACCAGTTCGGCCGGCTGAGGCCGGGCGTGGAGCAGTCCGCGAGCTGAGCGGCCGGCGCATTACGCTCAATCGCGCTTCGGCGCTTCCGCCGACTTCATGTCGTCTTGCGCCATGCATTGCTGAAAGAAGTGCAGCCGGTCGCCATTCATCGGCACGGCCCCCGGTCGCTTGTAGGGGTAGACCATGTAGGCCGCGCGCAGGCAGCGCTTTGCGGTCTCGGCAGCGGGTGCGGCGACGGCGGCACTCGACGCCAGCAGGAGCGCCAGCACCGCGCTGAACCGGACGGACACCCCGCTCACGGCTTCTCGCATTCCGAGTAGAACACCCCATTCGCGGCTGCCAGCCGCTGCAGGCAGTGCCGCTTGTCGGTCACCGCGCCCTCGACGGTGAAATCGTAGGCCTGGGCCTTCAGGATCAGCGCGTAGCGCCCCGGCGGCAGCGGCGCGTCGTCGCGCGGCAGGACCTCGAACATCTGCGGATCGTCCTTGAGCGGCGCCGCGCGGAACGGGATCGAGATGTTGCGGATCACCCAGCTGTCGTCGCCCGGCGAAACCACCGGCTTGCCGGTGGCGTCGAACGTGGTCTGCTGGCTCACATGCGCGATCAGGCGCGCATCGATCGGATCGGAGGCGCCGCCGGCACCCTCGCGCCGGAACACGATGAAGCGGAGATGTCCGTCCGGCAATATCGTCTCGCTCGGCCGCGTGATCGCCGCCGAGATCGCCACCCGCGGATCCGGCGCACGCCCCTGGATCAGTTGCACCTCGTAGAGCTTGCCGCCGCTCTCGGCATAAACGCCATACGCGGTCGGCAGCGGCCGTCTCGGCGCCGGCGGCTCGGCCGCAACGGCCGGCGCCGGCACGGCCGCGACCACCGCCGGCCTTTGGGTTTCAGGCGGCGCCGATGCCAGCGTGCCGGCAATCATCGCGCGGGCCGCGGCCAATGACACGCCGCGTTGCTGCAGCAGGACAACGGCCGCGATCAGCCCGAAGAACGCCAGCATGACGACGTAACGCAGCGGCGTCGACGACGACCATCGCGGACGGCGCGACACCGCGGCAGGCTCGACGCGATCGAGGGTCGTGACAAATGCCGCCTCGGCATCGATCCGGGGCGGCGCCTCGATCCGCCGCGCAGCACCTGTCGCCTCGAGGAATGCGGGCAGCGCCCGCGCCGGCGGCACCTCGAATTTCTCGATCACATTGCTCTTCGTGTGCGCTTCGACGCCTTCGATCGCCACTTCCAGCGCCTGCATCAGACGCTGCTTCTCCGCCGGATCCTCGTGCGCGAGCTGCTGAAGCTTCTGCCGCGCGAGCTCGTAGACCGCGCTGCGCAGCTGCTGCGGGTCGGCGCTCACGGAATCGATGGTTCGCGCCAGCACCAGCGCGAACTCCACCTCGGGGTGCGCAGGAGCGATGTCCCTGATCGTTCTCTGGGCCGGCGTCGGCGTCATAAATGTTAGTCTGGTTTGCCCATAATGTTACAACATTCTATGTGGATTTTACTGTTAACACAAACCACCAGGCCGGCGGATGACACCGCGGCTTGACCGTCCCAATCCGAGCAGCAGCAGGATTCATTGACCCGTTCTCTGCACATCCTGGACCAGCGGTTGTTCGCGCCCAAGCGGGACCGCCGATCCTGGCCGGACGTCCTGCTCCTCGCAGGATGGGTCGCGCTGGTCGGCTTCCAGATCGGCCGTCACGTGATGTGGCGCGACGAGGTCCGCGCGCTCACCATTGCCCTGAACGGCGACAATGTGTTCGCCATGCTGAGAGGGTTGCATGGCGAGGGCCACCCTGCCCTTTGGTACCTTCTGCTGCGCGGCGCGCATGCCGTATTCGATCGGGTCGAGGTGCTGCCCGCCGTCGCCTTCGTGGTCGGGCTCATCACGGTCGCACTGCTGATCTTCCGGTCGCCATTCCCGCGGCCGTTGGTCCTGCTGCTGATCACGGGCCATGCGCTGTTGTTTGAATATGTCGTGATGGCCAGGAATTACGGCATCTCGGCCCTGTTCCTGTTCGCGATCGCGGCCTGCTATCGGGCCCACCGCGATCGTGGTTTGCTGCTCGGCGCGCTGCTATTCCTGCTCGCCAACAGCAACGTCGTCGGCGCGATCATGGCCGGCGCATTCCTGCTGTTCTGGCTGCTCGACCTGCTCGACACCCAACTCGCGAGCCATGGCTGGCGCTGGTCGCCGCCTCTCGCCAATTTCGCCATCAATGCAACGATCGCGACGATTGGCGTCGTCATCTGCGCCGTGACGATGCTGCCGACCTATAATGATGCCGCGGCCCGGGATTGGTCGCACGAGTCACCGCTGGCGGCGGCAATCCTTTCCCTGGTGAACCCTGGCGCGACATCGCTCGGCGCGCTGTTTGCCAATCTGCTGCCGGGGGTCGCGGGATCGGTGCTGCTGTTCGGCGCGACGCTCGCGCTGCTGCCGCGGCGACCGGCCTTCCTCGCCGCCATCGCCGCCCTGCTGCTGACGTCGCTGTTCTTCGCCGTCGCCGCCAACGGCGCTTACCGACATGCCGCGGTCTGGCTGAGCTTCCTGATCGCGCTTTACTGGATCGGCTGGAGCAAAGTCACCCCGCCATCCGTCTCTCGCGCATGGCTCGACCGGCGCTTGCCGGCGATCGGACGCGTGTCGCTCCTGCTGGTGCTCGCGATCCAGACCGCCGCAGGCATCAACGATCTGCGCAACGCCGCGACCGGCGTGGTCGCGAGCCGCAGCGCCGATCTCGGCCGCCTGATCGCCTCGCGCGCCGACCTGGGCAACGCGGTCATCCTCAGCGAGCCGGAATGGTTGGTCGAGGCGCTGCCCTATTACGTCAAGAACCGGACCTATCTCGCGCGCGACCACAAATTCGGCAGCGTCGTGATCTTCTCGCGCAAGGGCAAGATGGACAGCGATCTCGGCGAGACCCTGCGCCTTGCCCGCGAGCTTCGCGACACGAGCCGCGCGCCCGTCATCGTCCTGCTGGCCTACCGGCTCGACGAGATCACGCCCGACCGGATCTACGACGAAGGCAAGGACTGGCGGACGTTCCGTGCCTCAGCGGCGCAGATCCGCGATTTCCGCGAAGCGACCACGATGCTCCGCCGCTTCGGCCCCGCCAAGACCGACGAGAGTTTCGACGTCTACCTCCTCAACTAGGCGATCGATCAACGACGACAGAAAAAGGACCGCGCGATGGCGCTGATGGACAGCAAGGTCGAAGCTAGCAAGCCGCCGGCTGCAAGCATTCGGCAATACCTCGCCATCCTGCGGCTCGATCACAGCACCAAGCACATCTTCATCGTTCCCGGGATTGTCCTCGCCTGGCTGTTGCGCGGCCCGAGAGGCGAGCATGTTGCAAGCGCGATCGTCCTCGGCCTCGTGGCCGCGATCTGCATCGCGTCGGCCAATTATGTGATCAATGAATGGTTCGACCGCGACTTCGACCGGCATCACCCGACCAAATCGCAGCGCTCCGCGGTCCAGAGCGCGATGGACGGCAAGATCATCGGAATCGAGTGGCTGCTGCTGGTCGCGCTCGGCCTCGTCTGCGCATCTGCGAGCAGCCGCCTGATGCTGTTCGCAACCGGCATCTTCGTCCTGCAGGGCATCGTCTACAACGTCCCGCCGCTGCGCAGCAAGGACAAGGCCTATTTCGACGTCATCTCTGAATCCGTCAACAATCCGCTGCGGCTCTTGATCGGCTGGGCGATGATCGACCCGACCTCGCTGCCGCCCGGCTCGGTGATCCTGTGCTACTGGTTTGGCGGCGCGTTCCTGATGGCGGCCAAGCGGCTGTCCGAATATCGCGAAATCGCCGCGTCCCATGGCAGGGAGCTTCTGGCACGCTACCGCGCGAGCTTCGCGCACTACACCGAGGTGTCGCTGACGGCCTCGTGCCTCAGCTATTCGCTGTTCTCGGTGTTCTTCCTCTCGGTGTTCCTGGTGAAGTACCGCATCGAGTATGTCCTTGCGATGCCGCTGGTGGTGATGCTGTTCACCGCCTACTTCTCGATGTCGACGTCGCCGGGGTCGTCGGCGCAGAAACCCGAGAAGCTCTATGGCGAGCGCGGCCTGATGCTGCTCGTGCTGGCGCTGGTCGCCGTCTTCCTGGTGGCAAGCCTTGTCGACATGCCGTTCCTCGCACGATTGGCCGAACAGCACTACATCACATTGAACTGAGCCTCTCGCGGCGGACTACCGCCGGCGCGGATGCGCCTTCTGATGCCAGGCCCAGGCCGAGCGAATGATGTAGCCGAGATCGGACCGCCTCGCCTTGAAGCCGAGGCCGCGCTCCGACCTGGAGGGATCGGCCACCAGGATCGGCGGATCGCCGGCCCGGCGCTCGCGCACCACGCTCGGCACCGCTTCACCGGTCTCGGCGCGGATCGCGTCGAGCACCTGGCGCACCGAATAGCCGGTGCCGGTGCCGAGATTGAACACGCCGCCGGCGTCGCCCTTCAGCAACAGTTCGAGCGCCGCGATATGGGCGCTCGCGAGGTCGTCGACATGGATGTAGTCGCGCACCGCGGTGCCGTCAGGCGTGTCATAGTCTTCGCCGAAGATCGCAAAGTCCGGCACGTGCCCCAGCAGCGCCATCAGCGCGCGCGGAATCAGATGCGTCTCGGGATCGCGAAGCTCGCCGATGGTGACGGAGGCGTCGGCGCCGCAGGCGTTGAAATAGCGCAGGCAGACCGAGTTGAACCGATAGGCCGCGCGGTAGTCGGCCAGGATCTGCTCGATCATGAACTTGGAGCGGCCGTAGGGATTGACGGTCGGACCTGCGGCACTTTCGGGAATTGGATCGCGTCCGGCGTTGCCATAGACCGCGCCGGTGCTGGAAAACACCAGGCGGTCGCAACCCGCCTCCCGCATGCCGCGCAGCAGGCCGAGCGTGCCGGCAACGTTATTGGTGAAGTACTTCTGCGGATCCGCCACGGACTCGCCGACCGCACTGAACGCAGCGAAATGCATCACGGCGAGCGCGTTGTGCTCGCGGATGGTGGCGGCGATCTTGTCATGGTCGGCGACATCGCCGATCACGAGCGGTCCCCATCGCACGAAATCACGGTGACCGGTGGACAAATTGTCGTAGACGACCGGCAGAAACCCGGCCTCGGCAACCGCCTTGGCGCAATGGGACCCGATGTACCCCGCGCCACCCGTGATCAGGATCGAACCCCTGCTCGCCATCTGAAAATGTTGCCCTGCGCGAACCAATCCCGCGCCTCAACAGGCGCAGTGATCGCATCGGTACGACATTCCGTCCGAGGCGGCAAAATGACGATGGGAATAGCGTTAAGACCGAACGGATTTGCTGGTCACGCAACGCTTAACGCGACCCCAGCGGCACGTTGGTCCGTTGACCGACCGGCGGCGCGTGCCGCGACGGTCTCCCGTAAGGGTAAGCCGGTGTTGCCGGCGGGACCGGCTGGGTCGCCTGCGGCCGCGACGTCGGAACGCCGCCGCCCGGTCCATCGATCGAATAGCGCGTTGCGCCCTGCGTGGTCTGCCCGGTGCCCTGTGCAAGGGCGGGGACGGTGGCGACGACCAACGTCGCTATTGTGACAAGGCCGGCCAGCTTCATGTCGATGCCTCGATGGGTTGGACCGGGGTCAACCGTTAATGCCTCCAATCGTTCCGGGAATTTCGCCGCAGCGCTTCGGCGATCGTCTCTGATGCGAAAAATGGCGCGGCGAAATGTCTCGCCGCGCCATTTTCGATCGATGGGGCTCGTTCAGAAATTCAGGCGCCGGCCTGCGCGACGGCGGCCCAGTGAGCGGGGTTCGCCGGGGTCTGCATCCTGACCCAACGATAACGCGCCTGCGACCAGCTGCGGATCTGCGCATTCAGATTGTCGAGCACGATGTCTCCACCCCTGGCGCGGACCACCAGCACGAGATGATGCTCGCCGGAGGAGGTCACCACCTCGCTCAGCAGAAGGTCGCGCATCGGCCAGCCGCGCGCCAAAAGCTCGTGGCGCTTGCTGACCGCATAATCGTTGCAATCGCCGCGCGCCGGATTGATCAACCATTCCTCGCCGGCAAGGCCGCGTTCGTTGCGCTGGGGCACGATGCTTCGATTGACCGAAGCGTTGACCTCGATCAGGTCGGCGATGCGCTGCTTGGTCAGGCGTGTGGCGCCGCCGCGGAACACCATCCGGGCGCGGGCTTTCGGCTTGCACTCGTCGGCATAGCGCATGCAGAACATGGTGTAGGCCATGGGCGCCAGCGTCGGCTCGCTGAAGCGGATCTTCTCGATCACGCCGCGCAGCGGCAGCGGGAAGCCGACCATTCCAGCCTGGGTGTTCTGTGCGCTTGTCCCGAGCGCAAGGACAGCCAGAACCAGGGCCATCACTCTCTTGACGTTGTACATTCTTCACTCCCCACAGTGACGGGAAGCATGTACGGGAAATGTCTTGAGCTTGGGCTCAAGCGCGCGGCGGCATTTGTTTCAAATGCGAGGGTGCGCGCGAGCAATCCGTTAACCAAGCCCTTTCGGCGGGACACGTCAGATCAAGGGCTGAGTGCGGCCCGAAGTCTTTCGTTCCCATGCCGGCATGGTTAGCCTGACGTGAAGCCGCCGGCGCGCTCTGTTAAATCGCCACCCGTTGCCTGGGAGCGATCCCGCACCAACTCATGACGAGATCGGCGAGCATCTTGATCTCGAGATCCGCGGGCGTACCGCCGGCGAAATCGGCGACCGATTGCCCCAAGGCGACCGCGCGAACATAGGCCGAGCGACTGCCGATCATCGGCCCGATCTCCTCGTCGAGCGTATCGAGCTCCTCGATCAGCTGTTGGCCTTCGAGCGTGCGCTGGTCGACGCGGTTCGGCACGATCATGGCACGGAGCGCCGTTCGCCGCGTGGCACGCACTTCCCGCACGATGTCGAGCGTCCGCGCGGTGGCCTCGATGTCAAGGCCGGACGGCGTGCATGGCATCAGCACGATATTGGCGACCGCGAGCACGGCGCCCAGCACCCGATCGTTCGGCGCGGAGTCCACCACGATGATCTGATGCGGAATCTGTCGCATCAGCTTGGCCCATTCGGCGACCGGCCGGGTTTCGGGATCAAGCTGGTAGACGGGGAACGACAGATTGCCGGGCTCGGCCCAGTGACACGCTGACGCCTGCGAGTCGGCGTCGACCAGTCCCACGACGCCCGTGCGCCGATCCAGTTCTGCGGCGAGCAAGACCGCAAGGGTCGTCTTTCCGACCCCGCCCTTGCGCTGGGCAACCGAGATGACAAGCGGCATCGCAAACTCCTGGCGTTATCCCCCGTACGAGCGCGGGAGGACACCTTCATCAACGAGCGTCAGCATCCGCGGCAGACAGACCCGCTTTGCGTCGTAATTGTCCCGCACGAAGCTACGCGCCTTCATCCGCATCTTCTTGAAGGCCTTGGGCCGTGACAGCACCGAGACTACCTGATCCGACAGCGCATCAATATCAAAAAACGGCACCAGCAGGCCGTTGCCGTCCGAGATGATATCGCGAAGCGGGGCGGTGTCGGATGCCACCACCGCGCATCCCGCGCTCATCGCCTCCAGCAGCGACCAGGACAGCACGAAGGGATAGGTCAGATAGACGTGCACCGAGGAAATCTGCAGCAGCTCGAGATACGGTTCCCGAGGAATCCGGCCGAGGAAATGCACCCGGCGCAGGTCGATATCCGACTTGATCTCGTCCAGGAACATCGACTTCCAGCTCGAACCCTTGGGCGGATTCGCGCCGTAGGATGTCCCGCTGCCGCCGACGATCACAACCTGCGCATTCGGCCGCGTGGCGAGGATCTTCGGCAGGGACCGCATGAAGACATGGAATCCGCGCACCGGCTCGAGGTTGCGCGAGACGTAGGTGATCACCTCGTCGTCCGCCGACAACGTCGCACCGTTCGGAAGCTGAAACCGCGCGACCGGATTGGGCTTCACCTCGTCGGTGTCGACGCCCTCGTGGATGACCTCGATCTTGCTCTGAAACTCGGCGGGAAAGGTCGATCTCTGCCATGGCGTCGGCGAAACGCCCGTATCGCATTCGGTGAGCGCCAGCAGCGTGGTCGCATTCTTCAGATGGAGTGCGACGTTGCCATCAAGGCCCGTCATGGGAAACTCGGGATCGAAGCCCACGTCCCTGCCCTCGGCACCGTAATAGAATTCGCAGTAGAGGATGATCCGCGCGCGCGGAAACATCGTGCGCAGCGGCAGCGTCTCGCCCCAACCGGGATGCGCGAAGATCAGGTCGGGCACGAAGCCCTGCCCCGACAGCGACGACAGCGCGTACAGAACCTCTTCGGCACGCCGCGATTCGACATCGAAGCGCCGGGCGAACGGATGGACGACCGCGGAATCCGTCTTGGTCGTCGAATATTTGAGCAGCCGGATATCCGGCGTCGTGCTGGCGGTCGATGAACCGACGGCAACGACCCTGTTGCCGGGCTGCTCTGCGAGCGCGCGCGCAATGTGGCGATACTGGGCTGGAAAATTATTGTGGACGAACAGGACGTTCATTGGCGGGCGAGCGCGCCCCCCGGCCGCGCGGTCTTCGATTGGGGTCAGGGTCTGCATCATCACCGGCGGTGTGTCATCGATTGGCGAGCAAAACTATCTTACCGGATTAACATTAAGCCCCCTTCTATCACACAGATTTTTGGGGCACACTGCAGGAGACTTATCAATCCATTCCGTTAGGCTCGCAGGCGACAATGAACGAACAGATTCAGCAGAAAACCATTGATCTGGCACGGGGTCTCTTCCTGGTTCGGTACAATGGCGCAGATGATAAGGTGTCACCTCCGGTGGTGCGCGTATACGCGGATCGCGCCAGCCTTAACAATTGTAATATCATTACCGGACCGGACGTGGTCAATGGAACCCTGTTCGCGCCCGAGACCGCGCTGGTCGTGTCGGTCGCCCGGCCGAGCCGCCTGATCGTCGAGGTCACCGCAGGGCGCGTCGGCGGGTCGACCGCCGCCAATATCAAGATCGAGCCGCTGACCCAGGGACAACCGGCTGAGCAGCCGGCCAGCCAGCCATTCGACATGTTCGAGCCGGAGGCCGGCCCCGGCGAATTGAGCGACCTCAAGCTGCTCGCACATGTCGCGGGCCTGGGCGACGTGACGGTCGGCTCGAATGTCTGGATTGCCGGACCGTCCGCTCCGGCGCGGATCGAGGGAATTTCCCTCGAATGGCCCAACAAGCCGCACGATCTCCAGCTGCAATATGCCGTCAAGTTCGCCAGGCCGCAGCGGGGCGACAACCAGTTCGTTCCGCTCGGAACCTTTGCCGGAACCCGGGGACGCGCATTGGCCATCACGGGGTTCTCGCTGGAGGCCACGGGTCCCGGTGCGGATCGCTACGCCATCGCGGCTGAAACCATCTTCCTGGGGGCTCCGGCCCTGCGGGTCACCGGGAACCGGATCGTGGTGTCGGGTCCTTCGGGACGGGAACCGCTGGTGGGCCTCAAGCTCAACCTCGAGGAGCGCCGGGTGCAGGCAGCCCCTCTCGCGCCCCAGCAGCCGAGGCGGGTCGAGCCCGCCGCTCCGATGCCGCGCCACGAGGAACCACGCCTCGAGGGACGGGTGCGCGTGTTCCGGAGCCGGCAGGGCGCCGTCAAGACGGCAGGCTGACCATGCGGGCAGATAAGGGCGCCACTTGACCGCCGACGCGCGCAGGATCGCCTTTACGTCCAAAACGCTCCACCACGTCGATCTCGAGCGGGCCGCTGTCGGGGCGCTCGAGGCGCGTGATTTCCGCTTGGCGTTCGCGCTCGCCGACCGCCGCTGCCGGATCCTGCCGCATCCGGGCGCCCGCGCGCATCTACTGCGCGCGGAAGCACTGTTTCATCTCGATCTCAGGGATGCGGCGATCGCCGGCGTCGCGAGGGCGCTCGAGCTCGAGCCGGACGATCTGGTCGCTGCCCGGCGAATGATGGCTTGGGGCGACGACCTTCAGCAGATCGAGGCGGCGCGAAGCGTCACGCGGCGTGATGACGATCCGGATTCGGTCAGGGGCGCCCTGCTGCTGCTCGAACAGAGCGGCCAGGACAGCTGCGCCCGCATCGACTTTCTCGATGAAGAGGTGAAGGGATGGGTGACGTGGCGCGGGCCGGACGACCCGCACCTTTCGCTGGCGCAGGCGGATCAATCCAGCACGATCCAGCTTCCCGCCGATCCACGCCACAGATTCGCGCGTGACGGACGACAGGCCGCGAGCTTCCGTCTGATACGGCCCGCGTCCGCGACCTCGCAGCGCCTGCAGATCACGCAGGCGGACCGGGTGATCGCAAGTGTTCAACTCCCGGCCAACCGCGTTCCGGATCACCGGGCCGCACCACGCCGGCCGGCTCGCCTTCGAAACGGCGAACCTCCTCCGCTCACCATCATCATCCCGGTATACCGGGATCTGGCCGCGACACGAGCCTGCATCGACAGCGCGTTGAATGCGCTCGCCTGCACGCCGGGCTCGACCATCGTCGTTGTGGATGATGCCTCGCCCGAGCCCGACATCAAGCGCCTGCTCAACGAGCTCGCCGCCGAGTTCCGCATCCGGCTCCTGACCAACGAGCACAATCTCGGCTTCGTCGGCGCGGTCAACCGCGCGCTCGGCGAGACCGGCGCCGGCGACGTCGTGCTGCTGAATTCGGACACGATCGTGCCGAAATACGCGCTGCAACGCCTGCGAAGCGCCGTGCAATCGACGCCGCGCGTGGGCACGGCGACCCCGCTCTCGAACAACGGCGAATACACCAGCTTTCCAATCCCGAACCGGTCAAATCCCCTGCCCGCGGCCGGCGAAATCGAATTGCTGGACGAACTTGCAGGCAGCGCAAATTCCGGGATTGCCATCGACATCCCCAACGGCATCGGGTTCTGCCTCTACATTACCCGCGAATGCCTCGACGCCGTGCGCGAGCTCTCCGACGACTTCTATCGCGGCTATCTCGAAGACGTCGACTTCTGCCTGCGCGCAGCGGAATCCGGCTTCCGCAACGTGTGCATTCCTTCGGTCTTCGTCGGGCACGAGGGCTCGCGCTCGTTCCTTGGCGAGAAGCGTTCGCTCGTGATGCGGAATCTTCGCGTTCTCGAACACCGTTACCGGCGCTATGCGACGGACTGCGCCGCATTCCTGCTTGCCGATCCACTCCGCGATTGCCGGGCCGCGCTTGAACTCAAGCTGCTCACGAACCAGCAGGTCGCCACCGGCCCATCCGTCATCCTCTGCGGCTCGTTCGCCGGCCGCGCAATTGCCATCGAACGCTGCCGGCAGCTGGCTGCAGAGGGTCAGCACGGCCTGGTCGTGCAGATCCGCTCGGAGGGACAACGCCAGCTGGCTGCGATGTTCGATCCGGATGGCGGAGCGCCGCAGTCGATCGCACTCGACGTTGCGACGCCTGAAGGCCGCGAAGCTCTTCTGACGTCTCTCGCCGATCTCGGAATCCGGTCGCTCGAGATCGCAGAGCCGAACCGCATTCCCGGCGCCTGCATGGTGCAGCTCACGCAACGCTTTGCCTACGACCTCCTGATCACCGACACCGCGCTTGCAATGCGCGCCGTGGCTGGATCAGGCGTTCATCCGGATTGGACGAGCCTGGTCGCCGGGGCGCGGCGCGTGACTGCGATCGGTGACGACGGCGCAGCCTTTTCGGAAGCCGTTCTCGGCTTGCAAGTCGTAAAGCTGAGCAACCCGCCCGCGCCGCCGGTGCTGTATCCCGCCGTGAGCGGCCCCGCCCGTCTCGGCCTGCTGGTCCTGCACGCCAACGCCACGGAATTTCGCTTCATACGAGCATTGAGCGATCAACTGGCCGACGCCAACGAAGACGTCGAGATGATCGTGCTGGGGAGTACCCTCGACGATCTCAAGCTGATGCAGCGCACCAATGTCATCGTCACCGGCGATATTGCCGTTGACGACGTCGCCACGCTGATCGAAGGTCACGGCATCACGAAATTGGTTCTCGACATCGGCGAACCGGCGTTTGGTCATCCATTGGTGGACGCGCTGCAGGCAACCGGGCTGCCGATCGCCGCGACGGAATGGAGTCCGACTCCACCGGGCCGTGGCCGAAGCACGGACCTGAAGCTGCAGCCAGGCCTTGATGGCGATGCAACGATTGCTGCCGTATGCGACTGGGTGGTGGAGGACGTCCTGCTACAACCCGATCGGAGGAGCGGTCGGCACCGGCGGCAGGTTGGCGCGCGGCTTCCATGATCGCGGCGGCCATGCAAGCGAGGAGAACGGCGTCGAATCCAGCCCCAGCAGCGGGCTGTAATAGGGATCGTCGAGCAGCACCTCTCCCCATTTCGCGCGCAGGATCGACAGCTCGCGCCTGAAGCGTGCCCTGCGATCCGGCGCGGAATCGCGGCCGCGGCTTGCCGACTCCAGATGAACGAGTTTCGCGTCCGGCGTGAACACGATCCGCTTTCCGAGCTGGCGCAGCTTCAGGCACAGATCGATATCGTTGAAGCTGATCGGAAAGCGGATCTCGTCCATGCCGCCGACGGCCACGAAATCGCGCTTGCGCATCAGCAGGCACGCCCCCGTCACCGCCGAACATTCGTGCGCCACCTGAAGCAGATCGCCATAGCCGGGATCGCCATCCATCCGGTCGTTGAAGGCGTGCGCGGCCGAGAAATTGGCCCCCAGCACCACTCCGCCGTGCTGCACGACGCTGCTCGGCCAGAGCAGCTTTGCACCGACGGCTCCGACGTCGGGAGCGGCGAGCCGCCACAGCATCTCCGCCAACCAGCTGTCGTCGAGCGCCTCGACGTCATTGTTGAGAAAGCAGATGTTCTCGGTATCGACGCAAGCGACGGCGGCGTTGTTGATGGATGCGAAGTTGAAGGGCCCTTCGACCGAGATGACATCGATTTCCTGCGCGGACAGGCCATCCAGATAGTCCAGCGTTTCCGGCTCGGTTGAGCTGTTGTCGACGACAAGGATCCGGGCGTTCGTCTCATTTGCCGCCGGCATGACCGTCTCGATGCATCGCTTGAGCAGCTCGGCGCGATTTCTGGTCGGAATGATGATGGTGGTGCGCTCGCTCCAATCGACGGCGCGCTTGACCTGAACGGCCGGAAGAAGGCCTGCTTTTCGCGGCTCGACATTGGCCTCGATGCCAGCCCTGGCAAAATACGCCTTACTTGCGGCGACCAGTTCGGAGGTTGCGGCCGATGCATCAATCCGCGGCAATGCCGCAACCGATCCCGGAAGATGATACGTTCGATCCGGCTCCGCGCAGCAAAGGAAGATGTCGTAGAGCGACGTCGCCGATCGCAGCGCGTCCACGGCAGGCTCCCGACGCATCGCAAAACAATACGCCCCATAGCCCTGCTCGAGCGCGCGCTCGAGATCGAATGCGGAGAACGCCAGCGGCCAGACAGCGCCGGCGCCCGCAGCAACTTCGACGTCGCCATAGACCATATCGCAGCCGGGTTCGGATGCGAATAGATCGGCGAAGCGCTGCAAGGCATCTTCCGCAAGGATCGTTCCGCTCAGGCAAAACACAAAGAACGCGCTGCCGGCGGCATCGCCCTCGACAAACTCGCGCGCTGCTTTTGGATCGAATTGACTAAACGCCCGCGCCGGCAGGGACACCGCCGACCAGGCCGAGTGCCGTTGGGCTTCGAGGCTTTCGATGCTCTCGTCCACCCTGACATCGCCGATCAGGACGACCGCCGCCTCGGATGCGACGTCAGACTGTTCAGATCGTGTCGTCGGCGAGAAGCGCTCTTTCCAGCCGCGATAGGCGTGAAACGGCATCGAGGCCGGCAGCACCCGGTCAAACAGCTCTCCACGAAGCCGCTCGCTATCCCAGCGCCCGAGATCCGCGAGTGTTTGCTCCAATCCGCGATCGAAAGCGACAAAGGAAATCGGCTCCGAGATCAGGCTCCGTCCCGAAATCGTCCGCGCGGATAGTCCGCGCATGCGACCGTCCGCAAAATGCTCGGGCAGATGAAAATCGATCCGGCGGCCGACGCCGAACTCGCCGCCCCGCGCGACGTTGGTCCACCCGGTCGGCTTCACGGTCATCACCGGGCGTTGCGCGATCAGGATTTCGATGTCCTCGTCGATGTCCTGAGCAAGCCAGCCTTCGAAGCGCAAACCTCCGACCCACTCGATATCGCCGATCCGATGCCAGCGCGCTTCCGGCGCGGCGACATCGCAACGAATCGGAGCCCCGACGGGACTGCCGATATTTGCCAGCCTTGCCTCAATGATCGTGGCGTTCGCGCTGACCTGATCCTGCACGTTGAAGGTAAAGCCAAATCGCGCATCGCCGATCCCGGCGTCGGCAAGCTCCGTTACAAACTCGTCACACAATGATGACATGTATGGCTCGCCGTCGACGAGCAGGTCGACGGTGTAGCGTCGGCCGAGATCGGCGCGATCATAGACGAACCCGGAAAACGTCGTGCGATCGTATCTGGAGAACTGCGTCTGCAACGACGCGTATTCAGCTCCCGAGGGCTTCTGCTTGCCAATCGTCTTCGTGCTCATGTCCACCCCTGAAACGGCGGCTCGATTGTCGGTCGATTTCAAGTTGAGAATGTGTCCATGGTGCGCCCGAGGTGACTAACGGGCGCTCAGCTGCACTTCGGCGATCACCGTTTGCACAAAAAGCCGCCGAGCTCCAACACAAACTATGCGCTATAAAACTTGGCGTTATCGGCGCCATTTGTGCTAGTGCTAACTCCTCCTCTCCACACTGATCGACGAGCGGATTCATGAAGATTGCAATGGTTGGAACGGGATATGTAGGTCTCGTGTCCGGAGCGTGTTTTGCCGATTTCGGCCATCAGGTCGTTTGCGTCGACAAGGACGCCGGCAAGATCGAAGCCCTGAAGCGCGGCAAGATCCCGATCTACGAAACTGACCTCGATAAGCTCGTCGAGACCAACGCCGCGGCCGGACGGCTGACCTTCACGACGGAGCTCGCGGGCGCCGTCGCGGACGCCGATGCCGTGTTCATCGCGGTTGGAACGCCCTCGCGGCGCGGCGACGGCCATGCGGACCTGAGCTACGTCTATGCTGCCGCCAAGGAGATCGGCGCGGCGCTCAAGAAGTTCACCGTGGTGGTGACCAAGTCGACCGTGCCCGTGGGCACCGGCGACGAGGTTGAACGCCTGATCCGCGAAACCAATCCCGACGCCGATTTCGCCGTTGCGTCGAACCCCGAATTTCTGCGCGAAGGCGCCGCAATCCAGGATTTTCGCCATCCCGACCGGATCGTCGTCGGCACCGAGGATGATCGGGCCAAGAGGGTGATGGGCGAAGTCTATCGTCCGCTCTATCTCAACCAGGCGCCGATCCTCTATACCGCGCGACGCACGGCTGAATTGATCAAATACGCCGCAAATGCCTTCCTTGCCACTAAGATCACCTTCATCAACGAGATCGCCGATCTTTCCGAGAAGGTCGGGGCGAACGTGCAGGAGGTCGCGCGCGGCATCGGGCTCGACAACCGGATTGGAACCAAGTTCCTGCATGCCGGCGCCGGCTATGGCGGCTCCTGCTTTCCGAAGGACACCCGTGCGCTGTTCAAGACCGCGCTCGACCACGACGTCCAGCTGAAAATCGTCGAAGCCACGCTGACCGCGAACGACAACCGCAAGCGCGCGATGGCGCGCAAGGTCGCCAACGTGCTCGGCGGAGAGCTGCGCGGCAAGACCATCGGCGTGCTCGGCCTGACCTTCAAGCCCGATACGGACGACATGCGCGAGGCCCCCTCGATCCCGCTGATCAACGGCCTGATCGACTTCGGCGCCAAGGTTCGCGCCTACGATCCCATCGGCATGGAGCAGGCGCGCAAGGAATTGCCGGAAATCGAGTACTGCAAGGATGCCTATGAATGCGCGCGCCAGGCGGATGCGCTGGTGATCGTGACCGAGTGGCGCCAGTTCCGCGCGCTCGATCTCAAGCGCATCAAGCAGGAGATGAAGCATCCGGTCGTCGTCGACCTGCGCAACATCTACCGTCCGGACGAGATGGCCACGCACGGCTTCACCTACGACAGCATCGGTCGGCCGCGCTGAGCGCTCCCACCTGGCGACGATAGCCGCCGGTCGGTTCAATCCTGGAGCCTTGGTTCTGATCAAATCAGAACCAAGGCTCTCTTCTTGTCTGACACGATTTTTTCACGCGCACCGGCATCCACTTCCGAAGCCGCCCTAGAGCTTTTCCCGTTCCGATGGAATCGGAACGGGGCTCTAGATTCTTGTTTTGACGCGTTTTCTTCACGCGAACCGGCATTCACTTCGCTCGAAAACGCTCTAGGCGTGGGCGGGCGCGCCGAGCTGGACAAATGCATCCAGTTCGCGCGCCAGCGCTTCCTGCCACGTCGGCATCGCCACGCCGAACTGCGCCTGCAGCCGCGACAAGTCCAGCCGCGAATTGCCCGGACGCACCGCCTTGGTCGGAAAATCGGCCGCTGCGATCGGAGCGATATTCTCGACCGCCAGCGTGACGCCGCGAGACCTCAGCCCGCCGACAATGGCGGTTGCGAAGCCGTGCCAGCTGGTTTCGCCGGCGCAAACGAGATTGACGACACCACCCCTGCGCACGAGCTGATCGTGCAACGTGGTGAGGTTCGGCAGGACGATGCCGGCGACCGCACTGGCGATCGCTGATGCCGTGGTCGGCGCACCGATCTGATCGGCCACGATCCGCAGCTCCTTACGCTCGCCGGCGAGCCGCGCGATGGTGCGCAGGAAATTCGTGCCCTTTGCGGCATAAACCCACGAGGTGCGCGCGATCAGATGCGCCCCGCCCGCCGCCTGGATCGCGGCATCGCCGGCAAGCTTGCTGGCGCCGTAGACCGACAGCGGTTCGGTCGGGCTGTCCTCGCGCCACGGCCTGTCGCCCGAACCATTGAAGACGTAGTCCGTGGAGAAATGCACCAGCGGCACGCGGTTCGCCGCGGCCCATTTGGCGATTACTTCAGGTCCCTTGGCGTTGACCAGGAACGCCAGCTCACGCTCGTCCTCGGCGCGATCGACGGCGGTATAGGCCGCCGGATTGATGATGAGATCGGGCTTCAGACTCTCAAGCTGGCTCGTCAACATCTCCGGCTTCGACAGATCGAACTCCACGGTGGGCGGCGCGATGATCGTGCCGTGGCTTTCCAGCAGAGGCTTGAGCGCACTGCCAACCTGGCCGCGTGTTCCCGTCAACAAGATCCGCATCAGATTTGTCCATAGGTCGGAAGATTGCTGGCGTCGGCCAGGAGCGGCGCGTCCGCATCCTTGGCCGACAGCTGTGGCTTGTCGACGCCCCATTTGATCCCGATCGCGGGATCATTCCACCGGATCGAGAGCTCGTCCTTGGGGCTGTAGAAATCATCGCATTTGTAGAAGAAGTCGGCGGTCTCCGAGAGCACCACGAAGCCGTGGGCGAAGCCGCGCGGCACCCATAATTGCCGGCGGTTGTCCTCGCTCAATTCGACCGCGACATGCTTGCCGAAATTCGGACTGCCGACGCGCACGTCGACGGCAACGTCCAGCACCTTGCCGCGCAGCACGGTCACGAGCTTGCCCTGGGTGAGCGGGTTTTGCAGATGCAGCCCGCGCAGCACGCCATAGGCCGAGCGGGACATGTTGTCCTGCACGAAGGGACGCGTGATGCCGTGCTCGACATAACGCGGAGACTGGTAGGTCTCGAGGAAGAAGCCGCGCTGGTCGCCGAACAGCTTCGGCTCGACGATCAGGACTTCAGGAAGCTCGGTCTTGATGACGTTCATCTAACATTTGTTCCAGTTTGACGCGCTTGAAATGTTAATTTCCCTCTCATAACAAACTTGTGCAGCGCACGCTATATGTTATGTTCTGATAGTCAAATTGTGAGGGACCATGAAAGGCATTATCCTTGCCGGTGGCACCGGCTCGCGCCTCTATCCGGTGACGACAGTCGTCTCCAAGCAACTGCTGCCCGTCTTCGACAAGCCGATGATCTACTATCCGCTGTCGACGCTGATGCTGGGCGGAATCCGCGATATCCTGATCATTTCCACGCCGCAGGACAAGCCGCTGTTCCAGCGCTTGCTCGGCGACGGCAGCGAGATGGGTGTCCGGTTCGCCTATGCCACGCAGGAGACTCCGCGGGGTCTTGCCGACGCCTTCATCGTCGGACGCGACTTCATCGGCGATGACTCTGTTGCCCTTGTGTTAGGGGATAACATTTTCTACGGCCACGGCCTGCCGAGCATGCTGTCCGCCGCCTCGATCCGCAAGAAAGGCGCCACCGTGTTCGGCTACGTCGTGAACGCGCCGGAGCAGTACGGCGTGATCGAGCTGGACGGCACCGGCCGGGCACTCTCGATCGAGGAGAAGCCGAAGCGGCCGAAGTCTAACGTCGCGGTCACCGGCCTCTACTTCTACGACAATGATGTGGTCGACATCGCGGCCGGCATCAGGCCATCGCCGCGCGGCGAGATCGAGATCACCGACGTCAACAAGGCCTATCTCGAGCGCGGCGACCTCTATGTCGAGGTGCTCGGCCGCGGCTTTGCCTGGCTCGACACCGGCACCCATTCCTCGCTGGTCGAAGCCAGTCACTTCGTCCAGATCCTGGAGCAGCGCCAGGGCCTGCGCATCGCCTGCCCCGAGGAGATCGCGCTGCGCCAGGGCTACATCTCGCTCGAAGCCTTCGCGAGGGTGGCACAGAAGACCGCCAAGAGCAGCTACGGCGAGTACCTGCTGTCGGTCTACCGCTCATTCCACGGCGAGCCGCGCGCGGCGGAGGTATTCAAACATGCGGTTTAAGGGATCGACGATTTTCGTCACCGGCGGCGCCGGCTTCATCGGCTCCGCCGTGGTCCGTCACCTGCTGCGCGACACCCACGCCCGCGTCGTCAACATCGACAAGCTGACCTACGCGGCAAACCTGGCCTCCCTGCCCCGTGCCGCCGAAAGCCTGAACTACACCTTCGAGAAGGCCTGCATCTGCGAGGCACAGAACCTGCGCCGGCTGTTCGAGAAATATCAGCCCGATGCGGTGATGAACCTTGCCGCGGAAAGCCATGTCGACCGCTCGATCGACGGCCCCGGCGAATTCATCCAGACCAACATCGTCGGCACCTTCACGATCCTGCAGGAGACGCTGCGTCACTGGCGTTCGCTCTCGCCCGAGAAGCGCGACCGGTTCCGCTTCCTGCATATCTCGACCGACGAGGTGTTCGGTTCGCTCGGCGACGAAGGGCTGTTCACCGAGACCACGGCGTATGCGCCGAACTCGCCCTATTCGGCCAGCAAGGCATCGTCCGATCATTTGGTGCGGGCCTGGCGCGAGACCTACGAGCTGCCGACCCTGGTGACCAACTGCTCCAACAATTACGGCCCCTATCACTTCCCGGAAAAGCTGATCCCGCACATGATCATCAAGGGGCTCGCCGGCGAGCCGCTGCCGGTCTATGGCGACGGCAAGAACATCCGCGACTGGCTGTTCGTCGAGGATCACGCCAAGGCGCTGACGCTGGTGCTGGAGCGCGGCGAGGTCGGCGAGACCTACAATGTCGGCGGCCGCAACGAGCGCACCAACCTGCACGTGGTCGAGAGCATCTGCGACCTGCTCGACGAGGTCGTGCCGGCCGCAGCAGGCCCGCGCCGCCAGCTGATCAATTTCGTCGCCGACCGGCCCGGCCACGACCGCCGCTACGCCATCGACGCCACCAAGCTCGAAACCGAGCTCGGCTGGCGCGCCGAAGAGAATTTCGAGACCGGCATCGCCAAGACCGTGCGCTGGTATGTCGACGAGCAACCCTGGTGGCGTTCCATCCTGGAGGGCGGCTACAAGGTGGAGCGTGTCGGCCTGAACCAATAGTCGCCGATCACCGAGGATCATCAGCAACGGTGGCAGCGCCGAACATCGTGGGACTTGCGGAATACCCCTCGGCCGGAAGATGTCCGGCCGATCGGGTGCAAGGACGCAGGCCTTGGCGACCGTGCCTCGGCGGGGACGACCTGGCGTTGATGAACTGCGGCGCGGCCTGAATATGCAAAGACGTGCCGGCATCGGACACGTCCAACGCCCCCGCTGAGGAGAAACTGTCCCAGGGGCTGCGAACAACGAGGAGACGTCAATTGCTACCAAGAATGTCGCGGGAAGAAGCGGAACTGTTCTTGTCGTTTGTGAGAAATAGCCGCGATTACGTCGAATTCGGCACAGGCGGAAGTACGGTCATCGCCTCAAAGCACGTCACGAACTCGATATTGTCGATCGATTCCTCACAGGACTGGCTGGATCAGGTGGATCGTGCTTGCGCCGCAGCGCGTACGAAGCCTCATTTGACGTTCATCGACATCGGACGGACTGGCGATTGGGGTTTCCCGGTCGACCCATCAACAAAGCCGCGTTGGCCGGACTATCACTCGACCATCTGGGAAACGCCGCGAAGCGCCAATGCTGATCTGTATCTCGTCGACGGTCGTTTCAGGGTCGCATGCTTCGCCCAGATCGTCCTGCATTGCGGCCCAACTGCAATCATCGGCATGCACGACTTCAGCTCTCGCCCCGCCTATCACTGCGTCAGAGAGATCGCTCGCGAAATCGCGACGGCCGGCGATATGTCGTTCTTCATGCCGCTTGCGAAAAGAGAGGCTGCCGAAGCCATCCTTCAGTCGTTCAGCGGAGAGCCGTCCTGACCGGCGAGCTCTCCCGATAGACGTCAAAGGCGACGTTGCACCATGGCTTGCCGCCTGGGCGTTAAAGGCGGCAATGCCCCGGCGAAGCGGGCAGATCCAACCTCAAGAAGGCAGTGTTTGCGCGCATAGCGCGTCAAAGGATGCGGCGAACTCGGCAAAGACGCGCTCCTCGGTGGGCGACGCAAATTCAACTTTGCCCGACTGATCAATTCGCATCGACCCGGTTCCCAACGGAGCCGTCTCGGGACCGCGATCTTCTCGAAGAGAGAGCATCCGCTTGATCTCGGTCACGTACAGCTTCTCGTTCTCTGTCGCCCGCGATAAATCCCGCTCCAATACTTTCTCAAGGGAGTCCCCGCGCTGCATGAATCCGCGGGCAATCAGCTTGTTTAGATTGGCGCGGATCCTCTGCGCGGGCGACAAGGTCGCCATGTGCAGCAGGAAAAATCCGAACAACGGCGCGGGGGCCTTCTTTCCCTTGGCGATCTGGCAGTTGTGATTCACCTCTCCCGAGAAAGGCGCGGCAGCCGATCGGATCAACGGCTTACCCCAGGTGAGGCCATTCCGGAGCGTGCCCAAATCGGTGCCGCACAACATTCTGTCGCGATAGGAAGGCGCGTTGTACAGCCAAGTCGACGGGATAAACGCACCACCGTCCTTGTCGCTCAGGTGACGCAATATTGAAGCGTCGCTCGTGAAGCGCTCGCCATCATAGAACGCCAGAAACTCGTCCGTATCCAGGAAGCAATGGAAATCGGAAGAAGCCGACAGGCTGGTGTAAAGCTCCTCGAAGTTTTTGGGATTGTGCAGATTGTTGTGAAATCCGCCGAAACTCGCGATCAGCAAGTCCGGCCCCAGCTCTTCGTAAACCGACAAGACCTTGCTGTCGGAAGATCCGTTGTCAAAAATGATCAGGTTCGCATCGCCGACGATTTTCCTGTGATGGTCCACCCAATCCGCAAGGAAAAACGGATCATCCTTGGTCTTGAGAACGATCTTGAGCGCTCCACGGCTGCTCCGGATGCGATCGCAAATCGCAGTAGATTCATTTTCCCATGCAACCAGCTGCATCAAACACGGTCCCTGTGCGTTGCAATCAACATCGACTGGTTTTAGCCAATCTAAGCTCATCGCGCAGAAAAAGTTTGGCCAATCATTAGCCGCACTGTCAGTGGATCATTAGGGCGTTTTTGAAGAGAATCAACAGGATGTTTGGGAAAACAACGGCGAGCGCTCGAAGATGCTGACACGACGATTGTTTCTGGCCCTGGGCTCAGCTGGAGCCCTTAGCTACACGGTTACGCGCACCCTCGCCGCCCAGCAAGTGGCTACGCGCACCGACCGGCCTCTGGTGGGCGCGCTACGGTGGGACGCCTGGTATGCGCCCGGATCAACGCCAACGAAGGCGGTTGAAACATCGCTCTCTCCGCAGCAGTACCATTGGCGGGTTCCATTCTTTGCGAAGGAGACCACTGGAAAGAGCCGCAGTGAGATTGCCTTTCCGGAGATTACGCAACAGACGATCGACAAGGAAATCAAGCAGGCCGTTTTCGCAGGCATCGACTACTGGGCGTTTGTCGCCTACGGCTCCGCCGATCCGATGTCGAGGGCTCTGAAAATCTTCAGGGAAAGCCCGATCAAGAATGAGATTTCGTACTGCATCTTTACCGAGTTCCCTCGATGGGGCTCCCACGACAAGGTCAGCCCGCTGATTGACGAACACGTCAAACTCATGGGCGACAGCAACTACCTGAAAGTAGCGGGCGGAAGACCGCTGTATTTTCTCGGCTTCATACATATTGCCGACGTTGAAAAACGATGGGGTGGGTTCGAGAACCTTCGAGCCCAGATCGAGCAATTCAGAGCGCGTGTAAAAGCCGCAGGACACGGAGATCCGTACCTGGTGCTCACCGGTGACAAGAAACTGCTCAATGAACAGGGCGCTTTCCTGACTGCCGACGCGGTCAGTTCCTATGCCGGAGTATACGGGAGTGTCCGCGGTTCCTACGCAGACCTCACGCGCGGCGCGGAGCGAGACTGGAATGAACTGGCCAAGAGCCGGCTTCCCGTCATCCCCACCGTGATGACCGGTTGGGATCGCCGTCCACGCATCGAACGCCCAGTGCCTTGGGAAGCCAAGCAGCGCCCCGGCGTCGGAATGGAAAACTCCTTCATTGCGCCGACCGGGGCAGAGCTGTCGGATCACCTACATCGCTCGATCGAATGGAGGGCTGCTCAGCCGGGTGAGATGAAGTCTCCTGCGATCCTGATTTATGCCTGGAACGAAAACGACGAAGGCGGATGGCTTGTCCCCACCTTGCCCTGCAAGACCGAGCGCCTGGAGGCCTTGCGCAAGGTCCTGAAAGACCCGCAATCCAAGCAAAGGCCAAACCTTTGCTAGCTCTGACGCCCTGAGGCTGGCGCCCGCGCGCTTCTTCAGCTCCGACCTGGCGTCAGCCGTGACTTGGCGCGTGATGGCGTCAGCCGCGTTGTGCTAACGCCATTCAGCCGGGACGGTCCATTGGTTCAGCTCCACGGTCCTGTGCTCGGCAAGATAAGGTGCGTAAAGCTGCCGCATCCAGAAGCGGAAGTTCGGGTAGTTCCTGATCAGCTTGTAGAACGCCTCCCCCATGTTGAGCGGACTGAGACAGGTCCCGTTCGGTGGCTTGGACGTCATCGCGCGCAGCGAATAGCTGTGCATGCAAGCCCGCGTTTCGCTTTCGGCCACCGAACTTAGTCCACGGAAGCTGTTGGTCGCATGCAATCGATACATGTATTGATCGGATTCCACGTATTTTGGTTCGACGATCGTGATCGCGCGCAGCGCGAATTCCCAATCGTGACAATATTTGAGGTCCGCGAACCACCCGGCCTGCCGCAATAGTTCGGCGCTCAACACAAAATTTCCCGTCGAGGCGGCGATCTGCGACTCCAGAAAGGACCACGACAGCGGGCGATCGGCGCTTACCGCCTGGCTCGTTGCGTATCTGAGACGCGCCGGAAACTGAAAGCTCTTGATGGATTTCCCGTTCTCGTCGATTGGTTCAATCGCGGAGAAGCCGAAGAACAGCTTTTCAGCGCCATGGCGGCCGACAAATGTCTCGACCCGCTCTTTCGAAAACGCGTCGTCCGAGTTGAGCAGGAAGAGCATGTCGCCCTTTGCAAGCGACAGCGCGCGATTCCAGGTAAAGTGAGCTCCCATGTTGGTGGGATTCTTGAGCAGTTTGCATGATGCAAAACGCTTTGCGAACGACTTCCGCTTCAGAAGCCTTTCGGCCAGTTGGAAGCTGTTGTCCGGCGAATTGTCGTCGACAATGATCAGCTCAAGTTTGGGATAGGTCTGGTCGAAGACCGTCTCGAGACAATGCTCGAGATAGGCCTCGTGCTTGTAACAAGCAATCACCACGCTGGCTAACATAGGACTCTCAACTCAATGCCGAACGACCAGGGAATGGCTTGATCCAACCAGCAGGTTTTCTCCTTCGCCAACCTCAAGCATCGAAAGCCTGTACTCTCCGTCCGGCAGTCCCTTGAGCATGAAGCTGACCTCGAAGCCGAAGCAGCACTCCCGCGCGGTCGCCTTCATATACTCCGTGACATCCATTCGCTCGTGCCAATCGATGACGAGGCAGTACCCGCTCTTGCCGGCGTTCGTCTCTCCTTCCGGAGACAACACCAGAAATGAGATGCGGTTTCTCAAGGGCTCGAAGCCATCCTTGGCAAACACCCACCCTCGGACCAGCACTCTGTAGCGCGGGTCCACCACCACGCGCTCCTCCGTTTGCGAATTGATATTCTCGATCACGAACATCGAGCCATCCGGACTTGCGACGGCTCCCTCAATTTCGACCGGCAGGCCTTCGCGAATGCTCTGGAATCCGGTGAGCGCGACTTCATTGCGCTGCAAATTGGCGAGGACTTCGACATGAACTGCAGCACTCTTGATCGTCTGCTCGAGCTCCGATCTGCTCAAGCAGTCCAGCAGGGCGGAGTTCGAGCGCAGTTCTGCCGAGATCGACTCGCCGGCAGACACACGTCTGACGACATCGAGATAGGCACGGCCGAAACGCGAGTCCGGCTCCAGGTGGGCTCCCTCGGCCCATTCGTTCCACGAATTGATGAAGACGATCGGCTGTTCGAAAGAACTCCGGCGAGCCCGCTCGGTCGCCTCACGAAGCCAGACTTCGAACGCCTCGGGGCTTGATCTGACGAACACGTGTCCACGCGAGCCCTTGCGCGGCGTGTTGTCCCAGCGCGGCATCACGGTTGGAAAGAACGGAAACTCATAGACCTTGCCAAGCGTCGAGCGCATGGCTTCAAGATAGTCGTAGAGCTTGCCGGAGAACTCCGTCGGCGTCTCGACCTCTGCTCGGCTCAGCTCCCGCGCATTGACGGTATGGGGCGGGAATTCCACGGCGGCATCGCAATGGAATTCACGCGGATCAAACTCGCCGAAAGTCATCGCATTGCAAATCAGCAGCTCGCCGATGCCGAGTTGCCTTGCACGCACACGCCAGGTCTGGAACAGGCGTTCCTTGTCCGGGATCAGCGAGGGACGGTAGACGAGAAGGATCTTGCGACCGTCAACGGTGATGTAGCGATCATCCAGGAGGATATCGGCCATATCGTCAATGAAGCGGACATCATCCTCGAGGGAGTGGTTCTGGCCGAGCAGGAGCTCGGTATCAGAACCATCCCATCGCCGTGACCAGTTTTCGTTCGCCCAGCAGATGCAGAACGGGATGTTCGGCTCTCCGTCCTCCAGCAAAAGCCTCAGCGGCCGCTCCAGCAATCTTCGCCCCTGAAACCAGTAGGCGTAATAGCAAAAGCCGTGAACGCCGTAACGGCGAGCCAGGTCTGCCTGTTGCTGACGCGTCTCGACCAATCTCATGTCATAGAAGCCGAGATCCGCGGGCAGCCACGGAGACTGGTGCGTTGGAAACTGCGGACGCATCTGGGAGACGTTGGTCCATTCGGTGAAGCCAGGACCCCACCAACGGTCGTTCTCCGCGAACGAATGGAATTGCGGCAGGTAGAAGCAGACGTAGCGCACCTCCTTCACGGAGGCGGCACCTGCCATGGCGGCAACCAGTTTCTTGTCGTTGTTCGGAAACAGCAGATCGTCGTAATCGTCAGTCGAGAAGCCGAGCGCGACGACCACCTCGTTCGACTCGAGTTTCTCGAACAGCGGTATTTCGTAGTATTCGCCGTCGTTCAGGCTGATGCGCAGATAGATCTGCACAGGCTTGCGTTCCAGCAGCGTATTCTTCAGGGCGCGAGCCAAACGACGGCGCACGCCCGGCGTGGATAGGTTGATGCGAAATCCGGGACGCCCGATCACAGTGTGCGGACCGACGCTGGCCGGCACGGACCGGCCCGTCCGTCCCTCTTCGACACAGTGGGAAGCAACAAAAAGCGATATCGCAATGGTCGAAGCAGGCGACTGCGCATCCACAATCCAGCCAGAGATCACTCGCCCGGAGTGCTCGAGGATCGCACCACGCAGCCTCGGTCCCGACTGGAAATCGCCGACATCGGGATCCAGGAATACGCTCTGCGATTGATCGTCCTGCTGAACCGGACTGGCAACGGGCAACATATCCTTCGTATCCCTGACGCTCCGTTCCACCATCTTGTTCATCGCTTCTCAATCTCCTACCAACGTCTAACGTTGGTTCCAGTTTCTTTCTCAGCCGTGCGGAAGATCGATATCCCGAGATCGCGTTGCCGTTCGAACCTGCCCCGGATCGTGACCTGATGCTTATCAGTCAACTTCACACAACCACAATGAGTATTTGTTGGCGATGGCCACATTAACGCAATCTCTCTGTCGTCGATATGAAAGCCATCGTTAGTTCTGCCCAGATTGTCGCGCGAAGCTGCCTGCTTCAGTGCCTTCGCGCTTAAAAACAAAGCCGCGGCTCAGCGTCAGCGTCCGCGTGCGAAGCCCGCCTCCAACAATCTCAGCCAACGCTCTCGCCCATTGCCTGCAGACGACGTCGGGCGCCTTCGTTGTTCTGCTGTGCCGCTTGTCGATACCAGTGCAACGCCTGATCGCGGTCCTGCGCGACGCCGTCGCCAGCGCGCAGCGCATCGCCAATCGCGAGTTGGGCTTCGACCATGCCCTGCTTCGCCGCGGCCTCGAACCATTCGGCCGCCTTCGCCGGATCGGCATCGCGCCCCTGTCCCCGGCCGAGCATCACGGCAAGGTTGTATTGCGCCGTCGTGTGGCCCTGGCGCGCCGCCGCCTCGTACCACGTGACGCCCTTGGCGAGGTCCTGCTCGACGCCCTGCCCGGTGCAATACATCACCGCAAGCTTGAACTGCGCCGCGGCATTGCCGCCGTCCGCTGCCTTGACGATCCAGCCGGCTGCGGCCTGCGGATCCTTGAGGCCGCTCTTGGGATCGGAATACAGCAGCGCCAAAGTGTGCTGGGCTTCGACGTGGCCGGCGCTTGCCGCACGCTTGAACCATTGGGCTGCGGCCGGAACATCGACGGCGCCGCCGGATCTGCCCATGTGAAGCCCGCCCAGCTGAAATGCCGCAGCCGGATGGCCGGCCTCGGCAGCGTCGGTCAGCAGCGCACGTGCTTGCGCAAGACGCTCCGCGGACGGCTCATCCTGGATAAGAAACATCGCATAGGCCGTCTTCGCATCGGCATCGCCGCCGTTGGCCGCCTTGCTGAGCCACTCCGCGGCGCGCGCTTGATCGCGCGGCACGCCGTTGCCCGCCGAGTAGAGCCGACCGAGCTGCACGCCGGCGGCGCTGATGCCTCCCTCGGATGCGCGCTCGAACCACTTGATCGCAGTCGCGACATCGCGCGCCACGCCCCTGCCGTTGAGATAGAACACCGCAATGTTGTGGGCCGCGGTGGCGTGGCCGCCCTCCGCTGCACGCTCGAACCATTTCGCAGCCTGGCGGATGCTGGGCGGAACGCCGGTGCCGGTGGCATAGAAGCGTCCGGTCAGGAACTGCGCCTGCGTATCGCCGCGCTCGGCCGCCTTCTCGTACCAATACGCCGCCTCGCGCAGATCCGGCTCGGCGGCAGTCCCGAGCGCATAGAATTCGGCGAGCGCCTGGATCGCCGGCAGATAGTCCTTCCGCGCCGCCTTGCGCAATGCGGTCTCGGCCCTGTCGAGATCCTTGACAGCACCCTTGCCGCTCAATCGCAACAGCGCAATGTTGTAGAGCGCGATCGTATCGTCATGCGCAGCGGCGCTCTGGAACAGCCGTGCGGCCTCTTCGACATTTTCGGGAAGCCCGGTGCCCTTGAGGCACATGAAAGCCAGCGCAACCTGTGCACGAACATGTCCCTGCTCGGCGGCCTTGTGATACCAGATTGCGGCCTGCGCGAAATCGACGGGAACGCCGCGGCCCTGATAATACACGTCGCCGAGTGCGAATTCCCCGGACGCCGCCTTCTGCTCGGCCGCGGCCTGATACCAGCGCAGCGCAGCAGCGTGATCCCGCTCGCAACCTTGCCCGTTGGCGTACATGTTGCCAAGAATCGATTGCGCCTCCGCCTTGCCGGCTTCCGCCGCCACCGACATCCAGAGGAATGCGGCATCGACGTCCTTGGCCACGCCTATCCCGTTCGGGAAGACCAGATCGTGGAGGTTAATCGCCTTGTCGCCGAGACGGGCCGCAGTGGATTGCCGCCACATCTCGGGCCTGTTCGGTCCGAGCGTCGCCTTGACCCCGTTGAGGTAGATCAGGCCAAGCTGGAATTGCGCATCCAGATGTCCTTTCAGCGCGGCGCGTTCATACCACACGACCGCGTCCGGAATGCTGCCGATGACGCCCTCGTTCCGCGCATAGAGCAGCCCGATCCGGTAATCCGCCTCGGGATTGCCCGCCCGCGAGGCAAGCCGCCAAAAGCGCAGGGCTTCAAGGTATCGCCCGTTCTCGTAAGCCTCCAGTCCCCGTTCAAACTGCTTTGAGTCTGAACGGGAGGAGTCGGGCCGAAACAACTCGAGCAGGGATCTTGTCGACTCCATCATGGCTCGCGCATCGCTTCCGTCATGCCACGCAGCATGTCACTGAGTAGATACATCGCCACCGAACGGGTGCCGACATTGACGTCGCCCTGCAGCGTCATGCCCGGGATGAGGCGGAAATTGTTCGGAACATTGGTGAAGTTGCTCTGGTCGACCGAGCATCGCGCCTTGTAGTAGGCATCGACGGGCTTTCCGTCGTCGTCAGTGGTGAAGGCGCCTTCGCTGATCCAGCGTATCTTGCCCGCCGCCGTGCCGTGCTCCGCCGCGTTGAAGGCATCGACCTTCAGCGTGCAGGGGTCATTCGGCCGGATAAAGCCGACGTCGCGGGACAGCACCTGGATCTCCGCCTCCAGCCGCGTCTTGAGCGGCATCAGCGTGATGAAGGGATCGCCCGGCTTCAGCACGGATCCGACCGAGAGCTTGGCAAGGGTGAGGACGACCGACGGCTCGGCAGCCGTCCATCGGACCAGGTCCTGGTGCTTGATGGCCTTGTCGTAGGCTGCCCGGGCCGTATCCAAATTGTTGCGCGTCGTGACCAGATCCTGGCTCAGCTGCGCGTTCCACTGCTCGATGAAGGCCTTGCGATCGGCCCTCAGCGAGTCGAGCTGGTGTTGCGCTTCCAGCAGAGTGTTGTGCGTGTTGTCGATCTGACGCAGCAACTCCAGCCGCGTATCCTGCGACAGATACAGGTTCAGCTTGGACCCGCTGCCGCTTTCGGCAAGGGTCGAGCGCATGTCCTCGATCTTGCCGGCGATCTCGGCGCGTTGACCATACCGCTCGTCGTCCTTCTTCGCCTTCAGGATCGTCGCTTCGGTCTGGCTGATCTTGGAATCGTAACTCGTCACCTGCGCGCTGTACTGGGCGACGCGCTGGTCGTAGAGCGCCTTCTGCAAGGCGTTGTACCTGGCGGCATCCGGATCCTTGGCGTTGCCATACGACAGCGGCTTTCCGGACAATTCGGCCTCGTCACGCGCAACCTGCGCATCGAGGCTCGCGATCTGCAGCTTGTACTGGGTGACATCGGCCGCGGTGAAGGTCGAGTCGAGGGTCGCAAGCAATTGTCCCGTGTCGACCTGCTCGCCTTCCCGAACATCGATCGTCTTGATGATCGACGGGTCAAGGGCCTGCAGCACGTTGATCTGATCGACCGGAACGATCTTGCCGCGGACGCTGGTGATCACCCGATCGAGGCGCGTCAGGCACATGATCGCCACGATGGATACCAGCAGCGCCGACAGCACGAACAGCGTCGCACGGGCCAACATCGGCTCGGGCGCCTCGCGGATGGCGTCGGTTTCGGACTGGAACTGGCGAACGGTCGCGAGCGAAGCTTGATTAGGAGACAAGGGTCGGACTCCTGAAGTTAGGCTTGTCGTTGCGGCCCGCCGGAACGAGATGCGTGTTCTGCTGGTACCAGAGCGAGCTGTAGATGTCGTTGCGCTCCAGAAGTTCCTCGTGGCGCCCGATATCGTTGACCACGCCGCGATTGAGCACGAGGATCGCGTCGGCCTTCGTCAGCGACGACAGCCGATGCGAGATGATGATCAGCGTGCGGCCATGCGCGATCCGCGAAATGTTCGCATTCACGATCGTCTCACTCTCCGCATCGAGCGCGCTGGTCGCCTCGTCCAAGATCAGGATGGGCGGATTGACGATCAGCGCACGCGCGATCGCGAGGCGCTGACGCTGTCCGCCGGAGAGGTTGGTGGAGCCCTCGTAGACATAGGTCTCGTAACCCCGCGGCAGCTTGTCGATGAATTCCTCGGCGCCGGCCAATCGCGCCGCCCTGACGACGTCGTCGAAGGTCGCGTCCGGCTTTGCCGCGGCAATATTCTCGCGGATCGTGCCGCTGAACAGGAAGTTCTCCTGCAGCACGACGCCGACGTTGCGCCGCAGATGGTCGACATCGTATTCGCGAACATCGATACCGTCGACCTTGATCAACCCGCCATAGTCGGAGTGCAGGCGCTGCAACAGCCGCGTGATCGTGGTCTTGCCGGAGCCGCTCTTGCCCATCACGCCGAGCGTCGTGCCGAGCGGAATCTCGAATGAGATATTGTTCAGCGCCGGCGACACCGCGCCCTTGTACTTGAACGTGACGCCGGAGAACTCGATCAGGCCCTTCAGCGGAACCCGCACGCCATGGCCAGAGCGTCCCTCCTCCGGCAGCTGATTCACTAGATTGCCGACGATGGTGACCGCGGTGCGCGCCTCGTCATACTGGTTGATGAGTTGGGCCATCTTCATCAGCGGGCCGGCAACACGCTGCGACAGCATCAGAAAGGCAAACAGCGCCCCGACATAGACCGGATCGCCGCTCGATACGGCGAGGTAGACGCCGAGTGCATAGGGAGCGCTGACCGCCAACCGTTCCAGCGGACGGACCAGCGTCTGGATCATGTTTCCGGTCATGCCTTCGGCAAGACGCGCCTTGGCGGCGCGCGCAACGAGCACATCCCACATGTGCCGCTGGCGCGTGTCGAGCGCCAGCGATTTGATGGTCCTCATGCCGTTCAGGCTCTGGATCAGAAACGCCCCCTGCGCGCCTTCGGCGGCAAGAACCGCCGAGGAACTCCTCCGGTACACGGGCAGCATCAGGATGAGCCAGACCACGATCATCGCGGCAAAGCCCAGGACCATCAGCGTCATGATCGGGCTGAAGAAGAACATGACGGGCAGGAAGAAGATCAGCGTCGTCGAATCGAGAACCGTCCCGAACAACTGCCCGGTCAGGAAGCCGCGAATCCGGAACACTTCGCGGATGTCGCGGGAAATCAGGCCGACGGGATTCTGCTCGAAATAATCGATCGGCAGATTGAGCACCTTTTCGAACACGTAGGTCGACAATTTGACGTCGAGGCGTGCCGTCAGGCTCTGAACGAGGTATTGCCGAAGGAACGAGAACGCCGTCTCGAACAGGATGATCACCAGCATCGCAACGCACAGCACGTAGAACGTATTGTACGCCTTGTAGAAAATGACCTTGTCCGAGAGCAGCCTCCAGAACATGATCGGTGCCAGCCCCATGAAGCCCAGGACCAGCGCCGCGATCGCGACGTCGCGCATGATGCGCCGTTCGCGGAACACCAGGGCAACGACAAAACCGAAGCTAAACGGCTGCGTCTCGTCCGAAATCTCATAGTCGCGCTTGGCCATGACGACGTCGCCCGACCAGATGTCCTCAAAGCGCGGTTGATCGATGACGAGCAGCGCGTCCTCGCCCGCATTCGGATCCTGCAGGACCACCCGGGAGCTGTTTTCATCGCCTTCGAGGCGCAGCAGCACCATGTGGCTGCCGTCGCGCAGGCGAACGATGGCCGGCAGCGCCCTCTTGAGATGGCTCAGGCCCTTCCAGTCCAGCGTGACGGCCTTTGCCGTCATGCCCGAGGAATTCGCGCACTTCAAAAGCTCGGCCAGCGTGACTTCCTGGTCGCCCAGGAGGTTGTCGTGGATCAGCTGGGACGGGGTCAGATGCAAACCATGCTGTCTTGCCACGATGACGAGACAAGCGAGACCCGAAGGTGGCAGTGCCTCCACCGAAGGTGCGCCGACGAGCGAGAGGTGTTTGGTCATGGATGCCTCGAAGTTTCGACTGCGCAAGGTCCGGTCCCCAGCGGGATATAACTTATCACTGTTAGTTCGCTAACGCAGCATTTTCAGCGCGTCACCCGAAAAAGATATGCATCACGGCAGGCCGCGAAGCCAGTTTCGAGCACGCTCGCGTGCGACTTAACCAGGGAACCTTATAACATTGTTTAACATCGACAAATCACGAGTCGGCGGTCACCGTCTCCTGGAAGTCGAATCCGCAGGCCTCCAACTGTGGCCTGATCCGCTCATCCCTGGCCTCCGGCATGAGTGCCAATGCGCAGATCTCGAAATTCCCGCTCCGAACCGACACCGTCGGGAAACCGGCGCTGAGCAGCAGGTTGCCCATCCGCTCGGTCGAAAAGCCGGTCTTGTGCGCCATGTGGTGGCGCCCCTGCTCGATCGCGCCGGAATGCCCGTAGATCATGTCCAATGGCCGGATCGGACCTGCCGGCGAGACGTACGCGATCGCACCGAGGCCGCGCGTCAGCATGTGCTGAGCGACCGCCTCGAGATCGGGAGACATGATCAGTGCGAAGCCGTCCGGTTTGAGCACTTCGCGGAACTGGACGAATGTGCGGTGAACCTCATGGGCATAGAGATGCTCCATGACATGAGAACACCAGATCGCATCGAACGAGGCCGCCGGGAACAATCGGGCAAGATCGGTAATCGACCCGACGACGTCGGGGTTCACGCCGCTGTCGACGTCTAATCGAATCTCGTCCCATTCATGCGATGTCAGGAGCGGCTGGATGCGCTTGGTAACCGTCGATCCAGCGCCGGCATTCAGCATTTTCTTCGTGGCCAATTCGAGAGCTCCGCGGGTTCGTTAAGCGGCTGAGTTCTGCAGCGATCGTTCGTCTTGACCAAAGGCGCCGGGGCCGCGGATAGCGATCGGCCAGAGCTCCGTCGTGTCAAGCGAGCCGCACGGCTTTACAAAAGCTACGTGGTCCGAATGTGACGGACTAACTTCTAACATCCCTTGTCGGAAATGCCCGAGGCGGAACTTGTGATTGATTTGATGCATTTGACGCGAATCGGTCGACAAAGTTCCAATCGGGATGCGCGCATGCGCCTCCCCTTGATGCGAGCCGTCGACCTCATGGCAGGCGCGTCATGATCATCAACGGCAGTCTATTCGATCATTCAATCACCCATTCCTGACGGGTCATGCCGGCGATCAAAGAAAAAAGCGCCGCCTCAACCTCGGTTGGGGCGGCGCCTTCGCTTAGTGCAGACCTAGGATCTTACAGCTTGGTCGAGTTACCATCGTTGAAGATCAGGTATTCGATGTTGCTGATCTGGGTCACCTGACCATTGCTGAAGGTGATGTCCAGAGAGCCGTTCGATCCAGAGCTGATGTCGCTCACGTCGGTCGAAGCGTGATCCAGGAAGGTCAGGGAGTCCTTGTTGCCGCCACCGCCATCGATGGTGTCGCTGCTGGTGGCGTTGTTCAGGTAGAAGTAGTCCTGACCGGAGCCGCCAACCATCGAGGCCGTACCGGTCTCGGAGCCGACGAACGAGTCCTTGCCGTCGCCGCCGATCAGCGTCTGCGTGCCGGAGCCGGCGACCAGCGTATCGTTGCCGGAACCGCCGTACAGCGTGTCGTTGCCGGCACCGCCATAGAGCGAGTCGTTGCCGTTACCGCCATCGAGCGAGGTCGCGTGCGACGCATCGCTGCCCGAGTAGAGCACGTCCTTGCCGTTGCCGCCGAACTCGGAAGCAGTCTGAGCACCGCCGACAAGCAGATCGTTGCCGTTGCCGCCGTACAGCGTGTCGACACCGGAACCGCCATACAGCGAGTCGTTGCCGGCGCCGCCGTCCAGGCTGTCGTTGCCCGCACCAGCGTACAGCGCATCGTTGCCCTTGCCGCCATCCAGCGTGCTGGAATTGCCGGCGGTGCTGCCGGACGCCAGCACGTCGTTGCCGTTGCCGCCGCTCAGCTGCGACGAGCTGCCGCCGTAAATCGTGTCGTTGCCGGCGCCACCGTTCAGGGTGTCGGCACCGGAGCCGAACAGCAGATCGTTGCCCCTGCCGCCATCCAGCGTGCTGTGACCCGAGGCGTTGTCGACCAGCACGTCGTTGCCGGAGCCCGCATTGATCGAATCGTGACCGGCACCGCCGAAGATCGTGTCGTTGCCGGAGCCGGTGAGAACCGTCGTGTCGCCGGTATTGTTGACGAACACCTGATCGTTGCCGTCGCCGGTCGCGACCAGCACCGGGGTGCTGCCGTTCACCGTCAGCGTGACGTCCTGATTGGTCGCCTCGATGATCGCCTTCAGATTGGCGTCGGTGTTGACAGTGTTAATGGGGTTGGTTTCGATCAGAACATTGGCGTTCGGATCCGGGTTGGTGATCCCAGATCCCTCCTGCACCGGAATCGTCGCGCCGTTATCCGGGCTGGTGTATCCGATCCCCGCGTTGATCAGATAGTCAAGAATCTGTTGCTGGGTCGAGTGATCGATCGTTGAGTTGATCGCCGCTTTGAGGTCCGTCTGGTCTAGATTGTAAGTCGCCATCGATGTAGCCCCTGCTTGGGATACGAGGATTCAAGCCGCTCGCCCACACTTAAGCTGTTGATTCACAACTGGTTTGTTGCGATGCAACCCAAATGTGGACCCAGGTTACGAACTTGTTAAGTCCATTGTTAAGTCCACGAAAGCGGAGTGTCAATCAGCAATGTGCTGTTAACGCTGAGTTCCACGAGGTTTATGTGAGACTTAGCACCACTTCGGATGCGCTATAACATTCAGCGCAGGCCAATTGCCAATGTTAGCCGCGGCGCAAAAAAGGGTAGTGATTATACGGGGTTTCACGGGAGCCTGGGATACCGCGGGAGCGACGAATTTCACTGATGCCGCGAGCGCTTCGACGCGATTTTCTGATCTGAAAAAAATATTTCTGCATCGCGTGAGACGTTTTGCAAAAAAGCGTCAAACTCCGCAGCCGGCGCCCCACCGACCAGTGTTATAACGCCGCCTGGCCGCAGTCTGCGGGCTCGATCAAGCGAGATCTATGGAATCACCCGCAGAATCAGCGCCATTCGACCGCGCGATCAAAACCTGCGCGGCGCCGAACGGACGCCACACTGTAACAAATTAACACCAGATTTGCCGCAATATGTTAGCGACGCCGCCATGGAACCGGCGGGACGAGGCCCGATCGCTGGCCGCGCGCCGGCCAGCGGCGATCATCCACCGGCGGCACGCGCGTAGATGGCCTCGAGCAGCCGGCGATTCTCGTCCGGCGCGTAGAGTTCGAGATAGGCGGCTCGCGCGGCCCGTCCCCATGCGGCGGTCAGTTCGGCGGCCCCGAGAACTTCGCCGATCCGCTTTCGGAGCGCGGCCGCGTCGCCCGGCGGCACCAGCGCGCCGGTCTTGCCGGCGGTCACCGCCTCGGCAAGTCCGCCGATCTCGGAGGCAATCACCGGCGTGCCTCGCGCGAAGGCCTCGACCACGACCATCGGAAATCCCTCATACCATAGCGACGGCACCACCAATGCCTGGGCATTCGCCATTTCCCGAAGCACCTCACCGCGCGAGAGCCCGCCCAGGAACGCGACATTGCCGGGCGCCCGAGCCTCGAGCACGACGCGCTCAGGCCCCTCGCCCACGACGCGCAAGGGCACGCCGGTCCCCGCAACGGCATCGAGCAACACGCCGACGCCCTTCTCGCGGCTCAGCCGTCCGACGTAAAGCAGTCCAGCGCGCGGCGCCGCCGGATCGGGCGCCCCCGGATCGGCCATGAAGTTCGGCTTCACGTCGATCCGGTCTGCATCGAAGCCGGCCTGCGTGAACAGGGTTTTGGCAAACTGCGTCAGCGCGATCAGGCGCAGCCCGGGACGCGTCCAGGTGCCGCGGCGCTGGTGCTGCGCGATCATGTAGGCCGAAGCCATCGAGCCCGGAAGCGATCCGCGGTAGCAGCGGTGCACGACGCCCCAGAGATGGCCACGGTCCAGGCACTTGTGGCAGATGCGGCCGTCGCGCAGCAGCATGCCGCCGGTGCAGATGGCGCGATAATTGTGCAGCGTCACCACCGCGGGTACGCGCTTTTGCCGGCAGAGATCGAACACCGCGGGCGACAGCAGCGGGAAAAAATTGTGGACGTGGACGACGTCGGGGCGAAAGCGGTCGATCGCCTCCGCCACGACCCGCTTTCCCTCCGCATTATCGGCGATCGACAGCGTGGTCGCGATGCGTGCGGGGAGCGAATTGATCGCCGCGTTGCTGACCGTGAGCGTTTCAACGCTGTGTCCTGCGGCGCGCAGCAGGTCGACTTCCGCTTCAAACACGACGTCCTCGCCGCCGCGTCCCTGGTACCTGTTGTGAGCGACCAGGATCCTCATGATCGGGCCGGGTCTGAGAACCAGCGCAGCTCGGTCACCAGGCTTTGGCCGCCCGCGAGCGTACCGGAGCCGATCAGCGTCGTCGCCGGCACCTTGAGATCGAAGGACGGCGAATACCAGCCGGCCGGCATGGTCTCGTCACCCCGATACGGCATCCAGCTGAGTGCCGCCGGCAGATCGAGCTCGCCGCGCCCGCCAGGCCATACGAGCTGCGCCCTGTGCCCTTCGAGCCTGCATTCGACGTCGGGACCAATATGCCAGCTGAGGCTCGCCGGCACCGCAAGCCCTTCATCGGCAAGCACGGTATCGGTGACGACGAGCCGTGCCGCCTGACGCTGCAATTGCACCGAGCGGCGATGCACGACACCTGCTTCGTCCCGATATCCCGAATGCTCCGCGACCCAGCTCGCATCCGCATCGCGATCGTCCAGGCCGCTTGCTGCGACAAGCCGGCTCTGCGCATGCCGTGTCCAGAGAAACGGACCGCCCGACACCGACTGGTCGCGCGCGAACAGGCAGAGCGTGTTGTGCGCCAGCGTGGAGCGGAAGTAGGCCCGCCATCGCGGATCGCCATGGTAGCAATAGGTGCCGGGGTCGGCGAAGATCTCCACACCACCGATCCTGCATTCGAGCGACAGCGCATCCGCATGGGCGTGGGCGGCAATGCGGCCGAAACCATGCGGGCCGTGGTCACAACGGCACCACACGGCGCGCTCGGAATCGACCAGAAAGGTCTGTCCCGCCCCTTCAAGCAAATGCGGGCGGCGCCTGGGCCGCCCAGCGATCGCACGGGCCTCGATGCCGTCGGTGAGCAAAAAGCTGCGCAGATCGGGCTCCGGCGATTTGGGCCACCATGGCAGATCGCCGAACAGGCGCGCGCCGGCGGGGAGCAGGCCGAGCCAGCGATTACCGGCGTGATCGTCGAGCAACAGGCCGATGCCGTCGTCACCGTCGCCCTGCCGCGGAGGATGACCGCGATCGTCCAGCATCGCGGCAATGACGTCGCTCATGCGGCACATCGTGGTCCAGACCGCATCGCCAAGCGGATGTCCGGACGACTGGCCCTGCACTGCCGCCGCCAGCAGCAGTTCGAGCACAAAACCATGATAGTCGGTCGCGAGCTCGCTGTTGCTGCCGCAGGCAAGCGTCTGCGCAACGGCTTCGTGTGCCAGCGTGCCGGCCGATTGCTCACGCCATCGCGCACTGTCCTGGAAGAACGGAAACACGCAAGCCGCCACGAACTGCCCGGCAGCCTCCGCGATGAGGTGGTTGTTGGCCGAGGAGCCACGGCTTGGGAACTGCGACAGCCAGTATTGATGCGCATAGAGCTGCGTCAGGAACAGGTCGTTGTTTTCGAACAGCGCAGCAGCCTCGGGCCAGTTCTGCAGCAGCTGGCGTACCCATGCCCATGAGATCAGCCGCACGCCAAGCTCGATGCCGCTGATCCAGTGCGGGCCGCGCGGGAACGGATTTTCGCGCCACCAGCTCACCAGATGCTCGGCCGCGCGCCTGGCGTAGCGCTCGTGGGAGGTCAGGTAGTACGCGGCCGCGAGCACCGTGAGATGGTGGTGACGCGACGGCTCCCAGATGTACTTGATGTTTCCGACCGCGGTTTCGTCACGATAGGGAACCGCGAACGCGTGCACATCGGCCGGCGCCCGCTTGCCGCTTCTGATATCGACGAACCAGTCGGGCCGTTCGCCGAGGGCCTCATGGTCTTTGGCGAAAATCCGCCAGTGCCCGGCGAGAATCCGGTCGGCGCTCTGGATCAACCGTTCGGCAGCCTGTTGCGGGACGTGGGCGGGCAAAGGCAGCGGCTTCAGGCGCGGCTGTCGCGAGCCGGGAGCGAGCCTCGCGCCGGCGCGCCGCGCGATATCCGGCGGAGTGATCCGCCAGAGCAAATGCAGCACCTGGTCGTTCACCCGTCCCGCAAGCTCGGACGGCTCCATGCGCTGCAGCCTGCGCAGATACCAGGCCGGATTCATCTCAACGCAGTCGAGGCGCGCGCGACGCCCTGCTCCGCTGCGCCGGCCGTCAGATCGATCGGCATCCCGGCGGCCGCGCTTTCCTGCACGGCAAGCGTCGCGCGCGTGGTCGCCAGCAGCGAGTCGAGCGCAATCGGCATCGCAGCTCCCGATGCGACCGCCGCGATGAAGGCATCCAGCATCGGCCGCTGGCCCTTGTCGAGCCGCGCTGTCTTCGCCGTTCGCTGTCCGGCGTGCCAGACCTCGAAGCCCGAGAAATTGTCGAAGGCGGCAAAACCCGTGCCTGCCGATATCTCGAGCGCTTCCTTCGGCACCCGCGGATCGCCGCCGGTGAGATAGCTGAGGCTCGCGACCGAACCGTCGGCAAAGTCGAAGGTGGCGACGAGATTGTCGACGTCCTTGCCCGCCGTGCTCGCGGAGACACGTGCAGGCTCGGCGCCGAGCCACCAGCACAACACGTCGATGAAATGGCCGCCCTCGCCGACGAAGCGGCTGCCTTCGCTCTCGGCCTGCAGATACCAGGATGATTTCTCCAGCGGCCCGGCGATGACACGATATTGCAGGGTCTGCGGTCCTGCCGGCGCGAACGCCGCGCGCATGCCCTGCAGCAGCGGCGAAAAGCGGCGGTTGAAGCCGACCATCAGGCGGTTGTTGCCGGTTTCCCGGATCACCTGCTCCAATCGATCGAGTGAGTTTGTATCGATCGCCAGGGGCTTTTCGACAAACACCGCCTTGCCGGCGCGCAGCGCCTGCGTCGCGAGGTCGGTATGGGAGGCATGGCGCGTTGCGATCAGCACGGCATCGATGTCGTCGGCGCCGAGCACCGAGGCCGCATCCGTCGAGGCACGCGCGAAGCCGAACTTGCGGACCGCAGTGGCGCCGCTCAGGCCGGTATTGGTGGCGACCTCGACGAGATCGACGCGCTGGTTACTCGCAAGCTGCGGCAACAGCATGCTGGAGGCATAATTGCCGGCGCCGATGACGCCGAACCGCACCCGGCCGCTGCGCAGGGCAACCGCCGGACGATAGATCATCTGCATCGCGCGGGGAGCGGCGTCCGGATAGGCGAACACCATGCCGAGACCGACCTCGCCGCGGCTCATGCGCTCAAACGCCGACGTCGCCTGCTCCAGCGGCACCATTTCGGAGATCAGTGAGGAAAAATCGAGCCGCCCGTCGGCGAGCAGCGCGACGATCGCTTCCATGTTGCGCTTCTCGGTCCAGCGCACATGACCGATCGGATAATCGATGCCGCCCTCCTCATAGAGCGGATCGTAGCGGCCGGGGCCGTAGGAGCGCGAGAAGCGCACGTCGAGCTCCTTGTCGTAGAATTCGTTCCACGGCAGGTTCAGCGTGCATTTGCCGATATCGACAATGCGGCCGCGGTCGCGCAGCAGTGCCGCCGAACGCGAGGCGAGATCGGGGTCGTCGCTGCCCGCCGTGATGAACACGCAGTCGACGCCGTTGCCTGCGGTCAGCTGGTCGATCCGGGCACGAAATCCGGCCGCAGCATCATCCGATGCGACGGCACAGACCGCGGCGCCCGCAGCCTCCGCCTGCCGACAGCGCGCCTCCACCCTGTCGAGCCCGGCGACCACGACACCGGCGCTGCGCAGCAGCCGCACCATGATCTGCCCGATCAGGCCAAGGCCGATCACGCAGGCGGTCTCGCCGAAACGGATCTCCGACTGGCGCATCGCCTGCAGCGCGATCGAGGCGATCGTGGTGAATGCGGCCTGGTCCAGCGCAGCGCTGTCCGGCAGCGGCACGCAGAGGTTCACCGGCACCCAATTATATTCAGCGTGGGTTGCATATTGATTGCCGCCGCAGCAGACGCGCTGTCCGACCGAGAAGCCGCCGACGCCCTCGCCCACTTCCACGACGGTACCCGACAGCGAGTAGCCGAGCGGGGTGTAGGAATCGAGGCGGTTCATCACCTTCTGATAGGTCGCAAGCAACCCCTGCTGACGGACCGAGCTTACCACCTTGGCAACCTGGTCGGGTCGCGCGCGCGCCTTGCCGAGCAGCGACAGGCGGCCCTCGGTGAACTTCATCATCTCGGTGCCGGTCGACACCGCGGAGAACGCCGTGCGCACCAAAACCCCGCCGGGGCGGCAGCGCGGCGCCGGCACATCGATCAGCTTGAGCTCGCCGCTCTTATAGTTCTGCGCGATCTGCTTCACAGTCGGTCAATCGCCTCAAGTTAACAGCGCTCCTTGTATCGCGCCCAACGCCCGCAATGAAGCCAAGAACATCGTCATAATTATCTCGTTTGCCGGGACTTAACATTGTTATCATTCCAGCAACAGAACCGGTTTTGGCGAGATCTCGACCTCGCCGTTGGCGACAGGTCCTTCGCCGCCGTCCAGGCCCTGGTAACGGCTAAAATGCGGGTCGACCCGATCAACGGACCGGCCCTTGGTGGTCCAGAGGATCAGACCGTTGCGGCCATCCGGCATGCGAAGCTCGACGCGCCAGATCGACGGCGACGTCCTGCCCGCAGCCACGACGCTTGCACCGACCAACCAGGACTGGATCGTGCGGTAGGCAATTCCGCTCGGAAGCAGCCCGCGCGCCGGGTCCCATAATTTTCCAAAGTCGCTGCCGCCTCCGGCAAACTCGTACCAATAGAACCGGTCGACACCGCTGATCCATTTCAGGATGTAGGCGCGCGCCAGACACCCGTCCGGATTGTCCTCATAGGACGACCAGCCGGCCTCAGTGTCCCAGATCGGCCTCGCGGACAGGTCGTGCGCGGCGAGGATTTTCTTGAAGCGCGCAATGATTCCAATCACCGCTTCGGGCTCGCTCGTGTAGCCGTGGAAGGCGAACACATCGGCATATTGTCCGCCACCTTGCGCTATGAAGGCCTCTTGCCAGCGATACCCGTCCGGCGTGCCGTTGGACGGCGGCGTCAGCACGGTCAGCGTGGGATCGCTGGTCTTGATGATCTCGTAGGCCCGCTTCTGCAGCTGGACCATGGTCGCGATATCACCCGAGTAATATTTGGAATCCTCGGGCTCGTTCCAGATTTCCCAGTATTTGATGCGGCCGGCGGCACGCGTGACGGCCGCACGCACCCAGTCATCCCATGACGCGAGATCGGCGGGCGGTGAGCTTGCGCCCGGCGTGAACGCCGGCGGCGCATCCTTCACCGCTGCGGCCCATCGCGGCGTGTAGGCGAGATTGAGAACGATCTCGACGTGCTCGCGCTCCGCCGCGGCAAGGATGGCGTCGAAACGCGCCCAATTGTAGATGCCGGGCGCCGGATTGATTTGCGCCCAGTAGATCGCGCCCCACAGCCGAACGCCGTCGAATTTGAGCTCGGGCCAGGGCTGCGACTTTGGCTGCGACTGCCCGATCGCGTTGATCGTCATGCCGAACAGCGTCGGCGGGATCACCGCATTCACGCGGCTCGCACTCAGCGCATCGCTTGACGTCGAACCATTCCACTGCAGCGGCCATTTGTAGGCCAGCGGCAGCAGCGCGCTCAAAACCAGCGCAATCACTGCCCTTTGGCCCCAATCCCTCACTCTGCCTGCCATGTCCCTGTCTCGTCGCCGTCACATCGGTGCCGGGATTGCATAGTGGAAGCCGCGCATGTTAATGCCGATGTTAGTCGGATTGTGATGTTGTTAGGTCAATGGTATAGATCATCGCAGATGTCGAGAGCTGAACCATCACCGCGGCGGATCCTGATCATCGTCGAGAACCTTCCGGTTCCTTTCGATCGCAGGGTGTGGTGCGAAGCAACGTCGCTGCGCAAGGCGGGCTATGAAGTTTCGGTGATCTGCCCGAAGGGCCGCGGCCATGACGAATCCTACGAATGCCTCGAGGGCGTTCACATCTACCGTCATCCGATGCCGGTGGAGGCGCGCGGGATCGCCGCCTACCTGATCGAATATCCGGTCGCACTGTTCTGGGAAACGCTGCTTGCGATCAAGGTGGCGTGGAAGCACGGCTTCGACGCGATTCAGGGCTGCAATCCGCCCGACCTGATCTTCCTGATCGGCCTGTTGTTCAAGCTCGGCGGCAAGCGCTTCGTGTTCGATCATCACGACGTCAATCCCGAGCTCTACGAAGCAAAATTCGGCCGCAAGGATTTCTTCTGGCATCTGCTGCGGCTGGTCGAATATCTCACCTTCAAGACGGCGAGCATCTCGATCGCGACCAACGAATCCTATCGCGAGATCGCGATCGCGCGCGGCGGCATGCCCGCCAATCGCGTTTTCGTGGTGCGATCCGGCCCCAATCTCGACCGGGTGCGCTCGCGGCCGGCCGATCCGGCCTGGCGCCGTGGCCGACGCCACAGCGTCGGCTATGTCGGCGTGATCGGCCAGTCGGAAGGCATCGATCTGCTGCTGCAGTCGATCGGCCACATCGTGCACGATCTCGGCCGCACCGACATCCAGTTCAACATCGCGGGCACCGGACCGGAGTGGAATGCGGTGGTCAAGCTCTGCGAGGAGATGCAGCTCTCCGACTACGTGAACTTCACCGGTGCCATCGCGGATGAGGCGCTGTTCACGATGCTCTCGACCGCTGACGTCTGCGTCAATCCGGACCGCGTCACGCCGATGAACGACATCTCCACCATGAACAAGATCATGGAGTACATGGCGCTCGGACGGCCGATCGTTCAATTCGACGTTCGCGAGGGCCGCCGCTCGGCGCTCGACGCCTCGCTCTATGCCGCGAAGAACGATCCGAGGGATTTCGCCAGCAAGATCATTACGTTGATCGACGATCCGTCGTTGCGGCAGACGATGGGGGCGTTCGGCCGCAATCGCGTCGAGCGCGCGCTGTCGTGGACACATGAGGAGCCGAAGCTGCTCGCGGCTTATGAGGCGTTGTTCGCCAGGAAGATCCCCGCACCGCGCGCGCATGCAACCGCCGAGCGGCCAACCTCGCAACCTTCCAGCGCGAACGCAGCCTCCGGACGGGCATCGTCTTGAACACGCAGCCGCCTCACTCACGTCAAACGCGACGCGGCTGCGGCCACGCGCACGTCCTGGATTGTTGAAGGTCGAAGCATGAACGTCAGCATTTTCGGCCTCGGCTATGTCGGAACGGTGTGCGCCGCCTGCTTCACCGAGCTCGGCCACCAGATCATCGGCGTCGACAAGAGCGTTGCGAAGGTCGACCTGATCCGCGGAGGCAGATCGCCGGTCGTCGAGCCGGGCATCTCGGACAAGGTGGCGCGCGCGGTGGCAACCGGTCAGCTGACCGCGACCACCGACGCCACCGAAGCGATCGTCAACAGCGACATATCGATGGTCTGCGTCGGCACGCCCTCGTCCGGCAACGGCAATCTCGACCTGACCGCGATCCGACAGGTCGCGATCGAGATCGGCCGCGGACTGCGCGCCAAGAACGCGCCACATACCGTGACGATCCGCTCCACCGTGCTGCCCGGCACCACCCGCGGCACCGTCGGGCCGCTGATCGAGGAAGCCTCCGGCAACAGGATCGGACGCGACTTCGACCTCGCCTTCAATCCGGAGTTCCTGCGCGAGGGCAGCGCGATTGCGGATTTCAACGCGCCGTCCAAGACCGTGGTCGGCGCCTTCAACCAGGAAACCGCCGACCGCGTCATGGCGCTCTACAAGGATCTGCCCGGCGCCAAGATCACGCCGCCGGTAGAGACCGCGGAACTGGTGAAATATGTCGACAACAGCTGGCATGCGCTCAAGGTCAGCTTTGCCAACGAGATCGGCACGATCGCGAAGACGCTTGGCATCGATGGCCGCGACGTCATGAACATCTTCATGCAGGACACGCGGCTCAACATCTCGCCGGCCTATCTGCGGCCGGGTTTTGCCTTCGGCGGGTCCTGCCTGCCCAAGGACGTCAAGGCGCTGAAGCACCTTGCACACAGCCGCGGACTGTCGACGCCGGTGCTCGAAAGCATCCTGCCGAGCAATGACATGATCATGTCGCGCGGCGCCGACTGGATCCTGTCGCATGAGGGCCGCCGCATCGCGTTCCTCGGCATCAGCTTCAAGGCCGGCACCGACGATGTCCGCGACAGTCCGTTCGTGAGGCTGGTGAAGAGCCTGCGCGGCGAGCGGCGCGACATCCGGATCTACGACCCCAATGTGCAGCTGTCGCAACTGATCGGCGCCAACCGGGAATTCCTGATGCGCAATCCGGAGCTGGTCGGCCTGTTGAACGACGACGTGACGGCGACCATCGAGTGGGCCGACATTATCGTGCTGACGACGGCCGATCCGCGCTTCGTTGCGGCGCTAACGGCGACGCGTCCCGACCAGGTTGTGCTCGAACTGTCGGAGATCGGATTGCCCGAACAGGTGCGCGCCAAAGTGAGCGGCTTCCACTGGTAGGGACTATCATGGCCACCATGGGCCAGACCCGCGAGCGACCCGAAATCCGCTTTCACGACGAGATTTCGTCGGGATGGGAGACGCTGCATCAGAGCCGCACCTTCAAGGCGCGCACCGCCGCGATGTTCGGCCTGCTCGGGAACGCGGACCTCAATGGGCAGCGCTGGCTGGATGCCGGCTGCGGCACCGGAACGCTGTCCCGCCTGCTCGCCGCACGCGGTTGCGACGTCACCGGCGTCGACGCATCATCGGAGATGATTGCGGCGGCACACGGCCGCCGCGCCGGCGGCACGCTCGCCGCGCGGCTTACATTTCAGCAGATCCCGACCATCGCAAGCCTGCCGTTTCCCGATCAATCCTTCGACGGCGCGCTGTGCGCGAGCGTGCTGGAATATGTTCCCGACGTGGCGCAGTGCCTCGCCGAGATTCATCGCGTGCTCAGGCCTCGCGGGCTTTTTCTGCTCTCCATCCCCAACCGCGGATCGCTGCTGCGCCGGAGCTACAAGCTCGCGCATGCGGCCTCTTCACGCGTGTCGGCGCGGCCGCTGTTTCGCTATCTCGCGTTCTCCAAATTCGACACCTCGCCGGCGGCCATGCAGGATCTGCTGCGACAACATGGCCTCATGATGCTGGGGAGCAGCTTTGCCGGCTCCCCACTCCCGCCGGCGCTGGATCGGCAGCCCGCAGTGGGCACGCTGATCAACATCCTGGCCCGGCGTGACGATTGACATGGCAGGCGGATAGCCGCCTCAGGCCTTGATCGCCATCAGCGATTTGGTCATGCCGAGGTAGCGTTCGCGATAGATCTTCGCGTCGGGAAAGGTTTCCGTCATCTCGCGCCAGTCGAACAGATGCCAATCGGGCGCGGTGCGCTTGAACCAGAAGCGATTGAATATACTGATCAGCGCGATCTGCAGCCGCCTCGGCAACAGGACGATGATGCCCGGCAGCCAGGTATGGCTTTCGATCGGAAAATACCGGTACGGCGTCTGCACGTAGAAGGACTTCGCGACCCGCGAGATCTCGCCCGCAAAACGGTTCTGATGCTCGCGCGCGATGCTCTGAAACGCCGCTCCGTCCTCGATCGTGACGACATCCTGCTTCGGCCCGGTGACATGTTCGATCACCGACGAGCAGAAGCAGAAGTCGAATGCCCGATCGTCGAACGGCAGGCGCTCGGTCTCCCGCAGCAGCACCGTCTTGAAGCCGAAGCGCTCGCGCGCGGCCTTCAAATCATCGGCCGATATGTCGCAAACCGTGATGTCGGTATGGCGGGGCAGGATCGCGCGAATGTGCCGGCCGGTGCCGCCGCCAAGATCGAGGATTTTCGCATCGAGCGGCAGGTTCACGGTGCGAACGAGGAATTCGCCGCGCCGCTGGCGCGCTGCATTGGAAAATCGGGCTTGAATCGCACCCAGCAAGGTCAGTCTCCTGCTACCGGTCGGTTCGATCTAGCACGGCATGCGCGATCGCTCACGCAACGGTCCGTCGATTTTCCTGTCGCGCTCACCTGATGGCCTCGAAGAAGATCGACTCGTCCGGCCGGTTGTCGAGCCGGTCGATGTCGGGACAGACGCCCTCGCGATAGGCACGGGTGTGGGTTTCCGAACAGCCGGCGTCGCGGAACAGCGCGGCGAGCGAGGCGCGGGTAAAGCCCCAGTGATGCGCGAAGGCGGCCTCCTTGCGGCGATCGATCTCGAACACGCCCTTGAGGAAAGCCTGCGGCGCCGCCGGATCGTAGAGCGCGACGATCCGCTCCATGTCGGGGACGACGATCCGGCACACCCCACCCGGTGCCAGCACCCGCGCGATCTCGCGCACCAGCCGCTCGACCTCGTCGGGAAACAGGTGCTCGAAGACATGTGCGCTGAATACCGCCGAGAGGCTGCGATCCGCGAACGGCAGCGGCCTCGTCAGGTTCATGTGGCGCAGCCCGGCGAACCTGCCCTGGCGGTGCTCGGCATAGCGGGCATCGCTCAGCACGCCCGCGAGATGCAGCGCTTTCGCCGCGAACGGCATCCGCGCGATCCACAGGTGCATCGTGATGTCGGTATTGATCCAGCCGTCGATGCCGCAATTGAAGGCGCCGATATGCAGCTTTTCAAGCGAGCCGCCGCGCGCGTCGCCGGTCATGTCCGCTCCCGCGCCGAATTGGTCAGCACAACCGTGATCACCGACGCCGCGCTGGAGGCCACCATCGCCGCAACCGCGCCCATCACCTGCCAGGCCTCCGCCGCGAACGGCAGGACGCAGCACAGCGCGACGAGGCCGGCGATCCGGCTCAGCATGAATCGCTGCGGCTTGCCGGTCGCAAACAGCGGCAGCGCGAGGCCGAGCCACACCGCGTCGAGCGCCATCGCCGCGCCCATCAAGGCGAGGCTGCCGGTGCCGATCTCGTAACTCTGTCCGTGGATGACAAGCGCCAGAATGCGCTGGCCGAGCAGCACGATCACCGTGCCGTAGGCGGCCGCGATCGACCCGAGCAGCAGGGCATTTTCGCGCGCGGCAGCGGCGACCGCGCTGCGCCGGCCGGCGCGCAGTTCGGCCGCGATTTCCGGCAGGCGAACCGAGAACATCGTCGCGCAGAACTGACTGAGCGGTGCGAACACCAAGAGCAGGATCCGCAGCGACGCGCTCGCGTCCAGCCCGATCAGGAAGCCGCACACCGGGATCAGCCCGATGCTGCCGATCCAGTAGGTGAACGAGGTCGCGACGAACCAGCGCCCGTTCCGAAACAGCCGCCGCAGCGAGCCGCGAAAGATTCTGGCTTGCGGCCAGGCCAGTTCGCGGGTGTGGGCGAGCAGCAGGCTGCCGGCGAGCGCGGCCGAGATCGCGATGCACGCCATCGCCGCGGGGGCGCCGGAGGGCTTGAGCGCGATCATCAGCCCGGCCGAGACGACCAGCGCCACGCAATAGGTCAGCGAGGACGCCAGCGCGCGCGGCAATCTGCCGTCGAGATAGCAAATCCGGCGAAACATGCTCTGCAGGCGAACCGCCGGGATCGCAAGCCCGGTTGCGATCACGAGCCCACCGGCGTCCCCGCCGACGACTGCGATCACAAGCCCCGCACCCACCAGCAGCAGGCCGAGCGCACCCGAGACGAGCAGCGACGACAGATAGAGGCCGAGCCGCAGCTGCGGCCATAGCGACTTCGGGATCCGATGCGCGATCGCCGGCAGCCCGTCGTCGAACAGGCCGCGCAGAAACACCGCCTCGATCAGGATCGAGAATGACCAGGCGACGCTGAACCTGCCGAATGAATTGATGTCGAGCACGTTGGCGAGCACGATCGTCAGCACGAAGGCAGACCCGCTCAGCAACGCCTGATCGATCAGGCCAAGCGCCACATTGCCCCCGGCACGCCGCAGCCGGCGAAGCAATCCGCTCATGGCACCGGCGACCCGGGTCTGAGCCGCCGCCCGGTCCAGCCTGTCGGTCAACGCACTCACGCCTCACTCACCCGTAGTCTGTTGAACGTCCGCCGCGGCGCCATTTGCAGCCTGGCCTCCGGGCCGAAATAGCACCAGAACACCAGCACGCAGCCGAAATAATTGTGCAGCAGCTGGCTGGAGTCATTGGCCGACGCGATCACGACGAACAGCAGCATCGCGAACGGCGCCATGCAATACATCCCTCTCCGCTCGAACGCGAAGACGATGCTGTTCCACAATGCGAGCGCCAGCAGCAGCATATAGAGCGCACCGCCGAGCAGGCCGAACTGGAGAAAGGCGTCGAGATAGGAATTCTCGAACGAGCCGAACTCGGTGTTCCACGGCGCCATGCTCGTCAGCTCGTTCACGGGCGAGTTCGGCAGTTCGTTGAAGAATCCCGAAAACCCGTAGCCGAGCCAGGGGTGCTGCCAGAAGAAGTGCGGCCAGACCGACCAGAGGAACGAGCGGCCGGTCAGGTTTCCGCTGCGGCCGACCAGCCCATACAACTCGTCGCTCGGCACGGCGAACACGACAAGCGCAACAAAAGCGAGGCCGAGCCAATAGATCGAGGCAGCCCCTCTGTGCCCGAGCACCACCAGCAGAAGGCCGAAGGTCACGGCAAGCGCCGTCAACATGCTGATCAGCGGTCCTGCGGCGCCCGCTGCGGCGAGCGCGAAAAAATGACATCCCATCAGCAGCAGCGTCCAGCCGAATTGCCGCCGCGGTCCTGCCAGCATGCGCACGAAGCAGATCAGCACCATGAGGCCGAAGAAAGCGCCCGCGAGGTTCTTGTGGCCGAACACGCCGGCATAGGCCTGGGTTCCGAGCACCGTCGGCCGGTGCAGCGGGTCGTAATCCCATTGCGAGCCGATCACCGGAAACAGTAGGACGTGAACGATCAGCACCACGATCCCGATCCGGAACAGCGTATCGACGAGACGATCGACCGGGCAGCTGATCACGACCCACGCCGAGAACATCGTGGTCAACAGATACATCGCGAACTTGATCGACGAGCCGGCGGGGTCCGCGCTCAGCGCCAGTGATACCAGGGCGAAGGCGATGAACGTCAGATAGAGATGCGACTGCAGCATCAGCAGGCCGAAGCGATTCCGATCGATCGCAATGTGCAGCATCAAGAGTATGTAGAGCAGCAGCCATGCGCCGCGGAACAGCGTGGATTCCCCGGCCCTTTCCGCGAACGAGATGCCCTCGATGAAATTGAACAGGAAATAGATGCAGCCGAGCACCATCACCAGATAGGCGTGCAGAAAGACATCGGTTCGCAGCCACCATCTGCCGATCATTGCACGGCCTCCTGCCGGGCCGGCGCCCTCAAGAGATGATCGACTGCGGCGGTGAAACGCGCCGCGGCGTCGGCAAGCGCATCGCGTCGCACGCTCTGCCGGGCCTGCCGCGACATCGCCTCCCAGCGCGCAGGATGTTCGAGCAAGCCGCGCGCCGCGTCGACCCAAACCTGTTCATCGAGCGCGCAAACATAGCCGTTGTCCTGGTTACGCACCAACTCGCCGCCTGCCCCGACATGAGGCGACACCAGGCAGGGAACCCCGCACTGCAGGGCCTCGTTGCACACCAGGCCCCACGGTTCCAGCAATGAAGGCAGCAGCAGCAGCCTCGACTGCAGAAAGACGTCCGATATCGCCTGCCACGGCAGATAGCGGTCGTGGCTGACATCGATGCCGGCACCGCCGAGCCGCGCCAGCATGCGCCGCTCAGCGGCGCCCGACCCGACCACGCGCACCTTCAGCCCGGGCACGATCCGGCCAAGCGCGATCGCGACGTTCTCGAAGAAGATCGCGTTCTTGGCGTCGTCATTGAGCCGGGCGCACCAGAGCAGATGAAATGGACGGTCGTGGAATGCCGGCACAACCGCCGGCGGATCCCATGCCGGCACCAACGGCACCACGAACAGATCGTCGGCACGAACGCCCTCGCCGCGGAAATACGCCCTGCCCTTGTCGCTGCAGCATACGACTGCGTCGCACTGGCGCAGCAGCCAGGGCCGCGCCAGCCGATGATAGGCGGTGTTGGGCATCGTCTCGCGCCAGCCGTCGATCGTCAGCGCGAGCGCCTTGCCGTTGGCGCGCGCCCATGCCGCGCCGGCCAGCATCGAGGGATAAAGACCGTTGACGAACAGCAGGTCGGGCGCGAGCGCATTCAAGGCGCGCCCGACCCCGATATTGACGTGGGTGTGACGCGACCGCGACAGCGGAATCGAGACGCCGGGCACCGTGCGCGTGGTATAGCGCGGCGTGAACGAGCCGGCCCAGAACCGATCGGCCTCCTGCGCGGTGCAGGATAGCACCGCGAGATCCAGCCCACGGTCAACCAGCTCGTTGTAGAGCCGGTTGGTGTATGGTGTGATCATGTTGTTGAAGACGACCACGCGCGGCGCCATGGCTCAGCGGTCCCGTGGCGGCGCCGCGTCGTGCCGGCAGATCGCCCCGCAATGATAAGTCGCAAGCCGGGTCGCGAACCCTGGGCTGACCGACAACAGCGACTTCCGCACGATGCTCTTCGCGAGCCCCTTCATCCGCGACGAATGAAAAGCATGCACCGGCAGGCTGTGGTCCCAGGTGCCGAAGTCCTTGACCTTGAGCCCCACGGTCTCCAGCAGCAGCCGAAACGTATCGGGCGTGTAGAAATTGATATGGCCGATGTCGAGCGTCGATTGCAGCGCCCGGCGACTGGTCCGCGCGTGCAATTCGCAGGGCACCTCGACATAGATGAAGTCCCGCGAGACGCGGGCGAGCTCGTAAAGCAATGCGCGCGGTTCTGGCACGTGCTCCAGGACGTGGCTGGCATAGACAAGGTCGAACGATCCGTCGGCGAACGGGATCGTCGCACCGTCATAGCTGGACCAGCGGAATGGAGCTGAAGCTGCGCCGTCGATCTCCAGATTGGTCGCGGGATCGATCACGTCGATGCCGGTGAAGTCGCGGCCGACGCCGATCGCCGACAGCCGCGCCAGCACGGCGCCGGTGCCGCAGCCGACCTCGAGCACATTGCCGACCCTCGCGGCGGCTGCACCGAGCAAACCGGCGATATGATCGGCCTTGTCGACCGCGCAGACGCGGCGCCAGTCGCGCTCCTGTGCCGAATAGATGCCCTCATAATGCGCGTTGTGCTGTCCGACGCAAAATTCTATCGTCATGGCCTAGCCCTCGCCTCCGGCGGCATTGGGGCAAGCTCGTCGAAGCGGTCGTTCGATTTGTGCTCCCAATTGCGCCGTTCCGCCGGCGAGCGGCGGTCGAGATCGTATCCAATGTCGGCCATGGTGCGGGTCAGGATGTCGACGTTCCGTTGCGGGACAGCCGCGAGGCCGGCCAGCAGCTTGCCACGGTGCGCCCAGCCCGGTCCCTTCAGGAGATCGATTGCCTCGGTGTACAGTTCGGTCTTCACGAGACGCGCGAACTCGGCAATCACGTCGGACGAAAGGTCAGGCGGCAGCGCGTCGAACATTGCGAGCGCCATCGCGCTGCGCTTGACCACGATCCAGCCCTCGTTCGGTCCGAGCCGGTACGACACCCGCAGCAGGTCGAAATTGGCGTCGCTCAAACCCTGCCTTGTATTACGAAGCCAGAACAGCACGAGCCAGAGATAAGGATCGGCCGGCGCGCAGCCGAGCGATTTGCGGACAGCGTCGTCGAGTTCGCCCATCCGGGCATCGACCTGCTCGCCGGATGCGAGCGCGTTCTCGGCGCGCCGCAGCCGGATCACCGCCGCGCTGCGATCGATGGCCGGCATGCAATCCTTTTCCGCCACGGCGCGCGACAGCAACGGACCGAGGTCATCGAGCTCGGCGTCGCTGACCGGTACGTTGCGAAGGATCAGGTCCTTTGCGCCGTCGAGCCGGGTCTGGTCGACAAAGTCCGGCAAGGTGGTCGTGCCCCAGGCGACGGACGAGCACGCGAGCGCGGCCAGCAGGCCGCGCGCAAGCCAGGCGGCTGCGCGCCCGGGCATCCCACCGTGCGTCTCAGTCGGTGTAGCCATATCGCCCATAGTGCGAGTTGTAATAGTAGTTCTTGCCGCCATAGCCGCTATAGCGGCTCATCGCGGCAATATCGGCCTTGTTGAGCACGACGCCGAGCAGGTTCTCGTTGACCGCTCGCGCGCTGCGCAGCGCGCGCTCGACCACCTGCACCTGGGTCTTGCCCCATTCCACGATGAAGACGAAGGAATCGACGAAGTGTGCGGTGATGCGGACATCGACCACCGGCGTGAGCGGCGGGAAATCGACGATCACGTAGTCATAGTGGCTGCGGGCCCCGTCGATGAAATCCCTCATCTGGTCGGAGGCCAGCACGTCGTGCGAATGCGCGATGCGCGATCGCGTGGCGCCGGGCAGGAAGGCGAGGCCGGTCTCGGGATCGCGCCATAGCGTGTCCTGCAATGTCGCATTGTTGGACAGCACGTCGAGGATGCCGCGCTCAGCAGTCGCGGCGACCTTGCGGCTGAGCGAGGGATTGCGCAGATCGCAATCGATCAGGAGCACGCGGGCCCCGCTCTGGGCAACCAGTTGCGCAAACACGAAGGCCAGCGTCGACTTGCCCTCGTTGGGAAGCGCGGAGGTCAGGCCGAGGATCTTTGACGGCTTGGTGACGTTGAGGTCGGCATTGACCTTGATCGAGCGGATCGCTTCCGAGAACCGCGAGAACGGCGAATCGATCGCCGCCCACAGCACCGGCTCGTCGCCGCGCCGGATCGTGCGCGGACCGATCGGCAGATTGGGACGACCGGCGACCGGCGCCTTGATCTGGCCCGGCGAGACGCGCGGAACGATGGCGATGCAGTCGGCCTCGAGGATCGTCTCGACCATTTCAGCGGTGCGGAACACCCGGTCATAGAGGTCGCGCAACACGCCGAGCCCGAGCCCGGCGATCAGGCCGCCGAGCGCCGAGAGCGCGAGCACAACCAAGGTCTGCGGATGGCTCTTGCTGAGCGGACGCGAGGCACGGGTGATCACCCGCGCCTCGCTGACGGGGAACGACTGCTGCTGCACATTTTCCATGTAGCGCTGCAGGAAGTTGTCGTAGAGCGAGCGATAGGTCTGCGCCGAGCTCTCGAGCTCGCGCAGCGTGACCTGCGCCTGGTTGGTGGACTGCGACTGCGACACCGAGTCGTTGACCGCGCGCTCGATCTCGTTCTGGCGCTGCAGGGCGATCGCATAGTCGCTCTTGTAGCTTTCGGCGAGCCGCTTCAGCTCGTCCACGATCGACGACTGGATCTCGCGCATCTGGTTGCGCAGGTTGACGGCGGCCAAGTGATTGTAGCCATAGCGCGACGACCAGTCGGCCTCGCGGTTGGCCAGCTCGAGATATTGCGAGCGCAGCTTGGTGATGACCTGGTTGTTCAGGGTATCGGCCACCGTCGCATCGGGGACGCCCCCCTTCACCACCGCCTCGATGCGGTCGAGCTTGGCCTTGGCGTCGGTGACCTGCGACTTCACGTGGAGCAGCTGGGTGTTGAGCTCGCCGAGCTGCTGCTCGTTGAGCAGCTTGCCGCTGGAGGTGACGATGTTGTTGGTCTTCTTGTAGTCGAGCACCGCGCGCTCGGCGTTGGATGCCTGCGTGCGCAGCTCCTGGATGCGGTCCTGCAGCCAGACGCTGGCGCGTCGCGTCGCCTGATACTTGGAATCGAGCTGGTCGACGATGTAGGCGTCGGCAACGGCATTGGCGATCTGCGCCGCGCGCTCCGGATCGAGCGAACGGAAGCTGACCTCGATCACATAGGTCATGCCGCGGCGGCGGACGTCGAGCTGCTTCTGGAAGGCGCGAACCGCGCGCCGGGTCCGGTCGAACTCGGTGGGCGGCGCGCCGCCGGCGAGCAGGCCGGACACGAAATCCAGCACAGCGCCCGCCGCGCCGGCCCTCGAGCCGACGAATTCCGGATCCTCGTTGAGCTTGAGGTCGCGGATCACCGCGAGCGCCACATTCTCCGACTTCAGGATTTCGACCTGGCTCTCGACCGCGGCGGAATCGACCGGGGCCTCGCTCACCGGCGATTGCTGCTGGAAGGCCTGGAATTTGCGCGTGTCGATGATCATCGTGGCGAGCGCCGTATAGCTCGGCGCCGCCGTCATCAGATAGCAGATGCCGCCGAACAGGCAGAGCGCGGCGGTCCCGAGGATGACCCAGTATTGCCGGAGCAGATAGGTGACGAAGGCGTCGAAGGTTTCCGCCAGCGACGGCAGTTCAGCCGGACGATTTCTTAAGTCGACGGACGGCGAAATCTGGTTGCGCTGAAGCATCTCGTCCTATCGCCGCGCCGGCAGGCCGATGCCTGCCCTCGCGCCCTCCAATGATCCTGCGAAGCGTCCCGCCGCCGACACCGAAGCGCGTTGCTGCAGAGAGTTCTCCATTGGCGATCGGAAGCCCGCTCAGGGAGTTACTGTTGAAATGAGGGTGGTGCCGGTGCCCGTGGCCGTACCGGTCGTCGTGCTGCCCGAACTGCTGACCGACGAGGTGAAGCTGAAGATGCCAGTGTTCACGCTGTTGCCGTCGATGGCCTCAAGCGTGCCAGCTCCGGCGCCGCTGGCGCCCAGCGCGCTGGTCTGGCCGCCGGATGCACCGGCGCTACCCGCGCCGCCGGCGCCGGTTGCGGCGGTGCCGCTGTCACCCGACGCAGCGGCAAACGCCATCACGGTGTCGAGATCCTTGGTGTCGGCAATCGCCTGCTGGATGCGCGTCGCGTAGGGCTGGTTGCTGCGCACCACGATGCGCGCGGCCTGGGCGAGACCGGCGGCGATCGCCGTCTTCTGGTCCTTGCTTGCCTTGGCGAGCAGCGCAATCAGCGGATCGAGCGATGTCGGATCGTTGAGGGCGAAATCGCGCGCCCGCGAGGTCAACTCCACGCCCGCGTTCGGATATTGGGTCAGCAGCTGCTCCGGGCTGGCCTTGAAATTGGTGACCGCCTGGGACAGCTGGATCAACCCGCCAGGTGTCTCCGCCAGCGCCGCACCACCGGGTGTCGCGAGCACCAACATCACCACCAACGTCGCCAAGCGCGGGGCGGAAAAGCCGCCAGATCGCTCAAATGTGAACACAGCTATCTCCCTAACGAATACTAACAGTTCGTTAGCATAGTCAGAGTTATCGCGCCAATTAAATAGCCTCGCCGGCAGCGCCCCCGCTTCGGAGCGCCAAATCAACGTTAACCGCCCGCCCGACCGTAACACCGGCGTCACGATTGGAGCCGCCACCGGCGCCGCCCCCGCCCGAGCGGAAGGATTGCGACAGGCCTGCCCCGAGCAGGGCCGCGATTACAACGGCATAGCCGGTGATCTGGAGCGAGAAATCGATCATCGAATGGAGCGCGCCGGCGGCCGATGCGCAGAGCGCCGCGAGCGGCACGATCACGTCGCGGCGACGGGTCCGCACGCCATGCGCGAGCACGCCAAACGCTGCGAGCAGTGCGATCATGGCGGCGCCGGCCATTAACATTCCGCCGTCGGACGCCAGTTCGAGCCAGCTGTTATGCGCCCGGTTCCAGGTCCCGCGCAGCGAGATGTCGTCGGTGCGATAAGCCGGATAGACCCATTCGAAGGTCCCGAAACCATCGCCGAGCCACGGATGATCCCAGATCATCCGCAACGTTGCGCGATAGGTCGAGAACCGTCCCTCGTCCGACAGGCCCATCGTGCTGAAGCGCGCGCCGACACCGCCGCCGAGAAGCTGCAGCAGTGCCAGCGCGACCAGGCTGCCGACGCCGAGTGCCACGATCATGCCGTAGCGGCGCGGCACGCGGTTGCGAAAGAAGATCGCGGCAGCTGCGACCGCAGCGAGCAGCGAGATCCCGACGCCGCCGCGCGAGCCGGTCAGAAACATCGCCAGCAGGCAGGTGAACCAGCCGAACGCATGGCCGGCGAGCCGGTGCCGCGCCGGCATATCGACACGCGCGAGCAGCCGTGACAGGCTGGCGCGGCGCGACGGCCAATGCCGCTCGATCAGCTCGCAGCCGAACAACAGCCAGATCAGCGCACAGCAACCGTAATAGATGCCGGCAGTGTTGCGATTGACGAACGGAGATGTCAGCCACGCCAGGTGCGCCTGCTTCTCGTGCAGCAGGTAGATCCGGGTGGGATCGATCGCGAAGGTGATGATGCCGCAGATCGCATAGACCAGGCCCGCCGCGGCCACCGCCCGCAACAACCCGCGCGCCAGTCCGCGGTTGGCACCGAGCACGACGCCGATGGCGAAGCTGAGCAGGCAAACGATTCCGACGCCGATCGAATAGAACGGCTGACCGCGCGCGATCGACACGGCCGGCGGCAACTCGGCAGGCAGCAATTTGCCGGCCTCCGCCCACAGCGCGTTCGGCGCCACACCTGACCAGGGGCGGAGCGCCGACTGCTCGTGCAGCACCAGCATGGCAAGCGCTGTCAACAGCGCCGTCACGGCGAGGATCATGAGCTGACTGCCGCGCAGGCGCATCGGCAACACCCCGAGTAGTGCAATCCCGAGCAGGATCGACCAGATCGCGGGCGCAACGGTGCCGACCGAGCCGAGCGGCAGCGGCGCCAAAGCGACGACGGCGCAGAACAGCCACGACGACCAGCGCACCGGCCACGGCAATGCCGTCGCCTCGCCCAAGCCGGAAGCAAATCGCAAACGTGTCATGAAGCCGGCCGTGCCGGCTCACGCCCCAGTATCAGGGCGCAAGCTTGATCGAATTGCGAAGTAAGGTTGCGTTGTAGGCGGCCACGATCGGATCGTTCACCGTTGCGGTCACGAGGCGGATCTGCTGCATCACCTTGGCGTCCTCGACGGATGCCGCGTTCGACGCATAGAGCACGTCCTTGTTGCGCAACTGGAAACGCGTGGCCAGAAAATAGCCGGCCGGATCGCGGAAATTGATGTTGTAGACGACCGGGATGATCGGCCCTGAATATTTGCTGACGTCGACGCCAAGCTTGGCGGCCACTTCCGGCAGTTCGCCGCGATAGACGAACACCGAGGCCGGATCGGCCGAGGAGTCGTTCAGGCCGCCCGCTTTGGCGACCGCTTCGGCGAGCGAGATGCGCCAGGCCTCGAAATTGAACTGGCCCTGCGCGCCCGAGGCGCCGAAGGCGACGAAGGTCTGCGGCTCGCGGTAGACATAAATGGTGTCGCCGGGATGGGCGTAGATGTTGCTCTTGGGTTCGTAGACCAGCTGACCGAACGGCACCGTAGTACGTTTGCCGTCGCGCTCGAGCATGACCCATGTGTCAAAGCCCTGCCCTTTCGGGCCGCCGGCGCGCGTGATGGCGTCGAGCACGTGCTCACCCGCTGCGTTGGCGGGGAAGCGGTTCGGCGAATTGACCTCGCCGAGCACGGAGATCAGCGAGGTGCGCTGCTCGATCAGGGCGACCACGGCCTGCGGCTCGATCGCGCGGTTCTTCAGCGCATCGACGATCGAGCGCTGCACTTCGGTCGGCGTGCGGCTCTTGGCGCGGATCGCGCCAGCATAGGGCACCGAGATGTTGCCGTCGGTATCGACGTTCTGGTTCGGCAGCGTGATGTAGTTGCCGGGACGCACGCCGGCCTCGACCGGAATGAACAGACCGCCGGCGGCGGCCTCGAAGATCGTGACGCTGACGACGTCGCCGATGCCGAAGCGGATATCCTTCGGCGGCGGGCCCTGAATGCCGCCGGCGAGTTGCGGCGCGAATGACGCCAGCACGTTCTCGATCTGCGGTGTAATCTTGACCATCGCATAGGGCAGGCTTTCAGGATCGCGCTGCCCGGCCACGACATCGGAGCTCGTCGGACCGTTGGTCGGCATGTAGTGGCAACCGCTGACCCAACAGGCGGCCGCAAGCAATAACATTACCCGAATGAAAACCGCACGCGACATTTAAATACCCCGGCCGTGCCGTAACACGCCAACTATCATAATCACAAGGTTCCACGATATATTGCGATGCAATTGATAAATAATGTTAGCGAGGTGAGGCAATTCGGCGACACCGGCGCACCGCCGTGAGACAAAGCCCGGCGCACCGTCAGTCCGGCTTTGATTTCGTCCGGTGTTCCCGTTATCTGTGAATGAGATGGTTTGAGTTAACCGATTGAGGGTTCGATGACCCGCATGAAGCCACCGGCGATCGCGTTGGGAATGGTCGCCTTGCTGCTGGGCGGTTCTGTTGGCAGCTCGGTTTTTGCCGCAGAACTAAGCGTTTCCCCGGCCCCGCGCGCCGTGCAACGGGTCGGCGGCAACTGTCAGCGGCTGCAATATTGTCATGGCGACGTCTGCCAGTGGAAACGGGTTTGCTGGCACGGCTGTCCCGATCGCTACTCCTGCGCGCCGCTCTACGGCGCGTATGGACCATACGGCGGCCGCGATTATTGGGCTGCCTATAGTTACGGCGATCTGCGTCCGTTCTGAATGTTAATCTATTAACAAACCCACTGGCCATTCGCGCGTCGATCGGCACCGCGCCGGCCCGCTTGCGACGTGCGGGTTAACCCCGGCTTAGGCCCGGCCCGCTACCATGCGGGCGCAGGGTTTGGTTATGTTATTTGTTTTCCTTGGCAATTTGATCGGCGGCACCGTTCTCGGGCTGCGCCAGCACTGTCTGGTGCTGGCGCCGGTGGCGCTCGCGGAGCTCGCGCTGCTGGCCGCCATCGGAGTCGCGCGCCTGTCGTGGTCGGAAACCGCGCTGCTCATGATCACCGCGATCGTAGCGCTGCAAGTCGGATATCTGGCAAGCACCTTCGCGCCGCTGTTCTGGTCTCGCAGCTCGACGCCACGTCTCGCCCTGCGCCGTTCGCAATAGCAGGGCATAACACTGCCCTTTGGCGTGGCCGATTTCCGTTGACCTCGCGGCAAGCCCGGGGCATCCCGCTGTCTTGCGTCTCATCCTCCGCAGGACCTCCCCCTCTCGTGTGGAACGTCACGGCTTTCATCTGCATCTTGATCGGGGCGTCGATTCCGCTGGGTCTCATCGACGCATCGCTCGCAACGGGTCCCGTCGGCGCGGCGACGTCGCTCGGGCTGCTCGCAAGCCTCGTGGCGATCCGTCCAGGTGAGCTGTCGTTCCTGAAGTCGGTCGCCGGTCCTGCTGTTGCGGCGGCGCTTCTGCCGATGCTCTGGATCATCCTGCAGATGCTGCCACTGGCTTCCTTGGCACATCCGGTGTGGAAGTTCGCCGGCGAAACACTGGGAGCACAGCTCAGCGGCAGCATCACGATCGACACCGGCGCAAGCCTCGGCGCGCTGCTGATCTGGCTGTCACTCACGTCAGTCATGATCACCGCCGCCGCGATCGCGATCGACGCCCGCCGCGCCGATGTGGTGGCCCGCACCATTGCAGCAACGGCGGCCGTCGCGGCCCTGATCCTGCTGCTATCAAGCGATCCGGTCAAAGTCTGGCTTGGCAATGCGCGCGATGAGACGGCAAACGGATTCCTGGTCGTGGTTCTCGTTGGCGTTCCGCTCGGCCTTGCGCGCGCGCTCGACGTCGGCGGACACGCTGACGGCCGCACCGCAGCCCAATTGACGCGGCTGCGCTGGCTACTCGCCGCCGGCGCGCTGTTCTGCGCCGCCAGCGCCTGCTGGTACGGAGGGCGCGGCGCCGCGATCGCACTTGCCGCGGGCATCGCCCTTGTCCTGATGACCTTCGCCGCGCGGAAACTTCATCTGCACCGCTGGAGCAGCGCTGCTGCTGCGGCAGCGATCGCGCTGATCGCCCTGGCGACGGCGATCGCCAACCGTCATCCCGACGTGCCGCTTGCGGTCGCCTTTGTTCACGCACCGTCCGAGTTCGTGCAATCGACCCACAATCTGCTCGCCGACCTGCCCGCGCTCGGCAGCGGCGCCGGCACCACGGCAATGCTGGCGTCGACGTATATGGACTGGCAGGGCGCCACCACGCGGCCGGTGGTTGCGACCAGCGCGGCGGCCTTGATCGCCCAGTTCGGTTCCGCCATGTTCTGGACTTTAGTCGCGGCTATCATCGTCGGCATCGCAGCGTTCACGGCCGGCGCGCGCAACCGCGGCCGCGACTGGTCCTACCCTGCATCGGCCGCAGCCGTCCTGCTGACGCTGCTGCTTGCCAGCTTCACCTTGCCGGAATTGCCGGCGCTGCCCGGAGTGATCGTGTTGGGAGCCGTGATCGGAACAGGACTGGCACAGCGGATCAGCCGTTCACGGTTGCAGGCGGGCTAGGCGCCAGATGCGCAGCTTCCTCCAGCGTCTTGTCGGCCAAACCGGCGATCGCGAACATGAGGGCGACGAGACCTGCATCTACGCCGTCGGTGATATCCACGGCCACGCCGACCTGTTGCACGAGATCTGCGCCCGCATCGATGCCGACATCGGTCGGTTCCGGCCGGCGCGACCGATCCAGGTGTTCCTCGGCGACTATATCGATCGCGGACCGGATTCGCGCGATGTCATCGCCATGCTCGATCAACGCCGCCGCACCCGCAGCATGGTCTGCCTGCTCGGCAATCACGAGGCCTGCCTGCTGGAGTTTCTCGTCAATCCCGACATGCTCGCGCAATGGCGGCAGTTCGGCGGCTTGCAAACGCTGATGTCCTACGGATTGACGCCCTCGCCCAATCCCGACGCCTCCGAACGAAGGGCGCTCGCCCGGCAGTTGATCCGCGAGATGCCGCCGGCTCATCTCGCCTTCCTGCGCTCGCTGCCGCTCTGTTATGTGCACAAACGCTACTTCTTCGTCCATGCCGGCGTCAGGCCCGGCGTCGCGCTCAACCAGCAGCGCAAGGAGGATCTGCTCTGGATCCGCGACGACTTCCTGATGTCGGAAGATGATTTCGGCAAGGTCGTGGTCCACGGCCATACGCCGGTGCATGAGGCCGAGCTGCTGCGCAACCGCATCAATGTCGACACCGGCGCCTATGCGACCGGCCGCCTGACCTGCGTCAAGCTCGAGGGAGCACGGCGAACCCTGCTGATGACCGGCAACCGGGCCGCGCGCCATGGCTAACATGATGGCTAACACGATGGCTGACGCGATCGGCCGGAATGCGAGGCGCCTATCGCCTGCCTTCGTGCCCGCCGCCGCCGCGATCGGCGCGGCGACGCTGGCCTTGTCGGCCTGGTGGCTTGCCGCCGATGCATTGCGCGGCAAACCGGCGATCGCCGCAGAGGTCGGCATGGTCCGAGGCGAGCTGTGGCTGCGCGACGGCTGGAGCGAATTGCAGACGTCGCCGGAGGCGGCCGAAGCCGCGTTCACGCGCTCGCTTCGCCTCTCGCCGATGGACGCCGGCGCCTGGTTCGGCCTCGCCTCGGCAACGGGACGGTTCGATTGGCTGAACCCGACCGCGTCGAAGGCGCTGAAGATGTCCTACTACACCGGCTTCAACCGCAGCGACCTGATCGCGCCGCGCCTGATCCTGCTGGCGCAGGTCGACACCACGCGCGATGTCGAATTGGTCGATCTGCTGCAGCGGCAGATCCGCCTGATCCTCACCCGCGCGCCGGAGTTGAAGGGAGCGATCGGGCAGGCCTATCGCGTGGCTGGCGACGCCAACCGGCGCATCATCGAGGCGGAATTCAAGGACGCCAACCAGAGCATTCCGGAGTAAAGGCCCGCCTGGAGCCGGATGCCCAGCCGTCAGATACCCTTGTGACGCAGCACCGCGCCGACCGTGCGCAGCAGGATGCGCAGGTCGAGCACGAAGCTCCAGCTCTTGATATAGATGAGGTCGTGCGCCACGCGCAGCTGCATGTCCTCGATCGCCGGCGTCGCGCCGCGCAGCCCCTGCACCTGCGCGAGACCGGTGATGCCGGGCTTGACGTGCTGGCGCTGCGCATAGGTCGCGATCAGCTTCGAATATTTGTCGTCATGCGCCAGCGCGTGCGGCCGCGGCCCGACCAGCGACATGTCGCCGCGCAAGACGTTCACCAGCTGCGGCAGCTCGTCGATGCTGCGGCGGCGCAGCGTCGCGCCGATCCCGGTCAGTCGCGGATCGTTCGGGCGGGCCTGCGTGATGACATCGCCATCCTCGAGCACGTGCATCGAGCGGAATTTGAGGATGGTGAATTGCTCGCCGTCGAAGCCGTTGCGGCGCTGTCGGAACAGAACCGGCCCCCTGGAGTCGAGCTTGATCGCAATCGCCGTTCCGATCAGCAGCGGCGCGAACAGCACCAGGAGGCCGCTGGATGCCACGATGTCAAACAGCCGCTTGCCGGCGCGCTCGAGCGAGGTAAGCGGCGAGCGCTGCATTTCCAGCGTCGGGATCGGGCCGGTCGCCACCATCCGCAGCACCAGGAATCGCTCCGCGGTCCGGTCCGGCAGCAGCCGCACCGGCAGCGGCGATGCCCGCAGCTGATCGCACACGAACTGGATGCGCGGCTCTTGCTGCCAGGGCATGGCCAGGATGATCTCGTCGGCGCCGCACTCGCGGGCTGCACGAATGGCAGACGCGACGGCGGCCCGGTCGCCGGCGTCGTCGGACGATCCGGAGAGCTGGACCCGTCGCACCTCGCTGAGGCCGAAATCGCTCAGCAGGCTCGCTTGCCGCACCCGGGACAATTCGTCCGCCATCCCGACCACGACCGCGCGGCGCGTGGCCAGCATGCCGCGGTCGATCGCGCGTTGCAGCGGCGCCTGCAGCAGCATCCGTCCGGTGACCAGCCCGAGGCCGCCGATCACGCCAAATGACATCACCGATCCGCGCGAGACGCCGGAACCCACCTTCAAAAGGAAGATGATCAAGGTCATCAGCAGAACGACCAGCAACCATCCGCCGAGCAGACTGCTCCAGCGCCGGTCGAGACCGGCCAGCACCTGCGCATTGTAGAGGCCCTGCGACTTCGCCACGAACATGTGAAGGATGGCGGCGAGGACCCCGATCCCTAGAAAACCCTCGAAGCTGTTGCTATAAACCGTGTGGTAGTAAAAGAGGTGATAGGCCGCGCCGCCAACGATGCTGGACAGCACGACGATTATCATCTCGAAGGCGACGGCAAACACCTCGAGAGAGGCGAAAGCAAACGAGAAGGCGCCGAAGTTAACCGGTACCTTCGCCAATCGAGCGTCCGAAAGGTCGGTCATCGGGAATTAACATTCGTGTTAACAATTCATATGTGTATTATCAGGCGGGTCGTGAGCTCGCAAGACCTGCTGCGGATATCGGATAGAGAGCGCGCATGAGTTCATCGGCTGGCGAAACCGAGGCCGCGCTGGTGGCCCTCCTCCATCTCATCCGCCTGATGGGCGCCGAGCTCGTCGCAGGCCAGCACCGCGACGACGTCGAGGTGCTGGTCAAGGCGATCGAGACCAAGCTGCGCGCGGCCCGCTTCCCGGCCGACATGCCGAATCAGGACATCGTCAAAGGTCTGGACCTTGCACAGGCCAGACTGCGTCCGATCTTCGAAGAGCTGCGCGCAAGGTCGGAGAAGGCACATCTGAGCGACCAGCTGCTGCTGGCTCCCAGGCCTCCACGCATCCATTAACGGATAGGTTACGTCAGCTTTGGGCTTCGCCACGGCGGGTCAAGCCGCTCCCGCCGCTGGACCTGAGCGCAAGCTTCTCCTCGATCTTCATTTTCTCGAGCAGCAAGTCGGTCACGATCCGGCGCAGCCGTTCATTTTCCAGCCGTAATTCATCAATACGGTTATGGACAGGGGGGATCCCATCTCGATCATCGGTGCGAGCGGCGAATTCGGTAACAGTACCATTCGCCTGGTGGCCACGTGCGGCCTCCTGCTTGCGCCAGCGATGAAATGTCATCACGCTAACGCCCAGCACCTTGCACGCTTGGGCCTGGGACTGCCCCCGCGCCATGAGTTCCTCGGCCTGTTTGACCTTGGAACTGATCTCCTCAGTAGAATGACGCCTCATTGGTCATCTCATTGCCCCCTAGATTAGCAATCATCGCATGGCCTATAAGCTATGTAAATGCAACAGGAAATTCAAATTGAGGGTTTCCCGGGGGCCTTTCGGGAGCCTCGAACTTGCCGGTCGGCAGCAACACATAGTGCGAAGAAACGCCGAAGCTGCAAGGTATTTACCGGAATATACGGGGAATATTCCTCCGCTGAAAGGGCCCGATAAAAAAAGTTATACGACTTTCTGTGTATGAGAGTTTGATCTGGATAACTGGCGCACTGTTTGCATTCTCAAACGGGAAGCAAATGAGAATATTCAATCGGTCCCTCGACAGATTGTGAGTGCGCCATGCCTCGCCGCGATAATCGCCTCATCGGCCAAGCGCAACTTTCACAAATTTCTAACAAATTAATCCCGCAACTTTCGCGTCCGGCCGCTTGCGGGCGTACACGCCCAGCAGTAGTTACTAGGACGTTAGGTGTCATGAGGGTTTCAACATATTTGAGGATTATTTTCACGAGACCTAACGCTCATAACTCGATCCACGAATTATCAATTAAGCGCTTTCCCACCCAAGGCCATCAGGCGGAACCACGTCCGCCCGATAATCCACGAACCATTCTGCGCTGACGCTTGTCAGAGCCAGTCTCTGATCAACATTGTTTTTGCGAGGATCGACACCATGGCGCGTCTCAAGGTCTTCGAGGGGAGCCAACCCGCGTCCAGCGAGGCGGCCGACATCCTGGAACGCCTCGTCGCAGAGAATTGCGAGCTCCGGCATACCGCGGTCGAACTGGTCTTGCAGAATTGGATCCTGCGCGAGCGTCTGTCCGATGTCGGGGCGCACAAGTCCGTGCCGCAGGAACACTGACCGCCCCAACCCTCACGACCGCGATTGTCCGCAGCAACGTCCGCCAGCTCGCCTGAACGAGCATTGGGCCGGTGCATTCTTCAATTTAGAATTGAATTGTCCGCAGCTGCAGGCGCGCCAGCATGCTCGCCGGATTGGCGAGGACGTGGCCGCATATTTTGCCGGTGAGAAATAGGCTGACGAACTTCAGCTGTGAACCCGGCGCAGCGCGACGCGCGGGGTATTCTGCTCACGAGACATTCCGAACGACCGCGACGAGCCCGGGCGTTCCTGGATTTCACGTAACTCAGCGATATCAAGCATCAGCGCAACGACTTCGTTGCGCAGCGATTGATTGGTCGCGAGCAACGCCTCTTCGATCGGCTGATGCAAATGTTGAACTTTGTGCTGCTTCATGGCGCGCCCTCGCTCTGCGGTTAAGGGTATGAGCGATGTGATTGAAGTTTCGATGACAGGGTTATTCCGCGCACATGGAAGGCGGTTAATGGGGCAGGTTTGCGACCAACGCGGCTCCGAGTTAAATTTTCTCAATCAGGTTCCACAACCTGATCGCGAAGCGCTCGATCGGCGGCCTTTGATGTGTCGTACCGATGAGTTGGCAGCGGCAGCGATAAGGCGCGCGGCTGGACAACGCGGCTCAATGTGGGTCAGAAGCTCTACCAAGCGCATGATATTGCTTGGTGATCATTGATGGCTGCCGTGTCGTGCAATGCTGAACGCGCATTGTTCGGCTATCACAATGTCGCCGTGTTACCGCGATCGCACGTAAAAGGACGCGTTCAGGTGCACACAAGATATTCCACCAAGCCGCTCCCTAGACGCAAAATCTGCTGCTGCCATGTCCATCAAGGATCGCAGAGTGTTTCGACCGGTTGCGAATATTGAAGCGGCTGACGGTGTCCTGAAGCGCTCGAGCAACCTTGCGAAATGAATTCAACGCTGGACATCGGATCAAGCGCGATTTCGCCTCCGCCTGCCCCAACCGCGCTAACGCTATTCTAATTCAAATGAGCGGGATCGAAGCGTCCGGCTTGAACAGAGGGAGCGAACGCCTTTCGCGCGCTTGGCGCTCCATTCGCACGCGCTTGCACAGTCGCCACGAACAGCAGCGGACAGCGAAGGTTCGCCATAAGCATCGCTAATTCGCCACGCGTGTCGCGATCGCGCGCTATTTCGATTTAGGAGGCGTATCGTCGTCCATCTTGCCACCATTGGCGACGCACTTGTTGAAATAGTCCCGCTGGGCGTTCGCACCGCCCCTCGCGCTACCGGAAGCGGGATTGCCGGGCTGCAGCGGCGGAAATGCCTTCGCCACCAAAGCATCGCAGGCGCGTGCCACCTGCACGTCGATCGCATGCGCCGGAACCATTGCGCTGGAGATCATGATCACGGCTGAGGCGATCGCAAAACCCGAGATAACTCGCATTGCCACACTCCGTTCCAAACTGAATCAGTTTTTTTCTCGAGCCCGGACTCGCAAGGAGCGCACTAAAGCATGATCCGGAGAAGTGCGAAGGGTTTTCCGTCGCGACAAACGCGGATCGCGTTTGCGCGAAGATCAAGCTCTGACCACGAGCAGAAACGCGACGACGATTCTCGCGGCCCTAGGTCCGATCGACCTCGTGATAGGCCCGATACCAGGCGACAAACCTGGCAATACCATCCTCGATCCGCGTCTGCGGGCGGAAGCCGATTTCACGCTCCAGGTCGGAGACGTCGGCCGACGTCTCCAGTACATCTCCCGGTTGCATCGGCAGCAACCGCTTTTCGGCCTGCCGCCCGAAGCCCTGCTCGAGCAGCGCCACCACATGCATCAGTTCTTCCGGCCTGCTGTTGCCGATATTGTAGACCCGCCACGGCGCCCGGCTCGAACCCGGATCTGGATGCGCTCCCGACCAGTTCACGTCGCCCTCGGGCGCACGGCCGATCAACCGCACCATCGCCTCGACCACGTCGTCGACATAGGTGAAGTCCCGCCGCATGTTGCCGTTGTTGAACAGCTGGATCGGCTTGCCCTTGGTGATCGCGTCGGCGAACGCATAGAGCGCCATGTCCGGCCGATACCACGTCCCATACACGGTGAAAAACCGCAGCCCGGTCGCCGGTACGCGATAGAGATGGCTGTAGGAATGGGCGATCAGCTCGTTGGCCTTCTTGGTCGCGGCGTACAGGCTGACCGGATGGTCGACATTGTCGTGGACCGAGAACGGCAACTTGGTGTTGGCGCCATAGACCGACGATGAGGACGCAAACAACAGGTGCTTGCACGCGGTGTGCCGGCAGCCCTCGAGGACGTTGAGGAAGCCCTCCAGATTGGAATCCGCATAGGCGTGCGGGTTCTGCAGCGAATAGCGCACGCCGGCCTGCGCGGCGAGATGCACCACGACCTCGAAGCGATAACGCTCGAACAGCGCCTTCATGCCGGCGCGGTCGGCGAGGTCGAGCTCCACGAAGGTGAAGCCACGGTGCTGCTTGAGCAGATCGAGGCGCGCGCGCTTGAGCGCCGGGTCGTAATAGTCGTTCAGATTGTCGAGGCCGATGACCGGCTGCCCTGCCCGCAGCAGATGCTCCGCCAGATGGAAGCCGATGAAGCCGGCGCAGCCCGTGACGAGTAGATTGCCTGCGATCACCACGTTTTGCCTGTGCCTTTCGCCTTGCGCCGGACCTTCGGGAAACGCCGTTACACGCGGCAGCCGCAGCTGCCCGCGCGTTGCGCCCCGCTAGGCGTCAGTTGCCGGCGGCCGGAGGCTTGTAGTCCGGAAAGCGGCTGAGGACCGCGGCCTTCATGAACTTGAAGTGCGCAATCTCGGTCGCCAATTCCTTGAGCCGGCGCTGGCCGTTGGAGATCTCGGCGTCAAACAGGTCTTGATGATAGTTGTCAAGCGCCTCGCGTTCCAGATATTCGTCGGTGCCGTTGCCGAGGGTCACCGCAGCGCGGGCCAGAACATCATCGACACGGCGGCCAAGACCGGATTGCTCGCTTTCGGCCGCCTGCAACGCGGTCTCGATCGCGGCCACGATCGATCCGATCCGGGCGCGATCGGTCTCGGCATCGCGCTCGGCCGAGCGTGCCTTGAAACCTTCCTCGCCGCGCCGCGACCTGATCAGGTCATGCGCGCGAGACCGCAAAAACAGCTGAAACATCTGTCAGTATCCGGTTCGGGCCCATTCAGGCAGCACAGGTCAAAATCGCCCGGTCTTAGTTAAAAAAGGGTGAATTGCCCTCATGCCCGGCCCTCAGGTCGGCTTTCCACTTGATCCAGGCCTTGTCGTGCTTGTCATAGAGTTCGAGCCACCGTCCCTCACCCGCTGACGGCACCAGGCCCGTGCCCTTATCGTCTCCGTCCGCCAGTCCCGGCAGCGAGGAGTCGAGGTCCTCGAACTCCGACGTCTCCTCAAGCGTCAGCCCGACCAGCACGCGCTTGCCACTGACATCGACGACATACCGCCTTGGCGAATGCCCCCTGAGATCACTCATGACGTGAAAGTTCCCTTGCGATCCCCAGGGCTGGCGACGAGATCAGGCGCACGCTGGCACGCAACCAACCCGCCTGCCGCAACGGACGCGGACATGATGACCGATTGCATGTTGCCAGCCAACCCCAACTCACCGCACACAGTCGCGCTACCTCGATCGAACTACTCCGCTAGAACGCGCGACGCATGTGGCCAAACGCACTGACCGGCTGTTCCCGCCTCGACGATTTCGCGGCTGATGGCGCCACATACGGTGCATAGATCCGATATTGCGCGCGGCGCTTGTGCGACCGCCACGAACGCGCAGCGAAGCCGGAGAAGAAGCCTGCGACGAACACCGCCGCGAGAATCAGAGCAGGAGAAACCATCACAATCGTCCACGTTCGCCCCGATGTTATTAACATTCGAAGTTGTGACGACATCATGATTACACGCGCCGAAAGATTGTTCAGCCGCTGGAATTTTTGTGCAATCGAACGGCGCAACAATAATCAGGCGTCAACAATGGTTGTTCTCGCGAGACAACGTCTCAGGAGAACCACCAGAGCATGAATTTCAGGAACATCGAGCTGAGAAGATAAATCCACCCCGCCATCGCCAGCACCGTCAGTCCGACGAAGACACCTGAAACGCTTTTCTCCTTGAGGCGGGCCAGCAACGAGTTTTTTTCTTCTTGCGAATAGAACATCTCAGGCTCAGGAAGTATCTGATTCAAATCAGCTAGCAGTCAATTTCGATGATCTCGTGACGCGTCGCCGCAGCCATTCGCCTCGCGCATCACAGATCACCGCTGCAAAACGCCGCCAGGCCGCACGCTATCGCTCAGGGAAATTCCATTCGACACGATCTGGAATTCGACGTCGGCAATCGCGGCAGCCCGCGCGCTGGAATTTTTGCGTCGGGTGCTGGTTCGATCGACGTCGCGTCTGGGCGTCAAGACGATCGTGCAGCTTGACCATGCGATGTGGCCCGCATGCGGGATAGCCGCGCGCCGGAAGCCGGCACGATCGACCGAACGCATTCTTCCCGGGAGCAATCTGCCCGCTTCGCCCCGCCTCTCAGTTTAACAAATCAAGTCCTCGCACGCGGCCAACCAATGATCATCGCCTCACACGCGGAAAAAGGCGAACCAGACAATGCCGAGGATCAGGACAGCCAGCCCCGTCGAGGCCGTGAGCAGCGCGAGAACCGAAGGTCCAGGCTCGGCCTGGCGCGCCTCGGTCGGGGTTTCAACGATTTGACCGTGTCGTTCCGTTGCCATGGCAACCTCTTTGCTTAAGTACCTGTAATTCCGGCGTTTGCCGCTCCCCTTCGACAGCCAACGCGTGATCAGGAGCGATGTTCCGAGCGCTGTGACGGCTGTCCCGACGGCAGTCCCGCCCGCCGCGTCAAACGGGCGCAGCTCGAGGCCACGGTTAACGCCGTTGCGAGATTCACCGGGCCGTGTTGTTTCAAACTGGGGTCCCCGGTGTTATCCTTGGCCGTTCCGTCGGTTGCGTAATCGGAGTTTCCGCCCATGGCCCCTCGCGCCAATTGGAAGGGCTTTTTGCGCCTTTCGCTCGTGACTTGCCCGGTTGCCCTGTACCCGGCGACATCGGATACCGAAAAGGTCTCCTTCAACCAGATCAACCGCAAGACCGGCCACCGGATCAAATACGCCAAGGTCGACGCGGAGACCGGCGAGGAAGTCTCCACCGAAGACATCATGAAGGGCTACAAGGTCGACACCGACACCTATATCGAGGTCACCAAGGAAGAGCTCGACGACATCGCGCTGGATTCGACCCGCACCATCGAGATCGACGAATTCGTGCCGCGCAGCGAGATCGACAGCCGCTATCTGATCCGCCCCTACTACCTCGTTCCCGATGGCAAAGTAGGCCACGACGCCTTTGCGGTGATCCGCGAGACCATCCGCAGCCTGAACAAGGTCGCGATCGGCCGCGTGGTGCTCACCAACCGCGAGCACATCATCGCGCTCGAGCCGCTCGACAACGGGCTGATGGGCACGCTGTTGCGCTACCCGTACGAGGTGCGCAGCGAGAAGGAGTATTTCGACGACATCCAGGATGTGAAGATCACCAAGGACATGCTCGATCTCGCCAAGCACATCGTCGAGCAGAAGTCCGCCGACTTCGATCCGGAGGAGTTCGAGGACCGCTACGAGCAGGCGCTGATCGACCTGATCAACCAGAAGCGCAACGGCATCAAGGTTGCCAAGCCCGCGGCGAAGACCGGCGGCAACGTCATCAACCTGATGGACGCGCTGAAGAAGAGCATCGCCAACGAGAAGCAGGCCGCGCCCGCCAAGGCCGAGGCAAAGGCCGCGAAGGGCAAGAAGCCGAAGAAGCGCATCGAGGGCCAGCGCGAAATGCTGCTGCCGATCTCCGGCAGCGGCAAGCGCGAGCCCAAGGAGGCGGCCAAGCCCGAGCCGAAGAAGGCCGAGAAGACAACGCGCGCCCAGGGCACCGCGGCGCGGAAGAAGGCAGGCTAGCGCAGCGACCGCAAGTTGAGCCCGGTCCGCCGCGCCTGAGATGTCCTGGTCGAGATGCCCTGGTCGACGCCGTTTGACGAACCGATCGCGCTGCATCGCGGCGGCACGCTGGTGACGCTGCAGCACGCTGCCGACTACATCATGAAGCTATCGGAAGACACCCAGCAGGAGACGCGCTGGCAGATCGCGGTCGAGCATCTGATCAATGCGGCGGAACAAGGTGCCGGCTGGTTGATGTTCGCGCGCATCGCGATGCTGCGCGCGTTGAACGGGGACGACTGAATCCGGAAAATGCCGAGCTGCCGGCAGCGCTTACTTGAATGCCGAACTGACGGCATTGAATTGGCCGCTCACACTGGTGCCGATGCCCCGGACGCCGGCGACGATCACGATGCTGATGCCACCGGCGATGATGGCGTATTCAATGGCCGTCGCCCCGACCTCATCACGCAGAAACCTTGCCATCAACGCGCGCATGAAAAGCTCCTGTCCGACGCTCGCGGCTTTTTCTCCCGCGCCGTAGTAATATGCCGGCCAAACTAGGCCACATTGGTTGACGGCCCATTGAGGGAAAGGATGAACGGTCGCTTAAAAGTTGCAGCGAATTTCCTTGCTAGTTCTGCCTGCATCGGGTTGCCGCCGGGCGAGGCACCGGGCCGCGACCGGAGCGCTTTCCAGCGAAGTGGACACCGGCTCGCGCAAAGAAAACGCGTCAAAACAAGAATTTAAGAGCTCCGCTCCGATCCTGTCTGAGCGGAAACAGCTCCAGTCGTAAACGCATATCAGGACTACCTGATCCGGCCCCGGCCGCGCTTTACCGGTGCCGCGGAATCCTGTTCCTTTATCGGACAGGCGACAACGAGGCCGGAACGAACCGGCCGCATGCAAAGGGAGTGACCGTCATGAAGCTCGGCACCGCGATCGCGGAAATCATGAAGCGCGAGGGCATCGAGATCCTCACGGGCTACCCGGTCAACCACCTGATCGAATACGCCGCCAATGCCGACATCCGCCCGGTGATGGTGCGCCAGGAGCGCATCGGCGTGCACATGGCGGACGCGATCTCCCGCGTCACCTCGGGCGAGAAGATCGGCGCCTTCTGCATGCAGCACGGCCCCGGCGCCGAGAACGCGATGGGCGGCGTCGCGCAGTGCTACGGCGAATCCGTGCCCGTCCTGGTGCTGCCGATGGGCTATGCGCGCCGGCTCGCGAATATCGACCCGAACTTCAATTCCAGCCAGGCGATGAAGGCGTTCTCGAAATCCTCGGAGCCGATCAACATCGCGGCCGAGGTCTGCAACATCTTCCGCCGCGCCTTCACCAAACTGAAGAACGGCCGCGGCGGGCCGGTCATCGTCGAAATCCCAGCCGACATGTGGAACGAGGAGGTGCCAGAGCCCTTGAACTATACGCCGGTGCTGCGCACCCGCTACGGCGCCGACCCCGTCCATGTGAAGGAAGCGGCCGCCCTGCTCGTGGGCGCCAAGCGTCCGGTAATCTATGCCGGCCAGGGTGTGCACTACGCAAAGGCCTGGCCGCAGCTGAAGCGGCTTGCCGAGCGGCTTGCGATACCGGTTACCACCAGCCTCGGCGGCAAGTCGTCCTTCCCCGAGACGCATCCGCTCTCGCTCGGCTCCGGCGGCCTCGCGGTGCCGCGCGCGGTGCCGAAATTTCTTTCCGAAGCCGACGTGATCTTCGGCATCGGCTGCTCCTTCACCGAGACGTCGTTCGGCATCGCGATGCCGAAGGGCAAGACCATCATCCATTCGACGCTCGATCCGAACCACATCAACAAGGATGTCGAGGCCAAGGTCGGCCTGGTCGGCGACGCCGGCCTGGTGCTCGACGCGCTGCTGGAGGAGATCGGCAAGACGGTGACCACAGACCGCAACGCCAGCGCGGTCGCCGAGGAGATCGCCGCCTCCCACAAGGAGTGGCTCGCCAAGTGGATGCCGAAGCTGACGCATAACGACGCGCCGCTCAATCCCTACCGCGTGCTGTGGGACCTGCAGCACACCGTCGACACCCACAACACCATCATCACCCACGACGCCGGCAGCCCGCGCGACCAGCTCTCGCCGTTCTGGAAGTCGGTCGAGCCGCTGTCCTATATCGGCTGGGGCAAGACCACGCAGCTCGGCTACGGGCTGGGCCTTGCAATGGGCGCCAAACTGGCAAAGCCGGACAAGCTCTGCATCAATGTCTGGGGCGACGCCGCGATCGGCTTTACGGGAATGGACTTCGAGACCGCGGTGCGCGAGCGGATTCCGATCATGTCGATCCTGCTCAACAATTTCTCGATGGCGATCGAATTGAAGGTGATGCCGATCTCGACCGAGAAATACCGCTCGACCGACATCTCCGGCGACTACGCCGCGATGGCCCGCGCCTTCGGCGGCTACGGCGAACGGGTGACCAAGCCCGAGGACATCATCCCCGCGATCAAGCGCGGCATCCAGAAGACCAAGGAAGGCGTGCCGGTGCTGCTGGAATTCATCACCAGCAAGGAGACCGAGGTGTCGCGGCCGGGGACGTGAGGGCACCTCACACGCCTCTCTGCCACTTGATTTGACATCGCCGGCGCAGGCAAGCTCCCTCCGGTGCAACTTCGGAGGGAGAGATGGCGCGCATCCTGGTGCTGGGGGCCGGCTTTGCCGGGCTATGGGCCGCGCTCGGCGCAGCCCGCAAGCGCGACGAGATCGGCGCTCGCGCGGCGGATACCGAAATCCTCGTCGTCGATCGCAACGCCTATCACAACATTCGGGTGCGCAATTACGAGGTCGATCTCGGCGACGTCGCGCTGCCGCTCAGCGAGCTGCTCGATCCGGTCGGCGTCAGCCACAGGGTGGCCGAGGTCGCGGCGATCGATCCGGCGACGCGCGCGGTCACGATCAAGACCGGCGCGGACGCGGAGGTTCTGAGCTACGATCGGCTGGTGCTGACCACCGGCAGCGAGCTGGTCCGCCCCGCCATCTCAGGCCTGGCCGCCCACGGCTTCGATGTCGACACCTATAAAGCAGCGATGCGGCTCGACACGCATCTGGCGGCGCTCGGCAAAGAGCCACCATCAGAGGCACGCGCGACGGTCGCGGTCGTCGGCGCAGGGTTCACCGGGATCGAGGTCGCGGCCGAGATGCCGGCCAAGCTGGCGCACGCCGGCATCACCGGCGATCATCGGGTCATCCTGATCGATCCCAATCCCGTGGTCGGCACGACCTTCGGCGCGCATGGCCGCCCGGTCATCAACGAGGCGCTGGCCACGCTCGGCGTCGAGACGCGGCTGAATGCCCGGGTCAGCGCCGTCGGCGCCGACAGCATCACGCTCAACTCCGGCGAGATCATTCCGACCAAAACCGCGGTGTGGTGCGCGGGAATGCGCGCCAGCCCCCTCGCCGCCTCGCTGCCGGCCGGGCGCGACGCGCTCGGCCGCATCAAAGTCGACCACACCATGCGCGTCGAAGGCCTGCCGGATGTCTTCGCCGCCGGCGACGTCGCCGCCTGCCTGATCGACGGCGAGCACCCGACCGTGATGTCCTGCCAGTTCGCGCGGCCGATGGGCCGCTTCGCCGGCCACAATGTGGTCGCCGATCTGTTTGGTGAAAAGCTGCTGCCGCTCAATATCGACTGGTATGTGACGGTGCTCGATCTCGGAGCCTGGGGCGCGCTCTACACCACCGGCTGGGACCGCGAGGTGCATACGTCAGGCGCCGCCGCCAAGCTCACCAAGCAGACCATCAACCAGCAGCGCATCTATCCGCCGCGCAACGGCGACCGTGCCGCGCTGCTCGCGGCAGCCGCGCCGACGATCCAGACGGCGCCGCCGACGCGCAAGTAGTTTGGGGCTCACATTCGCCGATCGTCATTGCGAGCGAAGCGAAGCAATCCACCCCTCCACGCCGGGATAGATGGATTGCTTCGTCGCTACGCTCCTCGCAATGACGGCGCGTACGTCAGCTACTGCGAGAGCTTCACAAAATTCGGAAACTTCATCTGGCCCTCGGCGATCGCCTTCGGCCAGACCGTGATCTGCTTGCCGCCCTGCCACTGGAACACGAGGCCGGTCACGGCGCCCGGACCGGACTTGATGCCGTGGGTGAACTCGTCGTTCTTGCCGTAGAACTGGATCTTGCCGATCGTACCCTCGAAGTCGGTCTTCTCGAGCTCGGTCACCATCTTGTCCGGATCGGTCGAGCCGGCGCGCTGGATTGCCTCGGCGATGATGTAGACCTCGTCATAGGCGGTGTAGCCGGTATAGGCCGGCGGCGTGCCGAACTTGGCCTTAAACGCCGCCGCGAACGGCTTGGTCTTCGGCGTGACGGCAACATCAGGCGTCGCCACCGCGAGCGAGGGCACGCCCTCGGCCGCGCCGTTGGTGTCGCCCCAGAAGGTCGGGCTCAGCGCCTGCGCGCTGATGCCGAACATCGGGATCGGCACCTGCTGGTTCTTCCACTGCACGGTCGGCTGCACGCCGACATGGGAGATGCCGGTGACGATCACGTCGGGCTTGGCGGCTTCCATCTTGTTGAAGATCGGCGTGAAGTCGGTGGTGTCGGGCGAGAAGCGAATGTGCTCGACCACCTTCAGGCCCGCTTTCGGCAGGCAGGCCTCGTAGCCGACGTCGAGCGGCTTGGTCCAGGCTGCGTCCTCGCTCATGATCGCGACCGACTTGAACTTGAGCTGGTCGACCAACAGCTCCTTGGCCGCGTCGCAGACCAGCTGCGCCTGCGCGGCCGAGGTCAGGTAGCCGTGGAAAGTGTACTTGTTCTTCTCATAGTCGTTGTGAACCGCCTTGGTGATCTCGTTCGAAGCAGCGCCGGGCGTGATCAGCGGCATCTTCAGCCGCGAGGCCCACGGCTCGAGCGCCAGCACGACCTCGCTGATATAGCTCGCGATCACGGCGGAGACCTTGTCCTCACTCACCGCGCGCTGGAAGGCGCGCACCGAGTCCGCCGACGAGCTCTTGTTGTCGTAGGTGACGATCTCGATCTTGCGGCCCATCACGCCGCCCTTGGCGTTGATCTCGTCGGCTGCGATCTGCGCGCCGCCCGGCGTCGCCGCACCCGCGATCGACTGCACTTCGGCAATGATGCCGATCTTGATCGGGTCCTTGGACTGCGCATAGGCCGGCGCCGCGAGGCAGAGCGCAAGCGCCGAGGCCAACAGGCTCACGCGGGTCGCGGTTGAATATGCTGTCATCATGATCTCCCTTGTTTTGCTTTCTTCTTTTCAAACTGCGAACGTCAGAGAAAGTCCTTGCCGGCCTCCGCGGCGAACCGGCCCGGATCGCCCTCCCAGACGATCCGCGCGTGCTCCAGCACATAGACGCGGTCGGCATGCGGAAGCGCAAACGTCACGTTCTGCTCGCCCAGCAGCACCGTGATCTTGGTGGTCTGGCGCAGCTTCTCCAGCGCCTTCGACAGCAGCTCGAGGATAACAGGCGCAAGCCCCAGCGTCGGCTCGTCCAGGATCAGGATCTGCGGCTGCATCATCAGCGCGCGGCCGATCGCCAGCATCTGCTGCTCGCCGCCGGACAGCGTCTGCGCCATCTGGCCCTGACGCTCCTTCAGGATCGGGAACAGCTCGAACAACCAGGCGAGCTGCTTGGCCCTCGCCGCATCGTCGAGATGCTGACCGCCGAGATCGAGATTTTCCCGCACCGTCATCTCGCCGAACAATTCGCGCGATTCCGGACATTGCACGAGGCCGGAGCGGGCGATCTTCGCAGGCCCCGTGCCGCGCAGTGGCTGTCCGCCGCGCAGGATCTCGCCGGTATAGGGCAGGAAACCCGAGATGGTGTTGAACAGCGTGGTCTTGCCGGCGCCGTTGAGGCCGACGACGGAGACGAATTCGCCCTCATGGACGTGGATCGAGACGTTCTCCAGCGCCTGCGCCTTGCCGTAATGCACGCTGACATTCTCGACCTGCAGCAGCGGCACCTTGTCCTTGAACGAGGTCTCGGGCCGCGCGTGGGTCTCGATCGCGCCGCCGAGATAGACCCGCCGCACGGTCTCGTTCTTCATCACGTCCTCGGCGCGGCCGGTCGTGATCTCCTCGCCGAGATACATCGCGAGCACGCGGTCGACCAGCGCCGCGACGCTCTTGACGTTGTGATCGACCAGCATCACCGCGCGGCCCTCGTCGCGGAAGCTGCGGATCAATGCGGAGAAGGTGCCGACCTCGGCGCTGGTGAGACCAGCGAAGGGCTCGTCGACCAGCACGACCTTGGGGTCGCGCGCGATCGCCTTGGCCAATTCCAGCCGGCGCAGGTCGGCGAACGGCAGCGTCGGCGGGCGGCGGTCCATCACCGCCCCCAGTCCGACGCGCTCGGCGATCCACTTGGCGCGCTCGGTCAGCGCCTTGTCGGGAAACAGCATGAACAGGCTGTCGGGCAACAGCGCGACCATGATGTTCTCCAGCACGGTCTGCCGGTTCAGGGGCCGCGAGTGCTGGAACACCATGCCGAAGCCCTTGCGCGCGATCTTGTGCGCAGGCAGCCCGGCGACGTTCTCGCCTTCGAACAGCACCTCGCCCGCGGTCGGACGCTCGATGCCCATCACGCTCTTCATCGCGGTCGACTTGCCCGAGCCGTTCGGTCCGATCAGGCCGAGGATCTCGCCGGGATGCAGGTCGAACGAGAGGTTCTTCACGGCGGTCAAGCCGCCGAATCGCTTGGTCAATCCACGGACGGTGAGCGTTGCTGTGGTCACAGTCTGATCCATTTAAGAGCGCGCCTCGCGTGACAGGGCCGCTCCGAGGAAACCGCCGGGGAAGAACAGGACGACGAGCAGCGCCACCGCCGAGACGATGAAGGTCGCAAGCTCGCCGGTCGGGCGCAGGAATTCGCCGGCGACGATCAGGAAGATCGCGCCTAACGCGGCGCCGAGCACCGTACGCCGGCCGCCGAGCACGGCAGAGACGATCACGTTCACGCCGACGGCGACGTCGACCACGGTGCCGACCGAGGCAGTGCCGAAGTAGAACACCAAGAGCGCGCCCGACAGTCCTGAGAAGAAGGCGCTGACGATGAAGGCCGCGAGCTTGTGCTTGACGATGTTGAAGCCGAGCGCACCGGCCTGCACCGGGTCCTGCCCGCTCGCCTGCAGCACGAGGCCAACCGGCGATTGCGACAGGCCATAGAGGATGGCTGCGCTCACGGTCATGAAGCCGAGCGCGATCCAGTAATTGGCGCCGGCATTGATGGTGATGACGTCAGGGATAGTGAGCCCGATCTCGCCGCCGGTGAGATCGGCGAACACGACAACGAAGTTCTGCAGCATCAAAACCGCCACCAGCGTGGTCAGGCCGAAATACGGTCCCCTCACCCGCAGCGCCGGCAGCGCCAGCACGAAGCCCGCGACGACCGACGCCAGCGCGCCGAGCAGGATGCAGACGTAGACCGACCAGCCGAACTGGTTGTTGAGGATCCCGGCGGTGTAGGCGCCGGTGCCGATCAGGAAGGTCGGCCCAAAATTGACCTCGCCGGCGAAGCCGAACAGGAGGTCCCAGGCCATCGCGAACACGCCGAAATAGAACGCGACGGTAAGCAGCCCGAGGATGTAGCCCGAGACGTAGAACGGCAGCGTCGCGGCGACCACCACGCAGACCAGCGAAATGAAGAACAGGCGCGAGGAAAAGAAGCTGGCCATCTCAGCGCCTCCCGAGCAGGCCTTGAGGCCGGATATACATCACGAACACCAGAAGCAGCAGCGCCGGAATGGTGCGATAGGCCGGCGAGATCATGTAGGCCGTGATGGTCTCGAGATAGCCGACGACGAAGGCTGCGATCAGCGAGCCCGACACGCTGCCGAGGCCGCCGAGCACGACGATCGAGAACGCGCTCGCGGTCAGCGGCCCGACGCTGTAGGAGCTGACGCCGAGGAACATGCCGAGCAGCACGCCGGCGATGCCGGCGAGAATGCCGTAGATGCCCCACACCACGATGTAGATCTGGGTGAGCTCGAGCCCGAGCAGCGTGACGCCGCGCGGGTTCATCGAGGCCGCCAGCACCGCCTTGCCGGTCCTGGTGCGGTTCACCAGGAGCCACAGCAGGCCGATCACGAGGCAGCAGACCAGCGCGGTGAAGATATTGTTGCGCGGCGTGCGGTTGCCGAAGATATCGACGACACCCTCGACGATCGGCAGCACCGTCTTGGCGTTGTTGGTGAAGAAATAGGCGATCAGCTCCTGGATCATGATGCCCCACAGCAGGGTGCCGGTGAGGACGAAGATTTCCTTCTCCTCGTTGGGGATCCGCCTCGAATTCTGGATCGGCTTGACGACCGCGAAATAGGTCGCGAACGACACGATCAGCGCGACGCCGACACCGAACAGCGCGCCGGTATAGATGTCGAGGTGCAGCACGCTGGCCGCGGCCCAGGCCGCGACCGCTGCGGCCACCATGATGGCACCGTGGGAGAGGTTGAGAACGCCGGAGACACCGAAGATCAGGGTGAAGCCGGTCGCGCCGAGTGCATAGAGCGCACTGATGGCAAAGCCATCGATCAGGATTTGTAAGGCAAGCATCTCAGATTGGCCGCGGCAGCGGGGCTGCCTGTTGTGGAGGACGCGGAACCGAAGACCGATGCTCCCGGGAGGGGCCCGGGAGCATGATCATCAACTAATTCGTGGTGACCTTGACGAAGCTCGGGAACTTGAGGTCGCTCTTGGCGACCTCCTTCGGCCAGACCGCGACCTGCTTGCCGCCCTGCCACTGCAGCATCAGTCCGGTGATCAGGCCCTTGCCGTACTTGATCGAATGGGTGAACGGATCGTTCTTGCCGTAGAACTGGACGCGTCCGATGGTGCCTTCCCAATCGGTCTTCTCCAGCGCATCGACCATCTTGTCGGCCTCGACCGAGCCGGCGCGCTTCACCGCATCCGCGATGTAGTAGACCTCGTCATAGGCGGTGTAGCCCGCGTAGGACGGATAGTTGCCGTAGCGCTTCTTGAAGCCCTCCGCGAACGGCACCGACTTCGGCGTCACCGCGACGTTCGGGCCGGAGACGCCCTGATACAGCACGCCTTCCGCCGCGTCGTTGGTGTCCTTGCCGAAGGTCTCGTTGGTCGCCTGTGAGGAAATGCCGAACATCGGAATCGGCACCTGCTGGTTCTTCCACTGCACCGTCGGCTGCACGCCGACATGCGAGATGCCGGTGATGATCACGTCGGGCTTGGAGCCTTCGACCTTGTTGAAGATCGGCGTGAAGTCGGTGGTGTCGGGCGAGAAACGGATATGGTCGACGACCTTGAGCCCGATCTTCGGCAGGCACTCCTCGTAGCCGACATCGAGCGGCTTGGTCCACGCCGCATCCTCGCTCATGATGACCGCGGTCTTCATGTGCTTCTGATCGACCAGGAGCTCCTTGGCGGCGTCGCAGACCGACAGCGCCAGCGCGGCCGAGGTCAGGTAGCCGTGGAAGGTGTACTTGTTCTTCTCGTAATCGGCGTGGACGCTCTTGCTGATCTCGTTGGAGGCGGCGCCGGGCGTGACGAACGGCGTCTTCAGGCGCGAGGCCCAGGGCTCGAGCGCCAGCACTACCTCGCTGATGTAGCTCGAAATGACGACGTTGACCTTGTCTTCGTTGACGGCGCGCTGGAACGCGCGCACCGAATCCGCCGAGGACGAGTGGTTGTCGTAGCTGACGATCTCGATCTTGCGGCCGTCGATGCCGCCCTTGGCGTTGATCTCGTCGGCGGCCAGCTGCGCCGCCTGCGGGATCGATGCACCGGCAATCGCCTGCGCTTCGGCGATCACGCCGATCTTGAGGGTGTCGGCAGCCAGCGCTCCGCTGGGCGCAGCCAACAGGCCCAACACGGCCGCTCCTGCAAGTTTCTGCATCGCATGCACGGGGAGTCGCGATGTTCTTGTCACCCTGTTTCTCTCCTCTTTTTCTTCGGCTGCTTCGAGCTCTTGGGGCGCGACTATAGCCGCGACAAAATGCGCAGCAAGTGAAACTGCGCGCAGATCGTCATGCATGGACGGCGACTAAAGTAGTGGGTCGGCGCGGTGCGGCTGAATAAATTTGAGGCAGAGGGGGAATAAAAGGTCGTCGGGCGCCGATCTCTCAGATCGTCGTTCCCCGCTGCGCAAATTACGCAGGGCGAGCGAAGCGGAGAGAGCGGAACGTAAAGCAAGGCTCGGGCAATTCATGTCGCGAGAACGCGGATTGTTTCCCGCTGGCCGTGCGACAAGCTCAGTGTCGTCCCTGCGAAAGCAGGGACCCATACCACGAATGCTGATTGTTACGCGATGTTGGAACGACGAGTCCCATCCACAACATCGCCGCGGCGTATGGGTCCCGGCTTTCGCCGGGACGACAGCGGTGTATGGGCCACCGCCCCTACTCAGCCATCTCCGCCGGCGGGTGGGCGGCGGGACCGGCGAGCGGGCGCTCTTCCATCGTGATCATGCAGATCGAGGCGGTGGTCAGCAGCACGGCGGCGGCGCCGAACACGTAGCGGAACGCATGGATCATGTCGGCCATCGGGATCGCGCTGACGGTGCTGGCCGTGGCATGATGCTCGCCGGCGAGCGAGATGTCGGTCCCCAGCGTCATGAGCAGGATGGTGGTGAAGGCGGCGACCGTGAAGGAGGCCATCATCGCGCGGAAGAAGTTCATCGCACCGGTGACGGTGCCGACCTGCGGCCGCGCCACCGCATTCTGCAGCGACACCACGCTGATCGGGAAAGTGGTGCCGAGCCCGAGCGCGAACACGCTCATCAACAGCAACAGTCCCCACAGCGGCAGCGTCGTCACCGCCATGCCGACGGCACAGATCGCGGCCACCGAGGTGCCGACAATCGCGACACGCTTGTAGTGCTTGGCCTTCGCCATGGTCCGGCCGGCAATCGCGGCACCGAAGGTCGAGATCGCCGCGAGCGGGATCAGCGCGAGGCCGGCCTCGCTGGCGGTGAGGTGATAGACCACCTCATAATAGAGCGGCAGGTGGACGGTGAGGCCGACCATGGCGCCGAGCGCACAGCCGCCCGCCCCCATCGCGAACGGCACCACCGAGCCGCCGAGCAGCGACAGCGGCAGGAACGGCTCGTCGGCGCGGCGCGCGTGCCAGACGAAGGCGCCGGCAAGCGCGATCGAGGCGCCGATCATCGCCGTAATCGTCGGCGACAGCCAGGACAGCTTGGTGCCGCCCCAGGTCAGCACCAGCATCAGCACGACGGCCGAGGCCATCAGCAGCACGCCGCCGAGCCAGTCGACCTTGCGCTTGCGGTGGAACACCGGGATCTTGCTCATCTTCGGCAGCAGCAGCGCCAGCGCCGCCGCCGCGAGCGGCAGGTTGATCCAGAAGATCATCGACCAGTGCAGATGCTCGGCGAACACGCCGCCGACCACCGGGCCGAGAATGCCGCCGGCCATCCAGACGCTGGAGAAATAGGCCTGATAGCGGCCGCGCTCGCGCGGGCTCACCACGTCGGAGATCACGGTCTGGACCACCGGCATGATGCCGCCGCCGCCGAGCCCCTGCAGGCCGCGGGCAACGATCAGCATGGTCATGCTGGGCGCGATCGCGCACAGCACCGAGCCGACCACGAACAGGCTGAGCGAGGTGATGATCATGACGCGGCGGCCATAGATGTCGCTCAGCGTGCCGAACACCGGCGCCACCGCGGTGGAGGCGAGCAGATAGGCCGTGATCACCCAGGACAGATTGGTGACGTCGTGAAACTGGCGCCCGATCGTCGGCAGCGCGGTCGCGACGATGGTCTGGTCGAGCGCGGCCAGGAACATCGTCAGCATCAGGCTGATGACGATGGTGCGGACTTCGTCCGGATTGAGCGGTGCCGGCGGCGCCAGCGGCGGCGCGTCGCTGAGTTCGATCACCTCGCTCGGGAGATGAGACAGCTCTTCGGCAATGTCTTCAGGCAATGTGGATTGGTCGGCAGGAATCCGGCTCTGCCGTTCATACTTGTTCATTTGAGGCGTAATGCTGCTGCGCGGGCGCGTCCCGCGATGGAATCATTCTCTGCTTCGCAATTTATGCAGCAATTGAATGCTGAGGCAGGCACCCCAGCGCATGGGTGCATCCCGCCGCGATCTTCTCGCGGTGACGTGATCGCGGACGCGGCGACGACGTCACGCTTTGGTCGTCTTGCCCAGCATTTTCGGCCGCTTCTTCAATTGTGCCCGTTTCGGCAGCAGAGCCGGCCATCGCACGATATGATCCTCGAGATCGGCGTCGTTGACGTCGAGTTCAGTGCCCTCCACCCGCCCGCGCACCGAGACCCCGGCTTCGTGGACGGTGTTGGGATCGCCCGAGATGAGGGGATGCCACCAATAGAGGTCCCGCCCCTCGGCCACCAGCCGATAGCCGCAGCTCGGCGGCAGCCAGTTCAGCGTCCGGACATTTTCGGGCGTCAGGCGGACGCAATCCGGAACCTGGTCGGAACGGTTCGGGTAGTCCTTGCAGGTGCAGAGGCCGGAATCGAGCAGTTTGCAGGAAATATGGGTGAAATAGATCTTGCCGGTGTCCTCGTCCTCGAGCTTCTCCAGGCAGCAGCGTGCGCAGCCGTCACACAGGCTCTCCCATTCGGCGTTGGACATTTCTTCCAACGTCTTGGTTTTCCAGAAGAATCCCTCCTGGTCCGACGGGCGCTTGGGCGGTGTGGTCATGATATCCCTGAAATGACGGTGCAACTCTTCTTGGGATGCCGGCGCTCCCTCCGCAAGGGGGTGGTATTGCGGGGTCGAAAAAGCCGGTGGGCAGCGTTAGGGCTTTCATTAAATTCACAAGCCGCGCCATTGGTTTATGGCAGCCGCTCGGATAGAACAACGAACGAGTCCCCAACGACGCAAAAGCGCCTTGGGATTGCCGCAACATCGAAGCAAGACGCTGGCCCGTGCCCGTTTTGGGCACCCGCAGCGCTGTCGAACTGATCAAGGGTCCGGTCCTTTCAGATCATGCCGTCGCATTGGAAACAGAAGGTCCGGAACTTCTTCCTGGACCTCGATGCGCGTATCGACTCGACGCTGTTCTCGTCGGGCAAGGGCCTGCGCGAGCTCTTTGAGCGTTATTCCACCTTCATGGACCGCTTCTATGTCGGCCGCTGGAAGCGCTGGGTGTTCATCGAGCCGCTGTCGGAGGCCGCGACGCTTGGGCTCGGCGGCATGATCCTGATGCTGACGCTCGCGATCCCCGCCTTCCGCGAGACCGCCGACGAGGATTGGCTGAAGAAGTCCGACCTCGCGGTGACCTTCCTCGACCGTTACGGCAACCCGATCGGCAGCCGCGGCATCAAGCATAATGACTCGATCCCACTGGAAGATTTTCCGGACAATCTGATCAAGGCGACGCTCGCGACCGAAGACCGACGTTTCTACGACCATTTCGGCATCGACGTGCCGGGCCTCGCCCGCGCGCTCGCCACCAACGCGCAGGCCGGCGGCGTCCGCCAGGGCGGTTCGTCGATCACCCAGCAGCTCGCCAAGAACCTGTTCCTGAACAACGAGCGCACCATCGAGCGCAAGGTGAAGGAAGCCTTCCTCGCGATCTGGCTGGAGACGCGGCTCACCAAGAACGAGATCCTGAAGCTCTATCTTGACCGCGCCTATATGGGCGGCGGCACCTTCGGCGTCGACGGCGCGGCGCACTTCTACTTCAACAAGTCGGTGCGCGACGTGAATCTCGCGGAGGCCGCGATGCTCGCCGGCCTGTTCAAGGCGCCGACCAAATACGCCCCGCACATCAACCTGCCCGCGGCGCGCGCCCGCGCCAATGTCGTGCTCGACAACCTCGTCGATGCCGGCTTCATGACCGAGGGCCAGGTGTTCGGCGCCCGCCGCAATCCCGCGGTCGCAGTCGACCGGCGCGACGAGAACTCGCCGAACTACTATCTCGACTACGCCTTCGACGAGATGCGCAAGCTGGTCGACACCTTCCCGAAATCCTACACCGAGCGCGTCTTCGTGGTCCGCACCGCGATCGACATGAACGTGCAGAAGGCGGCCGAGGAAGCGATCGAGAACCAGCTGCGGCAGTTCGGGCGCGACTATCACGCGACGCAGGCCGCGACCGTGGTGTCCGATCTCGATGGCGGCATCCGCGCCATGGTCGGCGGACGCGACTACGGTGCGAGCCAGTTCAACCGCGCCACCGACGCCTATCGCCAGCCGGGCTCGTCGTTCAAGCCCTATGTCTACACCACGGCGCTGCTGAACGGCTTCACGCCGAACTCGAAGATCGTCGACGGCCCGGTCTGCATCGGCAACTGGTGCCCGCAGAACTATGGCCATTCCTATTCGGGTCAGGTGACGCTGACACAGGCGATCACCCGCTCGATCAACGTGGTACCGGTCAAGCTCTCGATCATGATGGGCGGCAAGGAAGGGCCGAAGGCGGGCCGCGCCAAGATCGTCGAGGTCGCGCGCCGCTTCGGCCTCAAGGCGCCGCTGCCCGATACGCCGTCGCTGCCGATCGGCTCCGACGAAGTCACGGTGCTGGAGCACGCGGTCGCCTATGCGACCTTCCCGAACCGCGGCAAGGCGGTGACGCCGCATTCGGTGCTCGAGGTGCGCACCGGCACCGGCGACCTGGTGTGGCGCTGGGACCGGGACGGTCCGAAGCCGCGGCAGGCGATTCCGCCGAACATCGCCGCCGACATGGCCGGCATGATGAGCCACGTGGTCAGCGAAGGCACCGCGCGCCGCGCCGCGCTCGACGGCATTCCGACCGCGGGCAAGACCGGCACCACCAACGCCTATCGCGACGCCTGGTTCGTCGGCTACACCGGCAACTTCACCTGCGCGGTCTGGTACGGCAATGACGACTATTCGCCGACCAACCGCATGACCGGCGGTTCGCTGCCGGCGCAGACCTGGCACGACATCATGGTCGCCGCGCATCAGGGCGTGGAGGTGAAGGAGCTCGTCGGCGTCGGCATGGGCCAGAAGCTGCCGCCGCAGCCGGCGCAGGCCAATGCCCAGGCCAACGCGGCGCCGCGCGTATTGGAAACCAAGCCGGGCCCGCCGCCGGTTTTGACCAAGCGCGGCGCGGATATCCTGGTGCGGGTCGAGAAGCTGCTCGACGACGCCGCCAAGACCGCCGGCAAGACCACGCTGAACGAGCCTTCGAAGACCGGCAAGGCCGAGTCCTCGAGCGCGCTGGCGTTCCCCGAAAACTACGTTGCCGCGGCCGGGCCGGACGGCGCGACACCGGCCGTGCCACGCAAGAACTGACGTGCGGCTCCTCCTCACCACTTTGCTGGCACTCGTGATCGCCACGGCCGTTGGCCTCGGCCTGACCTATGCGACGGCGACCCGCGGCACCGATCTCGGCACGCTGAAGATCGGCGCCTGGACCGCGCGTCCGAAGAGCGGCACCTCCGATGTCGACCCCTACTCGCGCGCCACCATCGCGCGCAGCGGCGAGCTGCCGATCGGCACCGGCGACGGCATCGCGTTCTCGGCGACATCAGACGACAAGAACAAGCCGCTCGACGGGCGCTGCGACATCGTGGTCAGCGGCGTGACGCCGGCGGCGCGGTTCTGGACGCTGACGCTGTTCGACCGCAAGGGCCATCTGGTCGCGAACACGCTGCAGCGCTACGGCTTCACCAGCCAGGAGATCATGCGCGCCTCCGACGGCACGTTCGAGATCCACATTGCCTCGCGCTCGCGCGCCGGCAACTGGCTGCCGACCGGCGGCATCGAGCGCTACGCGCTGATGCTGCGCCTCTACGATACGCCGGTCGGGGTCGCGACCCGCACGCAGCGCGACGCGCCGATGCCCTCGATCGCAACGACGGGTTGCCCATGATCCGCGTGCTGCTCACCATCCTCGCAGGCGTGCTGCTCGGCGGCGTGGTGCACCTCGTCAGCGTACTGGCGCTGCCGCGCATCGCCTCGCAGGACGCCTATTCGCGGCTGACGCCGATGACCAAGCTCAACGAGGTGACGCAGCTGCCGCTGGCCGACCCGAGCCATTCGCCGATGCCGCTGATGGATCCGGCCTTCGCGGTGGCGATCTGCCGCTACGATCTCTCGACCGGACCGCTCAAGCTCACCGTGCCGGTCAGCCAGGCCTATACGTCGGTGTCGTTCTATACCCGCAACGAGGTCGCCTATTACGCGATCAACGACCGCTCCGCCGGCAAGAAGGTGATCGAGCTCGACCTGATGACGGAGGCGCAGCACAACGAGCTGCCGGAGGACGAGGAAATCACCGCTGCCGACCGGCTGATCATCGACTCGCCGACATCAACCGGCCTGATCCTGCTGAAGGCGCTGGCGCCGGAGCCCGGCCTGATGCCGCAGGCGCAGGCCTCGCTCGCCGCCTCCTCGTGCAAGGTGCAGACCGAGCCGGTCGCGGCCAAGCAGGAGGCGCCGCCGCCGCTCCCCGCGCCGGCCCCGCCGCCCGCGGCGCGCAAGCGTTAGCTCACATCCAGTGCATGCCGGCCGCAGCGGCAGGTCTCGTAGTCGACGGGATCGTGGCTGTTGACGATCGTCACATCAGCGCCATGCGCCGCCTTCAATTGGCGCAGCCGTTCCTGGTTCTGGATGCGCGTCGCGCGATCCATGTCCGCGCGGCGCTGGAACATGCCGAGCACCAGGGGGATCCGCGGCCTGGCATCGAGCTGCACGTGGTGGAAATAGGCGTCGCCGGCGTGCAGCAGCCATTTGCTCTTGTCGCGCACCGCGATCCCGCAATGGCCGAGCGTGTGGCCCGGCAACGGGATTATCAGGATGTCCGGCTCGCGGTCGCCGAGCGTGCGCACGCCCTTGAAGCCGAACCAGTCCTCGCCGCCGGCACCATAGAACGCCCAGTCCGGCCCGTGCTGCCACTGCGCCGTGATGTAGCGCCCCTGCGGTGGCGTGACCTGATGCGTCACCGCCATATCGTACTCCTTGCGATGGACGTGCACCCTGGCCTTCGGAAAGTCCGGCACGCCGCCGGCGTGATCGCGATCGAGATGCGTCAGCAGCACATGGCGCACATCATCAGCTGAAAAGCCGAGCGCCTTGACCTGCCGCACCGCCGTCTCGGCCGGATCGAGCCGCGGCGTCGTCTGCCGCACCCATTTGCGTCCGAGCCGCGGCGGGTCGCCGATGTCGTCGAGCCCGATCCCGGTGTCGACCAGTACGAGTCCGTCATTGCTCTCGACCAGCAGGCAATGACAGACCATCCGCGCCCGCTGGAAGATGCTGCCGCTGCCGTTCACGAGCCGCTTTCCGATCGGGCACATCGTGCCGGTGTTGAGATGGTGGATGCGCATGACAGGTCCTCCGCTGTAACAGGCGCAGACTTGCCACTGGCGTTTCCATAGGTAAAATATTGTCTTTCTATCCATGTGATAGGATACGCCTATGGATATCCGTGAACTCCGCTACTTCGCCGCGGTCTACCGCGAGCGCAATCTGACCGCCGCGGCGAAGCGCTGCTTCATCTCGCAGCCGTCGATCTCGGCGGCGATCACCAATCTCGAGGCCGAACTCGGCACCACGCTGTTCATTCGGCACAAGAAGGGCATGGCCCCGACGGCCTCAGCCGCGCAGTTTCACGGCATCGCCCGCAGGATCATCGACGAGGCGGACGCGGCGCGAAATCTCTTCCGCAAGCCCGCGACGCGGCAGGCGCTGACGCTCGGCCTGCTGCGGACGCTCGATCAGGCCCGGACCATCGCGCTGCTGAAGCCGCTGACCGGCAATACCGATCTTGCGCTCCGGCTGGTCGGCGCCAGCGAGAAGGCCGACGCGCGGATCGTCGCCAAGTCCATGGTCGGCGCCGGCGAGCACTTCATCCCGCTGTGGAGCGAGCGTTATGTCGCGGCACTGCCGCCCTCGCATCCCCTGACGCTGAAGGAGACGCTCCGGACCACCGACTTCGCCGGCGTTCCGATGATCGATCGTTGCCATTGCGAACAGCAGGAATTCTTCAAGCGTGCCTCACCGCCGCGCAAGCCGGTGGCGATCGCGGAATCCGAGGAGTGGGCGATGGCGCTGGTGGCGGCCGGGGTTGGCGTCGCGATCGTCCCCGAGGGCGTGGCGCGCGGCAATCCTGATGTCGCGGTGCGCGCGATCGATATCGACGTGACGCGCCAGGTCGGCGTCGCCTACCCCTCGGCCCAGCCGCCCTCCGATGCGCTGAAGGCATTCATTGCGAGCCTGCCGCGGCAAGCCAACAGTCGCCGGGTCAAATCGACGGCGAAGAAAACGAAGCGCGCCTAGCCCTTCGTCACCACGGCTTGGCCCGCGACCGGCGCAGAGATGAGCGGTGCGTTGGCGGTGAGCCGGGCGAGCTCGTTGATCTGGCGTTCGGCATCGGCGGCCATGCCGTCGGGCGCCTGGATCACCAGCCGCTCCAGCGCCCAGCGATAGGACGAGATCCGCCGCTCCAGGGCCTGCTGGACCCATTGCACGATCAGCGTGTTCTCTTCCATCCGCGCGACCGCATCAGCGCGCTCGCGCGGCGACACATCGGCGATCATGTGGAGGCTGGCATTGCGCTTGCGATCGAGCTCGATCACCTGGATCGCGGTGGCGAAGAACGGCTCGAAGCGGGTGATGTCGTCGCGCACCTCGTCGATCAGCAGCGAATAGCGCGAGGCGAACGAGCGATGCGGCTCGTCGATCAGATTGCGGCCATAGGCGGTGCGATCGAACACGACCCTCTGCCGCCACGGCGAAGGCAACGGCTGGTAGTCGCCGAACACGCTCTTCCACGCCGGACGCGACAGCGGCGGCTCGATGAACTGATAGGCGAGGTCGCGCAGCTGACGTTCGTGTTCGGTGAGCTGGAATTGCGAGGCGTTCTTGCCGATGCTGCCGGTCGCCTCGGCGCCGATCCAGCGATGCATGTCGTCGTTGCGGAAATCGGCGCGGGTGCGTCCGAAATCGCCGCCGCTGCAGCCCGCGAGCGCCGAGCCCGCCAGCAGCAGGATCAGCGCCGGGAGTGACCGCCGCGCGACGGTCCGCTGCACAAGCCGCGGCATTGCCCGATGTCCGCGATCAGGAGCGGCGTCGGCGACGGCGGCCCTGCGCAGTGCCCTGCTCCGGTCCGCGACCACCGCCGGTCTCCTCCGTCGTTCGCTCGATCCGGACGACGGGAAGGATCAGTACGGTCCCCATGCCTTCGCCGGCAGCACCGGCCATGCCCGGCCGCCGTGCAGCCGCATCCGCCGGAAACTCAACGATGGTGCCCATGTTCCGTTCTCTCTGGCCCCGCACGGACATGATTTGCCCCGCGCACGCCGAGTTAAGAACGCGCATGGTTAATGACATCTTAAGCCGCCGGTACGGACGGTTACGGATATGGCGCTGTGCCTTAATAGACACGCGCAAATTCGAGTATTCACCTTCACGGCTTGTTTTCCTTAACTGCCTCTTAAAACAGCCTGCGTAGGCTCGCTGCCACAAGGTTTTCAAACCGAAGTTCACTGGCAAGTCGCGTACGCCCGAGATGAGCGCAGCTCCGCTATTTCCTGGTTTCGATGGGCTGATGACGCTCTCCCGTCGCGAGGGCGTCGACATCCGCCCGACGCTGCTGCGCGTCCTGACCGACCTCTATGTGCAGGCAAGCGCACACTCCGCCGATGAAGAGCGCCAGTTCGTCGAGCTGACGACGCGCCTGATCGACGAGGTCGACGACGCAACCCGCGCCGCCGTCCGCGCGCGGCTTGCGATCTATCCGGCGACGCCCGCAAGGATCATGGACAAGCTCGGGCTGTGCCGCGTCGGTCCCGACCAGCCGATGCCGGCGGCCGCGCCGATTCCCGCGCCCGCCCCCTCCGCGCTGCCGGCCAAGATCCCGACCGAAGCCGAACTGCGGATGGCCGCGAGCCTCGCCATGCGGCCGAACGATGCCGCCGAAATCTCCGACATGTTCTTTGCCGCCAGCACGAAGGAGCGCGCGCAGATCCTGCACAATCTGCAGGAGACGCCGCTGAAGGCCGCCGCGCGGATCCCCGCCGCGCGCGCCGCGCGCGCGATCCATATCCTGGAGATGGCGGCGTTTGCCGAGGACCTCGATAACTTCACGCTTGAGCTCGGCGAGGCGCTGATCCTGCCGTGGCGGATCGCCGCCGACGTGGTCAACGATCCCGGCGGCGAGCCGCTCGCCTGCGCGATGCGATCGCTTGACGTGTCGAGCGCCGCATTCCAGCGGATCCTGATGTTCCTCAATCCGGAAGCCGGCTCCTCGGTCAATTATGTCTATCGGCTGTCGCGGCTCTACGATCGCCTGAGCGAGCGCTCGGCACTGGTGATGCTGGCGGCGTGGCGCGGCTCGACCATGGCAGTCGCGCGCGCCAGGTATCGCTCGTCGCTCTATGACGATGAGCGCCATCGCGTGCGCGCTGCATCGTCGCAGACGCGCCCCGCGTTGCAGCCCGGCAGCGCGCCCGCAGTCCGAAATCAGAAGTCTGGAAGTTAGCCCTTCGCGAGATCAAGAAAGTGCCGCCCGGCACGGTCCTCGGTCTCGACAATCCAGGCGTCGGGATCGAAGCGGAGCTCCTTGGTCAAGCGCTCCTCGACAGAGGGCTCGGCCACCGGCTGTGGTGCGGTCGGCACGAACAGCCGCTCGACCGGACGGCTGTCGTCATAGACCGTCTGCGGCGCGGGCGCATACAGCATCGCGTTGCCGTCCATCAGCGCCACCTTGACAAATACGGCACCGGCTTCCTCGGCGCCCTTCTTGCGGACTGCGCCGAACACGCCCTCGGTCTGGCAGCGGCGCAGATACGCCGCGACCCATATGCTGGTTTTCAATCGCATCCGCCGTCCTATAGGCCAGCGGCGCGGTCACGTCCAATTGTCACAGATGTCGTCACGCCGCGGCGGGTTGACCGAACCAATCGTCACCCATATCCTTGCATCCGCGGTGCAAGCCGCGCCCGGGTCCACGGGAAGGGTTGAACCCACTTGCACCAATTGAGCGGCCAACCAAGCCTTTGTGCAGCCGGTTTTGTGGACCATCGGCGATGATGCACGGAGGTTTCCATGGACCGATCGCCCGCGCGATTGAATCTCGAACATCTGAAGAAGCAGGCCAAGGAGCTCATTCGCCTTTACCGGCGGCAAGCGCCGGAGGCTTACGCGCGTTTCCGGCATGCGCTTCCGGCTGCGGCCGGGCGCAGCGATACTGAGATCGCTGCGCTCAATCTGCGGCTGCACGATGCGCAGTCCTGCGTGGCGCGCGATCTCGGCTTCGCCTCCTGGCCGGACCTGCGGCGCTATGTCGACGCACAATTGCCGCCCGGTAAGAGCAAGGCCGATCGCGTGCGGCGATGGCTGCAGTTGGTCTATGCCGCAGACGTCGCCGGCACCACCGACCGCGCCAATCCGCGCGTTGCGGCGCGGATGCTCACCGAGGATCCCGGCCTCATCGCCGATGATCCCTATCTCGGCTGCGCCATCGGCGACGAGGCGACGGTGCAACGCACCGCCAACGACGATCCAGCATGGGTCAATCGTCCCGGCGGTCCGTTCAAACTGCCGCCGCTGGATCAGCAGCCGCTGGCCGCCCGGAACGCTCGACGCACCCGATGACAGCAATCCGCTGTCAGCGCTGTACGGCGCCGCCGGCCGCAACCACGATCTCGAACTGACCAGACTGTTGCTCGAAGCGGGCGCCAATCCGAACGACAATGAATCGCTCTACCACTCGCTCGAAGGCTCGGTGACGACAGGCCTGCTGCTCGAGCGTGGCGCGCGGATCGCCGGCACCAACGCGATGTACAAGGTGCTCGATGACGAGAACGTGGCGGCACTCGACTTGCTGCTGCGGCACGGCGGCAATCCAAACGAACCCGCCGGCAACGCGCCGCTGACCGATTGCGGCTCGCCGCTGATGTGGGCGATCCGCCGGCGGCGGTCGCGGACCTGCATCGCGACGCTGCTCGACGCCGGCGCAGATCCGCACGTCACGACGCCGGATGGTCTCAGCGCCTACCGCTACGCATTGCAATTCGGACTGACCGAGGTCGCCGAGCTGCTGCGCGAGCGCACCGGCGACGAGACGCTTGCCGATGATGAGCGGTTCGTCGCGGCGTGCAGCAGCGGTGACGGGAGCGAGGCGCGGCGAATCCAGGCCGGTCGGCCCGATCTTCCGGGTTCACTTTCACCGCAGCAATTGCGGTTGCTTCCTGAGCTCGCCGCGGCAGGCGGCGACGATGCGGTGCGGCTGATGGTCGAACTCGGCTGGCCGATCACGGTGCGTGGCGGCGATTGGGATGCGTCGGCGCTCAATCACGCGGTGTTCCGCGGCAATGCCGGACTGACGCGTTTCCTGCTCGAGCACGGCGCGGAGTGGACCGAGCAGCACGGCTTCGGCGACAATGCGTCCGGCTCCTTGTCGTGGGCCTCCTGCAACGAGCCGGTCAGCGGCGGCGACTGGGTGGGCTGCGCGCAGGCCCTGCTCGATCACGGGATGCCGCGCGCCATTCCGGATCGCGACGATCCGGAATGGGTGCTGCTGGCCGGCCGCAGGAAGCTGTTCTCCGACGAGGTCAGGGACGTGCTGCTGGGCGAGACGACCTAACTCATCATGGCCGGGCTTGTCCCGGCCATCCACGTGTTAGCTTCAACAGTCTCAGAGACGTGGATGCCCGGGACAAGCCCGGGCATGACGAATACACATTCAATGCCGTCGTAGAGAGGCTACTCGATTGAATGCCCGATCATCGTGCCGAGCTCGCGCACCAGGCGATCGGACATCTGGCCGGTCACCGGCAGCTTGCGGGCGCGCTCGAACTTCGCAATCGCGTGCTGGGTATCGGCGCCGATCGTGCCGGTCGGCTTGAGCTGGCCGTAGCCATACTCCGTCAGCGTACGCTGGACCGCGGCGATGCGTTTGCCGGCCGGGCTCAGATGCTGTGTCGGAATCGACGCCGGCGGACGAATGACGCTGGACGGCGCGGCGGCCGGGGACGGTGCTGCGGCCGGCGGCGCAGTGGTCGATTTCAGCACCAGATTGGCCATCGGATCGACCGGCTTGGCCTCGGCCTTGGGTTCTGCCGGCTTGGCTTCGATGGACCTGGTCTCGGCCGGCTTGGTCTCCACCGGCTTCACGTCGACGGGCTCGGCCGATCGGGCAGCCGCCTCGGCCGGACGCGGGCGCGGTATCGGGCTGGTGGCCGCGGCAACCGGGGCCGGCGGCGGCAGCGTCACCACCGAACCGCCGAACATCGGCGACGGATGACGGCCGGCCTGCAGGAACAGCGCATTGATCAGGATCGCAACAATGGCAGACGTCGCCAGCACGCCGGCAACCAGATCCTTCGGACTGTGCAGCAGCAGGCGCAGGACGAGGCCACGTTCCTCCTCGGCCGCGATGGCTACTGCCTTGGCGCCGCGGCGACGGCGCGGCGTTTCATCGTCATCCAAAGTCTGTCTAGGCACTCTTCTTCACCTGATGGGTTTGCTCTTGTAGTCCGGAACGCAGCGCGGGCTTCAGGGTCGAGACATTGCTGGACGGCTCGACGGCGGCGGGCGGGGTGAACGCTAGCGGCAGCGCGACCGACACCGTGGTGCCCTCGCCCACCTTGCTCTCCACATTGATTTCGCCGTGGTGCAGGCCGACCAGTCCCTTCACGATGGAAAGACCAAGACCGGTGCCCTCGTGGCGGCGCTGATAGGTCTTGCCGGCCTGGAAGAACGGATCGCCGATGCGCTTGAGATCATCGGCGGCGATACCGACGCCGGTGTCCGAGACACGCAGCACCAGCCGCGATCCCTCGACGCCGGCCGACACCGTCACCTTGCCGCCGCGCTCGGTGAACTTGATGGCGTTGGAGACCAGATTGAGCACGATCTGCTTGAATGCGCGCGGATCGCCGTTCACGATCGGCAGATCGTCGGGCACGCGCGTGACGAGGTCGACGCCGCTCTCGCGCGCCTTCAACGCCACCAGATTGCAGCAATTGAGCAGCGCCGGCCGCGGCGCAAACGGCTCCGGCGAAATCTCGAAATTCCCCGACTCCATCTTCGACATGTCGAGGATGCCGTTGACGACCGACAACAAGTGCTGGCCGGAATCGTTGATCAGCTGCGCGTATTCCTTGCGGCGGGCCACGTCGAGGCCGAGCACGTCTTCCTGCGCGATCATCTCGGAGAAGCCGATGATGGCGTTGAGCGGGGTGCGCAGTTCGTGGCTCATGGTGGCCAGGAAGCGCGTCTTCGACGCATCGGCCTGCTCGGCCACGTCGCGCGCCTGTTCGAGCGCCTGCTCCTGCACCTTGCGATCGGTCACGTCGCGGATCACGGCGACGACCTCGGCATCGGCGGCGGCTTGATCGAGCGGGCGGCAGCGCATCTCGGCCCAGATGAATTCGGCGACGGCTTCGCCCCGCGCACCGTCACGGCGCACGCGGAACTCGACGCTGCGCGAGTCACCGCGCGCGGCATCCGACAGCGCCGTGAGATAGGCCGGGCGATCGGCGACATGAACGCGGTCGAACAGGCCGTGGCCCAACAGCCGCGATGCCGGCATGCCGAGCATGTTCTCGGCCGCGGGGGAAATGAAGCGCACCGCGCCGTTGCGGCTGTGCCGCGACAGCACGTCGCTCATGTTATGCGCGAGCAGGCGGTAGCGCTCCTCCTCGACATAGAGCAGCGCCACGCTGGTACGCGCCAGCGACTCCGCGCCGAAAGCGAGCCCGGCGGCGTAAAAGATCCCCGACACGACGCCGAAGCCGACCAGCGTGCTGTTCGAGGCAACCGCCGGATCGACGACCGGCAGCACATGGTAATGGCCAAGAACGCTCAGCAACGCCGCGCAGATCATCGCCAGCGCGAATGCAAACGCCACCACGCGCCGCGAGGCCGACAGCGCCGCCTCGATCGGAATCACGACGAGCCACACGGCGGCGAACGAGGCGATGCCGCCGGTCGTCGCCGCGATCATCATCACGAGACCGGCGAGCGCCAGCGACGACAGCACATGCGCGCCTTCATAGCGGCCGGTGCGCGACAGGAACCACGACAGCAGGATCGGCGCGATCAGCCAGGCGAATGCCGCGACCTCGATCGCCGTCGGCGCACCGCGCATCGCAAGAAAGGCAGGGAACGAGGCAAGCGCCGCCAGGCTGCCGAGCAGCCGCGGCGCCATGAAGGCACGATGACGCGCACGCGTCAGCGCATCATATTGCGCCGACGGATGCAGCAGCGCATCCAGGCAATCGCGGATCAGACTCAAACTACTCACAGCACTCGCGCTTCGGCTCAATCGTCAACACAGACGCGCCGGAACGCCTCCTTCGTGATTGCAGGTCAACGTGTCAGAGCGAACTTAAGCGAACGCTAAGGCTGGGCGGCCTGCCGCCAAACACCGTGCATTGGAGTGGGTTTGACCCGCTATTCACCGGCCATTTGTCGGGGATGGTGAACGGCTGGTTTCCGGATGCGACATTCTATGGTTTCGAAATGGTGGACGCGGCGGATCCTGCGCATCCGGCGCCATCAATCGAAAATTTACGGCGAATCAATTCAGGCGAAATTTCCGCGATTTTTCGGCGGATTTACTTCAATGCAGATACTTCCGATTTATCGACCGATGCTAACCCTCAAGGCCAATAGCGGCATCGACCGCGCAAGAAGCAAGACAAGACAGACGACCGGGATCGCGCCATGTTCTTCCTGCTCCGTTTGGCATTCTGGCTCGGGCTTGTGCTCGTGCTGCTGCCGAGAGACAAAACACCCGAAGCGGACAAGACGCCGCCGATCAGCGCGTCGGATGCGGTGTCGGCCGCGACCGCGACGATCAACGACATGGGTCAGTTCTGCAAGCGCCAGCCGTCCGCCTGCGAGGTCGGCGGCCAGGCCGCGACCGCGATCGGCCAGCGCGCGACCGACGGGGCGCGCAAGCTCTACCAGATCATCACCGACAAGAAGCCGCCGGACCACACCGGCTCGATCGGCAAGGACGATACCGATTCAGCCACCGCGTTCCGCGACACGCTGACCGCGGACGATCAGTCGATCGAATTCCGCCTGCCGCCGACGCCGTGAGGGGAAACCAAAGCGCTGTCGCGCGAAGCGGATCCCGGTCGCGTGAAGAAAACCCGTCAAAACAACCGGGAACCGGTTCCATTTTCATCGCTTTCGCGGCCCGCCTTCCTATATAAGCCGTCAAGGACAGGACGCGGGCCACGATGACGACGATCGACGAAATCAGGGACAATTTTGCGCTGCTGGACGAGTGGGACGACCGTTACCGCTATGTTATCGAGCTCGGCCGCACGCTCGAACCGTTGTCGGAGGCGGAGCACTCGGCCGAGAACAAGGTGCAGGGCTGCGTCAGCCAGGTCTGGCTGTCGAAGCGGATCGAGCGCGGTGCCAACGGCGAACCGCGCCTGATCTATATCGGCGATAGCGACGCCCACATCGTGCGCGGCCTGGTCGCGATCGTGCTGACGCTGTTTTCCGGGCACACGCCCAAGGACATCCTCGGCACCGACGCGCTCGCACTGTTCGATGAATTCGGCTTCCGCGACCATCTGACGCCGCAGCGCTCCAACGGCCTGCGCTCGATGGTCGACCGCATCCGCAACGATGCGCGCGAGGCGCTGGCGTCCGCCGCGTAATCTCCTATTTCCGCTTCCGCGCCTGCTGGCCGAGGCCCATCTTCTTGGCGAGCTGCGAGCGCGCCACCGCATAGTTCGGCGCCACCATCGGATAGTCGGCCGGCAGGCCCCATTTGTCGCGATACTGTTCCGGGGTCATGTTGTACTGGGTGCGCAGATGGCGCTTCAGCGACTTGAAGCGCTTGCCGTCCTCGAGGCACACCAGATATTCGGGCGTGATCGACTTCTTCATCGACACCGCAGCCTTGGCCGGCTCGCTCGGCGTGTCGCTGCGTCCGCTCGACACCCGCAGCAAGGCGGAGTGGACCTGGCTGATCAGGTTCGGAATGTCCGAGGCCGGCGTCGGATTGTTGCTGAGATAGGCCGAAACGATGTTGGCGGTCAGTTCGACCGGCGTTTTGCCTGACGTATCGGACATGGCTCAATCTTCCCCGTGCTATCGACAGCCCGGCGCCCACCGGACAGTATCCATGCGCAGCAATACATTAATGGAATCGCGTACTACTTTGCGAATATGCACGAATTACAGCAAATCTGACAACAACGGCCGCGTTTCCGGCTTCGGGCCGGCCGCGCGCAAGTATTGGCCCGGATCTTAAGGCCGCTGCTCCAGATGCGACCTGAGCTCGTCGATCGAGGCAAATCGCATCATGCCCTCCGGCATCTGCGCCTCGATCGATCCGTCCGAATAGAGCGAATAGGCCATGCCGTCGACGACGCCGGATTTGAGCACGGTCACCGGCGGCTGCTCCTGGGGCGGCGGCGGATGGCCCGATGCCGGCGAGGCGGCGGCGGCCGACTGGGCCTCGCCGAAGGTCGATGGCGTGCGGGGGCCGCGCCGGGGGGCGACGTCGACCGACCGTGGCCGGTCGGCCTTCGGCCAGGCATCGTCGAAGGTTGCCGGCGCCGGGTCGGCCGAACCGCCCGGATTCGAGCGCAGTTCCGGCGATAGCAGATCCGGGGTCAGTGCCTCGGCGGCACGCCCCTGGCTTCGTTCGCGCTCCTTGCGCGAGGAGGAGAACAGCAGATTGCGCCGCTTGGGCGGTGCCGCGCCATCCGCGGGTGCGGCCGCCGGTGCGGACGGCGGCACCTCGCCTGATGCGCCGCGCGAGGCGATTTCATCGTGCCAGGGCGGCGGCGCGGAGGGCGGGGACGTTGGAGCCAGCGGCGGAGGCGCCGAGACCTTCGGCTCAGGCGGCGGGAACACCGGATCGTCGGGAGTGCCGCGCGGGGAAGTTGCAGACGGCGACCCGGACCGCAGACCCACGGCAACGACGGCATCGAGCCGGTCGCCCATGGCTTGGAGTTCGCGAAGGATGGCGGCAAGGGCCACAACAATCACGCCGGTACATGCGCCGGTCACGCCTGTTGCGATCAACGTGCCGCCGACGCTGAATTCCTTGTTTGGAATTCCGAGGCCGATCGCCGCCAAGCCCGCCACGACCAGGCCCGCGCCGACGACCAACAGACCAACCTTCATCGAACTAACCCCCGGGAGACCCGACCGAAAATCGGCGCGGGCCACCAACGCCACGATACCGTCATATTGCTCACACCGCCAACCGCCAATTGTAGACAGAGTTCCCTAAAATCCCGCTTAACCGGGCGCGATGCGCTGCTTCATCGCGGCCGCAGCGGCTGTCGGGCAGCCAGCTCCCGTAGATCTACTGGCTACGAATTGCTGCCAATTTATTGCAACGCATCTGGGAAATTACGCCACAATTACCAATTACTCGGAAACGGAACTGCGCTATGGATGCCGGGGAATGAGGCCCTAAAGCGCCAATCTGGGCCACAGGCACGCCGGTATCACTAGCTATGTCATCGATTACGACGTCTGCCCTCGAGGCGCCTGCGCGGCGCTCGGTGGAGAAGACCTGCGACGATCTCGCTGTCCTCGTCCTCGGCGTGGTCGCCGTGGTCGCCGGCTTGACGTTCCGCGATTACGGTCTGGGCTGGGACGATTACACCCACGCTGAATATGCCGACCTCCTGCTGCGCATGTACGGGTCCGGGTTCAAGGACACCGGCGCGCTGTCGTTTGCCAATCTGTATATGTACGGCGGCGGCTTCGACATGGCCGCGGCCTTGTTGCACAAGATCATTCCGCTCGAACTGTTCGAGACGCGCCGCCTGCTCGGCGCGATCGTCGGCGTTATCGGCCTTGCGGTAACCTGGCGCCTGGCGCGCCGCGTCGGCGGTCCGCTGGCGGGACTGGCGGCGCTGCTGCTGCTGGCGCTGTGCCCGACCTTCTACGGCCACATGTTCATGAATCCGAAGGATGCGCCGTTCGCCGTGGCGATGGTGGTCCTGATCATGGGCCTGGTCCGCCTGATCGAGGAATATCCGGCGCCCTCGCCGCGCACCATCCTGATCGTCGGCCTGGGGGCCGGCCTGTCGATCGGCTGCCGCGTGCTTGGCGGGCTCGCCTTGATCTACGCCGTGGTCGGCTTCATCCCGCTCCTGATCGAGGAGTTCCGCAAGCAGGGCCCGCGTGAGGCGACCCACCGCTTTGCCCATGTCGTCTATGTGCTGCTGCCGGGACTTGTGCTGGGCTATCTCGTGATGGGCCTGATCTGGCCGTGGTCGATCATGGAGCCCGGACATCCGCTCGAGGCGGTGACCTATTTCTCGCACTTCTTCGAGAAACCGTGGAAGGAGATGTTCGACGGCGCGCTGGTGTCGGTGCCGGACATGCCGTGGTCCTACCTACCCACTCTGTTCGCGCTGCAGCTTCCCGAAGTGCTGCTGGTGCTGCTGGCCGCCGCCGTCGTCATCACCTTGATGTCGCTGTCGCGCTACGACGTCACCGCAAAGCGCAAGTCGATCATGCTGATGCTGACGCTGGCGGCGACGCTGCCGCTGGTCATCGCGATGGTGAAGCGGCCGGCGCTCTATAACGGCATCCGTCACTTCATCTTCGTGATTCCGCCGATGACGGTGCTGGCCGGCGTCGCGTTCGCGCGCGGCATGGACTGGCTCGGCGAGAACCGCCGCGCCTGGCAGCCCGCGGCGCTCGCCGTGTTCGCGTTCGGCCTCTTGCTGCCGCTCAGCGAAATGATCCGCCTGCATCCGTATCAGTACACGCACTTCAACCACATCGCCGGCACGGTGCGGACCGCGGACAACTTCTTCATGCTGGACTATTGGGGCCTGGCGCTGAAGCAGGCATCCGACGGGCTGCGCGAGCAACTGGCGGAGCGGCAGGAAGTGCCGCCGCAGAACCGCAAGTGGAAGGTCGCGGTGTGCGGACCGCAGCGCCCCGCGCAGGTCGCGCTCGGCCCCGACTTCACGATCGGCTGGGACAGCAATGCTGCCGATTTCGCGATGACGCTCGGCGAATTCTACTGCAAGGGCCTGGCCGCGCCTGTGATGGTCGAGATCAAGCGCGACGACGTCGTGTTCGCCCGCGTCTACGACATCCGCGGCCGCAGCATATCGAGCCTGCTGGCGATCCCGGCGCCGTAACGCATCACGCTGCCCACTGACGATCGCCGTTCGGATCGTGGGCCGCATGCCGACATGACTGTCACGCCGTTCCCCCGCCTTGCTGCGGTCCGGCGGCGGCGCTACGCTTGGACCAAGCAATAACGCCATCAACGGAGCAATCGGCCATGTCGCCAGCGGAAGCGCGCCTGAAGGAAGTGCCGTCGGATATGAGTGCGGCGGAATGGGAGCAGCGGATCAATCTCGCCGCCTGCTACCGGCTGGTCGCGCTCTATGGCTGGGACGATCTGGTCGATACCCACATTTCCGCCCGCGTCCCCGGACCCGAGCACCACTTCCTGATCAACCCCTACGGGCTGATGTTCGACGAGATCACCGCATCGAGCCTCGTCAAGGTCGACCTCGACGGCAACCAGCTCTCGAAGAGCGACTACAGCATCAACCCGGCCGGCTTCACCATTCATTCGGCGATCCACGAGGTGCGCGAGGACGCCGGCTGCGTGCTCCATCTGCACACCGTCGACGGCACCGCGGTGTCGAGCGGCCCCGAGGGCCTGCTGCCGCTGAACCAGACCGCGCAGCTCGTCACCCACGACCTCGCCTACCACGACTATGAGGGCATCGCGCTTGATCATGATGAGCGCCCGCGCCTGCAGCGCGATCTCGGCAGCAAGAACCATATGCTGCTGCGCAATCACGGCACCCTGACGGTCGGCCGCTCGGTCGCGTCCGCGTTCGAGCGGATGTACCATCTGGAGCGCGCCTGCTCGATGCAGGTGGCGACCCGCGCGCTCGGACCGATCGCCTATCCGGTCGACCCGCACGCGATCGACAAGAACACCGAGCTGCTCTCCAACCCGGATCGCGCCGAGCTGCGCTCGACCCAGCTGGTCTGGCCGCCGCTGCTGCGCAAGCTCGACCGGGTCAATCCCGGCTATCGTGATTGAAATTTCACAATCTTCGGCTAGGCTAACGGCCAACACCCTCTGCACTATCGGAATCAAAACGCCGCCCAATTCCGGGCGGCGTTTCTACGTTCGGGGGCGTGGCGGAGACCCGTAGGATGGGTAGAGCGCAGCGAAACCCATCACGCCTCAGCATCAAGACCGCTCACCGAACGCCCCATCCGCTCTCTCCCCATCGCCAGCCCAATCCTCTGGGTAGACTCCGAGCTTGACCATGCGATGAAACGACGAATACGGCCAGTCCTTCACCCGCTTCACGAGGCCGTGCTTGAGCGGATTGATGTGCACGTAGTCGATGTGACGAGAGAGGTCATCTTCATGCCGGATCGTGTGCTCCCAGTATCGTCGCTGCCAGATGCCGCGTTCCGATCTGGCCGCTCGGCTACCCGAAATGAGTTCGCCGGCCGGGAGGCTTCGTGAAAATGCCGACTTGATCTGCCGCCGGCGCGTCGCAAAGTCAGCATCACCTTCCGGCAAGCTCCAAACTGCATGGAGGTGATCGGGCAGAATGACAATCGCCTCGGTCGTGAAAGGATGCCGATCGCGCGTTTCACGGAAAGCGGCGCGCAGTTGATCGATGTGGTCTGTCAGCAATCGCAGACGCCGGTCCTCTAGATTGACCGTGAAGAAGAAACTGCCTCCAGCAATGAAATTGCGGCGATAGGTGACCATGACTGATCGCAATGAAGAAGCGATGGGTTTCGCTTCGCTCTACCCATCCGACATCCGAATCAAAACGCCGCCCAATTCCGGGCGGCGTTTTTACGTGCAGGCGCCTTGCGCTATTTGGCGTCGGCGAATGCCGCCAGGATCCGCGCCCAGGAGCGGATGCCCTTGTGGTAGCTCTTGAGGTCGTACTTCTCGTTCGGCGAATGGATGTTGTCGTCGTCGAGCCCGAAGCCGATCAGCACACTGTCGAGGCCGAGCGTGTGCTTGAAATCGGCGACGATCGGGATCGAGGCGCCGGAGCCGATCAAGAGCGCCTCCTTGCCCCATTCGTCGGTCAGCGCGCGGCGCGCGGCTGCCAGCGGCTTCATGTTCCAGTCGAGCGCGATCGCCGGCGCGCTGGAATGGTCGGTGAACTCGGCCTTGCAGTCGGCCGGCAGGCGCGCCTTCACATAGTCGCGGAACGCCCTTCGGATCTTCTCGGGATCCTGTCCCTCGACCAGGCGGAACGAGACCTTCGCTGACGCCTCGGCCGCGATCACCGTCTTGGAGCCCTCGCCGGTATAGCCGCCGACAATGCCGTTGATGTCGCAGGTCGGGCGCGAGGAGACCTGCTCGATCAAGAGCCGGTCCTTTTCGCCGGCGGGCACCGAGAGGCCGATCGGCTTGAGGAAGCTCTCCGGCGTCAGATTGAGTTGCTTCCATTGGGCCAGAATATCCGGCGGCAAATCCTTCACGCCGTCATAGAAACCGGGGATGGTGATGTGGCCGTTCTCGTCATGCAGGCCGCCGAGGATCCGCGTCAGCACGCGGATCGGGTTCTGCGCGCCGCCGCCGAACACGCCGGAATGCAGGTCGCGATTGGCGGCCTTGATCTTGACCTCGTCATAGACGAGGCCGCGCAAGGAGGTGGTGATCGCCGGCGTATTCGGGTCCCACATGCCGGTGTCGCAGACCAGCGCGAAGTCGGCCTTGAGCTCGGCCTTGTTCGCCTCGAGGAACGGCACGAAATTCTTCGAGCCGATCTCCTCCTCACCCTCGATGACGATGGTGATGTCGACCGGCAGCGATCCCGTCACCGTCTTCCAGGCACGGCACGCCTCGACGAAGGTCATCAACTGTCCCTTGTCGTCCTCGGCGCCGCGCGCGACGATGATCTTGCGCCCATCGGCATGGTCGGTCACGACAGGCTCGAACGGCGGTCGGTGCCAGAGATTCAAGGGATCGACCGGCTGCACGTCGTAGTGACCGTAGAACAGCACATGCGGGCGTCCGTCGGTCGAACCGTTCAGCTTGCCGACCACGGCCGGATGGCCGGCGGTCGGCCGCACTTCGGTCTTGAAGCCGAGGGTTGCGATATCCTTGGCGAGATGATCGGCAGCCGCCTTGCAGTCATCAGCGAAGGCCGGATCGGCCGAGATCGATTTGATCCGCAGCAGCGTGAACAGCCGCTCGAGACTGTTGTCGAAATCGGCGTCGATGCGGTCGAGGACGGGCTGCAGCTTGGCGTTGGACATCGCGGATATCCCTTTTGTTGAACGTTGCGCCAGGTTGTAGCGCGCCGGCCGCGGGAGGCAAAGCCGGTCTCCCGCTTCAACCGGCCGGCGCAATGCTATCTGCGCAGCAATCCACCGAGAGCGCCGCGCACCAGCGCCCGGCCGATCGAGCCGCCAACCGAACCGCCGACCGATTTGCCGAGATCGGCGACCACGCCACCGATCACCTTGTCGGTCACCGAGCGCGTGACGCTGCGCGCAATCACCTGTCCGGTCGACATGCGGCCGCGTTTGACGTTGGTGCCGAAGATCGTGGACGCGATCGAACCGATCTGGCCGAGGATGCCGCCACCCTCGCCGCCGGCGCTGCCGTCCGCCGGCGCCGCCGTCCCGGCGAGCCGCTTCTGGATGATCTCGTAGGCGGATTCGGCATCGACCGCGGTGTCGTATTTGCCCTTCACCGGGCTCGCATCCATGATCGCCTTGCGCTCCTCCGGCGTGATCGGCCCGATCCGCGCCGACGGCGGGCGCACCATGACGCGCTCGACCATCGACGGCGTGCCGCCGCCCTCGAGGAACGACACCAGCGCCTCGCCCTTGCCGAGCTCCATGATCACCCGCGCGGTGTCGAGCTTCGGATTGGGCCGGAAGGTCTGCGCGGCCGCGGCAACCGCCTTCTGGTCGCGCGGCGTGAAGGCGCGCAGCGCGTGCTGCACGCGGTTGCCGAGCTGCGCCAGCACCTTGTCCGGCACGTCGATCGGATTTTGCGTGACGAAATAGACGCCGACGCCCTTGGAGCGGATCAGCCGCACCACCTGCTCGATCTTGTCCATCAGCGCCTTCGGCGCGTCGGTGAACAAGAGATGCGCCTCGTCGAAGAAGAACACCAGCTTCGGCTTCGGCAGGTCGCCGGCCTCCGGCAATTCCTCGAACAATTCCGAAAGCATCCAGAGCAGGAAGGTGGCGTAAAGCCGCGGGCTCTGCATCAGCTTGTCGGCAACCAGGATATTGACCATGCCGCGGCCGTCGCGGTCGGTGCGCATGAAATCCTTCAGCGTCAGCGCCGGCTCGCCGAAGAACTTGGCGCCGCCCTGGTTCTCGAGCACCAGGAGCTGACGCTGGATCGTTCCGACCGTCGCCTTGGACACATTGCCGTAGCTCTGCGCCGCTTTGCGGATCGGTGCCAGCGGATCCTCCTCGTCGCCGGCAGCCTTCTTGCTGCCGTCGGGGGCGATCGCATCCAGCAGCGCCCGCAGATCCTTCATGTCGATCAGCGTGAGGCCGTTCTCGTCGGCGACACGGAAGGCAACATTGAGCACGCCCTCCTGCACGTCGTTCAGATCGAGCATCCGCGAGAGCAACAGCGGTCCCATCTCGGTGACGGTGGCGCGCACCGGATGGCCTTGCTCGCCGAACACGTCCCAGAATACGGTTGAGAACTGATCCGGCTGGAAGGTCAGGCCCATCTCCTTGGCGCGCTTCAGGATAAAGTCCTTGGCCTCGCCGACTTCGGAGATACCGGAAAGATCGCCCTTGATGTCGGCTGCGAAAACCGGAACGCCGGCGCGCGCAAATCCTTCGGCCATGACCTGTAGCGTGACGGTCTTGCCGGTTCCCGTCGCACCGGTCACAAGGCCGTGGCGGTTGGCCAGCGCAAGCATCAGCCAGGCTGTTTCCTCGCCCTTGCCGATAAAGATTTTCTCATCGGTGTCGGCCAACTTGGTGTCGGACGTCGCCATCGCTTCGCCTCTTAACGCGATTTTAAATCGGCTCGATCCATTCGAACCGATGACATCATATTGCATCTTGCAGGTCGATTGAAACCATCGGCGCGCACTGATGTATATTGTCGCTCCACCAGTTCCTCATACTTTATTCCCGGCCAAGTGACGAAAGGCATTGCGCATTGCGACAAGATGGTGTGAATCCGCCGCTCACTCTTGCAGAGGTGCAACACTTCCGACGCGATCGAAAAAGAAAACGAACTGAAATGCGCGGATCGCTTGTATTTCGTGACACAGGCGCTCAAGATAAATCTTCAAGAATGATCCGGCAAAAACCGGTTGAGGCGGGGCAATATGGACGAATTGGTTGGGCAGCTGGCCGCGAAGGCCGGCATCGACGGTGCTGTCGCTGAAAAAACCATCGGCATCGTTCTGGGTTTCCTCCGTAACGAGGGACCTTCCGACAAAGTCCAGGCTCTGATCGACCAAATCCCCGGCGCCGAAGCGGCAATCGCCGCCTCCAACAACAGCGGTGGTCTATCGCGGTTGATGGGTGGCGGTCTGATGGCTGTCGGCACCCGGCTGATGGCGCTTGGATTGAGCATGAGTGAGATTCAGAACGTCGCGCGTGAACTTTTCAGGTTCGGCCGCGACAAAATCGGAGCGGATCAAATGGGCGAGATCATCTCGGGGACGCCGGGCCTCAGCCAGTTTGCCTGAAGCATTTTCCCAAACGCCATTGCACGTGCGCTCCCTTCTACCTGCATACGAGTATCATGACATACCCCCTCTCCGAGATCGAAGGCCTGTCCGCCTATTGCGCCACCAAACTGAAATCGCAGGGTATCCGCACGACCGACGCACTGCTTGAAGCCGCCCGCACCGTCAAGGGACGCAAGGCGCTCGCCGCCAAGACCGGGATCAGCGAACAACAATTGCTCGAATGGGCCAACATCTCCGACTACATGCGGATTCCCGGCATGGGCAAGGCGAAGGTCGGCCTGGTCCGCGCCGCCGGCGTCACCACCGTGCGCGAGCTCGCGCACCGCAACCCGTCGCGGCTCGCACAGAGCATGAAGGACGCCAATGTGCGGCGTAAGCTCGTCCGCGTGATGCCGTCGGAGAAATCGGTCGAGCTGCTGATCGAAGAGGCACGCAAGCTGCCTCCTAAAATCACCTATTAGCCTGTCTTAACGGCATTCGGCCGCCGGCCGCGTCACCCGTCATCGCCACACCTTGACTTGCTGCTGCGGTCAGCGCAAAGCCACCGCATGATGGCGAGCAAGCCCATAGCATCGGCGGTGACCGACCCGGCCGTATCGGCGGTGCTACCGGCGCTGTTGTCGCGGCCTTATCCGGCGGTGATGGGCATCCTGAACGTGACGCCGGACTCGTTCTCCGACGGCGGCCAGTTCGCCGCCCCCGAAGAAGCGCTGGCACAGGCCCGCAAGCTGGTCGCCGAGGGCGCCGATATCATCGACATCGGCGCGGAATCCACCCGCCCCTACGGCTCACATCCGGTCACCGCCGAGGCCGAAATGGCGCGGCTGAAGCCGGTGCTCGCCGACGTGATCGCGCTTGGCGTGCCGGTCTCGATCGACAGCATGAAATCGGAGGTCGTGGCCTGGGCGCTCGACCAGGGCGCTGTCATCGCCAACGACGTCTGGGGCCTGCAGCGCGATGCCGGCATGGCGCCGCTCGTCGCCGCACGCGGCGTGCCCGTGATCATCATGCACAATCGCGAGCAGGCCGATCCGGCGATCGACATTATGCAGGACATCGCCGCCTTCTTCGAGCGCTCACTCGCGATCGCCGCAAGCGCCGGCATTTCGCCCGACCGGATCGTGCTCGATCCCGGCATCGGCTTCGGCAAGACCCCGGAGCAGAGCATGATCGCGCTGGCGCGGCTCTCCGAGCTCGACGCGTTCCGACTGCCGCTGCTGGTCGGCGCCTCGCGCAAGCGCTTCATCAGCACGGTCGTGCCGTCGGAGCCGCAACAGCGGATCGGCGGCTCGATCGCGGCGCATCTGATCGCCGCGCAGAACGGCGCCCACATCATTCGCGCGCATGACGTCGCCGAAACCGTTCAGGCGCTGCGCGTGGCCGCAGCAATCGAGGGACAGCAATGACCGATACGATCTTCATCACCGGGATCGTCATCCATGCCCGTCATGGCGTGATGGAACATGAGACCGAAGTCGGGCAGCGCTTCGTCATCGATCTCGAGCTCTATACCGACCTCTCGGAATCCTCGCGCACCGATCGCCTCTCCGACACCGTCTCCTATTCCAACGTGGTGGCGACCGCGACATCGGCATTCAAGAACACCAACTACAAGCTCCTGGAGCGCGCCGCGGGTGCGGTGGCCGAGGACATCCTGGCGAGTTTTCCGCGCATCCGGGCGGTCAAGGTCACGGTGCACAAGCCGCACGCGCCGATCGCCGCGATCTTCGACGATGTCGGCGTGGTGCTGACCCGCTCGCGCCATCAACCGCCCCAGGGTTGAACGCAGATGGCTGACGTCCTGATCGCCCTTGGCGGCAATGTCGGCGACGTCCGCATCACGTTTCGCAAGGCGATCGCCAATATCTGCGGCATGACCCAGGCCGCGCTCGTCGCGCGCTCGTCGGATTATTCGACGCCGCCCTGGGGCGAGCAGCAGCAGGACAGCTTCATCAACGCCTGCATCGAGATCGAGACCAGTCTCGATCCGCATGCGCTGCTGTTCACGCTGCACAAGATCGAAGCCAAATTCGGCCGCGACCGCGCCAATGAGCGGCGCTGGGGGCCGCGCACGCTCGACCTCGACCTGATCGCCTATGGCGACGTCACACTGAACAAGCCGGAACTGACGCTGCCGCACCCGCGCCTGTTCGAACGCGCCTTCGTGCTGGTGCCGCTCGCCGAGATCGTTCCCGACCGCGTCATCGCCGGGCGCCGCGTCGCCGATGCGCTAGCCAAGGTCTCCGCCGACGGTATTTTCCGTCTAGCGGACCTCGATTAAAGCCAAACCACCGCAAACAACCGTTTGGCTTGGCCGCCCGCCCGTGGCAATTTCCGGCCAAATCAAGGGGCTCCTCGCGGGGCCGGTGAAGGACGATTTGGGCGGATGACGACCTCGACTGACGATTTGGCTCTGGCTTCGGATTTTCGACCTGCGACCTATGACGACTGGCGCAAGCTGGTCGACGGCGTGCTGAAAGGCGCCCCGTTCGAGAAGCTGGTCGGCAAGACCTATGACGGCCTGAAGATCGATCCGATCTACCGCCGCGCCACCAACTCAAGCCCGCTTGCCGGCCGCGCCGCGGCTGCGCCCTGGCAGATCCTGCAGCGGGTCGATCACCCCGATGCCGCACAGGCCAATGCGCAAGCGCTGCAGGATCTCGAGAACGGCGCGACCGGCCTCGAATTCGAGTTCGCCGGCGGTCCCGGTGCGCGCGGCTTCGGCCTTGCCGATGCCAGCAAGAAGACGCTGGCGCGCGCCTGCGGCGGCGTCCATCTCGATGCCGGCATCATGATCGCGCTCAACCCGGTGATCGGACGCGAGAACGCCGGCGAGACCTTTGCCGACATGGTCGAGGCCCGCAAGCTCGACCCGGCCAAGCTCGACCTGCATTTCAATTACCAGGCGCTCAGCACCATGGCCGTGCGCGGTGCTGCGGCCATCGCCTGGCCCAACTACGAAAAGTCGTTCGGCCAGGTCGTCAATGGCCTGATCAAGCGCGGCTTCAAGGGGCCGTTCGTGCTGGCCGACGGCCGGCCGGTCCATGATGCCGGCGGCTCCGAGGTGCAGGAACTCGGTTTCACGCTCGCGCTGGGCCTCGCCTATCTGCGCATGCTGGAAGGCGCCGGCATCGATCTCGATGCGGCGCGTGCGGGCATCTCGTTCCGCCTCAGCGCCGATGCCGACCAGTTCCTGACCATGGCGAAATTCCGCGCGTTGCGGCTGCTCTGGGCACGGGTCGAGCAGGCCTGCGGCCTCGCGCCGAAGCCGATCTTCGTCAACGCGCAGACCGCCTGGCGCATGCTGACCCAGCGCGATCCCAATGTGAACATGCTGCGCGCGACGATCGCAACCTTTGCGGCCGGGCTCGGCGGCGCGAACGCGATCACGGTGCTGCCGCACACGCTGGCGCTCGGCCTGCCTGACGACTTCGCCCGGCGCGTGGCGCGCAACACCCAACTCGTGCTGCTCGATGAGTCCAACCTGGCAAAGGTCTCCGATCCCGCGGCCGGCGCCGGCGGCATCGAGACGCTGACCTCGCAACTCTGCGAAGCGGCGTGGACGCTGTTCCAGGAGATCGAGAAGGCCGGCGGCGTCTTCGCCGCACTCGAGCAAGGCCTGCTGCAAAACAAGGTTGCGGCGACGCGATTGCTGCGCGAGACCAATGTGGCGAAGCGCCGCGACGTGCTGACCGGCGCCAGCGAATTCCCGGATCTGCGCGAGGCCGCCCCCGCGGTGCTGGATGTGAAACCATCAGCGCCGGCGTCCCCCGCCGACGCCAAGGTGAAGTTCGATGCCCTCGCACCGATGCGGCTCGCCGAGCCGTTCGAGGCGCTGCGCGACAAGTCGGATGCCGCGCTCAGGGCGCATGGCGCACGGCCGAAGATCTTCCTGGCCAATCTCGGCACCGCCGCGGACTTCACGGCTCGCGCGACCTTTGCCAAGAGCTTCTTCGAAACCGGCGGGATCGAGGCCATCGACAGCGAAGGCTTTGCCGACGCGGCGGCGCTGGCTGCAGCCTTCAAGGCCTCGGGCGCCACGATGGCGTGCATTTGTTCCTCGGATAAGGTCTATGCCGTCAGCGCCGCCGAGGCCGCCAGGACCCTTCAAGGCGCCGGAGCAAGGCATATCTATCTGGCAGGGCGGCCGGCCGACCAGGAAGCGGCGCTGCGGGCGGCCGGCATCGGCGAGTTCGTCTTCGCCGGCGGTGATGCGCTGGCGACATTGCGCGAGGCCTATCGGCGGATGGAGCAGACATGAGCGCAGAGGCACCATCGACACCCGTTCTGACCGGCGGCTGCCAGTGCGGCGCCGTCCGATTTGCCGTCTCGGCGGCACCGACCCGGATCAGCATCTGCCACTGCCGGATGTGCCAGAAGGCGTCCGGCGCGCCATTTGCCTCCTTCGCCGACATCGATCGCAACGACTTCAAATGGACCCGCGGCAAGCCCGCCGCGTTCAGGTCCTCCTCGATCGCCGAGCGCGACTTCTGCGGGGCCTGCGGAACGCCCCTGAGCTTCCGCCGTATCGACGGGCCGCGGATCGAGATCATGACGGGCTCATTCGACCGGCCCGACCGGGTGATACCGACGCAGCAATTCGGGACCGAGTCCCGCCACGGCTGGGTGGTCGGCATTGCCAACCTGCCGAGCCAGACCACGATGCAGAATTACGGACCGGACAAGATGGCGACGATCGTCAGTCATCAGCATCCGGATCATGACTAAGGAAGCCCAGGAATGACCCGCATTCCCAATTTCGCCGATGTCGCCTTCCAGCCCGTTGCCACCACGGCCCCGGCTGCGAGCGCCGAGCCGTGGCTGACGCCCGAGGGCATCCCGGTCAAATCCGTCTACGGCGAGGCCGATCTCGAAGGCATCGACTTCCTCGAGACCTGGCCGGGCATCGCCCCCTATCTGCGCGGCCCCTACCCGACCATGTATGTCAACCAGCCCTGGACAATCCGGCAATATGCCGGCTTCTCCACGGCGGAGGATTCCAACGCATTCTATCGCCGTAACCTCGCCGCGGGGCAGAAGGGCCTCTCGGTCGCGTTCGACCTCGCCACCCACCGCGGCTACGACTCGGATCATCCGCGCGTCTCCGGCGACGTCGGCATGGCCGGCGTCGCGATCGATTCCATCTACGACATGCGCACGCTGTTCGCCGGCATCCCGCTCGACCAGATGAGCGTGTCGATGACCATGAACGGCGCGGTGCTGCCGATCCTCGCGCTGTTCGTTGCGGCCGCCGAGGAACAGGGCGTGCCGCCGGAGAAACTGTCGGGCACCATTCAGAACGACATTCTGAAAGAGTTCATGGTGCGCAACACCTATATCTATCCGCCGGCGCCCTCGATGCGGATCATCTCCGACATCTTCGCCTACACCTCGCAGCGGATGCCGAAATACAACTCCATTTCCATCTCCGGCTACCACATGCAGGAAGCCGGCGCGACGCAGGACCTCGAGCTCGCCTATACGCTGGCCGACGGCGTCGAGTATCTGCGCGCCGGACTTGCCGCGGGCCTCAACGTCGATCGTTTTGCCCCCCGCCTTTCTTTCTTCTGGGCGATCGGCATGAACTTCTTCATGGAAGTCGCCAAGATGCGCGCTGCGCGGCTGCTGTGGGCCAAGCTGCTCAAGCAGTTCAACCCGAAGGATCCGCGCTCGCTGTCGCTGCGCACGCATTGCCAGACCTCGGGCTGGTCGCTGACCGCGCAGGACGTGTTCAACAACGTGATGCGCACCACGATCGAGGCGATGGCGGCAACGCAAGGCCACACCCAGTCGCTGCACACCAACGCGCTCGACGAGGCCCTGGCGCTGCCGACCGACTTCTCCGCGCGCATCGCCCGCAACACCCAGCTGTTCCTGCAGCAGGAGAGCGGCACCAACCGCATCATCGATCCCTGGGGCGGCTCCTATTATGTCGAGCGGCTGACCCGCGATCTCGCGCAGAAGGCCTGGGGTCACATCCAGGAGGTCGAGGCGCTCGGCGGCATGGCCAAGGCGATCGAGGCCGGCGTGCCGAAGCTCAGAATCGAGGAAGCCTCCGCCAAGACCCAGGCTCGGATCGATGCCGGCCGCCAGGCGGTGATCGGCGTCAACAAGTTCAAGCCGGACAACGAGAAGGCGATCGACGTGTTGAAGGTGGAGAACTCCACCGTGCGGCGGCTGCAGATCGATAAGCTGGCGCGGCTCAAGAAGGAGCGCAACCAGAAGGACGTCGATGCGGCGCTCGCCGCGCTCACGCGCTCGGCGGGCGAAGGCAACGGCAATCTGCTGGCGCTCGCCATCGACGCCGCGCGCGCCAAGGCCACCGTCGGCGAGATTTCAGACGCGATGGAAAAGGTGTTCGGTCGCCACCGTGCCGAGATCAAGTCCATCACCGGCGTCTACAAGCGAGAGGCAGCGGCGATGTCCAACAAGGTCGAAAAGGTGCAGGCGCTGATCGATGCGTTCGAGGAGGCCGAAGGCCGCCGCCCGCGCATCCTGGTGGCAAAAATCGGCCAGGACGGCCATGACCGCGGCCAGAAGGTGATCGCATCCGCGTTCGCCGATGTCGGCTTCGACGTCGATATCGGACCGCTGTTCGCGACCGCCGACGAAGCCGCCCGCCAGGCGGTCGAGAACGACGTCCACATTCTCGGCGTCTCCTCGCTTGCCGCGGCGCATCTCACTGCGGTGCCGGAATTGAAGGCGGCGCTGAAGAAGCACGGCCGCGACGACATCATGATCATCATCGGCGGCGTGGTGCCGCCGCAGGATTACGACGCGCTGTATGCGGCCGGCGCCGAGGCGATCTTCCCGCCGGGCACCGTGATCTCGGATGCCGCCGAGGAGCTGATCCACAAGCTCAACGCCCGGCTCGGCCATAGCGCGGCGGCGGAGTAGATGATAGATTAGTGGGATTGCAAGGTCTCAAACCATGACACGCGAAGAGATCGTGGCAGCGATACGAGAGAATGCCGATGCCATCAAGGCGGAAGGCGTGTCGAAGCTCGCGATCTTTGGATCGCGCGTGCGCGGCGACTATCGGCCCGACAGTGACGTCGATGTGCTGGTTGAAGTCGAGCCGGACGCCTCGTTTTCGCTACTCAACCTGATCGGCGTCGAGCATATCATTGAAGACGCGACGGGCTTGCAGGCGCAAGCAACCATGAAGCGATCCCTTCCTCCTCGGCTGGCACAACGAATCGCCGACGACATTCTCGAAGTATTCTGACGTGCAGCCAACCGTTGCAGACCGCATGGGCCACATTGCCGCAGCGATCGATAGCATTCGGGACATAACGGCCGGGCAAACCCACGAGAGCTTCGCCAACAATCTGGTGATGCGGCCGGCTGTGGAGCGGCTGCTTGAGATGATCAGCGAAGCATCAAGGCACATTCCAACCGATTTGAACGCCAAGGAAACCGGCATCAACTGGAGGCGATTGGCCGATCTCGGAAACTGGTTGCGCCATGCCTATCATCGGACCGACGCTGGCTTGTTGTGGATCAGTTGAGGATGATCTGTTGCCATTGAAGGCGTTCGTCGATCAACTCGCCAGGGAATTGAAACATTGACTATCATCGTGAAGTGGGCCGTTGCCCTGACATCGGGCTTCCTCTTCATTTCCCCCGCCATCGCCGTCGACCCGAAGCCCGACGCCACGATCAAGAACGCAAGCATCGAGGCCAACGTCTATCTCGACGACAAGATCAAGGCAGATAGCGCGCTGGCGGCCGATTGCCTCGGCGAGGGCCGGAAATGGATCGACAAGAATGCCGCCGAGGCGGCGTCCGCCCGGAAGGATGAGTCTGAGCTCTTCAGGGACCGCGGCGGCTACTCGTTCGAACGCAAATACTCCGAGCGTTCCGTCGTCGACGACCGCTATGTGAGCGTGCTGCGCGATGACTACATCGACACCCACGGCGCGCATCCGAACTCCGACGTCAACACGATCCTGTGGGACGCGACGGCGAAGAAGCGCATCAGCATCCGCCCCTTCTTCACCGAGACAGCGGACAACGGCCCGACCCTGACAGCGATGCGCAAGGCCGTCATCGCCGCGCTGAACGCCGAGAAGAAGCGGCGCGGCGCCGGCGAGACCGCGACCGCCGAATGGTACAAGGAGTTGAAGCCGACCCTGCTCAAGATCGGCGCCGTGAGCTTGGCGCCGTCGACCGTGTCAGGCAAGAGCTCCGGCCTCACCTTCCACTACCCGCCCTATGCTGTCGGCCCCTACGCCGAAGGCCAGTATGTCATCTTCGTTCCGTGGGAGACGCTGAAGCCATATCTGACGCCGGAAGGCGCAAAAATCTTCGCCGGTGCGCGGCCGAAGGGCGACGCGGACGATAAGCAATAGGGCGTCATCAACAAGCCGCGACAGTGCCGATCCGCGTTCCCCTCGCCTGCCATGGCCAGCCGTTGTAAAGCAAGACCATGACCGCATCGAAGCCTGCTGCTCCCGACATAAGCGCCCTCGCCAAGGACCTCCGCGCCGGCCACCGCGCCGCGCTGGCGCGGGCGATCACGCTGGTCGAGAGCCGGCGCGGCGATCACCAGGCCGAAGCGCGCGAGCTGGTGCAGGCGCTATTGCCCGACACCGGCAAGGCGGTGCGGGTCGGCATCACCGGCTCGCCCGGCGTCGGCAAATCGACCACCATCGATGCGCTCGGCATGTTCCTGATCGAGAGCGGCCACAAGGTCGCGGTGCTGGCGGTCGATCCCTCCTCGGCGCGCACCGGCGGCTCGATCCTCGGCGACAAGACGCGGATGGCGCGGCTCGCCGTCTCCGACCAGGCCTTCATTCGCCCCTCGCCCTCCTCGGGCACGCTCGGCGGCGTCGCGGCGAAGACCCGCGAGGCGATGCTGCTCTGCGAGGCCGCCGGCTTCGATGTGGTGCTGGTCGAGACCGTCGGCATCGGCCAGTCCGAGACCGCGGTCTGCGACATGACCGACTTCTTCCTGGCGCTGATGCTGCCGGGTGCCGGAGATGAATTGCAGGGCATCAAGAAGGGCCTTGTCGAGCTCGCCGACATGATCGCGATCAACAAGGCCGACGGCGACAACCTCAAGCGCGCCAACCTCGCCGCCGCCGACTATCGCAGCGCGCTGCACATCCTCGCGCCGCGCTCCGAGCACTGGCATCCGCCGGTGGAGACCTATTCGGCGCTGACCGGCGCCGGGCTCGACCGGCTCTGGCAGAAGATCCTCGACCACCGCACCGCGATGAATGCCTCGGGCGAGTTCGCCGGCCGCCGCAGGGAACAGCAGGTGAAGTGGATGTGGTCGATGCTGGAGAGCCGGATGATGGCGCGGCTGCGCTCGGATGCCGCGATCCGCGCCAAGGTGAAGAAGATGGAGGTCGAGGTCGCCGGCGGCCGCATCTCGCCCGCGGTCGCCGCCGAACAGATCGCGGAGATGCTGCATTGAGCGGCAGGCTGCGCATCCTTGTCACCGGCTTCGGGCCGTTTCCGGGTGCGCCGTTCAACCCAACCATGCCATTGGTGAAGCGGCTGACCGCCCTGCGCCGGCCGGCGCTCGACAATGTCGCGCTGTCGAGCCACATCTTCGATGTCACCTACGCGGCCGTCGATCGCGAATTTCCGGAGCTGATCGCACAACGGCGCCCACAGGCGCTCTTGATGTTCGGCCTCGCCGGCCGCACCGACTATCTGCGGATCGAAAGCCGCGCCCGCAATGCGGTGACCACGCGCTTCCCCGACGCCGGCCGCCAGCATGCGCGCAAGGGATCGATCGAGGGCGGCGCCGATGCGCGCATGTTCGGGCCTCATACTGAAAAATTACTGCGCGCCGCGCTGGCGACCGGGATCGACGCGCGAGCCTCGCGCGATGCCGGCAGCTATCTCTGCAACTATCTAAGCTGGCGGGCGATCGAGGCCGTGAACCGCGACAATGATCTCCGCCTCGCGCAATTCGTCCACGTTCCGCCGCTCGCCCATGACGGAACGGCCGCGCCTGGCAAATCACACATCACGCTGGAAGCGCTCGTCGATGCCGGCGAAGCGATGCTGATGGAGCTGGTGAAACTGACCCGGCAGGCCTCGCGCGCGTGAGCGCGCGGATTGGGCGGTGCAGGTACACGCCCCTAGTTGGCATCCTCCAACTCACGCGTACGCAAGCTGCGGATCATTTCAATAAATTCAGGCTCCGCAGGATCGATCTTGCGGAATCTGTAAGGCTCGAACCCAATCGTCGGAGGAGGTAGCGCGATGCCCGCCAGCCCGACGGTCAGACTACCCGTCCAGGTCGTCCCGATGAAATTGACGGGACGGCGCTTGGGAAGGAGCCGTGAGCCCTCAATCTCCCGGTATCAGGCCCCGCGCATGCGGTCATCCAGGACGCCGCGGCCTCTCGGCTCAAGCACCGGCGTTTCTGGAATACTGGATCACCCGCATGCGCTGGTGATGACATCGAGGAACGACTGTTTGACGACGTGAATCGGTTGCACCCGCGATTAACCCTACCGCCAACAATCGCCCCGCTGCGTCGGCGTGTTCACCATGCGGCGCCGCGTTTCGCGCTACCACTCGACCCGCGAACGTCACCGCTCGCGAATATTGCGAGGGCCTTGCCCATGGACGTCAACCGCCGCCATCTGATCGGAGCAACCGCCGCCGGCGCAGCCGGCGCGCTTGCGATGTCGCCTGACGCTGCGCGTGCCGCCGCTCCATCGACCGGCTCGCTCGGCCGCGACGTCACGCAATACGGCGTGCGCCCCGGCAGCCCCGACGACCAGACCCGCAATTTGCAGCGCGCGATCGACGACGCCGCACGGGCGCAGGTGCCGCTGGCGTTCCCGCCCGGCCTCTACCGCACCGGCCTGTTGCGGCTTGCGCCCGGCAGCCAGCTGATCGGCGTCCGCGGCGCCAGCCGTCTGCTGTTCAACGGCGGCGCCTCGCTGCTGGAAGGCGAAGGCGCCGGCGGCGTCGTCCTGATGGGCCTCACCTTCGACGGCGGCAACGTCCCGCTGCCGAACCGGCGCGGCCTCGTGCATTGCCTGTCCGGCCGCGACATCCGCATCACCGATTGCCGCTTCACCGGCAGCGGCGGCAACGGCATCTGGTTCGAGCAGATGTCAGGCGACGTCAGCAACAATGTATTCACCGACATCGCGACCACGGCGCTGGTTTCGTTCGACGCGATCGGCCTGATGGTGTCGCGCAACACCATCAAGGGCACCAACGACAACGGCATCGAGATCCTGCGCACCGCGATCGGCGACGACGGCTCGATCGTTGCCGACAACCGCATCGAGGACATCAAGGCCGGCCCCGGCGGCTCCGGGCAGTACGGCAACGCCATCAACGCCTTCCGCGCCGGCAACGTGATCGTGCGCGGCAACCGCATCAAGAACTGCGACTTCTCGGCGGTGCGCGGCAATTCGGCCTCCAACATCCACATCACCGACAACAGCGTCAGCAACGTCCGCGAGGTTGCGCTCTACTCGGAATTCTCGTTCGAGGCCGCGGTGATCGCCAACAACACCGTCGACGGCGCCGCGATCGGCGTCTCCGTGTGCAATTTCAACGAGGGCGGCCGCATCGCGGTGGTCCAGGGCAACATCATCCGCAACCTGCTGCCGAAGCGCCCTGCAGGCACCGACCCGAACGACGGCGCCGGCATCGGCATCTATGTCGAGGCCGACAGCACCGTGACCGGCAATGTGATCGAGAACGCGCCGACCTTCGGCATCGTCGCCGGCTGGGGCAAGTACCTGCGCGACGTCGCGATATCGGGCAACGTGGTCCGCAATGCCTTCGTCGGCATCGGCGTCTCGGTGGTGCCGGGCGCCGGCACCGCGCTGATCAACAACAACATGATCTCGGAAACTCCCGGCGGCGCCGTAGTCGGGCTCGACCACGCCCGCCCGATCACGCCGGATCTGTCGGCCGGCGGCGCCCAGCAATATGCGCAGCTTGTGGTCGGCGCGAACGCGGTGCGGCGCTAGCGCGTGATCCGGACAAGCGCGAAGCGGTTTTCCCTCGCGACAAACGCGGAACGCGTTTGCACGGAGATCATGCTCAAAAAATAAGCGAGAGCGGTCGCCTACAGCGCGTTGCGCAGCAGCGGATAGCGCCGCTGGATGGTGTCGAGATCGAGCACCGGCGGCCGCACCGCCGGAGGGGGCATCTCCAGCGGCGGCGCGTCGGCCACGGTGAGCGGCTGCTCCAGCACTTCCGTTGCCGTCTCCAGCGCGGCCGCGACCGCGGTCATGGCGGCCTCCGCCAATGTCGCGGCCTCCGACCGCCGCTCCGGCACTGGCGAGATATCGCGCGGCGGCAGTTTCGACCTGCCGCGGCCGAGCCAGGACAGATCGATCGGCGAATTGTCGAGCGAGGCTTCGCGCGACAGCAATTCGCGCCAGATGTCGACCGCGGCGCGGGCTTCCCTGATGTTCTCGAGAAAGGCCTGCTCGCTGTGATAGCGGCGCCAGCGCCCGGTGTCGAACAGTTCGGTAAGGTGCTCCAGCCTTTGCTCGGCGAGGTTGCACCAGCGTGCAACGATCTCCTGGCCTCTGGCCACGTCGGTCCGATGTGTCATTCAAGTTGCCCGCAGGAAAAGAAACGGACGCAGACGCAACCGAACCGAATCAACTGGACGTGACGCCGATATTCTGTGGAAAAGGTAAATAAAGTCTAACTAAATTCTTAATCGCAAACCGGCGATCGAAGAAGTCCGCTCGACTACGGAGTTTCTCGCTCGAACTGCCGTCAAGTCATCGACTGCCATGGTGGCGATGCGCACCGCTCCCGAGCAACGCACAACGGAATGATCCACAGCAAACCGTCGAAGCCGTCGCGCGTATGGCCATCCCGCCGCGATCGGTCGGCGGCATCGCCGCCGCGCACGGTCAAGCCCGTCATGCAAGGGTGCCCCCAAAATGAAAGACCCGTCCGGGGGGACAACCGGACGGGTCAAAGCCATATGGGCGCTTGGGGTGGATGGGCGCTCGCGCCTGATATAGCCGGGGAGGGATAAACCGCTCCCACACACATAAGTCGTGAGAGGAACGCGGACGTTCAAATCGCCGGCGATTTTTTTAACCTTCTCGCACCGCGGTTCCATCGCACCGTTGCCGGCGTTCAGCGTCGAAAATCACTGCGCAGCACGGCGATTTGCTGCGGAATCCTCCGATGCGATCGACGGCGCAGGTTCATTCGACGTGCGGCTCACGGAAGTGTTATTGCCGTCGGCCTGCTTTGCCGGCTGCGACGGTTTGTCCGCGGCGGAAGCGACGGGAGCACTGGTCGCCGCCATCACCGCGGCAAGCGCATCCGCCTCGCCGGCGCCGAACAGATCGTCACGTCCAGGCGTCCCGAGATCACGCGCCGTGCTGATCAGGATCCGTCGCACCTCGGCGGGCTTCAATGCCGGATTGCGTTCCAGCACCAAGGCCGCGATGCCGCTGACGAACGCGGCCGAAAACGAGGTGCCCGACATCAGCTGGTACTTGCTATCAGGCACCGGCACGAGGAGGTCGGCGCCCGGGGCCGCCAACGCGATATGGCTGCCGCGGTTCGAGGCCGCCATCAGCCGGTCGCCGGCATCGGTGCCACTCACCGCGATCACACCGGGATTGGCGGCCGGGTACAGCGGCGGCGATGTCGCGCCGGCATTGCCGGCCGCGGCGACCAGCACGACGTCCCTCGCCGCGGCGGCGGCCACGGCGCGCCCGACAAGTGCATCCTGCGGTCCGGCAAAGCTCATATTCACGATCTGCGCGCCGTGCGCCACCGCGTGGTCGAGGCTCCTGAGGATCACATAGGAGGTGCTCCCGGCGCCGCCCGCGACCGCACCGAAGGCGCGGATCGCCAGGATCCGCACTTCCGGCGCGCTCCCCGTCAGCCTGACGCGCGCCGCAATCGCGCCGGCAATGGCGGTGCCGTGGGCTTGCGGGCCATCCTTGCTGCCGAGCGCATCGAACGTATCCGCGACCGTGTTCGCCAGCTCCGGATGGGAGGCATCGACACCGGAGTCGATGACGGCAATGGTGACATTCATTCCGCGCGCCAGTTTATGGGCCGCGGGCAGATGGAGCTGTGTCTGGGCATATTGCGCCGGATCGCTGCCGCCCGACGCCTTCTGGTCCTGCAGCGCGTAACGGTAGTTCGGCTGCACGGAGCGGACGCCGGCATCGCCTGCGAGCTCGCGGCTCGCCGTTTCGGCCGAACGATTGCCCAAGATGCGGAACAGGCCGATCGTCGCACTCAGCAGCGCGACATTCTGCGAGGCGATCCGCCTCAACCCATGGCGGCGCGCGAGCGCATCGGCCTCCGCCTCCGTCAAGGCGCCGTCGATTTCGGCCACGAGCTCATTCGGCACGGTTCGCGTGTCGGCCGCATCCTGCGTACGCAAACGGCCGCCACCGCCGGCCCTGCCCTTCCGCGCTGCGCCCTTGCCGGCGGCCGTGCGGTCGGAGCATTGGCCGCGATCGCCGTCATCGCAATTGGCGGAGAGACGCGGCGCGGGGCGCACAGGGGGCGGCGACACGCGCGATCGTGGCCCATCGTCGGTCCACGACGTGGCCGGGCCGCGGTCCACCGACGGCGGCATGCGGCCAACCGTGCCGCCGAACCCGCCGACGGGATTGCCACCAACACGGCCCATACCGGGATTGGCCCGCTGCCCAAGCGAGACCTGTGGCGCGCCACCGGTCGGCGATCGCATGAAATTCTGGGCGGAGGCCGAGCCCGCAACACTAACCAGCAACAATGCTGCGGCCGCGGCGATCGCGTGGCTCGTCGATCTGGTCCGGCCGTTGGCGGCCATGGTGACCTCAACTCGGCGCAGAACCGTCAGCCACCGATTACGGCGTTTCCACCGCGAGGCTGACGATCTTCTCCTTCTGCAAACGCGCAATCAGCGCAGCAACGCTGCTCTTGTCCATTGCGCGGAACTGCAACCGGAACATCCCGCCCTTCCCGTCGAGGATCGAGGCCTGGTAATTGTCGAGCAGCGACGTGATGTCGGCGATCCTGGCATCGGGCGTGAAGCGCACCAACAGCCGGGTCGGCGTCGCCGCCACGCTGGCACCGAGGTCGCGGGTGATCGGCGCACTGGGTGCAACGGCGCTCGGCGCGCTGCGTTGTTCGACCGCATCAAGCGAGGCGGTCTCGAACAAAGCCGGCTGGCTGCGCATCAGCACCGTGCCGATCACGCCCGCCTGTAGCAACACCACGACCGCGCCGAGGCCGGACGACCAGGCCAGCGTCCGCGGCGATAATTTCGAAAAGAACTCCGAGACGGAGGCCGACATGCGTGCCCCCATCGACGGCTTGTGCTCCGGCTCGGCATCGATCGCGGCGAACAGCTTATGCATGGCGCGCGCCGAGGGCGCACCGAGGCTCTCGTTGAGGCCGATGGTTTCGGCATATTCCTCGCGAATGACGGCATATTGCCGGGCGAGCTCCGGATCGCTCGCGAGCGCGTCCTCGACGCGGCGCGTGTCACGCGCGTTCAGCGTGCCGGCCGCGTGCCAGGGCAGCAGCATCTCGATATCGTCAGGCTCTTGCACCTTTTTTCTCGCAGCCATCATGGCCAACCTCGCTCGACACCGGCTGCCTTCAGCAACTCGGCAAGTTTCTTGCGCGCATAGAACAGGCGCGTCTTCACGGTATTCTCCGGAATCCCCACGATCTCAGCGACATCTTCCACGGATTTCTCGTGATAGTAGACAAGATCGACAATTTCCCGATGTTCCGCCGATAGTCCCGTCAGGCACCTACGCAGCGTGTCACCGGTGTCCTTCTTCTGCACTACCGTTTCCGGATCGTCGGACGTGTCCTCGATCGCGTTCGCGGCCTCATCGTCCAATTCGGCGTCCTTCCTTCGCCGCAGCGAAGACAACGCCTTGAACCGGGTAATCGCCAGAAGCCAGGTCGAAACGGCGGATCGTCCCTCAAACTTGCCCGCCTGACGCCACACGTCCAGAAAGACCTCGCTGATGAGATCTTCCGCCACCTGTTCGTCCCGCACGAGCCGAAGCCCGAAGCGGTACACCCTGACATGGTGCCGCCCGTACAGCACCTGCATGGCAAGCCGGTCGCCTTGAGCGATCCGAGCGATCAGAACGTCGTCTGAAGCCGCCTGTGTCGCGCTCAATGGCCGTCTCGCAAAGTTGGTCTGAAGGGGGCGGTGCGTGGTTCGACGCGAGAGCCAAGATTCTTCACATTACGGCAATGTCCGCACTGCATGTGTGATCTATGCCACAGTCGGCGATTCAAATGAGGAAAAATCGGCCGAGACTCGATAAACGGTATCATAGTAGTTAGAACTCTCGCGGACAGGCACCATCCGGCGCGACCATACCAATGCTTTATCGGCAAGCCAGCACCGTCACGAAGTCCACCACGGCGCAGGCTCCCGGCACATCGCTCCCGACCCGCTTCGGCAAACGGATTCCCCTTACGAAACAAGGGCGATGACCGGGGTACACCGGGGTAGATTCGGTTCCAAAAGATACCAAACCTAAAGGCTTTCCCACGTAGATTTTCGCCGAATTTCATCAATGGCGGGACCATGGGCAGCGCTGCGTCGTCACTTCCCGGCCCGATTGCGGGCGCATCGGAAAGCGGCCGTCCCAGGCTCACGGCCGAGCGCCTGGCGCGCCGGGCCAGGCAGCGCCGCCAGATCCAGTCGATGATCGCAGCCTGCTTCGTGCTCGACGCCGTCGTGCTGCTGATCTACGCGCATGCCGGCACCACGTCCGTTTGGGTGGCGGCGGCCTACGCGCTGAACGGCCTCTGTTTGGTCGTTGTCTATGTGATGCTTTCCGAGCGCGGCTTTCACGAACGCTTCCGCGACCATTATCTGGTCGCGCCGCAATCGGCGATCAACATGGTGAACCTGCTGGTGTTCACCTACATCGCGCCGGAAGTCGGCGTGCTGTTCCTCTGCAATCTGTTCGTGGTGTTCGGCTTCGGCGCGCTGCGCACCTCGGCGCGGCAGACCGCGATCGTCTGGACCGTCATGGTGCTGGGCCTCGCCGCACTGTTCCTCGGCACCGACAAGGCGATCGGGATGCCGACCGCGACGCGGATCGATCGCCTCGCCACCATGCTGGTGTTCGCGCTGACGATCGGGCGCTGCATGTGTCTCGGCATCTTCTCCAGCTCGATGCAGCAATCGCTGTATCAGAGCGGCCTGAAGCTGAAGGAGGCCTACCGGCGCATCGAGGAGCTCGCCGAGCTCGATGAATTGACCGGCGCCTCCAATCGCCGCAGCATCATGCGCACGCTCGACGAGGAGATCGCGCGCTGCGCCCGCAACGGCAGCTCCTGCGCGGTCGCGCTAATCGACCTCGACCATTTCAAGCGCATCAACGACGTCTACGGCCATCCGATCGGCGACGAGGCGCTGCGCACCTTCGCCATCGGCATGTTCGCCAACCTCCGCAGCGTCGATCGCTTCGGCCGTTACGGCGGCGAGGAATTTCTGCTGGTGCTGCCCGACCTGTCGCAGGATCAGGCGATGCGCGCGCTCGAGCGGCTGCGCGCGATCATCGCCGATCTCGACTGGAGCGCATTCTCGCCCGGCATGCGGGTGACGATCTCCGCAGGCGTCACGACCCTCAAGCCGCGCGAAAACTCCGATACGTTGCTCGCCCGCGCCGACGGCGCGCTTTACGCAGCCAAGGCGAGAGGACGCAACCGCATCGCCAGCGCCTGAGATCCTTCATTCCCTCTTCGGCGCCGGAGAAGCCGTCGCCACTGCTCCAGGACAGAGTCATGAGTTTGAAGCCCGAGACCGCCCCCGAAAGTCTGCTCGACGAGCTGCAGACGACGCTCGCGCACGGCACCGTCGCACGCCGCGTCGAGACGCTGCGCCGCGTGACCGACCTCTTCATCAACGGCTCGGTGAACTATTCCAACGAACAGATCGTGCTGTTCGACGACGTTTTCCAATGCCTGCTCGAGCACATCGAAAACTCGGCCAAGGCGCTGCTCGCCAACCGCCTCGCCCCGATCGACACCGCGCCGCCGCAGACCATCCGCACCCTTGCCTTCGACGACCTGATCGAGGTCGCGGGCCCCGTGCTGACGCTGTCGCCGCGGCTCGACGACGACACCCTGATCGAAACGGCGCGCAGCAAGAGCCAGGCGCATCTGCTCGCGATCTCGAACCGCAAGACGCTGAGCGGTGCCGTCACCGACGTGCTGGTGCTGCGCGGCAATGACGAGGTGATCCAGAGCGCGGTCAACAATCCCGGCGCGGAGTTCACCGAGCGCGGGTTCACCCGCCTGGTCAGCCGCGCCGAGGGCGACGACAATCTGTCGACCTGCGTCGGCCTGCGCCCGAACATCCCGCGGCATCTCTATCTCAAGCTGGTCGCCAAGGCCTCGGACGCGGTCAGGCAGCGGCTCGAAGCCGCCAATCCGCAGCAGTCCAAGGAGATTCCGATCGCGGTGAAGGAAGCGACGCGACGCGCGCGCTCGGCACCGGCCGCCGTGACGCCGGACACCGCGATCGCGCATGCCCTGGTCAAGTCGCTCTACCAGGACGGCCGGCTCGACGAATTCCAGCTCGCAGCCTTCGCCGAGGCCGGCAAGTTCGACGAGACCAATGCCTCGCTGGCCGCGCTCGCCAACGTCTCGGTCAGCGTCGCCGAGAACATGATGATCGAAACCCGCGCCGAGGGCGTCATGATCCTGGCCAAGGTCTCGGGCCTGTCATGGTCGACGGTGCGGGCGATCATCAACCTGCGCGACGACATCTCGGGCGGCGAGCCGACCGATTTGCAGGCCTGCAAGGACACCTATGAACGGCTGCGGCCGTCGACCGCGCAGCAGGTGCTGCGCTTCCATCGCATGCAGCAGTCCGCGCCCGCGGCCTGAACTCTCAGCCTAATCTCCGTAGCCCGGATGGAGCGGAGCGCAATCCGGGACGTCCATCCGCGGCGAGAATCCCGGATTTCGCTTCGCTCCATCCGGGCTACGATTGCTCAATATCGCAACGCCCGGTTTCCCATCAGCGCGCCGACGCTCGCGACGATCGCGGTCGCCAGCGTGTACCAGGTGGCGACGAACAGCGGCGAGTCATCGGTGCAGTGCGACGCATAGACGGTCGCCGCGAGCCCTGCCGAGAGCAGGCCGGCTATTGCGCCTGCGACCGCCGGCCGCGCCGGCGCGCCCTGCCGCAGCCCGTAGAGCGCGCCGACCAGCAGCGGCAGCGACATCGCGGGGATCGCGGTCATGCAGGCCATCGAATTCTTGCCGATCAGCCGCGTCATCATCGGCGTACGCTGCGGCATCATCATCTCGCCACTGATCGCGGCGACGAGGATGCCGGCGGGAATCAGCAGCCACCAGCCGAAGCCGCGCAGCGAGGCCTCCGGGCGCGACAGATGCAGACTGACCGCGATCGCCGAGGCGGCTAGCGCCAGCGTCACCGCGAATTTCAGATCGAAGAACGGATTGCGCATCGCGCTCATCACGTCGGGCCGCACGCCGAGTTCGGCGAAGAAGATCAGGAGCGAGACCGGCGCCGCCGCCAGCAGTGCCAGCATCAGCGCAAGACCGATCGGACGCGTGCGATAGGCATTGTCGGCGGCCAGGGTTCGAATGAGTTGATCGGTGTCCATGCTCATCGATCCCGTAATTTCGCAGTGAGGCTCGCAAGCCCGCGATGCAGCGCGACCCGCACCGCGCTCTCGCTCATCGAGAATTTCGCCGCGGTGTCCTTGATCGAGGCGCTGTCGACCGCGATCGATTGCAGCACCTCGCGCTGCCGCGCGGGCAACGCCTGCAGCTGGGCGCTCACCTCGCCCGGCGAGGCCGTCGGTTCCGGTGTTTCCCCGGGCAGCGTCTCGGCGAAATCATCGATGTTGACGAAGATCCGCTTGCCGCGGCGGCGCAGCGCGTCGATCAGCTTGTTGCGTGCGATCGCGAACAGCCACGGCGCGAACGCCGCGCTCGTATCCCAGGTCTGTCGCTTCAAATGCACCGCCAACAAGATGTCCTGCACGATGTCCTCGGACTGATCGACCGGCTGTCCCGCGCGCGCCAGGCCGCGGCGCGCCGCGGCACGGAGTACCGGCGTGATGGCCTTGAGCAGGCGATGATACGCCGCGTCATCGCCTGAAATGGCCGACCGCATCAGGCCGGTCCATTCATCCTCACGTTCGCGCACGCAGGCTCCTGAATTGCAATTCGGCCGATCTTTCAGTTCGTTACGCGGCACGCCAGACGATCACGAATTCGTGATTTCTATCCTCCGACCGCGCGCCGAGGATCGGCCTCAAAGAATCGCTCCGGCGGGTTTCCAGACGTCACGGCTCATAACACCGATCGGTCCGACAAGCATCGGTGCTGCTTCTCGCCCGATCGACCACTAGGACGAAATTGCCCAGCTTTTGCCCCCGGATGCCCGAAGATTCCCTTTTTCTGCCCCGGTGTGGACACGCAGCGGGGTCTCTTTTCGCCCTTGGGCGGGCGACATGGGGAGATCATCAAAATGAAGATCAAAGCCAGCGGGCGCTTGGCATTGATGGTTGCGACAGGACTGACAGGGCTTTTCGTGGGTCTCGCCGGTCCGCTGCCGGCACGTGCGGCGGGTTCGGACACATCAGCATCGAAATCCGACAGCGCAACGGCCGACAAGTCCGCGCAACAGAGCCCCCGGCATGGCCGGCGCCATGCGCGCCGCCAGTCCTCCAAAACGGCCGATAAATCCGAGAGCAAGAAGGCCACCAGCAGCGACGCCGGCAGCGTCACCTCGGCAGGCATTCCCGCCACGGTCGCCAACGCCAATGCAGAGCTGACCTCCGGCGACGACAATGCGGCGGCGACGCCGGTGAGAGCCAATGCGTTGATTGCCGCGGCCGACAAGCCCGCGGACCAGTCCGACGGTAATGTGGTCGCATCTGACCAGCTCAACGACGTCGACCGCGCCCTGCAGCAGGAGCAGCCGGCGGAACAGCCGCAGCCGGCCCAGCCGCAGACCGTCCAGCAGGAGGCACCGCCTGCGCAACAGCCGGTCGCCGTGGCGGCACCCAAGCCGGCCCCGGTTCTGGCGAGCAGCGACAGCGCGAGCTGGGACCAGACCTCGCTGATCGGGAAGATCTTCATCGGCTTCGGCGCCCTGCTCACGGTGGCCTCCGCCGCGCGCATGTTCATGGCCTAGCGGAGGCACCTGCGGTGCGGCGCGGGGGGCGCCGCACCGCAGTCCAAAGCCTCGCTTCAGCCACTTGAAGCGCATCCCGTCAGCGGGCACATTGCCCGGCAAATCAGGCACGGGGTTTGCGTCCATGGCTACGTTCGAATTCATCATCGTCGAAAGCAAGGGACCGGTCGGCGTCATCACGCTGAATCGGCCGAAAATGCTGAATGCGCTCTCGTTCGGCGTGTTCCGCGAGATCGCCGCGGCGGTCGACGATCTCGAGGCCGACGACAAGATCGGCTGTATCCTGATCACCGGCAGCGAGAAGGCCTTCGCGGCCGGCGCCGACATCAAGGAGATGCAGCCGAAGGGCTTCATCGACATGTTCAACAGCGACTTCACCGCGATCGGCGGCGACCGCGTCGCCCGTTGCCGCAAGCCGACCATTGCCGCGGTCGCGGGCTATGCGCTCGGCGGCGGCTGCGAGCTCGCGATGATGTGCGACATCATCATCGCCGCCGACACCGCCAAGTTCGGCCAGCCGGAAATCACCCTCGGCACCATTCCCGGCATCGGCGGCACGCAGCGCCTGACCCGCGCGATCGGCAAGTCGAAGGCGATGGATCTCTGCCTGACCGGGCGGATGATGGATGCGGCGGAAGCGGAACGCTCGGGCCTCGTGTCGCGGATCGTGCCGGCCGACAAGCTGCTCGAGGAGGCGCTCGCGGCGGCCGAGAAGATCGCCTCGATGTCGCGCCCGGCGGTCGCGATGGCCAAGGAAGCCGTCAACCGCGCGTTCGAAACGCCGCTCGCGGAAGGCATGAATGTCGAGCGCAACCTGTTCCACTCGACCTTCGCGCTCGAGGATCGCTCCGAGGGCATGGCGGCGTTCATCGAGAAGCGCAAGCCGGTCAACAAGAACCGCTAAAGCATGATCCGGAAAAGTGCGAAGCGGTTTTCCGGACAAGATCATGCGCAGACAACAGGCTAAAGCGCGATGATCTCATCGCGCTTTAGCCCTTCGGCTCCGTTGCAAGGCCGCGGTGACGAGCGCGCGATAGGCGCGCTCGGCGAAATGCGTCGGCTTGTCGAGACCGAGCCGTGCCAGGCATTCGCGGTCGGCGGCCTCGGGCGGATGCCGCATGCCCTGCCACAGCAGGCCGGCGAGTTGCAGCGGCGTGTGCTGCGCCTGCTGCAAGATCTGCAAGGCCGGAATCAGGCGCTGCTCGACATCGGTGAAGTCGCTGCCGAACGGGAATGACGGCAGCAGCCCGGCGTCGCGCGCGGGCTTCAGCGCAGCACCGATGCGCTCGGGATAATTTTCGCGATACGCCGCGGGAATCTCGTGGCTGCGCGGCAGCTTGCCGGCATCCTTGGCCTGCCGCATCAATTCGCCCTGGAAGCGGGAGTCCGACACCTGCAGCATCGCGGCGATCACGTCGGCATCGGATTTCCCCCTGACGTCGGCGACGCCATATTCTGTGACAAAGACATCGCGCAGATGCCGCGGGATGGTCTCATGTCCATAGGACCAGCGGATGTTCGACTGCGCCTTCCTGCCGGACTGACGGGTCGCCTCCAGCGCCAGCACCGAACGTGCGCCCTCGAGCGCGAATGCCTGCGCCACAAAATTATACTGGCCGCCGACCCCGCTCACGACCTGGCCGTTCTCGAGACCGTCCGAGATCGCAGCGCCGAGCAGCGTCGCCATCATCGCATTGTTGACGAAGCGCGCATCGACCCGGGCGCGACGCTTGCCGTCTTCGTCGCCGAAGATCTCGTTGGTGAAGGAAACCGTCATCATCTGGATTCGCGCCAGCTGCTCCGGTGCCATCTCGCGCATTGCCCGGTAGAATGATGGCGGACCCAGGAAGAATGCGCCGTGCAGGATCACGCCGCCAACGTCGCGCTTGAGGATGCCGGCATCGATCAGCCCGAGGAACGCCTCGAACAGCATCTCGCTGACGCCGTAGAGACCCTTTTCGAACGACCCGGTCTCGGCCGCGGCGAGTTGCCCGGTACCGGGCGCAAGGCGCTGCATGATGCCGCGGAATTGGGCGTTGTCGCGATGGCGGACCACGAGCCCCTGCGCCAGCGCGTCGCCGACCTGCCCGATGCCGATCTGCAGCGTGCCGCCGTCGCGCACCAGACCAGCGGCGTGCAAGCCGATCGCATATTTGGTGTCGCTGATCGGCTCGGACGGCGGCGCGAACAGCGGGAAATCGGTCTCGGGACTGTCGAGCACCGCGGCGAATTCGTCCGCCGGCAGCTCGCCGGCGCCGGGCATGAACGGCAGCTCGGAATTGACCTGGCCGATCAGCTTGAACGACGCCCGCCCCTGCGCACGGGCGCGCAGCACGTCGAGCGTGGTGTCGGTGTTGCAGCTCAGGCTGTAACGCGGCGCGCCGTCGACCACGCGCTTGGCAACGAGCTGAGGCACGACATTCAGTCCGCGCGACAACAGGTATGACGCCGCATGGGTGTAGTTGGCGGAAATGTAGTGCTGTTGTGCGAATGGCTGGTGCAGCCACTGCCCCGCGAGGAAGAAGAACTCGATCACCTTGATGTTGGGCGGGAGCGCGCCGTGATGCAGCGCATCCGCATAGGCGAGATCCGGATAGCCGCCGAACAGGCGATCGATCACCGGTCCGATGAAGCGCCGTTCGAGCAGGCTCTTCGGCTTCGGCTTTTCCAGCGTCAGCGCGGAGAACAGCGTCAGATTGATGGAGCGGTCGGCCACTGCCCGCGCATGCAGCGCGTTGACGATGTGGTTGGCCTTGCCGAGGCCGAGCGGCAGCCCGACCACCAGTTCGGTTCCGACGTCACGAATAATGTGCTCCGCGATCGCCTCGGGGTCGGAGAAGAATATCGGCATCAGCAATGGACCCGGAGGAGACAGTGGATAACCGGCGTCGTTGAATCGACGGCCAGCGGTTCAAACTTATACTTCATATGACCGATACGTTCGCCTGTGACGAACCGGCAACAGACAAGAACTGAAATGATGTGCAGATGTCGCGCGGCGGTTTGCCTGTGGCGGCACCGCCCCGTAAACAGGTAGATGTGTCGACGGCGTCGGCGGGGGCGGACTGCCGGGGTTTTTGGTTTGCGGGATCACATGGTTGAGCGTGCCGCGAGGGTCGGCGATGTTGCGAGGCGCGTGCTTTTGTCGGGCCTTGGCGTGCTGGCATGCGCGCTGCTGACGGAGACAGCGGCCCGCGCCGAGAGCCTGCCGGAAGCCCTGGTCAAGGCGTATCAGACCAATCCGCAACTCAATGCCGAGCGGGCTCGCCAGCGGGCGACCGACGAGAACGTGCCGCAGGCGCTGGCCGGCTACCGTCCCCAGATCATCGCCGGCCTGTCGGTCGGGCTGCAGGCGGTGCGCGACCAGCTGCCCGGCAATGTGATCCAGACCGCAACGCTGAAGCCGTGGCAGATCGGCGTCACGGTGACGCAGACCCTGTTCAACGGCTTCAAGACCGCCAACAGCGTCCGCGTCGCCGAGTTGCAGGTGCAATCCGGCCGCGAGGCGCTGCGCAATGTCGGCCAGGGCCTGCTGCTCGACGCCGTCACCGTCTACACCAATGTGCTGGCCAACCAGACCCTGGTCGAGGCGCAGCGCGCCAACGTCGCCTTCCTGAAGGAGACCCGGGCAATCACCGAACGACGCCTCAATGCCGGCGACGTGACGCCGACCGATACCGCCCAGGCCGAGGCACGGCTCAACCGCGGCCTCGCCGACCTCAACGCCGCCGAGGTCAATTTCGCGGTCAGCCAGGCCACCTATGCGCAGGTGGTCGGCACTGCGCCATCCCAGTTGCGTCCGGCCGAGACCGTCGACCGGCTGTTGCCGCGCAGCCGCGAGGATGCGATCGCGCTCTCACTCCGCGAGCATCCCGCCGTCACCGCGGCAGGCTTCGACGTCGACGTCGCCTCGACCTCGATCCGCGTCGCCGAGAGCAGCCTGATGCCGAATGTCTCGGTGCAGGGCAGCGTCAGCCGCAGCCGCGACACCGACACCACGCTCGGCAGCTTCGGCACCGATCAAGCCTCGGTGATCGGCCAGGTCACCCAGCCGATCTATGACGGCGGCACCGCCGCATCGCAGACCCGGCAGGCCAAGGAAGTCGCGGCGCAGAGCCGGCTGGTGCTGGATAAGGTTCGCAATCAGGCCAAGACCGCCGTGGTCAGCGCGTGGGTTGCCAATGAAGGCGCCAAGATCGCGGTGTCGGCCTCGGAGTCCGAGATGAAGGCCGCGGAAGTTGCGCTCGCCGGCGTGCAGAAGGAAGCCGCGGGCGGCCAGCGCACCACGGTCGACGTGCTCAACGCGCAGCAGGATCTGATCACCGCGCGGGCACGGCTGATCGGTGCGCAGCGCGACCGCGTGATCGCCTCCTACACGCTGCTCAGCGCGACCGGACGGCTCGACGTCAAGACGCTGAACCTGAAGACGCCGGACTATCTGCCCGAGGTGCATTACCATCAGGTGCGCGACGCCTGGCACGGCCTGCGCACGCCGTCGGGACAATAGGCATTGCGGAACCGTTCGCACCGCGAACTGGCCCTTCCCGCCCGCTCTCTCCGCCGATAACCTCCGCCCCCGCCGGCAACCCATAATGCCGGCGCGCGTATGACGCGCATAACAGCCGAGCACGCAGGGAGACGTCCAATGCTGACGCGACGCGATATGATGCTGGCTTCGATCGCAGCCGGAGTGACCATGACCAGCAGCAACGCATTTTCCAAGGCAGCGCAACCATCGACCGCGGTAAACTTCGACGTGCCTGCCGGGGCGTGCGACTGCCACACCCACATCCATGGCGACCCCGAGAAATTCCCGTTCTTCGCCGGCCGCGTCTACACGCCGGAGCCGGCCTCGCCGGAGGAGATGAGCGCGCTGCACAAGGCGCTCCATGTCGAGCGCGTGGTGATCGTGACGCCGAGCGTCTACGGCCCCGACAATTCGTCGACCCTGTTCGGCATCACGGCCCGCGGGCCGACCGCGCGCGGCGTCGCTGTGATCGACGACAAGACCAGCGAGAGCGATCTCGATGCCATGAACAAGGCCGGCTTCCGCGGCATCCGCCTCAACCTCGCGACCGGCGGCGTCAACGATCCGAATGTCGGCCGGCAGCGCTTCTCGGCCGCGATCGAGCGGATGAAGGCGCGCGGCTGGCATGTGCAGCTGTTCACCAGCCTCGCCATGATCTCCGCGATCAAGGACCTCGTCGCCACAGCGCCGGTGCCGGTCGTGTTCGACCATTTCGGCGGCGCCGAGGCCGCACTCGGCACGGGCCAGCCGGGATTTGCCGACCTGCTCGCGCTGGTCAAATCCGGCAAGGCCTATGTCAAGATTTCCGGCGCCTACCGCGCCTCCAAGCTCGCACCCGATTATGCCGACGCCACGCCGCTGGCGCAGGCGCTGATCGCGGCCAATGCCGAGCGCATCGTCTGGGGCACCGACTGGCCGCACCCGGATTCGGTGACGCCGCAAGGCAGGAAGGTCACCGACGTGACGCCGCTGTTTCAGATCGACGACGGCCGCCTCCTCAACCAGCTTCCGGTCTGGGCGCCGGATGCCGCGATCCGCAAGGCGATCCTGGTCGACAACCCGGCGCGGCTCTACGGCTTCACCTGATTCCTTCTGAGCTAGCGCTCGCGCGGCCGGCGCGAGAAATAGAAGATCAACACCGGCAGCGTGATCAGGATCACCAGCGGCGCCAGCATCATGCCGGTGACGACGACGATGGCGAGCGGCTTCTGCACCTGCGAGCCGATACCTTCCGAAATCGCCGCCGGCAACAGGCCGACGCCCGCCACCACGCAGGTCATCAGCACCGGACGAAGCTGCAGCTCGCCGGTGCGGATCACCGCGCGCATCCGGTCATAGCCTTCGTCGATCAGCTGGTTGAACTGCGACAGGATGATGATGCCGTCCATCACGGCGATGCCGAACAGCGCGATAAAGCCGATCGCCGCCGAGACGCTGAACGGAATCCCCGAGATCAGAAGCCCGAGCACGCCGCCGAAGATCGCCATCGGGATCACGCTCATCGCGAGCATGGTGTCGACCATCGAGCCGAAATTGAAGAACAGCAGCACCGCGATCAGCGCGAGGCTGATCGGCACCACGATCGACAGCCGCCGGATCGCATCCTGCAGATTGCCGAATTCGCCGACCCACTCGACACGCGATCCCGGCGGCAGCTGCACCTGCTCGTCGATCTTCTGCTGCGCCTCCCGGATCGCGCTGCCGAGGTCGCGCTCGCGCACCGAGAACTTGATCGGCAAATAACGTTCCTGCTGTTCGCGGTAGATATAGGCCGCGCCGGAGATCAGGTTGATCGAGGCCACTTCAGAGAGCGGGATCTGCGTGATGCCGCCATTGGCGTTGGCCACCCCGATCCGCAAGTTCTGGATCGCCTCCGCGCTCTTGCGGTATTCCGGCGCAAGGCGGACGATGATCGGGAAGTGCCGGTCGCTGCCGGGTTCATAGAGGTCGCCGGCGCTGTCGCCGCCGACCGCAACCCGGATCGTGGCGTTGATGTCGCCCGGCGACAGGCCATAACGCGCGGCACGGGCGCGATCGACGTCGATCTGGATGGTCGGCTGGCCGAGCGAGGTGAACACCGCAAGGTCGGTGACGCCCTGCACGGTCGACAACACCGACTTGATCTTGTTGGCGGTGTCGGTCAGCGCCTGCAGATCATTGCCGTAGAGCTTGATCGAGTTCTCGCCCTTCACGCCGGACACCGCTTCCGACACGTTGTCCTGCAGATATTGCGAGAAATTGAATTCGACGCCCGGGAATCTCTCCTGCAACTGCGCCAGCAATTGCGCGGTAAGCACTTCCTTGTCGTGGGTGGTGGGCCATTCGCTGGCCGGCTTCAGCGGCGCGAAGAACTCGGCGTTGAACAGGCCGGCCGCGTCGGTGCCGTCGTCGGGACGGCCATGCTGCGACACCACCGACAGCACCTCGGGACGGCTGCGGATCAGCTTGCGCATCTCGTTGACATAGGCATTGCCTTCCTGCAGCGAGATCGTCGGCGGCAGCGTGGCGCGGATCCACAGATTGCCCTCCTCGAGCTTGGGCAGGAATTCGAGGCCGAGGAAGCGCGCGAAGATGATGGTCATGACCACGAGGCCGGCCGCACCGGTCATCACCATCCTGCGGTTGGCGATCGCCCAGTTCAGCACCGGCACGTAGATCCCGTCGAGCTTCTTGACGATCCAGGTCTCGGTCTCGTGGATGTGCGCCGGCAGGATGATCGCGCTCAGCGCCGGCGTCACCGTGAAGGTCGCAAGCAGGCCGCCGGCAAGCGCATAGGCATAGGTGCGCGCCATCGGGCCGAAGATGTTGCCCTCGACACCGGATAGCGTGAACAGCGGCAGGAACGCCGCGATGATAATCGCCGCGGCAAAGAAGATCGAACGCGACACATCGGCCCCCGCCGACAGGATGGCGTGGCTCTTCATCCCCATCACCGTGTCCTCGGAGATGTGGCTTCGCTCGTCTTCCGACAGCGCGGTGGTCTGCGACAGCCGGCGGAAGATCGCCTCCACCATGATCACGGTGGCATCGACGATCAGGCCGAAATCGATCGCGCCGACCGACAGCAGATTGGCGGATTCGCCGCGCAGCACCAGGATGATCACGGCGAAGAACAGCGCGAACGGGATCGTCGCGCCGACGATCAGCGCGCTGCGGAGGTCGCCGAGGAAGATCCACTGCAACAGCACGATCAGGAGGATGCCGACCACCATGTTGTGCAGCACGGTGTGGGTGGTGAGCTCGATCAGGTCCTTGCGGTCGTAGATGCGCTCGATCTTCACGCCGGGCGGCAGGATCGAGGAATGGTTGATGTCGTGGACCAGCTGCTCGACGCGGGAGATCGTCGGCGAGCTCTGCTCGCCGCGGCGCATCAGCACGATGCCCTGCACGATGTCGTCGTCATTGTCGAGGCCGGCGATGCCGAGCCGCGGCTTCTCGCCGATCGTGACATGGGCGATGTCGCGCACCAGCACCGGATTGCCGCCGGACTGCGAGACCATGGTGTTGGCGAGGTCGTCGATCGAGCGGATCAGGCCGACGCCGCGCACCACGGCCGATTGCGAGCCGATGTTCACGGTGTTGCCGCCGACATTGATGTTGGCGTTGGAAACCACCTGCAACACCTGCGGCAGCGTCAGGCCGTTGGCGACCAGCTTGTTGAAGTCGACCTGGATCTCATAGGTCTTGGTCTTGCCGCCCCAGCCGGTGACGTCGATCACGCCGGGCACCGCACGGAAGCGGCGCTGCAGCACCCAGTCCTGCAGCGTCTTGAGGTCGAGCACGCTGTAGTTCGGCGGTCCCTTCAGGCGGTAGCGGAAGATTTCGCCGATCGGGCTCAGCGGCGAGATGCCGGGCAGCACGTTGCCCGGCAGCGGCGCGAGCTGCGACAGGCGGTTGAGCACCTGCTGCAGCGCCTCGTCATAGGTGTAGTCGAAGGAGAACTGCAGCTTGACGTCGGAGAGGCCGTACAGCGAGATGGTACGGATGGTCTTGAGGTTCTTGATGCCGGCGACCTGGGTCTCGATCGGGATTGTGATGTAGCGCTCGATCTCCTCGGCCGAGAGGCCCGGGCTCTGCGTCACGATGTCGACCATCGGCGGGGTCGGATCGGGATAGGCCTCGATGTTGAGCTGCCTGAACGCGATCAGGCCGCCGATGAAGACGGCCACGAACATGGCCACCATCAAGTAGCGGCGATTGACGGCAAGGGCGACGAGGCGATCCATTCAGATCGGCGCTTTCAACTGGAAGGGACTTTTCTTATTGAGCGTGATCTCCGCGCAAACGCGTTGCGCGTTTGTCGCGAGGGAAAACCGGTTCCCACGTTTCCGGATCATGCGCTTAGGTGCCTGATGCGGCGCGGTCGATGAAGAGGCTTCCCTTCGTCACGATCTGCTCGCCCGGCTTGAGGTTGCCGGCGACCTCGACGAGGTCGCCATTGATGAGGCCGGGCTTGATCTGGCGCAGTTCGATGGTCTTGTCGTCGGGCCTCGCGACCCAGACCCGAACCTGGTCACCCTCGTAGATCAGCGCCTGCTTCGGCACGCCGACCGCCGGATGATCGCCCTTCGAATACAGCGTCACATTGGCGAACATCTCGGGCTTCAGCCGCTTGTCGGCGTTGTCGATGGTGGCGCGGACCAGGAGGCGGCGCGAGGTCGCGTCGATCGCCGCGGCGACATAGTTGACCCGGGCGTTCAGCACCTTGCCCGGCAGCGCCATCACGCTGAAGGTGAGGTCCTGCCCGACCGCGACGCTGTCGGCGTCGGATTCGCGGACAAAGGCGATCAGCCAGACCGTCGACAGATCGCCGATCACGTAGACCGGGTCACTGGCGCCGGTCGAGACATACTGGCCCGGACCGGCCTTGCGCTGGACCACGGTGCCGCCGATCGGCGCGAACACCGTCGTCTCCGGATTGAGGCGGCCCTTCTGCCGCAGCGTCGTGATGTCGTCGTCGCTGAAGCCGAGGATGCGCAGCTTGTTCTGCGCCGCTTCCAGAAGCGTCTGCGCCGAGCGCGCATCGTTCTGCGCTTGCACCAGCGCCGCCTGCGCCTGCTGATAATCCTTCAGCGGGATCGCCTTGCCCTCGGACAGATCCTTGGCGCGCTTCTCCTGGATCTGCGCTAGGTCGAGCGCCGACTGCGCCTTGTTGAGGCCGGTCATCGCTGCGACGTAATCGTTCTGCGCCTGCACGGTGTCGGCCGCCTCGATCACGAACAGCGGCTGGCCCTTCACCACGGCATCGCCCGGCCGCACCATGAGGCGGGTGACGCGCCCGGTGTAGGGCGAATAGACCGGGGTGGAGCGGTCCTCATCGATGCCGATCTTGCCCTCGGTCACCAGCTCGGAGCGGAAGGTTCGCTCGCTCACTGTCTGGAAGGTCAGGCTGGCCCACTCGGCCGCCGACGGCGCATAACGCGCGCCGCCCTTGCGGGACTGGCTGGAGACTTCCGAAGATGTCTGCTTTTCCGTGCCGAAACGCGTGTAGCCATAGGCACCCGCGCAGGCAACCGCCAGCAGCACCGCGGCCACGACCAGGCGCGGGCGGCTAAAGCTCTGCATTCTCTTGGTAAACTCTTTCACCATGCGGTCCGCGGGGTCGATCGTTGCAGCGTCCGGCGGGACAGCCCCAGCGGTGCGCTAATAGTGCTGAATTGGCGTTTCAAACAACCTAAAAATCGCCCTTCGGCGATGCCAGTCGTTAAAGTTTGCATAGCCTGAACGGCAGCTGAATGTCTCATCCGGGAAACTCCGGGGGAGGAAACTCCGGAGGATGGCTGCCGAGCGGCATGGCCGGACGGGACCAATGCGCCGGGGTCCGCGACAGCACCGCCGCATGGCGGACCGAGCTCAGCGTGCCGAAACCGGACGGCACCCGTTCGATGAAGGGCTGCACCGCATCCGCCTTCAGGTCCTCGGTCGCAAGACCTCCCTCGAGGCGGCCGAGATTCCACAGCCAGCGCCCGGTCTGCGCCAGCGATACCCGGACGTGCCAGCTGCCGCCCTCGCGGGCCTGGCGGGCCTTCGCCATCATGGCACCGAACGCCATGAAATATCCGGTCGCGTGGTCGAGCATCTGGGCCGGCAATTCCTTCGGCCCATCGGTGCCCGCCGCCTGTCCTTCGGCATGATTGAAGCCGGTCGTGGTCTGCACCAGCGAGTCGAAGCCGCGGCGCCCGGCCCATGGTCCGGCATGGCCGTAGGCCGACAGCGTCACATAGACGATCCCGGGATTGATCCGCGCCGCTTCCTCCGGCGAGAAGCCGAGCCGTGCAATCGCCTGCGGACGATAGCCCTGCGAGAGAATATCGGCCTGCGCCACCAGACCCTGCATCACGCCCCGCCCCTGCTCGCTCCGCAGCTCAAGGAAGCTCGTGAGCTTGCCGCGGCCGGTGTCGATGGTGAGCCAGGGGATCGCCGGCAGATCGGGACCGGAGATCAGCAGCACGTCGGCGCCATGCGCCGCGAGCGTGCGGCCGGCGACGGGACCGGCGATCACGCGCGACAGATCGAGCACACGGATGCCGGCCAGCGGCCGATTGCCGGCGGGCCACGGCTTCGGCGCAGCCTCGCCGATCTTCTCGATCGAGATCAGCGGCAGCTTTGCCAGTTCTTTGGCATGCGGCGTCGCCGACCACTCGTCCTGCGAGCGCATCAAGGCGACGACGCCGCCGGCGGCGTAGGCCGCGGTCTCGAACGCCTCGCCGTCCCATTGCAGCAGTGCGGCCTGAACCTCGTCACGTTCGGCGTTGCAGCCCAGCACCTTGCAGACGGCATCGCGATGATGCGGGAAATTGGTGTGCAGGCGGACGAAGCGATTGTCTTTGACACGATAGACGCCGGCGATCTTGTCCCAGGCCGGCGGCGGCGGCTTGTCGTCGACGCGCAAATAGCGCTCGCTGCGGCATTCGACGACGGCATGGCGGATGTCGACCGCGACCTCTTGCTGCTCGCCGCTGCGGGCCTTCCAGATCTCGGCCGCCGCGAGGCCGGCTGCTGCGATCGGCGCCTGCGCTGCCGCTGCGACCCGAAACGACGACGGCAGCTGCGGCTCGCTGCCGGTCAGCGCGACCGCATCGAGCGCGGCCGGCGCGCCGCCGGCGCCGGTCCAGACATCGGAAAGGATTTCACGAATGTCCTGCATGCGCATACCCGTTTGCGATTATTCTATGCCCGAGCATGATGACAAAAAGGCGGTGCCCGATCCCAACCGTCATTTCCGGCCCTGCCTATATCTAGCTCTGCCCGACCCACACAGGAGTTGCAATGGCTGCCATCGATCCTCTCACCGCCGGCGGTGTCTTCCTCGCGACCGCAGCGACCGACGCGGTCTATGTCATGTTCACCTCGGCGGTCGTGGCACGCAAGCGCGTGCCGGCGGCGACCTGGAGCAGCGTCTGGTATGTGCTCTCCTCCTATGCGGTGATCAGCTACACCGAAAACTGGCTCTACGTCGCCTTCGCCGCCCTCGGCTCGTGGGTCGGCGCCTATGCATCGATCACCTTCCTGCACCGCCCGCCCGGCGGACCGCCGGTCGGTGCCGCGGTGGAGTAGCATGCAGCGGCTGAGGAAGTCATCCGTCATCGATGCGACGGTGAGACCCGTCCGATAGCGGCCAGTTGTAAGCTGCGTGTCAGCATTCGCGTGTAGGCTGCACGCTCGCATTCTCGCGACATAAGTCGATGAACTGAGCGGATGGACAATGGCGCGTTCGCGCCGCATCCAACATCCCGCTTGCTGCTTCGAGACGGCCGCTGCGCGGCTTCCTCAGCATGACGGTGACGGACATGGGCTGACGGTCTCCTCAATCGTCGTCTTGGCCTAGTGCGCAATTGCGCAGGAGGGGCCAGGACGACGGCGGTGGATGGTCCCCGATTCATGGTGACAAACACACGGGTGTCATCACATGCGAATGCGAAAGCGGGCGATCCAGTATTCCAGAGACGGTCGTGCTTGAGCCGAGAGGGCGCGTCCTCCGCTGTCGTCCCTGCCTAGTGCGCAATTGCGCACGGGAGCAGGGACCCATACGCCGCAGCGGGTGTTGTGGAGGGGACTCGTCGTTGCAGCACGGCTCAACAATGACCATCGGTGGTTATGGGTCCCTGCTTTCGCAGGGACGACACCGAATGTGAGGCGTCGTCTGTGACACACTTCCGCATTCTCGCGACATGATCTGCCCGAGTCTTGCTCTTCGTCTCGCCCTCTCCGTTAGCAGAGGGCACAGGGAAAGCCGGGTGCCGATCGCACCCATGGGCCCCGTGCAAAAGGTAGAAAGCACGGGGGTAGGACCACAGGTGT